>JBCBZT010000028.1:0-103649 GCA_039815185.1 Cyanobacteria bacterium P01_A01_bin.123 | reverse complement strand
GGGGGGGTTTTTTTTGCACTCGACCCAAATCTTTACAATTTTTACTACGGCGGTCACCTCTTTTTAAACGTGTTTCGTGGCTTTCGGGTTTTCCAAACCGCCCCCGCCTACTCGCCCTTGCCAGATCCAAAATTGGACTTTGCCTGTAGGGAAACTCCAGATCCTGAGCTGGACGCGGTTTAAGAGGCAAATGCCGGAAAGTCAGGTTTGAGTGACTCTAACCAATCGATAATGCGTTGATCGGTTTTATCACTTTCGTTCACTTCATCAAGGGGTAACCCGACAAATTGCCCCTCCCGAATTGCCGTGGACTTTTCAAAGGAATAGCCTTCCGTTGAAACAGCCCCCACAATCTTTGCGCCCAGGGCCTTGAATTGGTCATACAGAATACCTAATGCACCAACAAAATGCTTGCTATGACCTTGGCAATCTCCTGGCCCAAAAAGCGCAATCGTTTTCCCAGAGAAATCTGGTTTGTCGACTTCCATATCAAACAGCGGTTCACGCCAATCGTTCTGGACTTCCCCCGCTCCCCAAGTTGAGCAACCAAGGAGCAAATAGTCATATTTCAATAAATCATCAACATCATCAAAGTCTTCCTCCATGCTGTACAAATCACAGGCATCTTCTCCAATTTCTTCGCGGATTTTCTCTGCAATTTCTTCTGTAACACCCGATGTGCTACCGTAGAAAATTCCAATCTTCGCCATTTTTCTGACTCCTGTAATTGCAAGATTTTTAGAAACTGGGGGAGTTCAAGACTGACCTATCAAAGGTCAAACACTGGTTACATCGTTTGTGGTGAATCCCTCTCAATATAAAAATCACCACGGTTAGGTACTCGTTACAGCTGATACTCAGGTGCGCACATAAATGGACTGAATCATCGATTGGGTTAACGCCAATGGGCCTTTATGGGTACGCACAACAAAGCGGGGAAATCGCTGCTCTAAGGTAATGGAGGTACCCGGAGCCAGTCCCATACTTGCTAGTGTTTGGGCAACCGATGAGTTAACGCCTTTAACCCTGGCAATGACACCGCGTTCACCAACCTTGAGTAGCTTGAGTGAAGATCCAGATACCGTAAAGCTCGTAAACATAAACAATCCCTACTTCTCTAGATGCTGATTAAACTAAGTACGCTTCCATGTGGGTCTTAATCGTGCAGTCTGACCGGGGATAGGCAACACACAATAATGCAAACCCTTTGGCGATTTGATCGTCATCTAGAAAAGACTGATCTTCTTGATCAACTTCTCCTTCTACCATCTTGCCAACACAGCTAGAACAGGCACCAGAGCGGCAGGAAAAGGGCAGCTCAATGTCTTGTTCTTCTGCCGCATCAATGATGTACATGTCATCTTCAACGGGAATGGTGACGTCAATCTTACGCTTCTTGTTGATTAGGCGAACTTGGTAGGTGGTCATGGTTTTTCTCCTTTGATGTGTAAACGCCTGACTACGAACAAGGCACTGCTTCCGGCGTGCAGTCTCCTGCCTGGAATGACTTGCCGCAGCCGCAGGTGTCGGTGGCGTTGGGGTTGGTGAATTTGAAGCCGCTTTCTAACAGACTGTCGATGTAGTCCACAACAATGCCATCTAGCAGGGGGGCACTTTGAGGATCGACAAAGACTTTGAGGCTCCCTGCTTCGGTGACTTCATCATCGGGGTTGGGGGCATTCGCAATCTTGATGTCGTATTCATAGCCATTACAGCCCCCGTCTTTAACGGCAAGACGAACACCTCGGGTTGGGGTGTAATCAGGAGTGCCGCGCACAAAGGTCCGCAGGCGGAGTTCGGCAACTTCGGTAAGGGTGACAGTCATGGGGGGCTCCTTTTAGCTTTGAGGGTGAGTGGATAGGGGGAACAGACAGGGGAGATACAGCTGGTAGATTTCAGTCAAGGCTTGGGTTGTAAGAAATCGCGGGTTTAAGCACTACCCCGATGAGAATGAGGCTTTTGAGCAGGATTGGAGAGGTGGCTAAACCCACGATTAGGCAGGCCACGGCAGAAAGGTTTCCCAAAAATCGACCAACATCATTGCGGTGGGTTTGAGTGAATCGCCAAGAGACGAGTGTCAGGCTAAGGAAAATCGCAGCAGTCCAGGGCATAGGTCGGAGCAGAACTCAGCAGAGAAGGGGAGCGATGGTCGGCGTAGCTGCCCCAAAAGGGCTAGGCCTTAGGAGGCAATGCTCGGAAAACCGACTCAAGGGACGATTGCAACAGCCAAATTTGCAGCCAAATGATTCCGGGTAATTGGGCCACATACGGGACAGTTGGGGTCGTGGTAAGAGCGACGTTTAGCAAATTCGGCGCGAGCTAAATCCATGGTTAGTAGCTGTCCCTGTAGGGGTTCCCCTAACCCTGTAATTAGCTTGATCGCTTCTAAAGCAGCGAGGCAGGCTAGCGTCCCCGACACAGCGCCCAGTACCCCGAAACCCCAGCGATCCCACTCCGGTTTTTCAGGGAAGAGGCAGGTCAGACAGGGCGTCTTCCCTGGCACAATGGTGGTGAGATAGGCTTCCATGCTGTTCATGGCAGCCTCCACCATGGGCTTGCTCCAACGCACACAAGCGGTGTTTAGCAAGTCCCGCTCTTTGAAGTCAAAGGCGCAGTCGAGGGCAATGTCGGCTTGCTGGACTAACGGCTCAATGTTGTCGACATCGACGTATTCACAGACAGCCTCGATCTCGATGTCAGGGTTGAGCTTGGCCAGGGTTTCCTGGGCTTTGAAGACCCGAGGTTTCCCGACCCAGTCATCGGTCATCAAGACCTGCCGATTTAGGTCGTCTCGCTGTAGGTTGCCACCCCGTACCAGAATCAGCTTGCCGACCCCTGCCACTGCTAGATAAAGGGCAGCGGTGCCGCCTAATCCACCCACCCCTGTTACTAAAGCCGTAGTATTTTTCAACTGGCGCTGTCCGGTTTCGCCCAGGCCCGGCAGCATCATCTGGCGGCGGTAGCGTTCGACTTCAGTAGGGGTTAAGGGGGGAAGCATAACGGGTAGTGGGTGATAGGGATGGGCTGTTCGTTAAGACTGTCATGCAGTACAGATAAATGTCCTATTCCGGAGCAATATCTGAGAGCAGTACGACATTTTTGGGCTTATCCTTGAACACCTTAAACAGCTTTTGTTCCACCCCAGAAGAGCTCAAAAACAAGTCGTAGGCGGTCTGTAGGGCTTGCCGATAGGTGCTGAGCAGTTGCGCTTCGCTTTGGGTTTTATCCTCTGCTTGTACGAGCTGGGAGAACTTCCTCAGAATATGCAGCCGATTGACGTTAACGATCTGAGGATCATAGGGCAGGTTGAAGAACTCAAAATATTCTTCGGCATCTTTGAGCTGATTGAACTGAACTAAGGTCGTCATTGAGCGGCCTCCATGGTTTTGAGTTGTTGTTTAAGATCCCGAAGTTGGCAGTAGATTTGATAGGTGCGTTCAGCGGCTTCGGGGAGCTGTTCTAGATCAGCGGGGAGGCCTTCGGCGATGTCGTGGAGATCCATCTTCATCTGACCGGCCTTGCTATTGAGCTTTTTGATTTGTTTTTTTAGGTCGTCAATGACGGTAGGTGTGGTGGTTTGGGGCATGGGCAATAGGGGGTTAGATGGAAAGGGGATGGCCCAGAGACGCGATTAAGATCGCGTCTGTACTGGGGGATGCCTAAACGTCGCAGACCTCGGGGTATTTGCGGGCAAGATCAATGCCTTTTTGGACGAGCTTTTCGCCTTCAGCATTGAGTTTCTCTAGAGAATCAAACCCGAAGCGCTGAGCATCTCGCAGGGTCTTTGACACTAGGATGAGGCGACCGGAGAAGATTAAGGCCCAGCCAAAACCTTCGTGACTGAGATCGACGACAACTTGGGAAAGTTGGCCGGTTTCTTCTTCGATCCGGGCTGCGATCGCGCGGTAGAATCCCAAAATTCGACCCAACGTGATCGGGTCTACATCGCCTTCTACAGGGATTTCCCGGCGTTTTTTCTTGGCAATGATATAGGGCTTCAGTAAGATTTCATCGGCCCAATTGCGGTAGGTACCATAGGCATCATTGGCGCGAATTTGCTGAATGATTGCTTTCAGAAAAGGTGAATTGTCAATGGTTAACGCTGCATCTACAGCAGCAGGGGCTTCAACGGGGCTCATACGGTTATTTCCTCCTCTAGGGTTTCAAATTCGTCTTCAAAGCTGTCTTGGGGCTGGCTCTTTAACAGCGCCTTACGGAGCCACGGGGGCGGGCTACCGTTAAGCATCTGTACCAGCTGCGCCAACGTATCTTGGATTGCGTCTTCATCTGGCACTTGGGCCTTAACGGGGGTAATGTTGTTGCGAATCAACCGACCAGCGGCACTGCCACCAATGGCCGAAACATAGACCAGAGTGCAGTCCTGCAGCGCTTTCACCTTGGGGGCCAGCTTGTCCTCATTGCCGTCTTCCTTCAAGTTGCCCTGGAAGGTGCGGCTCTCTAGAAAGGTATAGCCGTCAGTGTTGGCTTCGTAGACATCAATTTGGGGTGCTGAGCCAAAGTGGGCATTGATGTGGACTGAGTCTCGGGTGGTGAATGCGACTTTCATTAGGGGTCTCCTTCCGTCAGTTGTCATAAAGGAAAGAATTCAGGCGGTTGGTGTCTATCTTCTTTTAGGCAATTGAGACGGGTGATAACACCTGACTCCCGTCTTCTAAGGCCTGACCGCCAAGCTCGCCTTCCCGCCAGGCATGAACTTGAGCATGGGCATGGGCTTCATCGGTCTCCATAAACAGGTTGCCGATATCGAATAGGAGTTGGGTCGTGCCGTCGTAGCCGACGGTGCAGCGGCGACCATTGCCGAGGCGATCAAATACAGGAAAGCCGAGGCGATAGAGGGGAATATCCAAACTTTTTGAGAGGGCTTTGGCGTTGGAGTTGGCGATCAGCAAATCGGCACCTTGGGCCAGCTCTGCAAAGTCTTCTAGATCACCGATGGTGACGGTGTCGATGGGTAGATCTTTGAGCAGTTTGGATTTGGTCGTGGTGACGGCGGCGTGGACTTTAGCGCCAGTGGTATTGAGCCACCAGGCAATGGTGTGGAGCAAGTCGGGTTCTAGGGCTAGGGCAACGCGTTTGCGGCCAAAGAAAAAGTGGGTGTCGAGGATGGCATCCTGCAACTGTCGGCGTTGATGCCGGAATTTTTCAGGCACGGGCTGGCCGCTAATTTCCGAGAGCGTTTGCAGAAACTGATCGACTTCCCCTAATCCCGTCAAACTCTTGAAGACGGAAAACTCCGTACCGAAACGTTTCTGGAGAGTTTCAGCAGCGGTGGCCATGGTATTGCCCAAAGCCAGGGTAAAGGTTGAGTGACCCAGCGATTGCACATCCGCCAGCGTCGTACCGCCGCTGGTGACAGCGCTATAGCCATCGGACAAATGTCCGTCTAAGGATGTGGACAGATCGGGCAATACGACTGGCTTGAGGTTGAATGCCGCAACGATGTCCTTCACGGCTTGCACATCACCAGGTGCGAGGGAAGGGCCTGCCAACACGGTCACTTGACGGATGCTTGGCAGCGTCTGGGAATAGAAGGGATCGGCATAAAGCTCATCTAGCTTTGAACCATCTTCTTTGCCGATGGGAATATCGCGGACTAGCGCCTCTACAGCGGCAGCATAGCCATCTTGCAAAGCACCTTTAAAGTCAGGCGTCGAGGCAAAGGCAATCGGCAAGTTAGCCAGTTCTGGGCGGCGCTTGCGGATAGTCCGCAGAATGCCCTGCATATCATCACCCCGCGTCTCCGTTAGGCCAGTGGTGCAGAGGCCGACGATCTCCGGCTGAGACTTCTCTAACAACGTCAACAGCGCCGTTTCAACGTTGTCTTCACCGCCGAGAATCGTCGATACTTCTGTCATCGCCGTTGTCGAGAGCGGAATAGCCTCTCGAAAGTGCCGCACCAGCATCACCTTGGCAAACGCCGTACAACCCTGGGACCCATGGAACAGCGGCATGATGCCTTTGACACCTAAATAGGCGAGGGCTGCACCCAGGGGCTGGCTTTGCTTCAGCGGGTTGACCGCAACGCCTTTTCTGCGGGAAACCACTTTTGTAGCAGGGGAGGGGAGGGGGCAGGAGGGAGGAGCAGATGGGGGGGCAGGAGGATGGGGGGATTTGGGGTTTTGGATTGCGGATTTTGGATTGATTATTTCTGCCTTCTGCCTTCTGCCTTCTGCCTTCTCCTCTCCTACTCTCCCACTCTCCCACGGCGCTACGCGCCGCACCTGCTCCCAAATCGGACTATGAAGCGCTTCATCCAATTCTTTGGCCATCTCGATCATGCCGATATAGCCCGCATAGGGATGGTGGCGTTCTTGGTTGATGTCAAGGAAGGGAACTTTAGCCTTGAGGGCGGTGTATTGGTTGCGTCCACCCGCGATCAGCATGTCGGCTTTGGTTTTTGCAATCACTTTGAGCAGTTCTTGGGCATTGCCTTTTTGCAGCATGATGCCGTCTTTGCCCAGCAGGGTTTTAATTCGGGCTTTGTCTTCTTCAGTGCTCTTTTTAGTGCTGGTGGCTGCCACTTCTATGCCTAAATCGTTGGCCGCCGAGATGATTGACCAGCTCTTGACGCCCCCGGTGTAGAGCACAACTCGCTTACCTTGGAGGCGCTGACGGTAAGGAAGCAGGGCCTCATTAAGCTGTGCGACTTCGGATTGGATCAGCGTTTCAACACGAGCCTTAAGATCGGCATCCCCCAGCTTTGCTGCGATGTTTCGCAACAGGTTATTCATATCTTCAACGCCATAAATCGAGGCTTCGATGTAGGGAATACCGTAGCGTTCCTGCATCTTGTGAGCCATATTGACCAACGCTTTGGAACAGATCATCACGTTGAGTTTGGCTCGATGGGCATAGGCAACTTCCCGGTAGCGGGCATCGCCTGTGATCTTCGACAATACGCGAATTCCCGCTTTCTCTAGTATCGGCAGCACGCCCCAGAGTTCTCCAGCGATGTTGTATTCGCCGATTAGGTTGATGTCGTAGGGGGTGGTGTAGTCAGGTTCCTGAGTGCCAACCACATATTCCAGCAGTGCTTCGCCACCGATGCGGTTACCTAGGTTTTTGCTGCCGACAAAGCCAGGGGAACTGACAGGTACGACGGGAATGTCGAACTTTTCGCTGGCTTTTCGACAAACGGCATCCAAGTCATCTCCAATGAGTGCGGTCACACAGGTGAGGTAGACAAAGATGGCGGCAGGGCTGTAGCGTTCTTTAACCTCATGGATCGCTTTGTAGAGTTTCTTTTCCCCACCAAAAATGATGTCGTTTTCGCTCAGGTCAGTGGTGAAGCCCATTTTGTAAATCATCGGCCCTGAGGAGAGGCTGCCTCGGCTACCCCAGGAGTTGCCGGCACAGGCAATTGGGCCGTGGACGAGATGGGCGACATCGGTGATCGGCACCAGAGCGATGCTGGCTCCGTCAAAGGCACATCCCCCTTGGGCGGCACCGGGCTGAGCCTGTTGTTGACAGGCTTTGTTTTTGCCTTTGCCTTCTTTTTTATGGTTGTGCTCGCAGCCCGGTTGGGTCAGGAGCTCGTTGATTTTGCCTGCCGTCATTTTCATGGCGATGAGGGGGGTGAGGGGTGCGGGGATGGGGTGAGAGGGGGGATGGGGAGAGGAACTAGGCGGTGGGATGGGTGTGTTCGTAAAGGAAGTCGGCGGCGCGGAAGCGGAGGTCGAAGAGTTCGTCTTGGAAGGGGGTTAATTTACATAGGGCGGGGATATGCAGCCAGGTGCGACCCAGTAGGCGCAGGTCGTAGCCAGCGGAGCAGGTATTGGGGATGAGGCGACAAATCCATTGGGCCACGTGGATATTGCGAACTTCGATAGTATTAATCCACTGTCGCAGGGGCGCGAGTGGCGCAATGGTGAGCGTCGGAGGCGACTGGGGGTTAGGAAGGTGGAGGAAGCTCATGGCATTACGTTCAAAATATGAGGAAATAGTGGGAGGAGTTGGGTTAAGGGGGCGATGCTCGAAGAGCCGTCTCAAGAGGCGATCGCTACCAGTCTTCTTGCTCAATTAGGGGCTGACGATCTTCTGCCAAATCGAGTTCTTTTTTGAGGCAACCCACAACGTAGTTTGTTTCTAGAAAATGAACTGAATAGATGTAGGCCCGCTGCAGATAGGTGCCAATGCCGACGATATAGCCGACGTCACCTTTTTTAGCCAGGTGGAAACCGATGTCTTTACCGGGAAAGGTGCCGTCATTGCGAATCACCTTACGAACCCGGACGCGGCTTCCCATTTCAAACGCGGGGGGAGAGTCGATTTCGATTTCTTCGCTGAGTTTCATAGCGGTTAGGAAGAGAGGGAGCGAGGGGAGTTAGAGGAGTGGGGAAGATGGGGGAGTGGGAGGATCTGGGGAAGCAAGGGAGAAGAGAAGGAGTGGGTATTGGCTAAGGTGTTTAACCAACCGCTCATTTACTTCTTTTTCTTTTGCTTCCCTTGCCCTCCCCTACTTCCCCTGCATCCCCTACTCGCTGACTTTTAGCGGATCAAGTCAAAGGAGATATCGGTCTTCGCGGGTACGATGGTCTGACGATCGAGCTCATCCAGGATGGTGTTGATGATCCAGTTGAACTGGTTGATCGCGCCTTGGTAGCCAAGGGTGGCATAGCGGTGCATGTGATGGCGATCGAAGATGGGATAGCCAATGCGCACTAGGGGTGTGTGGGTATCACGCCAGAGGTACTTGCCGTAGGAGTTGCCGATCAGGAGATCAACGGGCTCGGTGAACATGAGGGAGCGTAGATGCCACAAATCCTTCTTGCCCCAGATCGTGGCATCTTGTCCGTAGGGGCTGTTGGTGAGCACCTCACGGAGTTCGGCTTCAAAATCGGGGTTGGAGTTGGTGACCACGATGTGTACAGGCTCAGCACCCATTTCTAGCAAGAACTGGGTAATGCCAAACACATGGTCGGGGTCGCCATAGAGGGCAACGCGCTTACCGTGAATCCAAGCTTGAGAGTCGGTCATCGCGTCTACGGCGCGGCCTCGCTCTTGCTGGAGTTCTAGGGGAATTGGCTTGCCTGTGATAGCGGAGAGGGCCATCAAGAACTCATCGGTGCCTTTGATGCCAAAGGGTCGGAAGTTGTAGGTCTTCTGTTCCCATTCTTTGGCGATGTACTCTTGAGTTTTGGGTGTGGTGTACTTCTGGAAGAAGAAGGTCCCTTCACCGTTGATCGAATCACCCGCATCTTCTAGGGTGGTGAGTCCGTTATACATCTTGAATTCACCCGTGTTGGGGGAATCAAACGCATCGGAGTTGTCGGACAAGATCGTGTAGTCAATACCAAACAGGCCCAGAATCCGCTTCAACTCACGGGTATTGCCGACGTAGGGGTCAAAGCCCAAGTTGAAGTTGAACTTGCCGTTGGTGGTTTCAGCCTTTTTGCCTTCGGTCAACGTCGTCAATATGCTCCTAAGCATATTGTCATAGCCAGTGATATGGGAACCGACAAAGCTGGGGGTGTGCGCCGAGGGCACGGGCAGATCTTGAGGAATTAAGTCCTCGTTTTTAGCCGTTTGAATAAAGGCCCCGATGTCATCCCCAATGACCTCAGCCATGCAGGTGGTGCACAGCGCAATCATCTTGGGATTGTAGAGGGTGTAGGCATTATTCAGACCCTGCTTGAGGTTATTGAGGCCACCGAATACAGCCGCATCTTCCGTCATGGAAGAGGAAACAGCTTGGAAGGGCTCTTTATAGTTGCGGGTTAAGTGGGTGCGGAAGTAAGCCACACAGCCTTGGGAACCGTGGCTGTAGGGTAGAGTACCTTCAAAACCAGCTGCAACGAACAGTGAGCCTAGCGGCTGACAAGCTTTGGCTGGGTTGACAGTTAGCGCTGTACGCTCAAAATTCTTTTCTCGGTAGTCCCAAGACTTTGTCCATTCTGCAACTTCAGCCACCGACTCGCGGCTGTGGGCTCCTTCAAACTGGCGCTTGTACTCAAATAAGTCTTGGTAAGTATCCGTTTGGAACAGATCAAAGTGGTCTTGAATTTTGCCGGGCTCTGGCGTGTTCTCCGGCACTTGGGGATTGGTGTTCTCAGTCATGATGATCTCCTTGGGATAGGCGAGGGGGAGAAGGATGGGCGAGGATGGCAGAGGGAGCAAGGGAGCGGAGGGGGCAGGGGTAAGATATTAGGAACCGGGAAGATGAGGAATGACTTTTCTCTAACTTCCCCTGCTCCCTAGCTCCCCCTGCTCCTGAGCTACCTACGCGGCTTGCCACGGGGCGTTGATCAAGCTCCAGGTGGGATTGTTGATGGCTAAGTCCATATCACGGGCGAAGACTTCGAAGCCTTCGTAGCCGTGGTAAGGACCGGAATAATCCCAGGAGTGCATCTGACGGAAGGGCAGGGCCATTTTCTGGAAGACGTACTTCTCTTTGATGCCAGCCGCGATCAGGTCAGGGTTGAGTTGCTTGGCCAACTCTTCGAATTCATAACCACTGACGTCGTCGTAGATCACGGTGCCTTCTTTGACGTAGTCGGCGGTGCGCTTGTAGTCGTCACCATGGCCGAATTCATAGCCAGTCCCAATCACGTTCATGCCCAAGTCTTCGAAGGCGGGGATAACGTGGCGGGGACGCAGTCCGCCAACCATCATCATCACGGTCTTGCCTTCTAAGCGGGAACGATACTTGGCGATGATGGCATCCATCCGCGCTTGGTTGTCAGCGATCACTTTTTCAGCTTTGGCCTGGATGGTTTCATCAAACTGAGCCGCAATCTTGCGTAAAGACTTGGCAATCTGGG
The DNA here is from genome assembly GCA_039815185.1 of Cyanobacteria bacterium P01_A01_bin.123. GTDB lineage: Bacteria > Cyanobacteriota > Cyanobacteriia > Phormidesmidales > Phormidesmidaceae > JBCBZT01. The sequence continues at coordinate 92,868 of JBCBZT010000028.1, read as the reverse complement.
AGGGGCCAAAGAAGTTGTACTCTAACCAGGGAATCTGATACTTCTCTTCCATGAAGCGGCAGATATAGTTCATAGAGCGGTAGCAGTGGATCAGATTCATCTTCGCCAAAGGCGTCATCACGACTTCGTTGAAGGTGCCATCCCCAGAAAACTGGCAGATTACCCGTAGACCCATGTCTTCAAGCAACCGACGGCTGGGCCAGGCGTCACCACCAATGTTGTAGTCACCAATGATGTTGACATCGTAGGGGCTAGGCTCAAAGCCTTCGGGCAGTTGACGGTACTCGTCGGCCTTGGGCAGCACCCAGTCACGAACAGTGTCATTAGCAATGTGGTGACCTAGGGATTGGGAAACACCCCGGAACCCTTCGCAACGGACGGGAACAACCGGCTTGCCTGTCTTTTTGGCTTGCTTCTTGGCAACAGCTTCGATGTCATCACCGATTAGACCTACCGGGCATTCGGATTCAATCGTGGTGCCTTTACTGAGGGGGAAGAGGACTTCGAGTTCGTCGATGAGCTTGTCGAGTTTTTTATCACCGCCGAAGACGATGTCGCGTTCTTGGAAGTCAGAGGTGAACTGCATGGTGCCGAAGGTATCTACTCCGGTGGTGCCGACATAGTAGTTGCGGCGACCGGACCAGGAGTAGTAGCCGCAACCGACCGGGCCGTGGCTGATGTGAATCATGTCCTTGACGGGGCCCCAGACCACCCCTTTGGCTCCTGCATAGGCGCAGCCACGGGTGGTCATGACGCCGGGAACGGATTTTTTGTTGGACTTAACGCCACAATCGGAAGCGCCTTCTTCTGTGACATTGATGTGCTTGGAGCGGCTCTTTTTGGCTTTATCGGGATAGGCGTCCAGTACCTCCTGGACGAGCGCTTTTTTGTCTTCTACGGTGGTCATGGTGCCCTCTCTGTTTGATGTAGGGAGTAATGGTCGGGGGAGAAACAATGCCTGACTGGGTGCGGGGGAAGCCCTGAATGCTGGCTCGCAAGTGATTTGGCTCGTGCCGGCCCAGTTCAGGCGATGCGGTCAGATGATCAGGGGCTAGACAGCAGCTGTTGCCTTCTTGTCTGCCTCGAGCGCCTTCTGGTACTCTTCGTCACCACCGAGTAGACCGAACTCAACCAGGAGTTCCTCTAGTTCATCCATGGTGATTGGGGTGGGGATAACGAGGTTCTTGTTCTCCTCGATCTTGCGAGCCAGCGTGCGGTATTCGTTAGCCTGGTTGCTGTCGGGTGCGTACTCAATTACAGTCATGCGGCGCAGTTCAGCGTGCTGCACAATGTTGTCGCGGGGGACGAAGTGAATCATCTGGGTGCCGAGACGCTCGGCTAGGGTTTCGATCAATTCGACTTCCCGGTCAACGTTACGGCTGTTGCAGATTAGGCCACCCAGACGCACACCACCGGAGTGGGCATACTTCAGAATGCCTCGAGCGATGTTGTTGGCTGCATACATCGCCATCATTTCACCGGAGGTAACGATGTAGATTTCTTGGGCTTTACCTTCCCGAATGGGCATGGCGAAACCGCCGCAAACCACGTCGCCCAGTACGTCGTAGGAAACGAAATCGAGATCTTCGTAAGCGCCTTCTTCTTCGAGGAAGTTGATGGCGGTGATGATGCCCCGACCAGCACAGCCCACACCGGGCTCTGGACCACCGGACTCAACGCACTTGACGTTTTTGTAGCCTGTCAGCAGCACTTCTTCGAGTTCTAGATCTTCTACCGCACCGCGCTCAGCCGCGAGGTGAAGAATGGTGGTTTGGGCTTTGCTGTGGAGCATCAAACGGGTGGAGTCTGCTTTGGGGTCGCAGCCTACGATCATGATCCGCTGAGTATCGGCCATCCCTGCGATGGTGTTTTGGGAAGTGGTGGACTTACCAATACCGCCTTTTCCATAAAATGCAATCTGACGCATGGTGGATTTTCTCCGTGTAAGTGAAGGTTGATTGGGAGGTGAGCGTAATCAGGAGTCAGAATTCAGAAGTCAGGAGTCAGAAGTTAGGCTCAAGTGCTGAATTCTTTAGCTGGGAAGCGTTGAAACTTCGGGGTCAGGCCGGGGGCGATCGCCCGAAATGAATAAACCAGTTTGGGATGTTCATTTTGTCAGGAGTAGGAGAGGAGTAGGGTAGAGGAGTGGGAGGGTGGAGGAGCAAATGAGCTTTCGGTCACCCATCTACTCGGTTACCCGGCGACCTCCTCAACAGTGAGGGTCGGTAAAACAAACTCTCGTAACTTGGCTTCAATGGCGTATTTGACGGTGCTGGTGCTGCTAGAGCAACCGCCGCAAGCGCCTTTGAGAGAGACCTGGACGCGATCGCCGTCAATGTCAAACAGCTCTACATCACCGCCATCGGCAACCAGGATGGGGCGAATTTCGGTATCCAGCACCTTTTGAATCAGGTTGATTTTTTGCAGGGTTGTGAGCCGGGGTGGGGCATCTTCTGCTGCTTGGGCTTGAGCCACCGCAATCTCCGCTGCAACCCGCCCAGGGACAGCCTCTTTTTCCTGCTGGACTTCGATCAGGATGTCTTCAATACCTGCCAGACAGGAGCCACAGCCACCGCCTGCTTTGACGTAGTTGGTGACTTGCTCTACAGTGCTCAGGCTGTTTTCGATGATCACCCGACGAATCTTGGGTTCGGTAATGCCGAAGCATTGACAAATTAGAGTGCCTTCGTCGTCATCATGCTGCTCAACTTCGATGCCACGATATTTGAAGATTGCCGCTTCTAGCGCTTCTTGCCCCATCACCGAGCAGTGCATTTTGGCTTCGGGCAAACCACCAAGGTATTCGGCAATGTCTTGGTTGGAGATGTTGAGCGCTTGATCTAAGGTTTTGCCCTTAATGATTTCGGTGAGGGCAGAGGAGGAGGCGATCGCACTCGTACAGCCAAAGGTTTGAAACTGGGAATCCAAGATCGTATCGGTGGACTCTTGAATCTTCAGGTGCAATCTAAGAGCATCACCGCAGGCAATGCTGCCCACTTCGCCATAGACCACAGCCACGTCGGGTTGATTTGGGTCTGCGATCGCCCCCTGGTTGACGGGGTTATAGAACAGGTCGAGTACTTTTTCTGAATAGTCCCACATGGCTTTTTCGGGGGTGAATGGGTGAGGGGTGGACAAGGGAACGGGAGGAGAGGAAAGACGTGTGTGGTTCCTAATCGCGATGCCTACGCACTATGGGCTAAATCGCGACCCTGCAACCAATCGGATTGGTCATCTGTGAAGGGTGAAATCGCCCGCAGTTTTTCGACGATGCCGGGCATCACGGTCAGCACTTGCTGGATTTCTGCCTCGGTGGTGAACCGGGACAAGCTAAAGCGAATTGAACCGTGCAGAATGGTGTAAGGCAGGCCCATCGCCGTCAACACATGGGAGGGATCGAGGGAACCAGAGGTGCAGGCAGAGCCAGAGGAGGCGCAGATGCCATGCTGGTTGAGCATGAACAAGATGGCTTCTCCTTCGATGTATTTGAAGCCGATGTTAGTGGTGTTGGGCAGACGGGTGGTGCCTCCGCCATTCACCACACAGTTCGGAATCAACTCGAGTAGCTGGGTCTCTAGCAAGTCCCGCAGGCGCCGTTCCTGCGCAACATTTTGCAGGTGCTGGCGGGCCTGCTCTGCGGCTTTACCCAAGGCCACAATACCGGCAACGTTGTGGGTACCGGCTCGCCGCCCGCGCTCTTGATGCCCACCTAGCAAGAAGGGCCGGAAGCGGAAGCCGCGCCGCACATAGAGGGCACCGACGCCTTTGGGCCCATGGAGCTTGTGGCCGGAGAGGGTGAGTAGGTCGATGGTGCTGGTGGCTAAATTAATCGGCACTTTACCGACTGCCTGCACCGCGTCTACGTGGAAGGTGGCTTCGTATTCCTTCGCGATCGCACCAATTTGTTCCACCGGGAAAATTACCCCAGTTTCGTTATTGGCATACATCGTCGTTACCAGAGCTGTGCCCCCAGTCATGGCCGCTTCCAACTCCATCAGGTCAAGCTGACCACGGCTGTCGACCGACAGGTAAGTGACGGTGTACCCCTTCTTTTCCAAGTGCTTGCACACATTCAGAATGGCGGGGTGTTCTACTGCGGTGGTGACGATGTGACGTTTCGCAGGTTGGGCGGCTAGGGCAGCATGGATAGCGGTGTTATTACCTTCACTGCCGCAGCTATTGAGGATGATTTCGGTGTCCTCAGCACCTAAGAGTTCAGCAATCTGAGCCCTGGCGTCTTGGACAGCGGCACCGACCTGCCCTCCAAAGCTGTGCATTGACGACGGATTGCCGTAAAGGTCGCTCAAATAGGGCAGCATCGCCGTTAGAACATCGGGGTCAACCTTTGTAGTCGCGTTGTTGTCCAAATAAATGACCATTACGTCGTCTCCGTTGTGGGTAAAGGGCAAGGGGGAGGGGGAGCAGGGGGAGAGAGGGAGCAGGGGAGATAAAGAAGCGGGGGGAGCAAAGGGGGGATTATGGGGTCAGCGGTATATTGCTGCCGTTGGCGTATTCGGTTTGTAAGTTCTGTAAGGTTTGAGAGTAGGTATCAAACCACTGTTGCCAGTAGCCCGATGGCTGTGACGTTTTAAGGCGGGCTACCATGCGGGTGTATCTGGCAAACCAAGTGTTCCAGTAGTCGGTTGGAACCTTGGATACAGGGGTCATGCTGACCGCCGTCATCCCAGCTGTCAGGGGCACACAGCCGTCGTTGGTGGGACACACTGCCCAGCATTGGGACACCCCGTAGGAACCCTCACACTGGTTGCAACGATTCACATCAATCCAAAAGCTTGATCCATCAGTCTGGATGGCGCTGGTGGGGCAACTCGAAAGGCAGCGCTGGCAGCTAATGCAGTTGTTAGTGATGGTGTAAGTCATGGCTTGGGTCCTCGCTGGTAGGGAGTGGAGGGATAGGGGAGGAGAAAGGGAGCGGAGGGGCAAGGGCAGTAGGCTTTAGGTTGCTCATGCTGCCTTTGCCCCCCTGCGCTACGCCTTTTCTAAAACGTGCTCGTCATAAAACTGCCGCGCTACGGACTCGATCACGTCATAGGCTTCGACCACGACGAGTCCAGCTTTTTGCAGTTCTTTCTGCGGGCAGGGGCCAACTTTGGAGGCCAGTACGGCTTTGCAGTCAGAAACGGTGCTGATGATGCCCGTCAAGGCTGCTTCTTCGCCGTAACCCCCTTGGCAGTAGTCAGCGACTTTGCGGTGACCAATGAACTTGGCATCGGTCGCGTCCACTTCGTAAATCATGAACTCCTTGGCGTGGCCGAAGTGCTGATTAACCAGACCACCCCCTTTGGTGGCGACGGCAACCAGAACTTTGGGCGAAGCCGTTACGGGAGCTGTACGATGGGCCGCTTGTTTCTTCTCGGCAACGGCAGCTTTGGCTTCTGCAATGCCAGCATGAACAGCCTGTCGAGTTTCCAGACTGTAGTCTGGTGCCATTTCCATGAACTTCTCTTTGGTGAATTCCTGGCTGCGGTCTTCGCCGAGTAGACCGACGGCGTCGGCCCGGCACTGGCGACAGTGGCGCATCATTTTCATGTTGCCGGAGCACTTGTCTTGAACCGACTTGAGTTCTTTAGGCTTGGGGCCACGCTGACCGTTTAAGCCAAAGTAGGTACCGTGCTCGGGGGCTGAAATCAGGGGCATGATGTTGTGGAGGAACGCACCGCGATCGCGGATTGCTTTATTCACCTCCGGCAGGTGCTCATCATTGACACCGGGAATCAGCACTGAGTTAACTTTGCAGAGCACATCAGCTTCTTGAAGGGCTTGCAAGCCTTCCATCTGCCGCTCATGCAAGATTTTTACCCCATCAATGCCGCGATAACGCCGACGGCGGTAGTGGACCCAGGGATAGATTTTTTCTCCAACTGATGGGTCCACCATATTAATAGTGATGGTGACGTGATCGACGTTGAGGGCTTTGATCCGATCGACATAGTCGGGCAGCATCAGGCCGTTAGTTGAAAGGCAGAGTTTGATGTCGGGGGCTTTATCGGCAATCAACTCAAAGGTGCGGAAGGTTTTCTCAGGGTTGGCTAGGGGGTCGCCAGGGCCAGCAATGCCCAGAACCGTCATTTGGGGAATCTTGCCTGCCACCACAAGAACCTTGTGGGCGGCTTCTTCAGGGGTCAACAGTTCGCTAACGACACCGGGGCGGCTTTCGTTAGCGCAGTCATATTTGCGGTTGCAGTAGTTGCACTGGATGTTACAGGCAGGGGCCACAGCAACGTGCATGCGGGCGTAATGATGATGAGCTTCTTCGCTGTAGCAGGGGTGTTTTTCAATCCGAGCTTTTAGCGTTTCGCTCATGCCGCTGGGGGCATCGTTTTTGCTGCTGCAGCCGCAGCCGCCGCCAGACTTTTTGACCTCAGTTTTAGTTTTGGTCAAAGTAATGTCCAGCTCGGGCGTCGTCGTGGGCGCAGGGGCAAGGGCAGTGGGTGGCGGAGGCGTCATTGGTTTTAGGGGTTGTTAAGGGCAAAAAAGAGGGGCGCGGCACTGACTGCATCAATCCTGTGAACACAGGTCGGTTGCTCTATAAGGGCTGGTTAAGCTAGAGAACTAGATTTAGATGTCAGGTGATGCAACGCCCATAGATCTAGGAGAGTGTGGAGTGTTGTCATCCGATAAGCCCAGTTTCAATAACCATCAGCGATTTCCACGGTGCACGGTAAGGGGGTGCGCTCATTTGCCCGAGACGGGCAGGAGGGCAGCCCAAAGGAGGTGAATACGCCTGAAATCGCTTAAGTTAATCCATGGCTAAACCGATGAAGTTAGGAAGACAAAGCGTCGGGGGGATGAAATAGCTCTAACTGAGCCAAAGTTGACGTTGTGTTCCGTTGACCTCACCGAGTTAACCAGGTTTTGAAGATTGGCTGCTCGGCGTTGAAAGAGTTATAGCAACGGCTCCAGAAGCGTTTAGGAAAAGTTGCCCGATAGGATTTATTGAATGATTAACACTGTACTCAAACGCTACAGCCCTTGAATATCCAAGGAAAAAACTTTTTTTCAAGATCGGGGTACTGGTATTTCCCAACCCATGGGCTGGCATTTTGCCACTGCCGCCCGGTAATTCTTGTACTCAGCTCAACCCATTGATAGGCAAGGGATTGATGGTGTTTTTAACGCCTAAGTGAGTACCCTTTTTTGAGTACTCAAATCTGCCCATTCGGCTAATTTAGATACAAAATGGTGCGTCTTTCTGGGAGAGCAAAAGTGCTGTCTGTATCGATTCTTTCAGTTTCCCTAATTTGTCGGTAACGTGTCTGACTATTTTCCGTTAACTAATATAACAGAGTCTCCGTTTAAGTTGAGATATTGATTTAGGAATCGGAGAGCAGGGGTCAGAAATCAGGATTTGGCAAGGCATCAGGGGCTATTAGATGCGCAGCGAGAAGAGCAACCCCTTACAAACTATGGGAAGTCGTGGGGTGTCAGCCTGGATAAGCAGCCAACAGGCGCTGCTAAGAGGGCATCACTTTACGGCATGGTTTCTCTTGCTTCTTAGGTTTTGAATTCTGAACCCGATCTGAACCCGGAGAGGATAGCGCTACAGACCAAACCGCATCCACATCCACATCCACAGTTTCTCCTTCAGCTAAAACTCCAGGTTTCAAATCGGATTCTCTGACGCCTAACTCCCAGCTTCTAGCGTCTGAACTTTTTAGCCAATCGGGCTCAAGCAAGATAATCGGCTCAAATCATTCCCCGTTGACGCTTAGCTTCCTGCTCTACAATAAAGCGCCACTTGAAGGGGTTAGTTCTACTTGTTAAGGATTGCTGAATTAAATAGAGGCGTTTTTGCATAGTCTGCTACAGTTTCTTTTGTGAAATCATGAACTTACGATGGAGAAACCGTACTTTGAGTACATAGTCTCCGATGGCTTCGTGAATCTGTCATTAACGGCGTACACATCTATATATAAGCGGTATAAGGATTTTTCCGTGAGTACAAAATACCTGTACCTCACATCAGAAATACCCACCCCTTAGCCCTAAAATACTCGTCCCCCGACCCTAAAGAAATCTTTAACCCTTGATAAATCAATGCTTTAGCCACTGAGTACAGCGGTAATAGTTTTAGTAAATCTGGATTGGGCCTTAGCGATCGAACGCTTCATATCGCGATTGCTATAAGCATGGAAACGCAGCCCCACCAGAGCCATGTTCTTATCTCTGCCTTCCTTCCTGAGTCAGCCGCGATTGCCCTCCCTAGAGGCATTGCATCAGCAAGTGCCCCTCTTGGCAGACTTCGCCGTTATTTTTGAGCGCGATCCGGCGGCCCATAGCTGGTTGGAGGTGCTGTGTTGCTACCCCGGCCTGCATGCGATCGCAGCCCATCGCCTAGCCCACTGGTTGCACCATCGCGGTGTTGGCTTTTTCCCCCGCTTTATTTCTCACCTCGCCCGCTTCTTCACGGGCATTGAAATTCACCCAGGGGCCCAACTGGGTAAGGGTGTCTTTATCGATCACGGCATGGGCGTTGTGATTGGCGAAACCGCTATAGTGGGCGACTACACCTTGATCTATCAGGGTGTCACCCTTGGAGGTACGGGCAAAGAAACGGGCAAGCGCCATCCTACTGTCGGTAGTCGAGTGGTGATTGGCACCGGCGCCAAAGTCCTCGGCAACATTAATATTGGCGACCATGCCCGCATCGGAGCGGGCTCTGTTGTATTGCGGGATGTGCCTGCCAACTGCACTGCTGTTGGCATCCCCAATCGCAATGTTTGTAAATGCAACACCGTTGCTGCTCCCCTAGAGCACGGTGAGCTGCCTGACGCTGAAGCCGCAACCCTACGGCGGCTAATCGATCGCATTGAAGCTTTAGAAGCCCAAGTCCAAAGTCTTACCTACCCACCTCATTCACCCCTGGAGTATCAATCCCATGAGTAAGTCCACCTCCACCCCCCCATTTAATTCTCAGAACTGGGGCCAAGTTGTCTCAGTGCATCCCGGCGATCGCTGGTCGATCCATCGCCGCTTGCAAGAACTCAACATTCCCTGTGCTTGTCCCGCCGACGGCACCCTACGGGTTGATGTTGACCACGCGATCGCATTGGTTCTAGTCCACAGCACCGTGCGACAGTTCACCACGTCTCGCCAAGCAGGCGTGGACTGGCTAGAACGCTGTTGGCAAACCCGAGTGGTTTGTACCGCTGCTTATTCCTCCTGAAGTCTCACCCAGCCAGGCTGTTTGGCCCAAACAAGCAGCCCAGACAAGTCTCATTTTCATTCGTTAACCCATTGGAGTAACCACTATGACCACTCAAACTCTCATTCGTGCATTTGGTGAAGTCGGGGATAACCCGGTCGGGCTTGAAAAAGACGTCACTACGCTGATCTGTGAAGGGTTCAACCTGGTTTATGCCAGTTTTCAAGCCCTCTATCTGCAATACCAGAAGCACCATTTCGTCGTCGAAGGCGCGGAATTCTATTCCATCCATGAGTTCTGGCAAGAGAGCTACGAAGCCACTCAAGGGCACGCCCATGATGTTGCCGAGCGCATGAATGGATTAGGGGGCATCCCCGCAGGCACATTGGCCACCCTGGCAAACCTCTGCTGCTTTACCCCTGAAGCTGAGGGCGCTTACACCTGTCGCCAAATGATTGAAAACGATCTAGCGGCAGAAAACGAAATCATGGCGCTGCTGCGGCGGCTGGCCACCCAGGCTGAAAGCGTGGGCGATCGCGCCACTCGTTATCTCTACGAAGAGATTTTGCTCAAAACCGAAGAGCGCGCTTTTCACCTCGATCACTTCCTGGCCGAAGAAAGCCTCACCGTCACGTTTCTCAGGTAATCAACAGCTAATCACGATTAGCACTTGATCTGCCGCTTCCACACGCTTTCCTCACTCACTAAGGATGTCCTAACATGCTTGCCACTTTTACCGTTGTTGGATTCTTTTTCGCCTGGGCTGGGATTCAGCAGTATTTTCTCAACCAGATGATCAAAGCCGACAACGAATATCTCAGGAAACTCTGCGCTAAGTCCACTGACGATTGGACGAACGTGATTTAGAGATCAGCACCCAGAATTCAGGAGCCGGAAAAAGACAGTCTGACTCCTGAATTCTGACTCCTAACGCCTACTCTCGACTCCCTTGCTGCAATCAACCCAGCTCGTATTCCCCCATCCCCTTTGGAGGCTACCATGACTACTCCGCCCCAGATTTACATTAACGACACAACCCTGCGAGATGGTGAACAGGCCGCAGGGGTAGCCTTTGGTCTAGAAGAAAAGGTGGCGATCGCTAAATTCCTAGATGCCATTGGTGTTCAAGAGCTGGAAGTGGGCATTCCGGCCATGGGTCAGGATGAGGCTAAAGCCATTCGCGCGATCGCTGACCTGGGCCTCAATGCTCACCTTCTGGGTTGGAACCGCGCCGTCATCGCTGATGTTCAAGCCTCCATTCATTGCGGCCTAAAACGGATTCACATTTCCATTCCCGTCTCTGACATGCAGATTCAGGTCAAGTTCCAAGGACGCTGGGCCCGCATGCTTGAGCAGTTACGGGATGCCATCATTTTTGCTCGTGATCACGGCCTGGAAGTGAGTGTCGGTGGTGAAGATAGCTCCCGGGCTGACGAGACTTTTTTAATCGATGCGGCCCAGTTTGCTCAAGAATGGGGCGCATTCCGCTTTCGGTTTTGCGACACTGTCGGCATCCTAGATCCATTTACCACCTTCTCAAAGGTACAAAAGCTGGTCACCTCCCTAGAGATTCCCGTAGAAATGCACACCCACAATGACTTGGGGTTGGCAACCGCCAATGCCCTAGCGGGCATCCGGGCCGGCGCTACCTCGGTTAACACCACCGTTAACGGTCTAGGGGAACGAGCCGGCAACGCCGCCCTAGAAGAAGTCGTGATGGCGCTGAAGCAAATCTATGGCCTCAAAGCCGGTATTCAAACCCAGCATTTTCTGGAGCTATCTCGCTTCATTGCCAAGGCGGTGAACTGCCCAGTCGCTCCCTGGAAAGCAATCGTTGGCGAAAACACCTTCGCCCATGAGTCTGGCATCCACGCCCACGGTGTCCTACAAAATCCCAGCACTTACGAACCTTTTGACCCCAAAGAAGTTGGCTGGCAACGCCGATTAGTGGTGGGCAAACACTCTGGTCGCCACTTGCTAAATCAAGTCTTGGAAGACTACGGCGTCCAGCTCGATGCCATCAATGGCCAATCCGTCTTGAATGCCGTCCGCGATCGCTCCACCCAACTCAAACGCAACCTCACGGTTGATGAACTGCTGGCGCTCGTGTCTGGCGAAAAATCCTACGAAGCGATCGCCTGACTTAGCTCAGGCAATCTCCCCCTCTCCCCACCTCCCCCCTGCTCTCATCCAAAAGGTCACTCCTATGAAAGTCATGCTCCACAGCGATCGCGACGGCAAGATGATGGTCTACGTAGCCAAAAAAGACCTCGAAGAAGAAGTCGTTAACCTCACCCAGGCCGACGATGCCCACATTTTCACCCTCGCTAACGGCTGGGAACTCTCTGTCACAGGGCTAGGCGATCCGATTCAAATGCCCCAAACGGTTAGAGCGACCAAGCTGAACTAGGCACAAAACTGAACAAATCGTCGGCTCAGCCAAATCTGATAGGTCGATCTCCCCTTGATTCGAATCAGGGCAGCCTACCTCCCTCTCCCCCACTCCTCTCCCCCACCCTCACCCCAGGAGCTCCCCCATGTCGGCCCCCAAACCCATCCCATCCCGGATGTTCAACCTGGAAGGAACCTTCTTAGGATTTCCCGGCCATGCCCTGGATAAGCCAAAATCTATCGTCCTGGAAGTCGAACAAGAACAGGTTGTGATTAAGATGCCCAAGGAGCTACGCGCTTATGTGCGGCGACACCTACGACCGGGCGATCGCATCCAGTGCATTGGCCGCAGCCAAGTTGACTTTTCGACTGGGGTGATCAAGCTCAAGGCCTACCAGATCTTTTCCCTAGCTGCCGCTTCCCAAGATGAAGCCGCTACAATCCCCCCTGCTGACGCGCGCTTCTCTGCTACCGTCGCGCCACCGCCAAAGAACAGTGTGCCAAAAAACAATGCTGCCCCTCACAGTTCTCCCCACTCGTTAAGGCAGAAACGGGCCCAAATCTTGATCTGCCACAAATCAGGATGTCAAAAGCGGGGGGGCCGTCAGCTGGTTGCGAAGCTAGAGCAAGTTCTGCGAGAACAGCAGCTTTGGGATCAGGTGGACATTAAATATACCGGTTGTCAAAAGCGCTGTTCCAAAGCGCCTAATCTGACGATCATGCCGGGTAAACACCGCTACGACCATCTCAACCTTGCCGATCTGCCCGCCCTGATTGAAGAGCACTTTTGTGTCCCTGAATCGAATTCAGCCACCAACCATGTTGACCCATGATGTCGAGTTAGGCGTCGACCTTGATCCAGCCCAACCAGCCCAAGCTATGGGGGCGGCCACAGCCCCTTTTTTCTACTATTTTGCCTACGGCTCTTGCATGTGCCCGGTAGATCTAAAGCGATCGCTGGGGGAAAATACCCACCGTTATGTCGTTGGCACGGCGACTCTCAAGGGCTATCGGCTAGGGTTTCACTACTACTCTCCCCAGCGCCAGTGCGGCGCCCTCGATATCTTGCCTGATTCGACCCGCGAAACCCAGGGCGTACTTTACCGATTACCCCGGCGCCTCAGCGATCGCCTGGATCAACGCGAAGGGGTACAGCAGGGGGGCTATCGTCATGAGTCAGTCGCCGTCGAAAGTGAGGGACAGCTCTATGTCGGGGTCAGAACCTACGTTGTCGTACAAAAAACACCGTTGGAAATTCCCCCCAATGATTGGTATTTCAATGTGGTGATGCGAGGAGCGACAACCTGTAGACTGCCGGAGCAATACTGCTGGCAGCTTTTTAATCACATGCGCGGCCTCCAACTCGCCTGCGCATAAACCGCTGCCAAAGGGTGTTCACCATGAAAATTAAACTGCGCCAACTTGTGATTGAGCTGTGTTTATGGCTTATGGCTGAGATGTTGCTCGGATTTCTAGGGCTAGATGACCTGGCTGACTACAGCGAGTACCTGAAAGGAAACAACTCTATTGTGCCGTTGAGCCGGAGCATAGCTGGGAGTTAGCCGTGAATCAAGATTGGATCGTCAAAGCAGAGGGGCAATGTCAACCGTGCCCTACCCCGCGAGAATGGGATTTACTCGAAACCCCCTATCGTTTCCATCGCTTCTTAACCGAGGTAGAAGAGGCCCTCAAACAGGCGACCACCGATCACCAATGCGACTGTTTACCCAATCTCCGCCGATTAGTTCGTAAGCTCGTGCTCAACTCCTATTGGTTGCAAACCCAACGTCCGGATCCGGATCCGACGACGGACGCAGCCTTCCTCAACCTCTACGATGAAATTGGCTATCCGTTGACAGTCCAGATCGAGACCCTCATGCCCGGTGCCAAGTCGCCCATTCATAACCATGGGACTTGGGGTGTGGTAGCAGTGCTTCAGGGCCAAGAAAAAAACACCCTATGGCAACGAATGCCTGAGTCAGAATTTCCCGACAAAATTATCTGTGTTGCCGAGCAGACCCTGGCATACGGAGATGTGATTAGCTTTGTCCCAGAAGCAATTCATAACGTCCAAGCGGTTGGCGAGGAACCGTTGGTTACTTTCAATCTTTATGGCGAAACCCACAGCAAAAAACGGTTTGAATTTGATCCCATTGCCCATCGTGCCAAGCACTACTAACCCCCCCTAGGGAATTCATGCCTGCCCGTAACCCCTTCTTTGAATTGTCTTATGAGCCAGCCTTGGAATCCCTGGGCGATGACTTTTACGATCGCGTTCAACCCGCCACATTTCCGCAATTGCGGCTGCGATTTCGCAATGATCACCTATTACCACAGCTAGGGTTAGTGCCCAAAACAGTGAGTGATCGACACTTCATTGAAGCCTTTGGTCAATTTCAAGCCTATGGCCTACAAAAAAACCAATCTGGCTTGGCTTTGTGCTATCACGGCTATCAGTTTGGCCAATACAATCCTTACTTGGGGGATGGCCGCGGATTCCTCTATGGTCAGGTTCGCATCGGGGCTGGGCAGCTTCTAGATTTAGGCACCAAAGGCTCAGGAAAAACGCCCCATTCCCAAGGACGAGATGGCCGCATGTCTTTGTTAGGGGGTGTCCGGGAAGCGCTGGCCGCAGAAGCACTGCATGGGTTGGGGATACCGACCTGCCGGATCCTCAGTTTAGTGGAAACGGGTGAAGGACTGGAAAGAAGCGATGAGCCCTCACCCGCCCGGTCAGCTGTGATGGTGCGCCTCAGTCGGTCTCACATTCGCTTTGGCAACTTTGAACGACTGGACTATTTCGATCGTCCTGACTTGATTCGGCAGTTACTCGATCATGTGATTCAGCATTATTATGGCCATCTCTGGACGTCTCCTGATCGAGACATCCAGTTCTATGCTGAGTTGGTGCAGCGGACAGCCTATTTGGTGGCCCAGTGGATGGCGGCAGGATTTTGCCATGGCGTGCTGAACACCGACAACATGTCCATCATTGGTGAGGGTTTTGACTATGGCCCCTATGCCTTCATTGAAACCTATAGCCCCTACTTTACGGCCGCTTCCTTCGATCGCTGGGGGCGTTATAGCTACCGCAATCAGCCCAGTATCTGTCGCTGGAATCTGGAGATGTTGCAACGTCCCCTGGCGCGGGTGATGCCGAAAGAAGTCATGGAAAGCGTGCTGGAATCGTTTACTGAACTCTACGACCGGGCCTATCACCAAGCCATGCTGTACAAGCTGGGATTTGAAGATCTCCCTGCTGAGGATGCTGAAGCATTGATTCACCTCACGCTGAAGTTTTTATTCATGACCCAGATTGGCTATCACCGATTTTTCCAGGAGCTCCGGCGTCAGTTTTGCGCCGCCTGGCGAGAAGAGCCAGCAGCCATTTTTGCCGACCTTAGTTTTTTGAATGCTGCGGGGCAGGCGATCGCCCTGAAACCCTGGCGCGTCTTCTACCACCAACTGTTGTGGCGGCAGCCAGAGCAAGAGATGGAGGCCATTGGCCAACGGCTAAAGCGCCATAACCCAACGACGGTACTTTCACAGTCTGCGATCGAAAACGTCTGGAGCGCGATCGCAGAGGTCGATGACTGGCAGCCCTTCTCCGATTTAATTAGTAGACTTAATTTCAGACACCATGCAATGAACGCAAACTTTCGACCCAGCTCATAACTGGCAAACCCGCATTTTAAGGGTGCCAGTTTCCTCTGTTTAGGACAATTGATTCAAAGGATGCCACAGATCAAGCGTCCTATACTAGACATAGAATCTAGCCGAAATATTCGAATCAGACCATGTCAGATGAAACCCTGCAAAACGTTCATGACGTTAAGATGGCTGTGAAATCTGCCTATCAATACATCCAATCAATGCAGGATTTGATGGGGCGTAAACTGGATGAGTTAAGACTCGAAGAGGTTGAATTATCCGAGGACAAGAACGCATGGTTAATCACCTTAGGGTATGACGTACCAGTGATTCAGCGGAAGACTGCTCTTGAAGAGATAATGGTTGTTAATCCCCTTAAGGAGCCCCACAAGTTCCAGCGAGAATACAAACTCTTCACGGTAAATGCATCAACAGGAGTGGTTGAGTCAATGAAGATCCGACGGGTATGACAGATTTCGTTAAAGCTCTCTTCAACAAGTATCGCCAGAAAGGAATCTTAATTGATACGAATATCCTACTCCTATACTTTGTTGGCACCGTGAATCAGGATCGGATAGCTCGGTTCAAGCGAACAGCTAGCTTTGTCCCTGAAGATTACAATTTATTGTGTGACATCTTGGCATATTTTTCGAATCGAGTGACCACACCTAATATTTTGACTGAGGTGAATAGTTTGGCGAACCAGTTAGGTGAGCCAGAACGTTCACAATGCTTTGCAGTTTACGCTAGAAATCTGTCCCTGTTTGATGAGAAGTATATTCAAAGCAACGTCATTTCCAAGAATGATGGGTTTACTGAATTTGGACTAACGGATTGTGGCATTCTAGAGTTGGCAATGGATAGGTACCTTGTCTTAACAGATGATCTTAAGCTAGCGACCTATCTACAACGTCGAAATGTTGATACGGTTAATTTCAACAATCTGCGGGTTTATGGTTGGAATTAAATGAATACAGTGCTGAGTATCGCCAAGCTCTGCGATAAATACGGTATTCCCTTATTTTTCTGTTTATAAATCCAAGCGCGATCGTTGGAATGCTAACGGCACAAACTTCAATGGCATGACAGTTCTGAGATCTAGGTTGCAACAACACTCGCATGACCCGCAACAATTTGCAGGGAACCTATAGAAGAGACCGACCATGCACGAGTAAAGCGCATATGCTGATCAATTGCTGTGCTGCTATAGCCGCCCAACAGGTGCATTTGAACTGAAACAATTGAAAAACCTGTGTTGAGCTGAATGCGCTGATCTGAGGGTGTCAGCGTTGTCAGCTTCAGCATGCCAGAACGGTGCATATCCAGATCCTGTTGCTTACTAACAAGTTGGCCAAGATAGTTTGTAAACAGTAGCTCTGGTGCAATGAGTGCATCTAGCTCAGCAACATCAGAGGTCAACATCGCTCGCCTCAGTCGTTCCTCTAGCTCAAGAATTTGTGATTCGGAATGTTTGCTCATTAAAAACAACCCAAGTAAATAGGTCACCCAACCAAACGCCACAACCGATAGTTGTTGCAAATCAAGTGATATCGCCTGAGTTCATCATCTTAACCTGAAAAATTGAAGTAGATCTTTGTTTGTTTATCTTCCGATTGCTAAAGCATAAAGGATATCTTTTTCAGTTCCCAAAAATGCCTTAGTTTCTCCATCGTAATACGCACCAATTCCCGTGCAGTCAATTCCGCGATAATTGCTAGCCAAATAAACTCTTTGTCCGAGCAACCCAGCAAATTGTGTTGCGGCTTGATAATTCTGGGAATGGGCAACTAAGAATAGTGTGACGGCATTATCGCTAGCAATTCGTTGATCGACACACAAGTAAGCTGACTTTTCAGCAAATTCGCCAGCTTTAATCAGCTCCATACTGCGATAGACCCCAGGTTCCATACCGGCGACCCTCAAAACAATAAAGTAGAACTCGATTACTTCTCTACTTTCGGTCGGTATAGGTTGCGTTACCTCTTCAAAGATTTCTCTGAATTCTTGTTGAGAAATCGATCCCTTTCTAAAACATCGCGCCGATCGTCGCTGCGATATAGTTTTTAAGAATTTTTGGCGATCGTAACGCCATTGAGGATAATTTAGCCGTTGGCGATCACTTTCAGGGCCAATCGTATTCTGATATCCTTTTTCAATAAATGTATTGGATTCAAAATAATCTGTTCCGCACACAAAAGGGACTTTCAACCTAAACTTTCGTCTAGGCTGATCCTCACAAACGCCTAGAATTGCACTCGCAGTCACAAATTCCTTATTTTCAAATCCTAAAATTTCGTTGAGCCCAGTCTTATTAAAATCAAAAATAAATTCAGCTTGACGATTAAATCCATAGGCAGCCGCTTCAATGGCCCCTAAGTGGTGCCCGCTATCAAGGAAGCAGTACCTCAAACTGCGCGCCTCATATTTCCAACTGGATCTAAAATAGACGCAGCTCATCAGAAAAATTAACCCCCGGATGGTCTTTCCTGGACAAATATAAGCTTCCAAACCATCATCGATTAATTCATAAATCAGCGTTAGAACGCTATTCGAAATTTCTAAGTGATATAGTCCATTGATGATCCCGTCCACGCCGCGAATTTGGACATAGAGCTCCGTCGGATACAGCCCACCCGCAGAAGGATTCACCCGTAATTGAGACTTATAATGACGATATTGCTTTTCTAAGGTAATCGCGCTTGTTAATTTGATCAATTCATGGGTGACATTGCCCTCCAATAGGGGATATCTTCTATAAAAGTTGGGATATGTTTTATAGGCTGAGGGTTGCGTTGACGAATCGACATAGTTTGGATTGATTTTGACGGATTGATAGGAGTGATCAGTTAGCTCATGATATGATTTCAGCCTTGATTTACTGAGCGGCATTTTTCAAAACTCTCCATACTGCTTGAGTGCTGGAAAAATCAATGGCTTTAAAGTCATCTAAATTCTGGAGTTCCGTATTTGCCCCGTATTTTAATAATTGCTGTAATACTTCTAACTTCCCAGATGAGGCGGCATACATCAGCGCTGTTGCACCATTCCCATTTTGATTGTCAATATCAATGTTCGCAGCAATCAATAAATCGATCGCTTCGTAGAAGTTCCCAAAGCAAGCGAACCAAAGTGCATTGTTGCCATCGTTATTTTTAAGATTAACGTCTACCCCTGCCCTAAGCAATTCTTTAATCCAGGCTAAGTTCCCGTCTCGGGTAATTTTCATCAACGCAGAATCACTATTCTCTCCTGGTTGATTTAAGTTTTCACGACTATAGCCATTCTCTTGTAGCCACGTGTTTAATTCTTGACTTAAAGCGTTACTGGCAAGTGTCATTGCGCTAATCCTCCTTTGAATGATTAAGTGAGTCTTGGTCGAGAAAAATTATAGTTTTAGTCAACAAAAAGAAAGCCAAACAGCCATTTTTATCGTATTGATTGATACGGCAATCTTCTTGTTTATGCGGAACCATAGAAGAAGATTTGGAGACATTTTCTATGCAGAGCTACAGCGTTACTCTGGTTAATAAAAGCAAGAATTTTGAACAAACAATCGAAATCCCAGCTAGTGAATCGATTCTAGAAGAAGCTTTCGAATATGGGATCAAAATTCCTTTTGAGTGTGCTGTCGGGGCTTGTGCCACCTGCCAAGGAAAACTAATTACGGGAACGGTAGATCAATCTGAACAAATTTTCTTAAATGAAGATCAGATGGCCTCAGGTGATGTCCTGACTTGCATCGCGAAACCAACCTCTGACTGCACGATTGAAGTTGAACTCGACAACTATCTCTAAGTGACATAAATCACACCCGATTTGAAACCTGGAGTGGAGGCGAGGGCCTCTCGCCCCTGCAAAGGAAAAACTATGGATCTGGATGTGGACGCAGTTTAGAACTGTTGAAACTGTTGCCCACTAGCGGAGATCGTCAACAGCTTTAAAGCGGCTATCGTTCCACTCAGCTCAGTCACTTTGCTCAGGATTGAGTGCCGATTGCCGTTGATGCCAATCGGGGGGCGATCGCCTGATTCATCAGATGCGTAGCTTCCTCAAGCGTCAGTTGTGGCTCAGTCCAAACAATCGTCCAGGTGTCGTTTGTCCCAATCATTTCCATATCACTGTTTACACCGGGTCGCCCCAGCACGTTAATCATCTGTCTGGCAAGAATACAATTGCTGACCACTCCGGTGACCACGACTCTAGTGAGCACCCTATCGGTATCAATCAGGGATTCCTGGCTGATAGATTCAAGCTTCATAGAATAATCCTCAGGTGTTGTCAAAATAGTGAATGAGGAGCAGCTTCGATCACGACTTAAAAGCCTACAAAGTCACTGGCTGCTAAGTAAACCTCACCCCAAGCAGGGGGTCTGTAATCTTGATTCAAGCCGCGATCAACATATCCCACCACACGGGGTAGGGCTTCCCCGCTAATTTCCCCTTTCAAAAACAGTCTTAATTTGCTTTCCCAGTCTTGGGGATAATCTCTAATGATCGGATGTTTGACCACCAGTGATTGATATTCCTCTTTGTCCATGGCGACAATGACATCCAAGCTGAGAATACCTAACGAGCGAACAAAAATACCTGTAGCCGCGATCGCAAAGTCTCCATTCACTTGTCTTTGTTTAAGAACAGCTACAAAATGCCCTCCTCTGGGAACGTTGTAAATCAATTCACTGGGGTCTTTAACGGGGTCAACTTCAACGTTGTAGCCTTTGGTCAGTCCTTCCTCTAACGTGACATCTTCATACGCTTGGTCGGGATGGGGCAGATAGATCGTAAACTGATGGATATCAAGCCAAGGATTATGAACAGTCTCATCCGTTAATGCTTTCCAAGCATTATATTTTTGGCGCATCTCTTGACCCACGTAACTCTCGCTATCGCAGATATTAATTAGCGCCATATTGAAGACGCACTGTTCAAACTTACTGAGTGTTGCTAGAAATTGCATGATGTCGTCCTTTGTTTTTGGCTGTTCCGATGAGATCTGCGATTCAATGCCTGCTAACCCCTAAAACTCGATTCAATCTTCATCCAACGCAGGGAAAGACTCTTCAATTTCCCATAGAACACTTTTGTTAGCGATAAACCAACTACGAGTTTCTGGTGTTAATTCATCCCAAACCAGATCAAGATCGACATGGGGGGATTCATACTGATATTTTTGGCCAAGCAATCGCAGATTTTTAACAACCCCTCTAGGAATATCAAAATCTAGCCAGTTAACCCTGACGACTCTACTCGACACCCCACCCCTGGGATCGTAAATCAGTTGTGCCACTCGAATCAGATCGGCAAAATGGGTGGGTCTTAGTCCAGTTATCTGTTGAATTTCCCGAACTCGTTCTTGCTTTTGATTGATGCTCATGATTGTTCTTCGCTGTTGATTTAATTAGCCGCGCTATAATTCCTCACCCGTTTATCTGCTCCAATGCCTAAAATCTTGGCTAACCAAGGTGGTGGAGACGTGGCGATCGCCCGTTGTAAATCTGCCAGTATTTCTCTAATTTCTCCCCCGTCTTCTATTTTCATAGGATAGATGTTGGCTTGGATCACTTTTGCCGCAGCAGGGCCCCCAATGGAAACCACATAGAGCACTGGGCAATCTTTAATCAAATTGACTCGAAATTCGTTTTTGTTGTCGCTTAGGTCGGCTTCTAAAGCGGAACGAACACCGATGAGCTTGATCACATCTGTAGAGAGTTGATAAATCAAATAGCGATGGCAAGACCCAAAGTGTCCGTCTAATTGCTCTTCAGTGTTGGAAGCGACCGCGATCCTAATTGAGTTAGGCATATCGCCGTCTTCATAGGGTTCGATCGGTAAGGGGTGTTCACACTCACTTTGTTCTCCCCACAAGATTCGGACTGCGTCTTTAAAGGCGGCTATATCTTGGTTATTAGCATCTTCGCCTTCCCATTCACTATCATCCACTTCGTAAATGTTGCCAAAGGCGCGTTTTAATTGGGTAACCGTCAGCTTACTCAGAGATTCTTCTGTAATCTCGTCGTCGAGATTGGTTTGCAAAGCTTCAATTAAATCTCTAACGGATACGTCAGGTAACGTCTGAGCAGCTAGGGCAATTCTCAAAGCGACTTCATCGGAAATGGGTTGGTTGGTCATGATTTACTCCTGAATTGGATTTTTGGGTCGCGATCTGCAAGTCGTTGATGGATATGAAATAGCCCGGATTGAGGGGTTCTCCTCCATGGACAACGGTTGAGGGTGAGTCTGGAGGAGGAATCGTTAAATGCCTGACACTTACCAATCAGAAATTCGATCGCGATACTCCGATCGCTCGTCCACCCGCATATCGAATGGCGCGCCTTCCCCCGATGGGGGATAGACCCTAATTTTGGCGTGGGGGCTGAACTCGGCTAGGGGATGAGCGATCGCCGCCATATGGTTCAACACCCGCCAGTTCGTGAGCGAGTCAGGGCAGTGAATCACTAACAGCAGCACCTCTGCAGTGCTAATTGTCCACCGACACTCCAGCAACAGAGATTGGATCAGGCCATTGCAAGATTCAAAGAAATGCTTGCTCGTAGACAGTTCTAGCTGCCGTCGCAACCCAGCATCCCAATCGGTTGTGACTTTGGGGGGCAAATCTTCGGGGGGTAAGGCTTCAGGGGGTAAAAAAGGCGGTGTCATCGTGATGGTTTAGAAAGGGGATTAGCTCAAATCATGTTGCCTGCACGCTCTGCTGCGATTACTTCAGCAATGCGGGTTGGAAACTCTTCAAGATCGGCATCTTCCCCGGCAGGCATGGGGGAAACGAACGTGTAGCAGGGGTCGCACTGGCCTGTATCAAAGACTTGCAGCGCCCATTTGTCGGGCAGGCCCTCAACCCCAACCTCTACGACATACCAGTCACTACCCGTTTCTCGGGTGGAAATCACACAGAAGAAGTCTTGGTCAACTTCCGGAATTTCCAAATCTTCCATTAAAAAATCGAGGGCTGAAGTTTTAGCATCCGTAATTGGCAAAGTCATCATCGTCAAAATGCTCCTTCCGACTTCAAAGTTGCAATGAGTGGTGGGCCAGCGAGGTTGGCGGCAATCGGGCTAGCTGGCAACAGTTTGGGGACAAGATTGCACATCCCGACTCAAATCAATGCCCTGAGCCAGACCAATCCAGGCATCAACTGCGGCTGAATCGAATCCGGCAATGCAGCGATCGCCCACTTGCATCAACGGCCGTCGAATCAAAATCGGCTGCTTTACCATCAGCGCCAGAGCCGTATCGGCATTGACCTGTTCAGGATTCACGGCTCCAGCGGTGATCGGCGGTGCGGTGGGGTTGAACCAACCCGCCACGGGGCGATCGCCAAAGAAAGGCCGCAATCGTGCGGGTGTCCAGGGCTCCGTCAATAGGTTATGCACCCTTAAAACATGCCCCGCCTGCTGCAAGAGTCGCTTTTGTTTCGCGTTACCGACGCAGCCCGGTTTTTCGTAAAAATCTACCGTTGCCATCGCTTAGTCCTCCTCCTCTTCGGGGGTTGGATTGAGAATCGAGTGCAGCACCTCAGCACCAAATTCTTTAGCCTCGATCTGCTGCACCTGATCGGCGACCGATTGGGCTTCTTCGAGACTCCCTAAGCGGGCGAGTAACAACCCAGACGCGGCATAAGCATTCAGGTAAAGTCGGGCATTCGAATCATCAATCCGTTCCAGCAGGATGGGTTTCAAGTCATCCCAAGCCGTTGGCCATTGTTCAACGCGCTGGATGCGATCAAGCACCAGCATCGCCATTTGCAAGGCCATGGCATCGCGGTTTTTATAAAAGTAATAGCGATAGGCACCAATCAGCACATCGAGTTCGACCTGCGGTTGGGCTAGAGCTTGCTGGAGGTAATGTTCGGAGGTTGGCGTATCTTCCCAGGTCTGGGCTACAGCTGCCAGCAGTTCTTGACTGGAAGCGGTTGCAGAACACCAAGGGGGAGCTTTGGATAGCGTAAAACTTTGAGACATGGCTAGTGCTGGGGTTGTAGCGAGGACCCTTAAGCTAAAACTGCTGCGATCTCAATAAGCGATCGCACCAAACGTTTTAACTTGCACACTCTCCTTGACTTATTAGGCGAGATTTTTAACGAATATTCCGTATTATTTGCTACAAAATATCACTTGATGTCTAAATCCCAGAGAGAAAATTCCACTCCCGCGTCAGGGGGTCAAGTAACGAAATATAAATAAAAATAGATTCTCTTCATTGTTTACAAAGGCATCGACACGATGTCAGAGGCTTATTATTTTTGCGCTGGGAAAACCGTAGTTTGAGTCACAAAAAGCATCGCCGCATGGTTCATGTTGAACGTCTTTTTAGTGGACATTAAAAAACAATTAAACCGTATCAAACGGCATTGAAATGTTGGAACTTAGGTTGTTATACCTAACGACATGAATTTGGAATCAATGATGGGTTGCGATTGTCGTTAGACGAGCCATCATCGGCGGCTCAGTTTTATCCCTGCGATGCCTAAAGCAACCCATTTGAAACAACATCTCCAACTTGCCTGCCCATTGCTGCAGTGGGTACTTTTTTGCTTATGGCTCACACCATCAAAGACGGTTGTGTCTCTTGTGATAGTTGTCGGCCTCAATGTCCCAGTGGGGCCATTAAGGTTGAAGCTGATTGGGATGGCTATTGGATTGATCCCACCCGCTGCGATGACTGCCCGGATCTAGAGACGCCCCGCTGCGTAGAAGTGTGTAACGTAGGGTCATTAACGCCTCTACAGCCGAAAAAGGGGCGTTGCAAAAGTACCCTCCTTCCAGCCGCAATTCACGATATTTTTCTCAACGGCAAAACGACCCCTTTCGCCTCATCCATGGTGATGTGGGAGACCTGTAATATTCTGGCCCAGCGACAAACCTTGCCTTGGCAGCCTGATGCAGACAATCAACTCTGCTACCGTCGGGCCGTACACCGGGGGCGGGGAGAAATGCGGTTTTGGTTGGCAACAGATCCCGAAACTGATGATCCAGTGCCAATGGCCCCAGATCAGGCAACAGCCGCCATTGCAAACTTCGACATTCGGGCTGCCTGCGTCCATCTGATTTTTGCGGCGTATGCCATCACCCTCGATCGCCCGTGGGAAGAAACCTTTGTCCTCAACGACCAGCACATTGAGCAATATTTGGGGCTGGATAAGCGCAAAGACCTGACCAAACTCGACAAGCTCACCTTGATCAAAGACCTGGTATATCAGTCCTGCCAGATTCTGGTCGCCCTCGACTGGCCCCGCCAAGGCAAAGTCCAAGCCTTTAACCTTGATCAACATCCGGTCTGGCAACTGCTAGATACCCAATACTACTTTGAGAAAGATGCCAGCGGGGGACGCCATCTCATCGGGCTGAGCTTTACAGTGCGAACGGGGATCTGGGCCCGGCACTTTCTCAACCCGCGAGACTACCGTGGTCAAAATGCCTTTTACCAATACGGGACTTTACCTCAATCCCTGCTGACAGAGGTGATGAGCAATTGGCAACAGCATGAAGGGGCTATCCGTTTGTTGCTGTGGCTGTTGTTTAAGTTGCGCCTCGGCGGCGATCACCGGATGACGGTGCGCACCCTGCTGCGGATTGCCTATGGCGAAGAACGGTTAATAGAAGCCACGACCATCCGGGGGGCCCACAAGCGCTTACTCAAAACCTTTGAGAGCGATTTGGAAACCATTTACTACTACGGACTCAGACCCCTGTTCGATCCAGACACTTACCCTGCCGATATTCAGCCATTGTGGGCTCGGGTCGCTGATATCCCAGACGATGCCGATGATGCCTTAGAATTTTGGACCGAAGATGCCAATCATGCCCTCAGCCTAACGGGTACTGCCCCCCGGGATAAATGGCAGCGTTTACTCAATGCCCGCCTGCTAGGGGTCGAGTTATCTGATGACTGGCATCAAACGACGCAGCGCAAGTCTACCAAACGCCGTCGCCGCCAGTCTCAATCCCAGACGGTGAATCAATCAAAACAGCTTTCGGGTAGCGACATCAAAGCGGCCCGCCAACAACAAAACTTCACCCAGCGCACTTTGGCCGAACGCCTGGGTAAAAGCCAAAGTTGGATTCGAGATGTTGAGAAGGGACGGTTCAACATCAACGCTGACGATCAGGCCTTGTTGCGGCAGGTGTTGAATATCCGATAGGCCCCCTATGCCTCACATGTTCCCGCTCACATGTTCTTGCTCGCATGGTGATGATCACAATCGGGCTAGGACAAAAATGGGGCCGTGCCACCGGGATTCCTGTGCACTTATTCAAAAACAACCAGCGGTGTCGTGATTTAGGTGGTTTCCCTCAGGATATAACCTACATTACGGACAGTGTGTATTAAGCGGTTTTCTCGGGAGTCTTCTAGTTTCTGTCGCAAATAACGAATGTAGACCTCGATAATGTTGGAGCTACCCAAATAGTCATAGCCCCAAACATTTTCTAAAATCTGTACCCGAGTCAATACTTGGAAATAATGATTCATCATGTATTCCAGTAGATCAAACTCTTTAGCCGTGAGCTGAATAAAGCGATCGCCACGAAATACCTCCCTGGTTTTCCGATTGAGCTGGAGGTCGGCACACCTTAAAATTGAAGCGTGGGCTTGTCCAACATGATGATTGACCAGATTGGCGTGAATCCGTGCAATAAATTCCTCTTTGATAAAGGGTAAAGAGATGCAGTCATTGGCTCCAGATTGAAGACCCGCAATCCGATCCCCAGCATTATTCCCCTGAGTTAGCAAAATGACTGGCTCAGAGCCCCCACTCGACCGTAGGCGATTACAAATCTCCAAACCTGAAAGCCTGGGCGGCGACCAACTAATAACTACCAAATCTGGGCTGATGCGTTTAACCGCATGGAGGCCACGCAACCCGTCGTGGATCACAATGACCTGATAGCCTTCCAGATTTAATTCAAGTTGAAGCGTCTCTGCCAGCTCTGTCTCGCCAGCAATGATCATAATGTACTTAGGTTTAGAGCTGCGAGGGAGCTGCCAAGTATTAATCGGTGTCTGTTTGAGAGAGGTTTGCATCACTCAGTCTCCGTTACGCCATGAAAATCAAATAAAGATCCATCACAGACTTAATCTCTCTACCGTTGAGAGAAGAAAAGATGGGCTGTCGCCAATTCCATAGCCGCTTATCGAGCAGATAGTCTAAGCACTATAGCTTGATACTAAACCACATCCGATTTGAAAACTTGAGTTTTAAGCTTAAGAAAAAGCGCTTGAGTTTTTGGTGCAGGAAAGCTAGAGAGCAGGATATTGCCAAAGCTTATTTCAAATCAATATGTCAGTTTTTAAGTTTGATTTAAAGCAATTTATTTCGGTTCGGAATTAACAAAACAGCTTGTTTAAAACTAACTTTTGCTAATTTCCGCACTAACGTGTCTAATGTGTCTTGTGGGCTTCATGGACTTTCTTATTAACTGGGAGATGTACAGGGGTATCCCTAGCTTACAAATCTCCTTAGTTTGTCTTAGGAGGAGTGACAATGCATCGTTGGAAAACTATTCGCAGAACTTTGGGGTTGAGCTTGGGATTTTGGCTCTTAATCAGTCCTTTGGTAATAGCTCAAGACACAGATGATCCACCGCCAAATACTCGGGGACTGTCAGGTGGCTCACGTTAAACAGATCAGCACGTTAGTTTTGGAAAACTTAGAACATTCACCATTATTCTTCTCAAGAAATATTGAACTGGGTCTATGTCTGAGGGTTTAGCACCTGTAAATAACTTTTATAGCGAAACAACAATCCAAGGCATTAGGCGCTTATCGTCGTTGAATATTTCCATCTTGCAACAGCATCCACAGAAATTCATGGGGAATGCGGGCAATCCGTTTGCCAATTTTGGAAAAATATAGATCGGGTGCTCCGACTCCAGGGTTCCAATCGGACGGGGATAGAATTCCCGCTTAACCCCGTCTTCTAAACCGTCGAGACTTCGGCCAAGTTAACTCACAAAGGATTCCCTGGGGGGGATAAAGGCGACGTTGAAATTGACCGCTAAGGCGCTGAGCTAGGGCAACAGCCTGGCGAGTTCCCTGACCAATCGGCTCGGGAATTATGGTAAAACCTTGGCCATTGTCTACAATTTGCAGTCGATAATAGTGGGGCTCGGCGATACAGATGACGTCAATTCGAGTTGCACCAATGGCATGTTTGCCGATATTGAGCAGCGCCTCTTGCAGAAATAGACAGAGATCACGCTTTTGGTCTGGGCTGAAGTAACTTTGGTTGACACACTCAAAATTGGGAGGAATATAGGTTTGCACACTGGCAAACCCTGACAGTGGCTGTGCAAGCGTGTGGTCATAGACTTGATAAAGCAAATCGGCCAGGGGGTGCTGTAGGTCAAGAACGGTATTGTCAGCCAAGTAAAGGATATCGCCGCGAGCCGTAGTCCCCTGGCGCATCATGTGTTCAAAGATGCTGCGCATTTCAGCGTTGAGCGCTTGGAGCTGTTGTCGCATTTGCTTAGGGGATATCTCTTGCTCACCCAAGCTGCGCAAAATGGCGGCTAAGTGTTGCAGTGGGCCGTTATGAACTGCTGCATAGGTGCGTTCAACGGTTATCCGTCGCTGTTCTAGCTCAAAGCGCATATCTCGATCAAAGAAGGCCGTCACCAATCCCGCCCCACAAAGGGCCAGGGCCGTCGGTACGACAGGAATCCACCAGTTGGCATTGAGAGCGCCATAGCCAATGCCCAGTAGACAGAGAGTTGCGATCGCAAGGCTGACGACGCTTTTCCACGGCGATTGCAGCACGACACTAATAGTCATGCCAATTAAGCCCCAGCTGATAATCCAGAGGTATTCCCACAACTCTGGCCAGGTGACTAACATGCAGGGCCTATCGAGCACCGAGCTGAGAATTTGTTTGGTCGCGTGGGCATGAATTTCGACGCCATAGATCAGTTGGGTTGGCGTGGGGGGGCCTGATATGCGCTGGGTATATAAGGTTGTATGCACGGCCGAGGTGATAAAGCTATCCTTGACGCTGTTGGCGATGTTGCCGATGATCACGATGCGATTGCGCAGCTGATCCGCCTCAACCTCCTCTGCTAGGAGATCGCGCAAAGACATGATTTCATAAGGCTTTTGCAACATGCAAAAATGCATCAGCATCTGATTACCATTGGCATCGGCCCGAATATAGCCGCCTGAGTTGGGGCGAAATCTGGGCAATGTAAACTGTCCAAATCGAATCAGATCGGTTGAGCGCTCCCCGTGGCTAAACGAGATATCCTCACCCTGGAGGTATTGTCTGGCCAGTTGTAACGCCAGCGAATATTTTAGATTGCCCTCCCAGTCACGGGCAGCTAGGATGACGCGTCGCAGCTTACCATCCCCATCCCCAATTAAGTCGGCAAACCCCACTTGGTCTGGGGGCATCCCTGCAGGCGGGGCAATATTCAGGCTCGATTCCTGATTGAGCGTTACCTCCACTGCCACCAAATTAGGCATCGATTGCATGACTTGATGCAGCCTATCTTGCCCTGCCCCAACCGGCAGATCTCTAAAAATATCGAGACCGATAACCCTGGGTTGATACTGTTGCAAGGTGGTGAGGGTCTGAGCTAACACCTGATCTGAAATCGGAAAGCCTCCCGTCGCTTGATAATCGGCCTCGTCAACACTGATGATGGCAATTCGCGGCGGTTGTGTCTGCTGGGGGCACTGCCGCGAAAAAGCGTCCCAGGCCATCCACTCTTGCGTCTGTAAAAGCCCGCTCAAGCGGACCAGACACACTAGGCCAATAATTAGAGTGCCGGGCAGAATGAGTTCTCGCCAATCTGAAAGCCGCTCTTTGAGGGATCTCCGTATTTGCCGCAGCATTGATCAGCGTTACACCTAGTTAATTAGACCGGCCTTGCGGGCAGCAATCTGGATTTGAATTCGCAGGTCTTTGTTGGGATCATCGTAAACGCTTAGTCCATCTTGGATTCTGACCCAATAGTTGCGGATGGTGCGATCGCTGATGCCCATCGCTTTGGCGATCGCTTTGTCAGAAAGTCCCTCTTGATATTTAAGCTTAAGCACCTCTAGCCACTTGCGGTCAAATTCAGGGCGTGCCCTCACCTCAGGGGGTAAGTAGATCGAGCCCCGCAGTGCAATCTCGACAGAGTTGAGCATATTTTGAATCGGCAAAGATTTATCCATGGCGACAAAGCCCCCTTCATAGGCATTGATCACAGGCTTGAGTCGAATCAAAGGCTTAACGTTGGTACTGAGCACCATAATATTGGGAGCCCTATCGCTGCCCATGAGCTTATCTAACAGGCGAATCCCAACCTCAGCCGTGGCAGGAGAATTCGCGGTTGCGGGCAAACTCAAATCCACAATCACCAGGTCAGGGGGGCAATGTAGAATTTGCCACTCCGCCGCTTGAACCGTTTTAGCAGTTGAGATTTGAGCCTTTGGATATTGCTTTTGCAGGGCCGGAACCGTGCCCTCTAAAATGGCCTCGTGATCGTCAATCACAAGAAACTGCTGTAACTCCACGTCTAGTGTCTGCTGCCCCATAAGTCTTGAGTGACGACCGGATGTGATTTAATCTACCGGGTTCCACTGATTGGAGGCTTAGTAATGGATTAGAATTTTCTGATAATAAGCTTTTCCATCTTTCGGGACTGGTCTGTTAACAGACCAGTCCCGAAAGATGGCTGACGACTGATAGATAAGGAAGTCTTATCTGACTTCCTTATCTACTAGAATTTCAGTTGTATGACATATTCAAATAACAAGGCACGCGTTTCTGCCCTTGCCAATCAGTTAAGGTGATTGCATCAAGATAATGCCGAGGGGTTGAAAGTAGCAAACGCCAAGCCTCCTTGGGGCTGATCACGAATCCAATTTGGTTCGGGTATAGCTGGCCAAGCAGCTCTCTCACCATTGGATAGTAATCAGAATTCAACCCTGGGAAAATATGATGCTCAGCATGATGCGAGAAATTGACATGGATCAAATCCAAGATTTTGGGGACTCGCAGGGAAACGCTGTTGACTAACGGATCATTAATATCCGTCATCGGAGAAACCAAATGATTGGTATAGATATAAAACATCATCCCAGCATGACCCAACACGATGGGAAAAAAGTAAGCTAGGGCAAGTTTAAGCGGATCAAAGGAAAGCCAAGCCAAGACCCCAAAATGCATTCCCAGCATTAGCGCAAATTCTTGAGCAATTTTCCACCGCTCTCGATTGCTAACCGTAAACGTCGCAGGCGCATAATTTTGACGACGGCTATTCTCCACTAAGACTAAAAAAACATTGCGAAACGCATAAATGCTCCACTGTGTCATCATGCCTAAAATTAGCCAGAAAAGCGATACCTCAGATGAAGGAAACAGCAGATTCTGAACTCGTTTTCCAATTGTATTGGGTTGTTGATATTGATAGTTGCGATCCGGATCTTCTGGAGTATTTGTCTTATTGTGATGAATTTGATTATGGATAATTTTCCATAGGGTTGGAGGCATCCATAAAATAGCCTGACTCACTAGAGAAATCTTGTAAGCTAACTTGTAGTTTCGAATCACGCTTCCATGCATTAAATCATGGCTCGCAAAGGCCATGACAATCACACTGTTAGCCATCACTACAGCAAATGGCACGTACAGCCATAGCCATTGCTTTGGCCAGTGATTGAGTTGAGCCCCTATGCCCCAACCTAGGAGCAAAATTAGCAAATTAATCAACAATAGGATGAGCTTACTCGGATCAGGGTTAAAGGCTGTTGGGGGTAACTGCGATCGCAATTGTTTGGCATAAACACGCTGAGGAATTAAGCCATCCATGACGCTACCTTCTCTGGAGTCTGCGAGACAGATTGACCAGCCTTAAAGTTTACCGTAGCTCCCAGCTTGACCGGGGCATCTTGCCGTTGCAAAACAAATCGGGTCAAGACCAAATCGCGATCGTCGAACAAGCGCCAGGCATCAGCAAGGTAGCATAGATAGCGGTTATAAGTTTGAACACCGACTAGGCGAATTGCCGCTTCTCGATGCTGAGTTAAGCGTTCATACCAAGCCCAGAGGGTCGGGCGATAGTTATGAATTGACTGGTGTACGATGTTAAACCCAGCTTGGTCAAATACTTTGAGGTGGTGTCTCAGCGAGGTCAACTCCGCCCCCGGAAACATCTGGATGCCTAGCCCTAGCAGTCGGGCTGGAGGGGCATCGCTCAATTGGCAGAAAAAGTGATGGACTATCCTACCCGTTGGCTTTACAGCTTTAGCCAGTTTGCGGGCGACAGGCAACAACTGATTGATGGGAATATGTTCAACGAATCCAATGGAATAAATTTTGTCGAATGATTCTGGTTCATACTCAGCAGTTACCAGATCTTTGAATTCCGCTCGAAACCCATAGGTTTCCTGGATAAATCGAATTTGTTCTGTGGCGATTGTATAGCCGATTATATTTTCTGAATCTCCGGTCGTGCCATAAACTTTTTTCATCATGCTGCCCCAACCACAACCGAGATCCAAAATTCGCTCTCCCGGTTGGGGATCAATCAGATCTAAAATGTAATTCGCCTTATTTTCCTGGGCATCTTCGATAGTGTCGGTATCATTAATAAAATCTGCACAGGTGTAAAACAAGTATTTCTGATCGAGAAAAAGTTTATAGAAATCATTAGAGATATCGTAGTGTTTAGAGACCCCAGCCAAGCGATCTTGGATCACGACGGAGGCATCTAACAGCAACTTCCTAAACGGGGCTGGGGGATAGTGATCTGATATCCATTTGATGAAGGGGTGCTCTGGCTGGGTTAGCTGGCACCAAACAGCCTGTTCATTGAGTGTGGTTGAGCTACGGGTTAAAAATAGGTGTCTGGCGTAGGCAGGCCCACCAATTAACATCTCAGGCAAAAATAATAAAAATCGCTTTAATTCTGAAAGTGCGCTCATCTGTGTCTCCTGTTCACACTAAATGGGATTGATCCACAGCGTTCAATATCACGTCTAAGGGTAGAGAACAAATGTGAGGAAATTATGAGGTTGGGCGATCGCGATAATAACGCCCTTTAATGACTCTGAGCAGAAGAAAAGAAAGCAAGCTCGGAACCTTGCTTTAAAGACTGGAATATAGCTTAGCTCCCTCCATTTTGCGGAGCTTTACTTTTAACGCCGTTTGCTCCTTATCTAGGAGGATGAGAATACTTTCGTCTGGTAAATCCAACTCATTCACTAAGGCATCCATCAGCTGATCGCTAGGCGATCGCCCTTTTTGAACGATTAATGCCTGATCAGTCGGCTCAATTGCCAAAACATACAGCGGCGAATCGGGCAGATGTTTCACCACTTTTTGAACCAGATAGGCAACCTTGATATCGGCATAAGCCTTCAGTTGCACCTGAACCGATTGCCGAACTGCGGGAGTCAATTCAGATAAAACAAAAGTATGATGGTGAGTCACCCGCGATCGCTCGAATCTTGCCTGCCGAACGACTTCTGCTTGCTGACGCGCTTTCGTCAAATATTGATTTGCGATTGCTTCGCCATCATGTTTGTGGAGAAAGGCCGCAATCAACTTTACCCCTTTGGCATACGCACTCGAATCTCGCATCATCACTTTTTCCAAATGCTGAATACCTTTGCGATCGCCCTTGCTTAGTAGTAGTTGTCCTAACAAACTATGAGCACCTAGATGGTTGGGCTTATCTGACAGAATCGTCTGTAAATCAGGCAAGGCTGCTTCTACCCCTTTAAGTTCAGCAGTTAAGTTGGCTCGCTGCCACCGTTCTGCTAGGGAAAGCGGCATATCACTATCTGACTCTTCTAGGGATGCCAACTGCTGCTTTAATGTTTGAGTCTCTTGGTATCGCTCACGCCATTGGTGGGTAATAGCTCCCTGCCAGACCTGATTAAAGTGATCCAACAACTGAGGTAATGCTTTGCCTAAAAACTGCTCTGCTGCAGTTGTTTTAGTTGGTTTTAGCAACGGCAGCACCTGATTGGGTTTACAGCCCATCCGGTTTAACCGATCCTTAAGGCAGGGATGGGTATCTTCAGTGTCAGTTTGGCGCTCTAATACTTCCTTTAACCAGGTTTTAGCATCCTCTGATGGGAGCGGTTGCTGCATCTGGATGGCTAACTCGGTGTAAGGGTTAGGAGGCTCGAGCTGAACATCCGCTTTGGCACCAAGGTTTCGCCAAAAGGTGGGCAAAACATAACCCCCTTTAATTTCAACACTAGCAAGGGCGGACGCTAAATTTTTAGCGCCCGCCAGCTTTGCAGCATAGCGATCGGCCTCATATTCATCGGCCCGAGCCAACACAAAGGAATAGGCTGCAAAAAAGGGAGTATACCAGTGAAAGAAAAATACAAAAATGCCTCGACCAATCATAGAGGCTAGCATCAGCATAATCGCGATCGCCCCCTCAGAGGTCTGGGGAACTGCATTTTCTAAGCTTGCTAAGAGTTGATACCAACTTTGGCGCACACGATAAATCCAGTGACCAAATTGACCGTGTCTACCCGAAAGATGGCCCAGTTCGTGGGCAAGCACAGCCCGGAATTGGGCAGGCGCTAAGGTTTGCAGCAGCGGTAAACCTACAATTAAATAATTGCGATACCCTCCAAAAAATCCAAACCGAGGGATTTGCGCCATCGCTGCATTGAATTCATCTGTCAGCAAAATATAATGCACAGGGGGTGTTTTCAGTTCACGCTGGAGATCACGAACCAATTGAAATAGCCGGGGCACTTGTCGTGATTTGAGTTCCAACCCGTTTGGGGGCGGAATGTGAAACCATAGCGCCTCGACAATACAAAAGATCAACACCGCCGGAATGCCCACGCCAAATAACAGCATCAGCGCCATTAAGCGGGTACTCCGCACATGTTCAAATTGAGCGAATAACTTAGGAAGAAAAAGAATGGAGAGGGTAATAATTATCCCCAAAGTCACGATGATGTAGCCGTATCCCAGCAATGCCAATAAACGAACCTGGAATTTGTAACGACCGGGTTGTTTTTTAGCAAAGGCCTCTAGCTGTTTAACAAGGGCATCAAACTGGGCCTGGGGCATGCTCATCGCTCATGTCTCCTTTAGAGGGCAATTTAAGGATTTCAATCAAGACAGGAAGCAATCAACAACACCCTTGCTGTCACAACGCTAACCTATCTAAATTGATGATGCCCAAAGTGAAATGAAACCGGACACTAGAGGTATGGAGAACGCGATCGCGCTGCAACTAGACTGGCAACAGTTTTTCCAAAAGCTGGATTACGTTCAGGCCCATGATTTTGGCAATCTCAGTTTCAGTAAAACCGTCTTCTTTTAAGGCATTTGTAACCTGATCTAAATGGGTTGCATCAAACGGTACCTGCACTGCACCATCAAAATCTGACCCTAGAGCAACGTGTTCAACGCCAACCAAATCCGCAACATATCGAATCGCACGAACAATGGCGCTAACGTCCTCCCCACACACCGCCGTTTGCCAAAAGCCAATGCCGATCACACCACCTGTTTGAGCGATTTGTTGAAGCTGGCGATCGCTCAAGTTTCTAGCATTGTCGCAAGTCCCTTGGACACCAGTGTGGGAAACGATAACGGGGCGGTTAGTAATTTGCAAAACGTCGTCAACGGTTTGAGATGAAGCATGGGCTAAGTCAATAATCATGTAGAGATCTGCCATGCGCTGGATCACTTGCCGACCCAAAGCCGTCAAGCCCCCCCTGTCAATCCCGTGGGCAGAACCGCTGACCGGGGTATCAAAAAAGTGGGCTAACCCAATCAGCCGAAAGCCTGCATCATAAAGACGGTCTACATTTTCAACGTTGCCCTCCAAGGCGTGGGCACCTTCTAAGCCCAGTAACCCTGCTGTGATTTGTTGATTGTTAGCCCTTTGCTGTAAATACTCATTCCAGTCCGTTTGGGTTTTGATAATTCTGAATTGGTCTGGTGCTTTGTTTTCGAGTTTTTGAAACTGTTTGGCTTGATAAAGCGCCCGCGCTTTGAGGCTAAACCATGTGGTCATCGGCCAGCGCTGAAGCAACGCAAGTTTTATAATGTCGTCGCTGCGATCGCTGTTGCCCTCTAACATCAAAGACGTTGGCACTTTGGTCACGACCGTAAACGTTTGCAACGCCACATTACCCTGGATCAGACGGGGGATATCAACATGACCAAAGTCTGATAAGCGAGCCAAATTTCTCCCCCAAAGTAGAGAATCGGCATGTAAATCAACGATAGTCAAAGACTGGTGCAGCGATTGAATAGATGGTTTGAGCGGTGCAAAGGTTGCATTGCCGACAAGATTGAGTCGCTTGGCGACAAAAGATGGCCCCATCGAGAAAACAATGATTGACAGGACTATGACCAAACTCAAGGCTAGCAGCAATCCCAACTGGAGGGCTTTGCCGAGTCGTGTTCTCCGTCTTTTCAAGGTAGTTCAGCTAATTTCGCTTAAACAACATCAAGCTATCAAAATTGAGTTGGCCTGCAACCTTAACTTAGGAAAAACAGACGATTCAATCCACTGTTCATCCTGATAAATTTCCTCGCGATAGTGCCCTTGCTCCAGCAGCAATACCGTCACCTTTGCCCGGACTGGATCGATGATCCAATATTCAGGAATCTCCCATTGCTCATACTGGTGGCGCTTCCAGTCGTAATCACGACGATAATTTTCGCTGGTTTCCGGCCCTGGACTCACCACTTCTGCCACAAACTGCGGGGCAGGCATGCCCAACTGAATTGACGCCTGTTTTGTCTCAGCCATCAGGTCAATGTGTTCAGGTCGCAGCACTAGCAAGTCAGGATAGCGATTTCTCCAGTTGTCCCCCGTTGGTTCAATTTCAAGCGTCACTGTATGGGTCTTTACCAGTCGCAACGGGACAAATTTGATCAACGCCATCTGAAGTACGGTGGCTAGGTAGCTATTCAGTTCACTTTCGGTCGGCACGGTGATCACATCTCCAGTTGTGAGCAGCACCGAAGGGCCTGGCCTGCCACTACTGTCCGCCAAAAAATCTGTAAACGTCATAAAATTAGCAGCCGTTTGAGCCATCACACTGCCCCAATAGAGCCGTCACTTCATTCTAAGCAGGAATTTGCTGAGTGCTTAATATCGAATCCGAGGATCGACGTAAGCGTTGAGGATATCAATCAAGATGCTAACGATGGCAACAATTGCCGACAAAAACACCAGCAACCCCTGCACCACGGGATAATCTCGTTGGGCGATCGCTTCGTAAAGTCGATTCGCCAACCCAGGCCACGAAAAAGTCACCTCCGTCAACACTGCCCCGCCTAACATTGAGGCAAAGGTTAAGCCTAAAACGGTAATCACTGGAATCAGTGCATTTTTAAGGGCATGGGCAACCACGATGCGGACTTCTGGAATCCCCCGTGCCCGCGCCGCTTCCACATAGTCAGCCCGGAGAGTTTGCTTCAGGTTGACCCGCACCATGCGTTCAAAAATACCGCTAATCAAAATACCTAGGGTGAGGCAGGGCAACGCCAGATAGTACAGTGCCGTACCGCACTGGCTGATGTTGCCGTGAAGCAAACTATCCAGCACATACAGCCCAGTTGGCCCTGCTGGGGGAGTAGCACTGAGCGGAAAGCGGGTGCCGATGGGAAACCAGCGCAGCTGCACCGCAAAAATCAACTGTAAAATCATGCCGAACCAATACATCGGGATGGCATAGGTGACGATGCCAAACAGCCGTCCCCCGGCGTCCAAAGACGAATTGGGACGAGAGGCGGCTAGAGAACCCACCGTTAAACCAACACCCGCTGCAATCATCATGCCGCCGAGGGTTAGCTCTACTGTGGCCGGGAAGTGATCGGCAATAATTTGCCATACCGTTTGTCCCTGGCTGGCAATGGAGCTACCCAAATCCAGTTGCAGCAGCTTACCGAGATAGCGCAGATATTGCAGCCACAAAGGGGCATCTAATCCAAGCTGCGATCGCAGGGTGTCTTTCGCCGCTTCCGGTGCCCGTTGCCCCAAGAGGGCATCCACCGGATCACCAGGGGTCGCCCGCAGCAGCAAAAACACCACGGTTGTGATTGTCCAGATCATCAGCGGGGCTAACAATAGCCGCGACAGCACGTAATAGCGAAGGGCGTTGGAGCGAGACATTATTTATTTGCTAATTTGCCAAAGGAGAAACTGCTGGGTGGGTTGAATCTCAACTCCTTCGACACCGCCTTGGGCAAACACATAGTCTTTGTTTTGCCACAGGGGAATGTAAGGCACATCCTCTTTGAGGACTTGCTGAATCTCCTTAAAGATTTCAAGGCGGGCAGCGGGATCTTGCTCAGCTTGTTGCTGGGTGATCAGCTGATTGGCTGTTTCGCTGTAATAGAACGAACCACTGCCCTGACTCGCCCCCTGTTCACACAGGGTTTCGGCACTGCCCTGGTCACAACTCATAAACGGCTGAATAAAGGTATCCGCATCGTAGTAGTCGGGATACCAGTTAGAGAGAACTGTGGGGTAGACGCCTTTTTCCACATTTTCCCAGAGGGTGGCGGCTTCAGCCGTTTGGATGTCTACCGTCACCAATCCCGGCAACCCCGCTTCAATGGACTCTTTGAGCGTGGAGGCGACAATGCTGCGGGTGGTGGAAGCGGAAGGATACCAAATTTCAAAGGTGAGGGGATTTGCTTCAGAAAATCCGGCATCTTCGAGTAAGGTTCTGGCCTGGTCAAAATCACCGTCACCATAGGCCTCTTCAAACACGGGTTCATAGCTGTCAAAGCCGTTAGGAATTAGGCTATAAAGCGGTTCGGCCTGACCCTGAAAAACCCGCTCGTTAATCAAGTTGCGGTCGATCATGGCTGCGATCGCTTTACGCACGGTCACGTCATCGGTCGGCTCAATTTTTTGATTGAGGCTCATGAAATTGATCACCGTGGTACCTGCTTCAATCACCTGCCAGCCACCACTATCGGCATCCTGCTCTAAGCTGGCAATTTGATCTGGATCTAGGGTTTGGTAAGCCACATCCAGTCCGCCAGTGAGGAAGGTGTTGTAGAGGTTAGCCGGGCTGGTAAAAATTTGAATGTCAATGCCCTCATTGGCAGGCTTTTCGCCCCAGTAGTCTTCGTTCACGTCTAATTTAATGGCATCGGAGCCAAAGGAGGCGAGTTTGTAGGGGCCAGACCCAATCAAGCTGTCGGGCTGAAAGCTGCCAGAAGCAATTTCGTAGCTGTCAGGCGGTACGGGCGTCACCCCCCAAAAGGTCAGCAGGGCAGTAAAGGGGGCAAAGGGCTGCTTCAGGGTAATCGTCAGCTCATAGTCTCCGGTGGCTTCCACCGACTCAATTTTCTCAGACAGCAAAAACGCCGGACGCCCCCCATTTTCCATAAACCGCTGAATCGAAAAGGCCATGACTTCGGCATTGAAGGGGGTGCCATCATGCAGGGTAACGTCGTCGCGGAGGGGAATGACATAGGTCAAGCCGTCTTCACTAATGTTGGGCATTTCTGTCGCCAACTGGGGAATTAGGTCTGTGGTGCCGGGTTCATAGGCATAGAGGCGATCGCCCAAGTTGTAAAGCAAAATCCCCGGAAAGATTTCGTAAGCATCAGCTGGATCGAGCGTGCGCGCTGTTAGGGTGGTGCCCATGGTGATGCGACCCCCAGCGTCAGCCGTTGCTGCATCACCCGTACCTGCAGACTCAGAATCTGTAGTGGAACCACAGCTTACCGTCAGGAACAAACAGGCACTCAATAGGCTGAGGAACTTCAGCAGCGATCGCCGTTGGCGACTAAACCCCAAACCCCATCCAGGTAACCAAAAATGAGTCATCTCAGCCTCACCGCCTCTAGCAAAACAGAACATGGGAAGTTATCAGCGGATCCTTCCCGTCGGGATCTCGATCCTAGCAATCCTGCTATTTGTACCACTGGGTCTGACCTTAGAGCAATCCAGGCGTGAGCTTTTCAGCAGGAGATAACCTCGAACTCAGCATTAGCAACATTCAACTGTCCACTGCATTTGAATTGTCAACCTGTGCTGGAGGAGGAACTTGGTTGTCCTGCATTACTCTGATCAGAAATCGTAAAGCCTCATTAACCGCATCAGCACTTGGAAACATCTCTGCAACATCAGGTTCTAACCGCACAGTTACTCCACTAAAACTTTTTCTGCCGGAGCCTAGCTTTCTGACCCGGAGGCTCTTCAAATCATACTCTGTCCGCAGATCATCTTCCATTTCTGACTTATCCCTCTTCATAAGCATCTCGCTCTATTCGCGTAACTTCTCTTGCACTAATAAGGCGAGGCGAAGTCTGCTAATTCGTCTACGAAAATCCCAATTGGATAAACAACAGCAAACCCTATAAAGGTAAGAATTGTAGTGAAGTCTTTCAGAACTGTTAGATTAATCCAATTCCAACTAAATGCCGTCAAAACAAGCAATGACAACCAAATTGCAGCCTGCAAACCTCGGAATAGCCCTTATCCTGATTACTTATGCTGCTTCAGCTTTCTGCGTGGTGGCATCATCAGCCTGCTGAAAGAATCGCTGGGTTACCGTTTCAGTCAACATATGGGAAAGCAACCCCAGCGGCCCGGCAAACAAACATAGTGCTAGGGAATGGCGGGTAAAAATGCCCAGGTCTTGCCCCCGCAAATAAATCCAGCGACCTACAAACAAATCCATCACCAAAAAATGCACCCAACCCGCAGCGGTCACTTTTTCGTTGGCAAATAGCGCCGCTAGATCAGACAAGCCCAAATTAGGATTGGAAAACGCTTCTGCCGTACCGGGGTCAAGGCTGTTGATAAAGCAGTAGAGATACGTAAGCGCTAGGGCTACAAAAGGAATGTAGGAAGTCATGACCCGACGGGTCACTCCCCACCCCGGCACAATCACCATCAGTGCCCAAAACGGCAGTACAAACAGGTTGGCCCCGTTAAAGAGAAAGTCTAGCGTCATCATATTCAACAGTTTTGCAATGTGAAACAACAATCCATCTTGCCAACGCCCAAGGCTATTGAGGGGGCTCAAACACAAACGCCAAACCCAAAAACAGACTTGATGCCATTGTCGCGATTTATTGTCTCGCCTGCAAAAGTGATTCTGCAAAATTGATGCAGGCGCAATCGCTTAAGCTGTCTTTACAAATTAGTGTTGGGCTTGAAAGGGACCTAAACTCAATGGGGGCCTGACCTTGAGCAAGTTTCCCTGGTAACACAAGAGGAATTTCAATGCTGGCAGGCCAGATTCAAATGCTATGATTTTGACCTTCATCGGTTTTAGTGGGGATCAGCCACTGAAGGAAAGGGGGAAAGTGCAGTGAAAATCTGCCGCTGTCCCGCAGCTGTAAGCCGATTTTGGATTGGCAGTTTTAGATTTTCGAGGCATGTTGCTCCAAAATCTAACGTTCAAAATCCAAAATTGCGTAAGTCAGAATGCCCGCCGATGGTCAATCTGTTCTTTATTCGTCTGCGAGGTACGGATGAATCAATATCGTGCAGCCTTGGCGTTTATCAAGGCTAAAAGCCCATTGGGGCGAGTTAAGTTGGCAGCATTTTTAGCGATCGCGGGTCTCCTCTTCAGCCTGGTACTCGTGTTAGCTCACCACCCCTTTGGTGGAGAAACGCCCGATATTCTGTTTGAGAGATTTTTGTCCGGCATCGGGCACTCGGTAACCGGACTCGATTACCTGGCTTTTGTGATTGCGGCAGGGCTATTGGCTGCGGCGATGGGTCGCAGCCGGATCATTTTCCACGGCTATGCCTATGGCGAGGCAATCGTCGGGGCTGAGATGGGGCCGCTGGTTTCCTAAAATTATGCGCGTTAAAGATAGCGTTTGGCAGGGTTGCTTTGGCTATTGGCAACCCCTGTTTATTCAAGAAAATCTGCTGCCCTTAGGACATGCCGCTTGGCAGGGGTGGCTCACCCAAGGACGCGGCGTGGTGGTCTGTGATCTGAGCATGGTTGATATTGCATCGGTTGACTGGAGCCGTGACCTGGTGCAATACACCCTGCACTTCATAGCCGAGAGCCAGGTGCCCGCATATTTGAGAGGTCTAGCGATAGAAGCCGGATCAATCCCTCACCTACTGAGTACGGTTCAGACCTATCGCCCTGAGCAAGACATGCTGCTACTCATGCTGGGGAACGGTCAGACCGATATTCAGTTGCTCAAACAATTGGCGCTCACCCCACCGGAATGTTATCGCCAGGTGCGTCATCGTTGGGATGAATTTACGCTCCCGTTACCCATGGCAGACGGCGCAGATGATGACGCTTAAGCCTCGACTGAATTGACCTCAATTACTTATAGATTTTGCAAAGATGACCCAAACCACCTTGTTCGTTTGTTCCCTCTGCCGATTTTCTGCCGATGAAAAAAGTCGAGATGGCATCTCTGGAGGACAGTATTTGATCAACCAATTACAGACAGAATTAGCCGCTCGAAACTTACATACAAATGTCCATCTCCGGCCACTGCGCTGTATGGCGGCTTGTGAGCAAGCCTGTAACGTCACTTTAGCCGCCCCCGATAAGCTGACCTTTATCCTCAGTCAGCTGCCGCCAACGGAAGCGGCAACGGCCCTATCAGAATTTTGTCAGCAATATACCGCCTGTGCCGATGGCAAGGTGCCCTACCGCGATCGCTCGGCGACCATTCGGGAGGCAACCGCCTTTGTTTTACCCCCTTTACCTCAGGAGAATGACTCCCATGCATAAAATTCCGGTTACCGTGGTCACTGGCTTTCTGGGGTCAGGTAAGACCACATTGGTGCGTCACCTATTGCAGCACAATCAAGGTCGTCGCATTGCCGTCATCGTCAATGAATTTGGCGAAGTGGGCATTGACGGTGAGCTGCTGCGATCTTGCCAGGTTTGCGATGAGGAAGACGAGGCCAGTGACAATTCAGACAGAAACAACCCAGACAGCAATATTCTAGAACTGGCCAACGGCTGCCTTTGCTGCACTGTGCAAGAGGAATTTTTGCCGACGATGCAAGCCCTCTTGAAACGACGCGACCAAATTGACAGCATTGTGATTGAAACGTCAGGGCTGGCCTTGCCGAAACCCCTCGTGCAAGCCTTCCGGTGGCCGGAAATTCGCACGGGTGCCACGGTGGATGGGGTCGTTACCGTTGTAGATGGGGACGCGCTGATCAAGGGTCAACTGGTGGGCGACTTGGAGGCGCTAGAAGCCCAACGCCAAGCCGACGATAGTTTAGAGCATGAAACGCCGATTGAAGAGCTGTTTGAAGATCAGCTGGCTTGTGCTGATATGGTGCTGCTAACCAAGATGGACGTGATGGAGACTGAAGGGCGCGATCGCGTTCAGCAATGGCTCCACCAGCAGGTGCCCAACGGCGTCAAGATCGTACCTTGCCAAAACGGTGAAATCAGCTCAGACGTGCTGTTGGGCTTCAATGCCGCTGTGGAAGACAACCTCGACAGCCGTCCCAGCCATCACGACAGTGAAGAGGATCACGAACACGATGACGACATCAACTCAATCTGCGTAGAACTTGAGCAAACCTTTGACCCCACGGCGCTAGTTGACCGTTTACGAGCGCTGGTGCAAGCGCAAGAAATCTACCGGATCAAAGGCTTTGTCGCCGTCCCCAACAAGGCGATGCGTCTGGTTTTGCAGGGGGTGGGACAACGGTTTGACCAATTTTATGATCGCCCCTGGCAGGCCGCTGAGCCCCGCACCACCCGGCTGGTGTTCATTGGCCACGGGTTAGATGGCGTGGCTATTTCCCAAGCGATCGCGGCTTAGGGTAACAGTCGCCCAAAGAGTGAGCCCAACCAGCACTTCCAACCCCATTTTCAAAAAGCCCCTTCCCCTGCTCCCTCTGCCCCCTTGCCCCCATCTCCCAAATCACCATGAAAACTCTTAAATCCCAAGGCAACTGGCTGATCGTGCTCGCTGTAATCGCCCTAGCAGCGCTGCCGCTAATTTTTGTACAGGTTGAATATGGCGGCGCTGACGGCGAAGCTGAAGATGCCATTGGTGAAATTCAACCCGATTATGAACCCTGGTTTGGCAGTATCCTTGAGCTACCCAGTGACGAAGTAGAAAGCCTCTTATTTGTCTCCCACGCTGCCATGGGTACCGGGGTGATCGGTTACGTGATTGGGCTTTATCGGGGTCGCCGTGAACGCCATCACTCGGAGGAAAGGTCATGATACAGACCGCAACTTTACAAACGCCATGGCAACGCGGTAGCTATTTTCTCTTTGGCAGTCGGGCTTGGTATTACGGCCTCTTGGCAGCGGCCAGTACCAGCAATGTGCTCTATTACTGCACCGTACCGCTCGTTGGCATTGGTATCTTGGCGGGGGCTACGCTACCCCGACGCAAGGCAGTGGTAGTGCTGCTTGCAATGTGGCTAGTGAATCAGCTTTTGGGCTTTACGGTGCGGGGGTATCCCTACACGGTGAGCACCTTTGCCTGGGGTGGGGTGATGCTGTTGGGTGCCCTCCTGGCATTACTCCTAGCTTCTACGCGTTTCCCCTTTCGCCAGGATCCCATCGGGTACAGCCTGTGGTTGAGCGGGTGCCTTATTCTAGGGTTTTGCCTCTATGAATTAGTGATTTGGCTGGCCGGGTTTGCCCTGGGCGGCGTCCATGGCTTTACCCTTGCCATGCTGTGGCAGATCTTTTTAGGCAACGCATTGTGGGCCGTCCTGTTGAGCGGGGTACATGGCGTGTTGGCTTGGAGACATGGTGCTCCAGCCCGAGCTACTGTTGATGGATGAACCCACGGCTTATCTCGACCCCTGCCAGACCCGCACACTGTTTCAGCTATTAGCGCACATTCATGCCACAGGAACCACCACCGTTATCGCAACTCACGATTTGGATTTTGTCTACGCTTGGGCCGATTGGGTAATTGTGGAGGGCTACAAATCTCCAAATTTTTCTCGATAACGAGCCAGTAAGCTTTCAGTTTCAGACAGTTTTTGTTCAACGGCCACACGCTGTTGCTGTTCCTGGGTGCGCTGCTGTGCCAGTTCAACAAAAGTCAAAAAGCGATCGCCATTGGGCTGATATAACTCCAAATCGACTGATGTTAATCTAAACCGGATGCCCAACCTAGGACTCACCCACCCTTGCATCTCCTCAATCGGTTCAAATTCGCCTTCAGTTCGTAACCAGCCTGCTAAGTCTAAGCTCTCGGGATCATAGAGATAGTATTCTTCAACCCCATAGCGATCATAGAACTTGAATTTTTTCGTCATCTCCTTGAGTCGATTACCCGGAGAGAGAATCTCGAAGACAACCTGCGGCGTCAGATTATTTTCTTTCCACTGTTGGTATGAACCGCGATCGCCCTTGGGACAACCCACTACCACCATGACATCGGGGGCTTGGCGAATGAGGTTATTGCCCTCAACTGGATACCACAGCAAATCTCCTGCCACAAAAACGCCGTCTCGATCTGCAAACAACAGTTCCAGGTTTTCTTTTATGGTGACGATCCACCGAAACTGACGGGTATTATCAGCCATGGGTTGACCATCGCTATCAGGGTAAATCGTGACTGGATTTTGGTTGTGCAAAAATTGCTGCACTGTGAACGCCCC
Organism: Cyanobacteria bacterium P01_A01_bin.123; assembly: GCA_039815185.1. Taxonomy (GTDB): domain Bacteria; phylum Cyanobacteriota; class Cyanobacteriia; order Phormidesmidales; family Phormidesmidaceae; genus JBCBZT01. The sequence goes on along the minus strand of JBCBZT010000028.1, from coordinate 48,120 downwards.
ATTACTCCCATCCTGATTGCCCTTTCATCATACTGGCTCTCAGATAAATCCTACCCACATCCAAATCCATATAACCCCTCAAAATATGGCCTATTTGTTCCCAGGTAAATTTCGGGGTGGAATGTCTTGTCCTTCATAGAACTTACGTTCAAGGTCACCGAGATAGAACCACAGGATTGCTGAAATCAGAGGAACACCAGTTAGCAAGACACCCATTAGCACTGTGAATGACCCCACCAACGCCATTACCAAGGGAATTGATGACCACAAAACTGCACTCACAATCAATGCACCTTTGCGAATCTGCTGAATCCGCTTTAGTGCATTGCGACAACTGCTGCAATGCTGAGTATGGGAATGATAGCGATCGAGGAGGGTTTCCTTCGACAACTCCTTGGGTAAGGGTGCCTCAGGAAATGGATCGGCCCTAAAGTTGTTAACCCAGTTACGCAGTTCCGTCACATATCGATCGGCTTGAGTCGGCAAAAAGCAAGCTTGGGCATAGGGTTTGTCGCCTGCCTTAGCCAGCATTCGTTCTTGAATATGTAAAAAGATTTGATCGTCTTCTAAAACCCGGTTGTTGCTAACATGACTCAACCAGCGGGGGGTGAGCTTGATAAAGAAGCCCGGTAGCTTTGACGAAAACTTAAACGGAAAGCGGGCGAATAGGCGACACTCGCCCTTGCGCGTCGGCACCGCATACACCACGGTAAGCGTCCGACCAAACTGCTTTGAGGTCAGGTCGTGGTACATCATCGCTGGAGCAATGAAGCGGGTATGCTGCGTACCCAGGGCCCCTTTGCGTGGGCCTTCCGGCCAGATGCCTTGAAATCCCTGCTTCCCCGACTCCAAAACTTCCATCACCACCGGCGCAGCGTTTTCGCGTTTACCGACGGTTTTGTGGTGGGTGTAGGGGATGTGGCTAGCGTCGATCACATTCTCTAGCAGCGTCAGCGCATCGTAGGGCAAGTCACGAAAGGTGTTGAGCATCACCCAACCATCAGGCGCTTCCTCAACCGGATCAATAATTGGAATCGGCACTTCAGGGGCATTTTCAACGTTGCCGGGATAGACAAAGAGCAACCCTTGCCGAATCGCAGTCGGCAGAGCAGTCACGCAGGCCCGTGAAGATAGATTGGCCTGGACCTCATCAGGTTGCTGTGGAATGGTTTCACACGCGCCGCTACCCGAGAAAGCCCAACCATGATATGGGCATTCTAACAGTCCGGCTTCGTTGACTCGACCTTCAGACAGTGGAGCTAAGCGATGGGGACATTGGTCTTCAAAAACCCGCCAAGCCTCAGTTTTAGGATCCCACCAGATGACTAAATCCTGCTCTAGCAGGGTAAAGCGGTTAGGCCTATCTTTATCCAAATCTTCAACATAGTGAATGGGGTACCAAGCCTCAGCCCAGTCAAACTTATTGGGGTCAGAACCACCGATGGGTAACACCGCCAGAGTTGAAACTTCAGGGGCGATTGCGTCTTGGATAGCCTTCATAGTCACATGAGTAAAAGCGCTGCACATTTCTATTGTGTTACAAAAATTTACTCTTGGGGTGACCTATCGGCTCCTTCCGTAAAAATCAACGCCGAGACATCTGTCTTGGTTCATGCACAATGCAAGCTTGAGCGGTGTTGGCCCTACAAAAAATCAACCTGCTATCAGATCTCGGATAGGCTGCGCACATCATCTTCCAGCAAGGATCCAATAACATCTCCAGCCCAAAACGCTTCGAGTCTCTGAACATATTTTGAGGCCAAGGCATGGTTCTCTGCAAAACTAGATGCGGTAATTTGCAACCTCAGCGTTAACGTGTGCCTTAGCAGATCTGCTCCTGTTAGGCCCATCTTCCGCCAATAGTCTAGAACAGCTCTGACGGCGATCGCCTTAATCTTTGCATTTGTATTTGACTCGGCCAAGTCTCTTTTAATAACGCTCAAATAGTGGGCCTGCTGCTGTCTCATTTCTCTAGCCTAACATCCTAAAACCAGGGGTTAAGCAGCATCGTAACAGGAGCGATTGAACCTAATCAAGTCAAATGAAAAGCTTTGTAATTCTTGTTTACCAGTAGTTTAATCCTTAAGATTGCTTTACTTAAAAACCACTTGAAGGTAATCACTTGATATGCATACCTATTGTTTAAGAATATAGCTTTGACTATCCTTTTTCCCGAGGAAAATTGACACTTTGAGGCATCTAAGTCAGTAATTCAAGCACATAAAAGGCATCGATTTTGAGTTCGTGTGCTGAGATACTGAAACGAGTGTTCGATAACACAAAAAGACATTGCCTTTAATCTGACATGCCTAATTCTTATGCCAAGCATTTCCATCAGTGTCTACTACAAACCTAGAGGATGGATTACATATGCCCAGGATTATCCCCAAGCTGCAATACTCTTTAGCTTACATTTAAGATCTCAAGATATCCGAGGAATTTCAATAGGGGCCTCACATGCTGGACAAACCTGGCGAAATGTGGGGGGTTATATGCGATCGCCCACTTAATCTCCGCCACATCCACATTTAGGGCATCACTCCATAAAAATCCACACCAATGATCTAGATATAGCGCTAAACTTCGGCTACCCTGAATGCATCTTTTGGCTGCACTCCGATTCAGCCAGCCCAAATAAAACCCAAAAAAAGCAGTAAACTTGTACTAGGGACTGTTGTCATCACTATGTCTTTTGTTGGTCTTCACATCCACAGCGATTACAGCCTGTTAGACGGGGCCAGCCAGTTGCCGCAGTTGGTCGCACGGGCCAAAGAACTCGACATGCCCGCGATCGCGCTGACCGATCACGGGGTGATGTATGGCGCGATTGAACTGATTAAGGTTTGCAAGGGAGCAGGTATTAAGCCGATCATCGGCAACGAGATGTACGTCGTCAATGGCGATATCCAGCAGAAGTACAACAGCTTTGGCAAGAAAATTAAGCTGCCCCGCTACCATCAAGTGGTCTTAGCCAAAAACACCCAGGGCTACAAAAACCTGGTCAAGTTGACCACGATTTCCCATCTCCAGGGGGTGCAGGGTTCCGGCATTTTTTCGCGCCCTTGTATTAACAAAGATCTGCTGGAGCAATATCACGACGGGCTAATCGTCACGAGCGCCTGTCTGGGGGGCGAAATTCCCCAAGCGATTTTACAGGGCCGACTGGATGTGGCAGAACGGGTCGCCCGCTGGTACAAAGACCTCTTTGGCAGTGACTATTACTTAGAAATTCAAGACCACGGTTCCCCTGAAGATCGGATCGTCAATGTGCAAATCGTGCGGTTGGCAAAGGAACTAGACATCAAGCTGATTTGCACCAACGACTCCCACTACATTTCGTGCAATGACGTCGAAGCCCACGACGCCCTGCTGTGCATTCAAACCGGCAAGCTGATCACCGAAGACAAGCGACTGCGCTATAGCGGTACAGAATATCTCAAATCGGCTGACGAAATGCGCCAGCTATTTCGCGATCACCTAACGGATGAGGTAATTGAAGCATCAATTGCCAACACGCTTGAAATCGCCGACAAAATCGAAGAATACACGGGTATTTTAGGCCAGCCGCGCATCCCTGATTTCCCCATCCCAGACGAGTTTGACGGGGCCGAAGACTATATGGCCCATGTCGCCCGCCAGGGGTTAATCGAGCGCATGGGGACTGCCAGCTACAAAGAGATTGATCAAATCTATCGCGATCGCCTGGAATACGAAATCAAAATGATGATCCAGATGGGGTTCCCCACCTACTTCTTGGTGGTGTGGGACTACATCAAATTTGCCCGCGATAAAGGGATTCCCGTGGGGCCAGGGCGCGGCAGTGCGGCGGGGTCGCTGGTCGCTTATGCCATGGGCATTACCAATATTGACCCAGTGCATCATGGCCTGCTGTTTGAGCGCTTCCTCAACCCTGAACGCAAGTCCATGCCGGATATTGATACGGACTTCTGCATCCAACGGCGGGATGAGGTGATTGAGTATTGCCGAGAACGCTATGGTACAGAGCGAGTCGCTCAGATCATCACCTTTAACCGCATGACCTCCAAAGCGGTGCTCAAAGACGTGGCGCGGGTGTTGGATATTCCCTATGCCGAGTCAGACCGGATGGCGAAGCTGATTCCGGTGGCGCGGGGCAAACCAGCCAAGCTGAAGGTGATGATTTCTGACGATACCCCAGCCCCAGAATTTAAAGAAAAATACGAAACCGATCCGCAAACCCGCCGCTGGCTGGACATGGCGTTGCGAATTGAAGGCATGAACAAAACCTTTGGGATGCACGCGGCTGGGGTGGTGATTTCTAAAGATCCGCTGGATGAAATTGTGCCCCTGCAGCGCAACAACGACGGCCAGGTGATCACGCAATACTACATGGAAGATGTAGAAGCCCTGGGTCTGCTAAAGATGGACTTTTTGGGCCTCAAAAACCTAACAATGATTCAAAAAACGGTGGATTTGGTAGCTGAGCACCACCAGGTAGATATCGATTTAGATGCCATTCCCCAAGATGATCCAAAAGCCTTCAAGCTCTTGGAAAGTGGCGATTTGGGCGGCATCTTTCAGCTGGAATCGTCGGGCATGCGGCAGATCGTGCGGGATTTGAAACCCTCCGGGCTAGAGGACATTTCTTCAGTGCTGGCCCTATACCGACCGGGGCCGCTAGATGCGGGGTTGATTCCCAAATTTATTAACCGCAAACACGGACGCGAACGCATCGACTACGACCACCAGATTCTAGAGCCGATCTTGAAAGAAACCTACGGCATCATGGTGTTTCAAGAACAGATCATGCGCATCGCCCAAGATATGGCCGGGTATTCTCTGGGCCAAGCTGACCTGCTGCGGCGGGCCATGGGTAAGAAAAAAGTGGCCGAAATGGAGAAGCACAAAGGCCAGTTTACAGAGGGGTCAGTGGCGAAGGGGGTGCCCAAAAAAGCCGTTGACGAACTCTGGGACCAGATGGTCAAGTTTGCGGAATATTGCCTGAGCTATGACACCCCATTGCTCACAGTCGAGTACGGCCCGTTGGCCATTGGCAAAATTGTTGAGCAACAGATTAACTGTCAGGTTTACAGTGTTGATGCCAATGGATTTGTTTACACCCAACCGATCGCCCAATGGCATGACCGAGGGCACCAGGAAGTGTTTGAATATGTTCTGGACAATGGGGCTGTGATCCGAGCGACCGTCGATCATAAATTTATGACTGAGGCAGGAGAAATGCAGCCCATCAACGACATCTTTGAGCAGGGGCTAGAGTTAAAACAGGTATCAGTGCCGTCTTTGGCGATCGCGTAACGTCTCGACTTGGAGTCCTGTGATGAAACAGCTTTTATTCTCAAATCTAACCCTAGCTGATTTGAAGCCCCTGGTTGAGATCAATGATCGCGGCGTTGGCAAGCGCGATTGGATGCAGGTGGATGGGGTGTCATTAACCGACAATGAACAGCGGCAGCTCCAAGATGTACAGTCTCGTCTGGTCAACTATCGGACCCAGTTAATGAATGAAGCCACGGTATGGGCGCGGGCGATTTATCCCTTACTGGTGCTGGCCGAGCGAGATTTTGTCCAGGCTTGGGCTGAGGTCGCCCTCAAAGCCAGCTATCCTACCTTTGAAGTATCAGGAATTGTCGATGGGGTTTTGGGCAAAGGACTTTCGGGAGAGATTGAAGCCCCCTATTTGGTGGTGCTAGAAGCTAAGCGGGGCATCGAAGCCCAAAATCCCCAGTACCAGCTTTACGGCCAACTCTTAGCCGCTGCCCGAATGAATTGGGAACTGGATCGCGGTGATCCACAAGCGGTGTTTGGTTGCTACACCGTGGCGGATATTTGGACATTTGTCAGGGCTGAGGTAATCGGCATGGAAAGCGATCGCCCCGTACTGCATTTAGAATCGTCGCGAGAGTACAGCGAAAAACTCGAAGCCGAGACAATTTTGAAGATTTTGAAGCAAATTGTGACGCAGAAATTAGACATCTTAAGCATGGTGCCTTGATGCAGCAAATGGCTAGAGCGTTCATGACAAAACCAAGTGTACAAGCTATACAGGACTGTTTGCCCTATTGGTCATGGCTAGTTCCTACCGATGCAACTCCACTGTTCTTATCTGCTTTTGGTGACTGGGTTTTTGGTCATCCAGACGGTAGCTTATTTGTGCTCTCTCTTCTAGAAGGGGCTTACGAAAAAGTCGCCAACAATGCGGATGAATTCAATCAGCTCAATAAATCATCCGAGTGGCGCGAAGAAATCTTTATTGCTGGATGGTTTCCCATTGCCCTAGAAAACGAGATTGTTCCAGATCTGAATGAGTGTATCGGGTGGAAAAACCATCCCATTCTTGGTGGAGAATTTAGTGTTGATAATCTTCAAATATTTGATATGCATGTGTATCAGTCTTTAATGTCTCAACTGCATGCTCAACTTCAAAACTCGAAATAACTTAAAGACGCCTTTCCCCTATTCATCTATTTAGAAAAACCAATCGAGACAATCACTATGGTCAAAATTATTAGCCGCCAATCCATCGGAACTCGCCCAGTTTATGACATTGGGGTGGCAAAAGATCACAACTTTTTGCTTGCTGACGGTATCGTTGCCTCCAACTGTTTCAATAAATCCCACTCGATGGCTTACGGGTTTGTCACTTACCAAACCGCGTACCTCAAGGCCAATTACCCGGTGGAGTATATGGCGGCGCTGTTGACAGCAAACAGCGGTGATCAAGATAAGGTACAAATGCATATCGCCAACTGCATCAGCATGGGCATTGAGGTTATGCCGCCCAACATTAACCAGTCGCGGATTGACTTTACGCCGCTGAACCAGAGCATTGTGTTTGGTCTTTCCGCGATCCGCAATTTGGGTCAGGGGGCGATCGAGTGTATTTTGGCAGACCGTGACGAGGAGGGGCCGTTTAAGTCGTTAGCCGATCTTTGCGATCGCGTTGATTTACGTGCCGTCAACCGCCGTGCGTTAGAAGCGTTGATCCACTGCGGTGCCCTCGATACCCTAGAGAACAACCGCAACCAACTAATGCAAGATCTCGAACTGGTGCTCGACTGGGCCCAGGGGCGAGCGAAGGATCGCGCCATTGGGCAAGGTAATCTGTTTGACATGCTGGGGGGCGGGGGTGATGACGCTAACGGGAGTGCCCCGGTTGGGGGATACGAGTCTGCTCCCAAAGCGCTTCCGGTACCCGACTTCGACCCCCAAGAAAAGCTCAAGCTGGAAAAAGAACTGCTGGGCTTTTACATCTCAGACCATCCGCTCAAGGCTGTGCAGCGCTCGGCGAAGGTACTGGCTCCGGTGAATTTAGGCGAACTGCACGAGTATACGGAGCAGGGCACCATCAGCGCGATCGCGATGCTAGCATCCGTCAAACCTGTGGTAACCAAGAAGGGCGATCGCATGGCGATTGTGCAGCTCGAAGACCTGACGGGGCAAGCAGAAGGCGTGGTGTTTCCCCGTTCCTATGAACGCATTGGTCGCTACATTGAAGCCGATGCCCGGTTGATGGTGTGGGGCAAGGCGGATAGCCGGGATGAACGGGTGCAGTTCATTGTGGAAGATGCGGAGCCGATTGAAGATGTAAAGCTGGTAATGGTGGAACTGGACCCTCGCATTGCTTCGGATATTGAGCAGCAGCATCGGTTACGGAATGTGTTGCGTACTAGTCAAGGGGATGATCCGAAGTTGGCAAAGGTGCCCGTGGTGGCAATTATTCGCGATCAGCAGAAGCGGCAGATTATTCGATTGGGGTCTCAGTTTCGGGTGTTAGATCCGGAGGTAGCGGTGTCAGCGTTGATGCGGGCGGATTTTAAGGCGCGATCGGAGCCTTTGATTAGTGCTTAGAGGTTGAAGAGAAGTACAGCACCTTGAGCCTTAATAATTTAGTTTTGTACTTACTTCAACACAATGCCAAGTAATATTGCAAGAATTGATGAGACATTAATCACACTAATTATTGTAGAACCGGAAGGATTACTGATCGATTTTACCAAAGCTTCACGAGCCTCAACTAATACCTTTATATGCCCCAAACTGCCTCGATTTGATTCAGAGCCGAAATAAGAGTAAAGATTTATTTCGATTTCTTGATCCATACGTAACAAACTCTGATTTACAGCATTAGATACTATCACTTGAATAAAAAGATATCCGACAAGCAGAGTCAAGCAAAGTAAAATTCCCAGCAACGCAACAACAGCTCTTTGATTAAATTGGAACGTGGATTGGCTAATAGGTAAAGTCGGCAAAACGAACAGCATTGGAAGAGTTAATAGCGAAACTGAAACCGCCAAAATATTTAGAGTGGGGAAAAGACCCCGACCATAAGAAAAAATGGTCTCTGGAGTAGATTTAAGCAAGTTGAAAGTCGTCAATAGGTTTACAGTAGGACGACTTAACAAATCACGAGCTAGACTCAACCAAAAAAGTGACAAGAAAAATACAAACAAAGAATATGACAATCTGATGCCTGGATTCTCTCCTAAAAGTATCTTGAAGATCGCATAAGGAAATGCCGAAAGCGAAAAAACAATGAAACATGCGTTTGAACTTATATATTTGAGCTTAAAGAATCTCCCGATAAAATTTTCGTAAAGATATTTCCTCGTAGGATCTACAGTTGCATAGGGCAGAAAATCTGAAATAGTAAAGATAAGAACTATTGTTGTCAAACATCCGAATTCCAGTAAGAATAACATCGTGCGATCCTTAGTCCATGTTATGTCCTGCATCCATGGAGGTTCCATTCCGAAAGCGAAATAAGAGCAAAACAAACTTAAAATTGCAATTAGGTAACATAAGTATGTTGGCAAAGCTCTGTTTCTCATGGCCTTCTATTCACAAGTAGATCGCATTGAAACATCAAAATAGTTTTTGCATCCTAATGAGATTTAGTTTATCTAAGTTTACCAACTTAGAATCCGTAAGATATCTGTTTACTATGGCTTGATTTGTTCAAATAGACTATTAAAGCTCAAACTTAATTGTGGAAATATCAACATCATTACACACGAAAACTCTAATTTTAGTAGCTATTTTCGTGGCTCTAAATTTGTATCTTGGCAAGAAATTTGAAGTGATTAGGCAAGGGAAGTCTCAATATAATATTTTTTTAGGGGCATTTACATTACTGTTTTGGACAACCTACAACTTACACTATTTCAACTTAGAAAACTTTGATTGGTCAGTGAGTCTACCTTTACATATATGTGATTTATTAGGATTTGTTTCTGGCATGGCTCTTATCTTCTCAACCGAAACTTATAGAGCTTTATTGTATTTTTGGGGCCTCAGTTTTTCCACGCAAGCATTTCTCTATCCAATAGGAGATCAAGATCCTTCCCATGCACATTACTGGCTATTCTGGGGGATTCATACTTTGATATTTACTTGTACAACTTATGACTTATATATTAAAAAATATTGTCCATCGTTGGATGGATTGAAGATTTCTATCAAGTACGGACTTCTCTATATTTTAGTAATTCTTCCGGTCAATATTACTTTTGGATGGAACTATGGATACATAGGTAATCAAAATCCTGAAATCCAAACCATAATAACCTTTCTAGGGCCTTGGCCTTACAGAGTTATAGTCATGGCTTTGATTGCTATATTCTTCCAAATCTTATTGCTTCTCCCTTGGGAAATCAAGAGTAAAGTTTAACTTTGGCTAGGAGAGAGTTTTGAAAATTTTAACAGAGGAGAATTTGTGGGATTCATTCGAGGGTGTGAGCGCGATAGTCTGTTTTTTGCAACATCAATTAGATTGGGATAAAGAATCAACCCAAACGGCGATTCAAGAACCCATTGTTCTATCGTCTTCACCAACTCCACCTACCATGAAGTCCAAATCTGACTCCTTGAAGACGAATATGAGCCAATCGAGGGGCGGTTGTCGGCCTTAGAAGCTGCAAGTTACATAGCTGAAAGGTAGCAGACCCCAGGGTTTTTCAAAAACCCTGGGGTCTAAGTCTCGTCAAGATAAGCAAGGGTGTGGGAGCGAGAAAAGCAGGGCGGCAAGCTCCGGAGGCAATGGCTTAGCTAGAAGTGATCTACTGATGAAATCCCTTAAAGTTCTGTCTCCCCCTATCTCCAATCCCGCAGCCAAGCAGAAATTTCTGCACGCCCTTTTGGAGCGAATGCAGCAAAATCCCATCCCCGTAAACGCTCCCCACTTCACACGGGAAGATTTGCACAAACGATAAACCCTTACGTCTCTAAATCGCTGAAATACGTTGTCTTAAGCTTCTTCCGCCGTTGCTGGGTCAACCTTATGCAGCGATCGCATCCTTCCATTCAAATTATTCGGTTAGGATCGCAGTTTAGAGTTGCGGATCCGGAGGCGGCGGTGTCAGCGTTGATGCGGGCGGATTTCAAGGCGCGATCGGAGCCTTTGATTAGTGCTTAGGATTTGAAGGAGAAGCTAAAATGCTCGCAGAGGCTTTAAAGTTTTGATTTATGAATCTGCCCTCAGACAGTATTTGGCATCCACCTGAAGGCGTCACCCGCCACTCTGGATCAGCAATTGCAGAGGATTTGATTTTTTTTGAAACACCGCCACCAGAAATTGGACGCCTGATTACCGCTGACAGCACGTTAACCACTGCCAAAAACCCAAGGACTGCGCCCCCACGACTGGCTGCGGTTATTTTTATTGGCCTGAGTCTGGGAGTTACGTGTTGGTTTATTTTGCGTTGGTTGCTGTCTGATGAGTCACTGCCGACAATGGGTGAATGGATTGGGTTAGTGCTTATCTGTGGCATTTCAATCGCACTCACTGACTTGGCGATAGGATTCAGTATAACCTGCTCTTTTGTCGGAGAAGCTGGCATAGCAGAAGCCACCATCAAGAGGCCAAAGCGTAAAGAACCAACTGTCAAAACAATCCTCTTTCAAGATATTTCCCACCTCTATACTTCAAGAACGCGGGAGTATGTCAACGGCGCTTATGCCCATACTCGCTATGAATATCGATGGCTACGTTCAGACAAGATTGTGCATACAATCGCTGGCGTGTATTACAACGAAAACGATCAACCAAAGGATCTTGGCAATCTTTGGTATTTGGGCAACGCTGCAGAAACCGCTTGGACAGATCATTTGCTGCAAATTGCTAATCAAGATCTAGAACGACTGGGCTACATAGAGTTTCCGATGTCTGGAAATCCACAGATGGTGAGAGTGGGGCAAGGTTTTTTAGAGTTTGTGACTCGACAGGGGGAAACACAAAGGGTGACTGTTGAAGATATGAAAGACGTACAGTTAAAGTCAGGCCAGTTTTACTTCAAGCATAAAGATACTCAGTGGTGGTCTGGCAAGGGCAAATACAGCTTTGCTTATGGAGACATGCCGAATGTAGCGTTATTCTGGCTCTGTTTGCATAGGCTTACTGGATTTAGCTTTAGCTAACCACAGATATTTCATTTCCCGTAGGGTGCTTTGCTGTAAGCAAACGAACTATCAGTCATCGTATCGACTCTCATCAACCATCATCTCAAATTTGCCATTTCTCCAAGTCGGTGAATACAAGCCTTCAGCTATCCCAAGTGACGGTTCAAGAACATCATTGTTGTATGGAGAGATGAAAATTGATGCAACAAACCAACACCACATCATCCACCGCACTCGACCTTTAGAAGCAACAAGTTATACCAAATCCTATTTGACGACCCCCGATTTGAATCTGGTGCGTTCGGGCTGAGCGTGTCAAAGCCCTATTCTGTTTCAGGGTTATATGGGTCGGATTTGGTATTAGATAGCTGAAAGGTAGCAGACCCCAGGGTTTTTCAAAAACCCTGGGGTCTCAGTCTCGTCAGGATGAGTAGAGGTGCGATCGCTGATGTGAGCGTCACTCAGGCTTAGCTCCAAGTAGACAGCCATTAACGCTCCCGATCCTCGCGCAAAAGCTCTGTGGTTGAGGGCGCTCCTGCAGGTGGTGTCCACCGCAACCGATCCATCGAAGCCAAAACCTCATCGACTGAACGATGATCGGGTCTGTATGACCCCAGAACAATTTGCCAACGCAGTCATCAGGCGATGCCACACCACTACGGGCAAAGCGCAAGTCACGCTACAAATCGATAGCGATGTTCTAGCGTGGTTTCAATCCAAAGGGCAGGGCTATCAAACTCAAATCAATACCCTGTTGAGAGAGTACAGGGAATCTCGCCAATAGGTATAGCGCGAGCCAGATTGCTTAATGCACCGAGTATAGCCAGGATGCTGAGTGCGATCGCGGATCTGGTAGGGTGCGTTGCTATAAGCAAACGCACTATTAATTCAAGTTCTGCCGTCCACTGAGCTACAGTGTGTTGAACGCTGCTGCGGTTAGATAGATCTTGTGGAGCGATCGCTTCCTCTGCATCATTACTCAAAAAAACAATAGCCAGATGTCAGCAACATGCGTCACCCAGCGCAGTGATGGCTCTGGCAGCTGCAAGTGGGTTGCTATCCTTGACATATACCCCAGTAAAAGGCAGCGGTTCTCCCATGGTTCAACCCCTGAAAGCCATTTACCGCAACGGCACATTCATCCTCCAAACCGCCTGTGCACTGCCCGAAGACGCAGAAGTTGAGTTGCTAGTGCAATCCCCTCAAATTCTGTCGCCCCCTGTTTCAGATCCCGCAGCAAAACAGGAATTTTTGCACGCCCTTGTCGAGCGAATGCAACAAAACCCAATCCCCGCAGACGCTCCCCACTTGACACGGGAAGACCTACATGAACGCCGTTGACATGATAATTGCAGCTTGTTTAGAAGCAGATGTTCAAACGCTCTACACAGAAGATTTCGGCTATTCAAACATTGATGAAGTGAGCATCATCAGTCCATTTGAAGCATCTTGAAGTGGGTTAACTTGCACAAAGCCCAAACCTAGCTCCTGGAAGACGAACATGAGCCAATCGAGGGGCGGTTATCGGCCTTAGAAGCTACAAGTTAGATAGCTGAAAGGTAGCAGACCCCAGGGTTTTTGAAAAACCCTGGGGTCTAAATCTCGCTAAGATAAGTAGGGATGCGATCGCATCGCCGTGATCTTGCTAGCATAATGCCAGCAATTCACTGAACTTCCCATGGCAACTCTAACCATCCATAACTTGCCCGAAGATGTTGTGAATCGTATCACAACGATGCCTTTTTAACTGATGTCAAGCGTGAGAGAAATACCTGAAAAGCAACGGGTTATTGATAACGCTTCAGTTCAGATCTCTGACTCTAAAAGTCATCGCGATCGGCAAATGATCTGAGGCTTGCGCTGCAGCCTCGACCACGCTGACTTCGAGTAGCTCAATTTTATCTGGGTTGTAGAAGAGGTAATCCAGCTTAAATTCCGGTTGATTCGATGGGAAGGTAGCTTGCTCAGATGCTTCTAGGGCTTCTGGAGAAACAGCAGATTGCAACACCGTTGAGTCTAATAGGGTTTGAATGGAGCGATCGCTGCCTTCGGCCTCTCGATTCAGGGCACTGTTAAAATCTCCAATCAGCAGCACCGGGTAGTCAGTCGCATAGGACTCGGCCAGTTCTAGCACCCGTGCTGTTTGGCGTTGGCGAGTCGGGCTATCAAAGGCTTCGAGATGGACGTTGATCAACACAATAGTTTTGCCGTCCACATCAATCTGGCTCACCTGGGCTACTCGATCGAGATAGAGGGCGTTGTAGAAAAAGGGATTGTCGGGGACTTTTTCTAGCACGATACGCTCATTGCTGGTGATCGGAAAGCGGCTGACAACCGCTTGACCTGACAGGATGCGGCCAAAATGGGCTGAGGGCGGCCAGTAGGGGAAGGGCACATAATTTTTATCCCAGTTGACCGCGATCGCACCCTGACCAAAATTTAAAGCTTTGGCGATTTCCTCAAGCTGGTTGACCTGAAACGACCGCCGGGAATCAAAGTCAATTTCTTGAAAGCCAATGAAGTCAGCATTGAGGTCAGCGAGGGCCGCGATCGCGCCCTGTTGATTGGTGTCAAACAAATCCTGACTGCGCTCAACTGCCTCGTTATTGGTCAACCCTGAAAGGTAGCCAATGTTGTAAGACACCACCGTAAAGGTATCTTGACTGTCTGCCGCTGCCGCGGTTGAACTGGCGTCGCTATCAAACGACAAAATCTCGTCATAGCGCTCTGTTGGGTAACCACTGGCACTAGCCCACAAAAAAAAGACCACAACCACAACTGAAGGTACGGCCACCGCCGCCCCTAACCACTTCAAAATGCCTTTCACCGGGACTTTCATGTCATCACCCACAAAACCGATTGGACTACAATGTTGACCACATTGCTGCATGCCCGCCTATTACTGGGCCAGACGACATGCAAAGCACTGTGACTCATATCTACGTGACTCACAACTGCGTGACTCATATCTACATGATTCACAGCTGCACAAAGTCTCTACAGTAGCGCGACTTGCCATCCCGGCCATCTACCCCAAAAATGATGGATGACTCGCCATCCACATCCTGCAACCTCCTAGAAGCAACATCTGCATGAGCGTCAAAAATATTATCTTTATTGGCCTACTCGTCTTTTTGCCAATTTCCGTTGCCGCCCATTTTTTAGGCTGGGGCGAACTCACCGTATTTATCACCGCTGCCCTGGCCATTCTTCCCCTTGCGGGTTGGATGGGCACCGCTACCGAAGAAATTGCTGTTGTGCTGGGCCCCTCTTGGGGGGGCTTGCTGAATGCCACCTTTGGCAACGCAACTGAATTGATCATCGCTGTCATTGCCCTCAACGAGGGGCTAGTCAATGTGGTCAAGGCCAGCATTACCGGATCCATCATTGGTAATTTGCTGTTAGTCATGGGACTGTCCATGCTATTGGGTGGGCTACGCTACAAAGAGCAAACTTTCCAACCGGTTGTCGCCCGAGTCAACGCCTCAGCAATGAACCTAGCTGTCATCGCCATTTTGCTGCCCACCGCAGTGAACATTACCTCAGATGGTATTAGCGAACCGATTCAGCAAAAGCTCTCCATTGCGGTAGCCATTGTGTTGATGCTGGTCTACGGTTTAACCCTCTTGTTTTCCATGAAAACCCACGCTTACCTTTACGATGCGGGTGTCGCCAATGTGGAAGTGGGTGAAGCGACCCCAGAGGTTCCCTCAGAAATGCCTCCAGAGAAGATGAAGTTAGCCCCAGAAGACCTCCACCCTGAAGAGCACAAACCCAACCTAACGCTCTGGATTGTCGTTTTGATTGGGGCAACCCTGGCTGTGGCCGTGGAGTCTGAGCTGCTAGTGGATGCCCTAGAGGTGGCGACAGAACAGTTGGGACTGACCAGACTATTCACTGGGGTGATTTTGCTGCCGATCATTGGTAACGCTGCAGAACACGCTACAGCAGTCACCGTCGCGATGAAAAACAAAATGGATTTGTCTCTGTCGGTGGCCGTTGGCTCCAGCTTGCAAATTGCTATGTTTGTGGCCCCAGTCCTAGTGCTGGTAGGGTGGTTCATGGGGCAACCGATGGATCTAGATTTCAATCCATTTGAACTGGTTGCGGTAGCCGTAGCGGTGTTAATTGCTAATTCGATTAGCGGAGATGGTCGCTCCAACTGGTTAGAAGGAACGCTGCTGATGGCAGCTTATGCGGTGTTGGGGTTAGCCTTTTACTTCCATCCGGTGGTAGAGGGGATTGGTTAAATCAATAGCAGTACTTACCGTCATCGGGATAACGATGACTTTTACCCAAGCGTGTGGCCCCAATTAGGGTTGAAACGATAACGCAGCGCTTGGCACTACCGCCATTGCGACTAGAAAAAGTGACTCTGCTGAGCCGATAAGTCACTTGACCGTAATAGCCAAAGCGCACATATCTAAATCCGCTGCTGGTGGCCAGCGTCGTTTCATCGTCTAGCTGAACAACCTCCGGTAAGGATTGCCAAGCGGGATGGTCAGCGGGGGATACGCTACGGGGATGGACAGCCCAACTCACCTGATTGTTCACCTCGCGAATGCTAAATTGCCATTCTTCTCGGTTTTGCATGGCATTCTTTTGGGCCAGGCGGATACCTTGCAGCGTTTCTCGCTGGGCCGCAGTGATTTGACGGATGTGCCAAAAGGTAAACAATCCTGGTGTCGCGATCGCGGTCATAATTCCAATCATGATCACCACTACTAACGCTTCGAGCAGCGTAAATCCCGACTCGCTCCAGGGCGATCGCGCGTTGCAATATCCAGATTTCATCGTCAGTGCACCCTGAAGACAATTTGTTGTCCTAGACTCGGGTCAAACCAGGTGTCTAGGAGAAACGTTCCAGGCACGATCTTCAGGCTTCAGACTCAAAAATGCCTTCGGTGATCTAACGGAAACAACGATCGCGATCGCAAAAATGTGTAATTTCCCTAGCTTGACTGATCGGTAATATCTGATGGCGTTGGGGATTGCAATAGAGGCAAGCCATATTTCACCAAGCCATAGGTGGTGGTGATTGAAAATAGTAGGGTTGCGGCAACCAAAGCAGCGCTCTGAGCGATCCAGAGGCCCATTAACCCCAAGGCAATCACATCGGCAGCCAGCACAGGCAGCCGCTGGCGGATCCCACGGATTTGGAATGGCGGGTCAATGTCAGGTTGGAGTTCAATCCCAGCCAGCAGGTGAAACCAAACCTGGCTGGCAAGCACGATTAGCGACCCCCAACCCAGCCAGCGTACAGCCGCATAAAAGCCAATCAGCTCGATACCAATTGTGCTTAAGGTGACCCAGTGAAAGCGATCGAGACGGCGATCTTGGATTTGGACTTTTGCCTGGGCCACATGGTGCAGGTCAACTGCGGCCATCCGGCTTTGTTCGAGACAGAGCATCACTGCTCCGAGGGCAATAAACCGCTGATCTAGGGATGTGGCCAAGCCAACCCTAATCAGTAAGCCGATAAAAGCAGGCAAAAATAAAATTGAAACAAACCACGACATAGCTATCCGCAAGAATAAGACCACCCTTTATCAATCTTTGCTGGTAGTCTACCTTCCCTGGGATATCCCAGCCGATTGATGTTCTGCCGTAGATATCTGCGGCAGAACATCAACCTGATGAATGCTTAGGGAATCTGCAACGTCAAGGCTTCAGTTGGTTCAACGATGACAACCCGCTGAGCCGTCACATTACCGACGACCACTCCTGCAGCTGCACCGCCAACCACTTCGAGTATGTCGGCATTCCCAAAAATTTCGCCCAGCAAGGCTCCGCCCGCTGCACCAATAGCAGCATCGCCGAGGATCGCCCCAGTAGAGGTTTCCCGAGGATCTTTAACGTCGTGTAGGGTGTCAGAGGCAGCACTGAAGGAATAAATGCGATCGCCCACCTCTGCCGAATTGGCCACATAGCGCAGGCCACCGTTTACGGGTTCAAACTGGCCTCGAATCACGCTGCCTGCAGGTATATCGCGCCCGTTGATCGTGGCTGCTGTGTCAAGACGCAGATCCTGAGCCACGGTCTCATTGGGGGCGAGGTAGAGGGTTTCACTATTGCTCGTTGAAGCACTGAGCGTCGTGGAATCATTGGCTTGAGCATTGCGCTGGAAGAGTTCGGGGGTGCTCTGTGCAGTCGCGATCGCAGGGGTGGTCAAAAGCAAGATAGCCGATAAACCAACTAACTCTAGAGGTTGACGAAGGGAACGCATGGGGACTCCTGATTGAAATCAATTAATCCAAGGTCAACGGCTAAACCCTTGCACTTGGGATAGCGTGGATGACGCAGGGAACCACCATAAAGTTTCTGTAAAGTGATTAATGTGGGGAAATGTGTGGCGTTCCCTTCAACCCCATTTTAGCGAGCTACAACCTAGTAGCTGCCAATACTGATCCAACTATGCCGGACTAGCAATAAAAGCCTGGGCTTGCTCAATAGCCGCTTCCAACTCTGCACGGCTGCTGGCACTCACTTTCAACTTTTTGCCGTTGCCTTCAACTTCAAGTTCGATAGTTTTACCCGAGAGGCGATCGCCTAGAAAGCCCAACAAGTTTTTGGCACTCGCTGCACTCACTTCAGCCGTCAACATACCCACCAAAAAACCACCCAAAGCTTTATTACCCTCCGGCGGATTCGGATCAACCACTCGATCGGTGTTGACCTCATCTAGATCGCGCATTTGATTTAATAGCTTCTGAACTTCTTCGTCCCGTTCTTCTTCATCGAAATCAGGGTCATTGAAGTTAATCGTAAGTTTGAGATCAGATGACATTAGATACGGTCTCCTTGGCAATGCAAAGTTATAAGGCTGGCCAGATTGCTTAATGTACCGAGTATCGCTGGGTTGCTCGGCACACAAGCAATCCGGCTCGCAGTAGTGTAGAAAGCTTTGTGGCTACTGCAATAAAAACCGATCTAACCCAGCGCCTCAAATTCTCTCTTGAGCAAAGCTATGCAATGGGTTAGAGCCTAGTTGTTTAGGCCAATCATACCTAAAATAAACCTGACCGAAAACCGCACGAAAAGATCACCTTGCCTCTGCCATGACTGTCTCTAATAACCCTTCACAGGCATCTATCAACAGCTCAATGACATAATTAAAGCCGTCTACTCCCCCGTAGTAAGGATCGGGCACCTCGTCATCACCATGATGGCGGCAAAACTCGCACATCAACCTGACCTTATCGTGATACTTGCCTTGGGGGTCTAGGGCTAAAATATCTCGGTAGTTCTGGCGATCCATTGCCAGAATCCAATCAAATTGAACCAAATCTTGGGCTTGAAACTGCCGCGCCCGCCCCACCAGCGTAATCCCTTGTTGCTTGGCTGCCATGGCCATGCGCCTATCTGGCGAACTGCCAATGTGGTAGCTCGATGTTCCTGCAGAGTCGCAGATAATCTGGTCGGTCAATTGCTGTTGCTCAACCAGATGGCGCATGATGTTCTCTGCCGATGGAGAACGGCAAATATTGCCCAGACAAACAAATAGCAGCTTACTGACCATACACAACCAACCCGCCTGACAAACTTGCCCTACAAACCAGGTAGATTGAGACCCCCCGTGAGCTCTTCCATGCGTTCGCGCATGATGTCTGTGGACTTGGTGTAAGCATCCTTCATGGCAGCCGTAACCAGTTCGGAAAGCACCTCTGCCCCTTCGTTTAAGGCGTCGGGGGCAATCGTCACATTGCGAGGCTCTTGATTACCGCTAACGATCACCTTCACCAAACCGCCCCCTGCTTGGCCCTCGACAGCCATTTGCTCAAGCTCTTCTTGGAGCTTTTTAGCCCCTTCTTGAACCTGTTGTGCTTTCTTAAATGCTTCGCCCAGCTCTTTCATTTTGCCGAGTCCGAAACCAAATCCTTGACCTTTTGTCATAGTCCCTAAGCCGTTATTTGAGGTTTATATGCACAATTCAAACGATCCGATTCTAGCGTCGATGGTCAATGAAACCTAGGCGATACAAAATTCGCCCAAAATTTTCACCTCTGGATTGAGGGGCAAAGACCAGCGTTCTTCAACGGTAGCTTGAACATGACGGATTAATTGCAAAATGTCGGTTGCCGTTGCCCCGCCTCGATTCAGAATGAAATTGGCGTGGCGTTTGGAAACCTGGGCATTGCCAATTTGGAATCCCTTAAGCCCGGCAGCTTCAATCAGTTGGCCTGCACTGTGGGGAGTTGGGTTACGAAATACGCTACCGCAACTGGGTAAGTCATAAGGTTGGGTCGTACGCCGCTGATGTAGATCCGCAGCAGTGGCCGCCATCACTTGTTTGGGATTAGCCCCGGGTTGCAGTTGGAAAGTCGCTTGGGTCACTAAGCGATCGCTACCTTGGAGCATAGAAGTTCGGTAGCGATAGTCTAAGTCTTTAGGGCTCAGCGTGCTAAAAGAACCATTGGGATTGAGCACTTGAGTGCTGACTAAAATATCGCCAGCGCAGCTACCATGGGCTCCAGCATTCATCACGACGGCACCCCCCACTGTGCCAGGAATGCCGACGGCCCATTCCAACCCCTGCCAACCCCGCTTGGCAGCTTTCCAAGCCAGGCTAGCCAGGGAATCTCCGGCGGCGGCGGTGAGTTGCCCGGTCGCGTCGTTGAACTGAATATTGCGGAAATGACGGGTGCAAACCACAAGCCCAGGCAAGCCGCGATCGCTGATTAGGAGATTTGAGCCAGCCCCCAAAAAGGTAATGGGTAGCCCTTCAGTATTTGCCCAATCAAGGCTGACTTGCAAGGCTTCGGCGGTTCGAGGCGTGGTGAACCATTCGGCGGCTCCGCCAACTCGGAAGGACGTATACTGCGCTAAAGAAACCTGAGACTGAGCGGGACAGTGAGATGTTTTAATTTCAAGTACGTTTGCCATGGTCACGCTGCATAAATATAAAGACGCTGGGAGCATCCGATAGTTATTCCTCAACTATCAGGAATGCACAGTTTCGAGTTCGGCGGCATCTACCTGTTGGTAGAAGGCCATCACGTCTGGAATCACCTGATTGAGGTTACCTGCGCTCAGGAAAATTGCAATATCCCCTGGGCGTAGGATGTGCCTTAGCGCAGTTTTAACATCATCTAAGGATGCACAAAATTGAGTTTGGGGATGTTCACCAGCGATCGCTTGGGCCACTGCACTCCCCGTGATGTTATGCGTGTTTTGCTCTCCAGCCGCATAAATATCTGTCACGATTACCTGGTCGGCATCACCAAAGGCACCGGCAAAGTCTGACAGCAAAGCGGCCGCTCGACTGTACCGATGGGGCTGAAAGATAGCCACAACCCGACGCTCAGAGAAGTTATCGGCGCTTTGACGCGCCTTCAGGCGAGCTGCCGACAGCGTAGCCCTAACTTCACTGGGATGGTGACCGTAGTCATCCACAAATAAGATGCCCTGATGGAAACCACGATGCTCAAATCGACGTCTAGCACCCTGAAAATCTTTGAGAATATCAGCAATTTGAGCAAAAGGTAGATCTAACTGGCGACCCACAGCGATCGCAGCCAAGGCGTTGCTAACATTGTGCTGGCCCAACATGGGTAACCGCAGTTCTCCAAGCCGCTTACCTCGTTCCCACACGGTAGCCATCGTGCCAATGGGATCGGGCTTTAGGTCGGTGGCGATGTAGTCCGCTGCTGACTCTAGATTCAGGCTGTAGCTGATATCGGGCTTAATCACTTGCCGCACCGTGGCACAGTCGATCGAACCAATGGTGATCTTGCACTGCCGCTGAAAGGCTTTAAAGATATCGACCACTTCGTCTAAGGTGCTGTAGTGGTCGGGGTGGTCAAGTTCGATATTGGTAATGATGCCAAACTGAGCAGACAATTTAGCCAGTGAGCCGTCGGATTCATCTGCTTCAGCCACTAAATAGTCGCCCTGCCCCAAACGAGCATTGCCTTGCCAAGCGGCAACCTCTCCCCCAATCACAATGGTTGGATCGAGATTTGCCCGCATTAGCAGGTAGCCAATCAGGCTACTGGTTGTGGTTTTACCGTGAGTGCCCGCAACGGCAATGCCTTTGTAATCTGCCATCAATGCCGCTAACAAATCGGAGCGATGGAAGATGGGACACCCCAGGGTCTTGGCCGCTCGATATTCGGCATTGGACAGATTGATCGCTGTAGAGCAAATAACTTGGGGTAGTTCCCGAACGGCACCATTAGCTGCGTTGCTGGCACCATTTGATGTCTGCGCAGATGTTGGGTCAGACTGTTTCGAGGCAGAAAAATTAAGATTTGAGCCGTCTTGCTGCCAAAAAACGTGCACTCCTTCGGCTTGGAGCCGCTGGGTAATATGCGTTAAACGCAGATCAGAGCCCGATACGGATAACTTTCGTTTTGCTAACACATAGGCGAGTGCCGACATTCCAATTCCACCGATTCCGATGAAATGGAAGGGCCTCCCGCTGAAATCTACAGAATTCAGCATTCTTACTTCCTCACACACCACACCACACCACAATCACGCGATATCATACCAGGAATCTTCGGAATAGCTATAGTACGTATCAGCAGCATGACTGTAGTGATTCGACCCTAAGCGATCGCTGCAATCCCTAATTCTGCCTATAACAGATCCCTCTATTAGCTTCATAAATTGCCGAGAATATTCCAGACGTTTTGCGGAGTCTACCCAAGAACAACACCACGCTAACCGGCAATTCGCACCCTAGTTTCTAGCAAAAAAACCACCAGAGTATAGGAACATCCCCGACGCGATCGCTGTTTTGAGCGCAATCTGGGTTAATAGAAACGCCTCGACCTCAATCTCGCCACTAATTGTTCATAAACTTAATCTTGGCCAGCTTCATGCTCTGGGTTAACTCGCTACAGTGCGCTCAGCTACCTAGGCATGACCTAAGTAGCTCTCCCGTGACTTGAACAAATAATCTGGGAGATTCTACTTAAAATGCCTAAATCAGCCGTAGAACCCGACGGGATCACCCCTATTTTGCGCTGGCGGGAAAATAAATGTTACTTCAGCCCCGCCCGAAATCTACCCACCGAACGCTGACCTTCCCTAACAAATATGCTTCATTTAGCTCGGTTGTCCTGCCTGCTAAGACTGTTGCCATCCCTAGGTTCGGCTCCAACGCCTCGCTTTTTTGAACCGCCACAGGATTCAAGGGGTAACAAGACTGACTTAAAAGATGATCAGTCTTTGCGATATGATAATTTCGATTACATTAACGACTCCGACTGAATTAAGACAGAGGGTATAGCGCAGTGATTAGAGTAGCAATTAACGGGTTCGGGCGTATCGGGCGTAACTTTTTACGGTGCTGGCTGACCCGGGATAACAGTCAACTTCAGGTCGTCGCAATTAATGACACTTCTGATCCGAAGACAAATGCCCACTTGTTGAAGTACGATTCCATGCTGGGTCGTCTTGACGCCGATATCAGTGCTGACTCTGACACACTTACTGTCAACGGCAACACGATTAAATGCACCTCAGACCGTAATCCTAACAACCTTCCTTGGAAAGATTGGGACATTGATCTGGTGATTGAGTGCACTGGGGTTTTCCGGAGTGCTGAAGGGGCCGGTCGCCATATTGAAGCCGGGGCGACAAAGGTTTTGATTACTGCACCGGGTAAGGGTGGCAACCTAGGCACTTATGTGATGGGGGTCAACCATGAGCAATATACCCACGATAGCTATGCAGTGCTCAGCAACGCAAGTTGCACCACAAACTGCCTTGCGCCCATTGTTAAAGTGCTCAACGATACCTTTGGCATCATCAAAGGTACGATGACCACCACCCATAGCTACACGGGCGACCAACGTCTCCTTGATGCCAGCCACCGTGACCTGCGCCGGGCTCGGGCCGCTGCTCTTAATATTGTGCCTACCTCGACCGGGGCTGCAGAAGCAGTGGCATTGGTCATTCCTGAAGTCAAAGGCAAGCTCAACGGTATCGCCCTGCGCGTACCCACCCCTAACGTATCTATCGTGGATCTCGTGGTGCAAGTTGAAAAGCCGACCATTACTGAACAGGTCAATGAAGCACTGAAGCAAGCTTCCGAAGGTTCTTTGAAAGGTATTTTAGGCTACACTGAGCTACCCCTTGTGTCTATCGATTACCGCAAGACTGATGAATCCTCCACTGTGGATTCCAGCCTAACCATGGTGATGGGCGATGACATGATGAAGGTCGTGGCTTGGTATGACAATGAGTGGGGCTACAGTCAACGGGTGGTTGATTTAGCTGAACTGGTGGCTCAAAAGTGGGCTGCTTAATGTTATTTACTTTGATTGGTTGTCTGCTTGAGCGATAGCGCTGAAACTGAGGGAGGCTTCACTTCATTGTGAAGCCTCTCTCTTTTTGTCAGTTTGTTGTCGATGGGAGTTGGTCACAGTGGCTCAGGTTCAACTTGAAAACATAACACGGCGCTTTGGCAACACCACTGCAATCGCCGACATCAGTTTTAAGGTTCCCGATGGGGCATTTTGGGTGCTGGTTGGGCCTTCAGGGTGCGGTAAATCTACGCTGCTGAGAATCATTGCAGGGCTAGAAACGGCCACTGAGGGCAAGCTCTACATAGGCGATCGCTTGGTCAATCAAGTGCCTGCTCGGCAGCGCGACGTGGCGATGGTATTTCAAAACTATGCCCTTTATCCCCACATGACAGTGGCCCAAAATTTGGCCTTTGGGCTGCGGCTGCGGCAAACGGCACCCGCCGCCATTCGCGATCGGGTGGAGGCGGTGGCCCGCTCCCTCGATATTGCCCACTTGCTGCAGCGCAAACCCAGCCAACTGTCTGGAGGACAACAGCAGCGGGTAGCCCTGGGGCGGGCGATCGCGCGATCGCCCCAAGTGTTTTTGCTGGACGAACCGCTGTCGAACCTCGACGCCCAACTACGAGACGATACCCGCACCGAACTCAAGCAACTCCACCAGCAGTTTGGCATTACCACCCTTTATGTCACCCACGATCAGGTCGAAGCGATGACCTTAGCCGATCAAATTGTGGTGTTGGATGGCGGTACAGTGCAGCAAATGGGTGCTCCCCAAGAGATTTATGCCCATCCTGCCAATCGGATGGTGGCTACTTTTCTGGGCAGTCCACCCATGAATTTAATGGACGCACGGTTTGAACACTCGCACTTTGTGGTTGATGGTCAAGCCCTACCCTGCCCTGCGGCCATTACTCAAACCGTTAAACTCACTGCTGGCCAGCGGATTCACCTGGGGATCCGTCCCGAGCAGGTGCAGTTAACCCCAACTTCAGAGACGCCTGGACTCCAGGTACAGGTGAGCGTGGTTGAACCCTTGGGCAAAGAAATCCTCGTACGGGGAGAAATTTCCACTAGCGATCGCACCCTACCCCAAACCCTAGCGTTTATGGTGCCAATGGATATCACTATCAAACCAGGCGATCGCATCAAACTCCAGTTGAATTCCGATCGATTTTTCTTATTCGACACGAATACAGGCGATCGACTTTATCCTCCTCCTATTACTCCATTCCTCTGCCGCGACGACGGATAAGCCAGGCTCCGCTCCTAGGTGACCTGTAATTGGCGCAAAACCGTAATGATTTCGACGGGATCAAGACGCGCTGTGTAATCTGGATTGACAAAAGCAAAGACCGCTTCTCCATCAGGCCTAACAATGTAGGTTGCCGGGATAGGTACCTCTGATCGCCGAGTTGCATTTTGAACGCGGATGGAAATCCCTAACCCACGATGTACCTGATCAACCTCAGTAGTCAGTTCGAACACTAAACCAAGCTGACGAGCAACCTGATTGTTAGTATCAATCAGCGTTTCGTAGGTAATCCCACTTTCTATAATCAGTTTTCGGCTATGCCGGGTTTGTTGGGGTGAAATGGCGATCAAGGTGGCCCCAAGCTGCTCAATAGCGGGTAAAGCATCTTGCAACGCAGCTAACTCGGCATTGCAGTAAGAACACCACGTCCCTCGGTAAAACGAAATGACCACAGGCCCCGCTGATAAAAGCGTTTGCAACTCAACACGATTGCCGTGAATGTTGGCCAGACTAAAATTAGGGACGCGATCGCCAATCTGGAGTGTTCGCTGAGCAATGCCAGAGTGAGTCAAGATTTGAATATTCTGCGCCAAAACAGTCCGCGCAGTTTCAGGCAGCTGAGTTTGGGTGGTTGTGTACAGATCGGTGAGGGTTTGAGTCAGTGACGGGTTTGCTTGATTGGGGTGTACGTCCGGCATCATGATCGGTTTTGGGAATAGGCGCAACGATTCTTAAAAGGATGGGCAATAGGAGGAGGCTTTCTTGATGAATACATTGACCGCTCAAGCTGAGGCTAACGTTGATGCAAGCTGAGGATTTTCTAAGCGTTTCCTGAATCGCTAAAGGGCCTAAATAAAAAAGAGAGTGGCCTAGACCACTCTCTGAAGCTTCCGCTAAAAATAAGGAACTAAACACGTTAGTTTGATTAGCTGTGACCGCCAGTGACGACACTCACCAAAAGCGGCATATTGGCTGCTAACAGGTATGCAAAGGTCACCCCGCCAATACCACCAATCAAAAAGCTCCCAGCAAATTCGCTCCACCCTTCTTCAGTACCGAAGGCTTGGGGCGGCGTAAAGGGGGTTGTGGTTTTGGTGACCGCACCATTGACACCAGCACCGGAATAAATGGATAAGCAAGCGGTGAGAATCATCACCAACCCTGCTGCCCCAAGCAACCCAGCTAACCCAGGCACATCAGAGTCACGCAGGGGCCCCAACAGTGCAAAGGGGCCGTAGAGTAGATAGCCATGGGCCATACCAATTTCAAGCCCCCGTCTCTGGGGAGACAGGCCCTTGCGATAGGCGGGTAAATTACCAATAAACGCCTTAGAGAAGCCTGAGGAGTTAATTGGCGTTTCTAAGTTACCAATTTGCGGATCACCAGCAGGCTTTACAACATCAGTTGTCATAACGATTGACTTCTCCAGTCACTTGATAAGGGAGCAAAACAAAAGAGCATCCATAACCACCATCAACGAGGCTAGGGATGCAACAACAGATCAGGAAAGAAACGGTTGAATTCGATCAAAATGCCAGCCGTAATGAACATCCAAACGGTGGCAATCACCGGAGCCGTTGATAAATACTTTAAAAGATTGTCCATGAAACACTCTCCAAAAGGATAGGGATTAACAGAAGGAAAAATTACCGGGGAGAAACCGTAATTTCACTTTCCTTCGCAAACATCTCGCCACTGACCATATCTTTGAAGGCAAGTAGAGGCCAAGTTGCAGCACCCAGAGAGCACTTCACAGCCAATGGGACATCAATGATGATTTCCTTTTCTTCAGCGCTTTTCTCACCGCGTACGGCAATCAGATAAGACCGACCGGCCCAACCAATCCAGCCTGCGATATACAAAAATAGAACGCTGGGGATCAAGAATTCACCCATG
The DNA here is from genome assembly GCA_039815185.1 of Cyanobacteria bacterium P01_A01_bin.123. Classification (GTDB taxonomy): domain Bacteria; phylum Cyanobacteriota; class Cyanobacteriia; order Phormidesmidales; family Phormidesmidaceae; genus JBCBZT01. Next base: position 21,318 of record JBCBZT010000028.1, on the reverse strand, counting down.
TGGCTCAAATCACCGCTAACGACTAAGTGGGGTAAACCATCTTCACCGCAAAGCAGACTTGTGTTGCCATAAAATTCAAACCGATCTGCTGCCGCTGCATCTTTAGCATTAACCGCACGTTGTTGGAACGCTGCATTTTCGCCGCAGGGGGTTAGGCCCGCTACGTTATCACCTGCGATACTCGCCATAGCTGATGGGGCGAAGCCCAACCACAGGCAAACTACTAGGGCGAGAGCAAACAACCGTCGCATAAATTGTTTCCCTTTATTACACAAAAACAAGGAATTTTGTACAAAAACGTTAAGTTATTTGTACAGAGATGACCAAACTTTCAGGCCATCATACCCCTCAGTTTCAGCCTCGTAAAGGACGTTATACCAGGGGGCTTACATGGTGAAAAATATCAGCTTATGGCGACAGTTTTAGCAATTGAAACAAGTTGTGACGAAACGGCGGCAGCAGTCGTCTGCGATCGCGCGGTCATTAGTAATGTGGTGGCCTCCCAAATTGACACCCATCAGCAGTATGGCGGGGTGGTGCCAGAGTTGGCGTCTCGCCAGCATGTGAATAATTTGGGGTGGGTCATAGCGCAGGCGATCGCGGATGCAAACCTAGGCTGGGCCGACCTTGACGGCATTGCGGCTACCTGTGCGCCAGGGTTAGTGGGCGCTTTGCTGATGGGATTAACAGCGGCAAAAACCCTGGCAATGGTGCATCAAAAACCTTTTGTCGGCGTTCATCACTTGGAAGGTCATCTCTATGCCTCTTATTTAAGTGAACCGTCTTTGCAACCGCCCTATCTCTGTCTCTTGGTTTCTGGGGGGCATACTAGCTTGATCCAGGTGAAGGGCTGTGGTGAGTATCGGGTGCTGGGCAAAACCCGTGACGATGCAGCGGGAGAGGCGTTTGATAAGGTAGCTCGGCTGTTGGGGCTGGGCTATCCGGGTGGGCCAGTGATTGATCGGTTGGCAAAGACCGGCAATGCTAAGGCGTTTCCCCTACCGGAGGGCAATATTTCGCTGCCGGGGGGGGGCTTCCATCCCTACGATTCCAGTTTTAGCGGATTGAAGACGGCGGTGTTGCGTCTGAGTCAAAAGCTCCAGCAGGAGGGTGTTGATCCGTTGCCTGTGGCTGATATTGCGGCGAGTTTTCAGGCAACGGTAGCGCGATCGCTGACCAAACGGGCGATCGCCTGTGCTCGTGATCATCAGCTTGACACGATTGTGGTGGGTGGTGGGGTGGCGGCCAATAGTGGGTTGCGTCAACACCTTACCGAGGTAGCCCAGCCCTACGGCATTCGCGTATTGTTTCCGCCGTTGAAGTACTGTACTGACAATGCGGCGATGATTGGCTGTGCGGCGGCGGAACATTTGAATCGCGGGCATCAGTCAGCGTTGACCTTGGGGGCGCGATCGCGGTTGGATATTACTGAGGTAATGGGGCTTTATGGGGATTAGATCTTCTGTGAAGGCGGCAGTTGGATGGGTAAAGCGGTGTCCGAGCCGTTGACGCCAAGGGGGTTAGCCCCCTCGCGCTCCCCCAGAAGGGCGTTCCGCCGCCCTTCACCCACGGAAGGGGGTTTCTGCTGGGTGTTAGAAATCGCTTCGCATTGCACGGGTCGCAAGGGAGTTATCTGTTATGACAACTTGCTCAAACCTGATCTGCTAGGCACCCACCTGAATACTTTTGACCTGACTCTCTCTCCCCCTCTCCCCCTCCTAGGAAATATGTGTTGGTCTATCACGCGATCGAACCGGATGGGTTTCTGCGGCCTCAGGATTTGCTGGCGGGTGAGGCGGTAGTGCCGGGGTTCTCGATGGCGGTTGCTGAATTGTTTGCAGAGTGGGATTTTTAGGTTGTGGGGCTCGTGGTAGCACACAACGCCTTTTGGTTCCCGCGATCTAGCGACCGCCACATTTCAGGTGATTTGTCGACGGGTTTGAACGAATGCAGCATGCTCTGGTGAAGCTAAACCTTGCTGCAACACTGATAGCACGGTCTGCATGTCTCCACTCAGCAAAGCGCCTACGTTCAACCACAATCCTGGAAAAACACGGCTGCGCAGAATGCCATTGGCGTCTGGGGGGAGTGGCATATACCGATCGTCTTCTATAACAAACCAATCCAGCTTGTTTTCAAACATTTGCCAGACGATGTATTCATGTACGCCGTTGCGTCGATAGGCTTTTTTCTTATCGCCTAGGTCGTAGGATGCACTACTGGCAGCAACTTCTGCAATGAGTTCTGGTGCCCCTTCAAGGTAGTCATCGCTTGAAATGCGAACTTGTCCACCCTTTGCGGGATCAATAAATAGGGCAATGTCTGGTTGGGGTTCATTATCGAGATCGAGACGAACGGTTGTGTTGTCGGCCAACTCGATTCCCAATGTTGCCACTTGATAGCTAAATAACCAGCCCAAGAGTTGAGCGTGGGGTTTGCCATGGCTTCTAAAGCGGAGAGCAGCAGCCATATACACAACGCCTTCAATCAGTTCGGCTTTTTTGAGCGCGGGCATGGCCGCATAGCGTTGCTCGAATTCGATGCGAGTGAGGCGATCGCCATTTTCAAGCGGGGGCACTTGTGGGGTTGCGTTATCAGATGCAGGACGGGATGGAGATGAACGCGTGACCATGATTGCTCAAAGCAGCCTTTGGCTTCAGTCTATCGTAATCCCCTTCTCCCTTGCCCCCAGAGACATCTCAAACGCCTGCCCTAAAAATTGCCTCAGCAGTTAACGTCAACTCTGGAAATAGCGCTGACCGAATGCGCTCATTGTCGCGGAACTGACTGACTTGATACTCATCGTCTACCAACTGATAAATTGAGAGCGTGGGTCGTTTCGGGTTGCCAATGTAGCGACGCCCACCCAGCCCCAAGTAGTCCACAATCCAGTATTCAGAGATGCCGAGGCTTTCGTAATCGACCAACTTCTTGCCATAGTCAGTCCCCCAGTTGGTGCTAACTACCTCAACCACCAACGGCACAGAACCACCTCGTGTCACTGTAGATGCTTCCTGCCAAAGCGGCTCCTCTCCCAACGCCTCTCGATTAATCAGGATCACGTCTGGTAGATAGGCGGTATCTTCTTCCGGCAGCTTGACCAGTGCCTGCTTTGGCAGCCAAAAAGGTCGCCCCAGCCGCTGAACTTCCAAGATCAGCACCGCATTGAGAAACGAGATTACCTCTTCATGGTCGCCTCTAGGTTGCATTTTAATCGGCGTGCCGTTGTGGAGTTCATAGCAACTGCTATCAGGCTTCCAGGCAATAAACTCATTAAAGGTCATGAGCTGAGCATCGGGCAGCGGAACCGTGACCATAGCGTATCTCCTGGTAAAGCCAGTTTGAAGGAGCCCAGTAGAAGAACGGATGACACCAGCATAGCCCAAACCTTCTCTATCCCCTGTCTATCTACCCGCCCTTCCCGATTCCAGACACACCTTGTAGGCCGAGTAAAAGGCTCGCTATCTGCGTTTTCGAGGCGGTGCACCTGCGGGGTTGCGTTATCAGCTAAGAGACGGGATGGGGATGAACGCGTAACCATGGCTTGTAGCAGCAGCTTATGTTGCCCAGACTATCGTAGGCGGGGTGATGTCTTTTACAAGCGATCGCATAGGATAGGCTTTACCCAATCAACTTTAGGCGAGAGAAGGTGACTGAGTATCAAATTAATATTTTAATATTTCCTCTGACGTGCAGAAGACTATAAGCATTGCGTAAACTGGATAGGCCCTCGCTGCTTATTTAACAATGGAGAAGATTGTTCAATCTGTCATCACTAACATTGTGAAATGGACTCCGTCTGGAGTTGGGATTGGGGTGACAGCACATTCGCTTGTGATGCACGAATGGACTCAGGCTGTTCTCGTGTCATTCCTAACAGGTTGCTCATCAATCTGGGTAAAGTTTAGTGGCAAGTTTATGGAGGCAGCAGAAAAGGAAGCTGAGGCAAGGGGTGGAGGCTTAGCCAAATGGATGTTTGTAGTGGGCGATCGCACTGCAAATGTTTTACAAGAGAAAACAGCAATGGTTTGGCGACACTTGATATCAGACTTTGAAGACAAATATTGTCAGCGGCTAATCTATATTTGCCGAAACTATGAAGCTCAAGGGCTCGACAATGATCGAGTGCTGAAATTACAGCGAGTCTTTGTGCCTCTCAAAATTTCTCAAAAAAGTCTTGCCAAGATTTCTCCTGATTTGATTCAAACTCTACCAGAAAAGCTATCAAAGCAACAGAAAATTGGCGAGATCCTAGTGTGGATGTCCTGCGATTATACCTTTCGACGGTTGGCCATTTTGGGAGCACCAGGATCAGGTAAAACCACCCTACTGCGATATTTGACATTAATCTATGCCAGTCGTCAACAAAGAAAACTTCTGCATCCAAAATCTCCTAAATACATTCCAGTTCTGATCTATTTGCGGGATGTGCGGGAGGATATCGTAAACCATTCACAGCTAACGTTAGTTGAATTAATCAATACCTGGGTACAACGATTGCAAACAATCGATCCACTGCAGCCACCCTCTAACTGGTTTGCCAATAAGTTGAAGCGAAACGCGTGCCTTATTCTTTTGGATGGACTGGATGAAATTGCAGATGAGACTGAACGAAAACTAGTAAGTCAGTGGGTCGATTTCCAGATGAAAGAGTATCCAGAAACGGCATTTATACTGACCTCTCGGCCATTAGGATACAAGAGTGCCAAACTCCAACAAGATGTGACTGTATTAGAAGTGCAGCCCTTTACACTTAAGCAAGTACAGCAGTTTATTCATAGCTGGTATCTAGAAACAGAAATCAGAAACCAAGAGAATAATGACGATTTGGGGGTTAGAGAAGATGCAAAGCAACAAGCAGATGATCTAGTTAAAAGGATTCGGGACAGTACGCCGTTAGTAGCCATGGCGGTAAATCCCTTATTATTAACGATGATTGCCACCGTCCATCGTCGAGGGAGTGCTCTCCCTGGTAAGCGAGTTGAACTATATAAAGAAATTTGTCAGGTTTTGTTAGAGAAACGACAACGAGCAAAACGAATCCCTGATTTTCTAACAGCATCTCAAAAGCAATCTGTTTTACAGTGGTTAGCCTTGGCTCTGATGCGCTACAAAACTCGTTCTTTTCAGCTCTCTTCCAAGGTTAGCTCTCTTCTTCAGAAGAGGCTTTCATTAGTCTCTCCTGACTCATTGACTCCAGAGGAGTTCTTAAAGCAGATGAGAGAAGTCAGTGGGTTATTAATTACCAAGGAGGAAGGAGCTTATGAATTTGCCCACTTGAGTTTTCAAGAATATTTAGCAGCAGTTGAAATTAGGGAATCAAATAGGGAACAGATATTGATCAATACTATTGAAGACCCAAATCAACTTTCTTGGTGGGCAGAAACAATTAGACTTTATGCAGCTCAAGGGGATTCTTCAAAGGTAATTCGTACTGCTATTAAAACATCTACAGTTGATGCACTTGCACTTGCTTTTGATTGCTTGGAGGAAGGCAAGAGCATTGAGCCAACCGTTCGGCAAGAACTGGAAAACATTCTGAATGAAGGATTAGAATCCCGATGAGCGCTCGGTTTAAGTTGACAGCTCAAGTGCTATTAATTCGACGGTTAAAGAATCTGTTGAGAATAGATGAAACTGTCGAAATCGACATGAGATATATCACGTGTGCAGAGTATCAGCTTTTTATTGATACTCAACAAGCACAAGGGAAAGCTATACAGCCTACCCACTGGAAAAATGATCGATTTCCTTCAGGAACTGCCAAGCAACCAATTACTGGCGTGAGAGCAAGTGATGCAGAAGGTTTTTGTGACTGGCTAACTCAGCAGCAATTAATCCCTGGCTTTCGCTATCGATTACCCACGCTTTCAGAAATTGAGGAGTATCCCATCGTAGACCAAGCAATTGGATGTTGGTGCCAATGCAATCAAGATGTCGTTATTGGGGGGATTCATGCACAACAGTGGAAACTATGGCAAGAACACTCTCATAATTGGGCTGTTCTAGATAGTTTAGCTTCTCTGAATAGTTTAGCCACCGGCACCTTCGATCGTGCACTCGACCGTGCTCTCACCCGTGCACTCGACCTCGGTCTCACCCGTGTCCACAACCTTACTCGTGCCCGTGCCCTTGCCCTCAATAGCGCCCGTGTCAGCGCTCATGCACTCGTTCACACACTCGACCACGCTTGTGACCTCAACCTAACTCATAACTGCCCCACCCTGGTAGACGACCTTACCCGTGCCCATAACTGTGCTCTCGATCTTACACGTGCACTCGATCTTGCACACAACCTTGACCACAACCACGATCTTGAACACAAACTCGCACGTAAACTCGCACGAGCCCGCAATCTCCCCCGTGCTCATAAACTTGCACATGCTAGTGCCCGTAATCTCGACATTGCACGCAACATTACCTTTACTCGCAACCGAGATCCTGCCCCTGCTCTTACTCGCGCGCTCAACCTTGCCCTTGATCTCGCTCGTGAACTTACTCGCAACCTCGACCTCGCGCCCAACCTTGCCCATGTCTTTGCTTATGAACGTGCTCTCGTCATCGACCACACTCTTGACCTTGAACGCGCCCTTGAAGGCGTCCGCAAGCTTGATCTTGACCTCGACCATGCTTGTAATCGTGACCAAGATTATCAAGCTATTCGAAGCTATTTACCTTGGATCATTGTGATATACGATTCATTGGTTAATGTTTATGGTCGCCCGAATAAAAATGGCAATTTACTACAACATATCAGTTCTGATCGAAAAGACTATGATGAAATCACAAGAGAGTTTATCAAGTATCGAGATCAGGGAAAGCAGCTTTATTACTTTTTTCTCCTGATTGAATTGAGGCGGCAGGGAAAGATGCCCGCCTGGGAAGGTATTCGAATTGTGCGAGAACGAAGCGAAGACTAATTAATATTAGTATGCATGAATACCAAAGGGATTGATTTGAAGCTGATTGGGATGCTAACGGTGGGATGTTTTCACACATCTATTACTATGATTTGAGATGAAAATCTACTTTGCAGCCCCCTTGTTCTCCGTAGCAGAGCGCCGTTTCAATCAAACCTTGACCCAACAGTTAGAAACACTTGACTTTCAGGTCTTTTTGCCCCAACGCGACGGCGTAGAAGGGGACAAACCGCCCTACGACACCATGTCCCGTGAAGCTCGTAGACAGGCCATGTTCGAGTTAGATACGGCTCAAATTATGGCGGCGGATGTGTTTTTATTCGTGTTAGATGGCCGTGTTCGCGACGAAGGGGCCTGTGTTGAACTGGGCATTGCCTACTGCCACAAACAACTCCAACACCCCGAAAAATTGCTGGTTGGCTTACACACCGACAGTAGTTCGGCCTTTATCGCCTCAAAGCTCAATCCAATGGTAAGTGTGCCCTTAGACGCTATCCTCCACACAGAAAAGGATTTGCTGGATTTTTTAGCCAATCATCGGCAAACTTCAAATTGATAGGCAACACCGCAGGCTTGCTGCGGTTGCAGCTGGGTTCAAATCTTATTGAAATTAGTATGGCGGGTTCTAAGTCTTCTAAAGTTTCTATCTATGCGGCCATGGCGGCCAATATTGCCATTGGGATTGCCAAGTTTGTTGGGGCCGCGATTAGCGGTAGCTCAGCGATGGTGTCTGAGGGGATTCACTCGGTGGTAGATTCCGTCAATGAGGTGCTGTTGCTGTACGGTCTCAAACAAAGTGAGGCAGGGCCAGACGAGCAGTATCCCCTAGGGCGGGGCCAAGAGCTTTACTTTTGGTCGTTGATGGTAGCGGTGCTGATTTTTGCGTTGGGGGGCGGCGTTTCGATTTACAAGGGGATTCAAAGTTTTCAGAATCCTGAGCCTGCGCGCCAGCCTTTAGTCAGCTACGTGGTTTTGGGGTTAGCCGCAGTCTTTGAAGGGGCCGCTTTGACCGTTTCAATTCGAGAATTTCGCAAAAATCAACCTGATTCAGAGATGGGATTTTGGCCAGCGATTCGTCAAAGTAAAGACCCCAGTGCGTTTATCGTCATCATCGAAGATGCGGCAGCACTGGTGGGGTTGGGGGTGGCGTTTGCGGGTATTTTCTTGAGCGAACTGCGGGGGAATGCAGTTTATGACGCGATCGCATCGATTATCATCGGTTTGCTGTTGACCGTTGTGGCGGTAGGGCTGGTTGCTAGAACCAAAGGGCTACTGGTAGGCGAAAGTGCCTCTCTCGAAACCCGGACCAGCATTAAAGCGATCGTACAGTCAGATACTGCGGTCACCGCTGCTGAACCACCGATTACGTTTCATTTAGGGCCACAGGATGTGATGCTGGCCTTAAATATCGAGTTCAAGGATGATCTCTCTTCAGACGAAATCGAAGCGGCCATCCGCCGCATTGAGCGCAGCGTCAAAGAGACCCACACTGAGGTGAAGCGAATCTTTATCGAAGCGGCATCAGTAGTCTAATTTCGGTGGTTTCATCAGCCCTGCGGTATGATTTTGGAACTTCCTGAACAGTATTAATCAGAGTGCCATGACGTCTTCTACCCATTCCCACACTGCTAATGATCCCCAGCACCTTGAACAACTCAAGCAGTTGGCCCAAAACGCGATCGCCGATGGTCAACTTTCCGCCGAGGAACGTCAAGCTCTACGCCAAGCCCTCTTCGCAGACGGTCAACTGACTGCCGAAGAAATGGACGTGATTCGTAGTGCTTTTCGTGAAAGATTAGGAGACGGACAGCTCGAATTTGAATCGCCATAGCGCATAACGCGCTGTGGGCTGTAATTGCTTTAAACACTAAACTCAGACGCCACAATCATCGAACCAATCCCCGTATCAGAGAAAATCTCTAGCAGTAGGGAATGGGGAATGCGCCCGTCTAAGATGTGGGCAGCGCGGACGCCTTGGGCCAGCGATCGCACACAGCAGTTTACCTTGGGAATCATGCCGCCCCCGACAATACCCTGATCGATTAACTCCCGCGCCTTTTGGATGTCGAGCTTGGGAATCAGGGTGGCTGGATCGTGGTAGTCCTCCAAAATGCCCGCAGTATCGGTCAACAAAATCAGCTTCTCAGCATTGAGCGCCGCCGCTAATTCTCCCGCCACGGTATCGGCGTTGATGTTGTAAGCCTGCCCCGTCTCGTCAGCGGCCACGCTGGAGATAATCGGCACGTAGCCCGATTCGACTAAAGAACTGACAATGGCAGGGTTAATGCTGTTGACCTCGCCGACAAACCCCACCCCGCTATCCCCTTGGGGTCTGGCCAGAATCAAGTCACCGTCTTTGCCACAAAGGCCAATGGCTTTGCCGCCGGCTTGGCTAATCAGGGATACCAGTTCTTTATTGACACGACCCACTAGCACCATCTCTACCACATCCATTGTGGGGGCATCGGTGACGCGCAAACCATTCTTAAATTGGGGTTCAATCCCCAACTTACCCAACCAGGTGTTGATTTCTGGCCCGCCGCCATGCACCACCACCGGACGAATGCCCACACAGGACATAAACACGATATCGCGCACCACCTTAGACTTAAGAGCGCTGTCTTTCATGGCAGCGCCGCCGTATTTCACCACGACCGTGCGACCTCGAAACTCCTGAATGTAGGGCAAGGCTTCACTTAAGACCCGAACCCGAGTGGCCTCGGTTTCTTGGATAAACTCGCTTTCATGGGGTACAGAGGATTGAACCATAACGCTTCTGATATCTGGGCTGAGACTGCTGGAGAGGAATCGTTATGGTGATTCTAGTGGGAATTGGGCGGATCATGACCAATGATTTCAATCTCTGGTGGAACTGTCGGAGTCGCCTGAGTTTGAATCAGTTGATCGACCGCCACGAGAATCTGTTCTGCAGAAAATTTGGGCTGATCACGCTGATTGATACCAATCCGAATATCAGCTTGTCGGTAAAGACTATGGCGTTCTGCCATTAGGGTTTCTAACTTCAGCGACAAATCTTCGGTTTGCAGCAGAGGACGCTGGTTATCGCCGGTTAGTCGCTGTTCTAGCACAGAAAGTGGCGCATCTAACCAAACAACGACGCCGTGATGCAAATAGCTCCAATTTTTAGGCTTGAGCACAATCCCTCCCCCAGTGGCTACCACCAATCGAGTATAGGGCGCAAGCTGGGCCAAAACTGCCGTTTCCAATTCGCGGAAAGCCGTTTCGCCCTGGTCTGCAAAAATCTGAGGAATGGTTTGTCCACTCACTTGTTCAACCAGCGTATCGGTGTCAAAAAATCGATAGCCCAGTTGTTGAGCGAGTTGCTTACCCACGGTGCTTTTGCCTGCTCCCATCATGCCGATGAGGTATAGGTTGGTGCCTTTGAGGTATTGAGTCACGGGTTTATGGGGAGGCGTAGGAATAGGGAGACGGGGGGTTAGGGGCGATCGCGGTCATCAATGTCATCAGTGTCATCGTCTTCATCCGCTAGGGGACGATAGGGGGGAATGATCACCCGATAATCGGCATCGTAAACGTCATCATCAGCGATATCGCGGTCGTCAGCGTCAGCGCCAGTGTTGTCGTAGGCATAGTCGTCTCCATAGTCACGGTCGCCTTCATAGTCGCGGTCGTCTCCCGGATTGGGGTAGTCATCTGTGTCGTTGGGATAGTCCGGATCGGGATAATCGCGGTTGGGTCTGTCCCAATCTGCTTCCCCCGAACGGTAGTCAGAAACGGGTCTTTGAGCATCACGGGGAAAGGGTTCATCCTCGTAGCGATCGCCATAAATTGAGCCGTCTTGATAGATTCTTTTTGGGGGTTGGGGGCCATCGTCGGTTCGATCAGATTGGGGAGCAGCGGCTCCATAGTCATTCTGATAAACCCCGTAATCGTCACCGTAGTCTTCCCAACCTTCTTCAATGTCGGCGAGGGTGTCGTCGATGGGGCTAGCGCCTCGGGGTTGATAGTTGCGATCATCCCAGTTATCCCATCCTTGGGCAATGTCTTCAAAGGATTCATTGGCGGCGTAGCGGGGGTCTTTGCGCTTTTTCTGGCGTTCTTTTTCGACTCGGCGCTGGTCTCGGACTGAGGCTGGGGTAGGGCTATCAGGATCGGGGCTTTGCTCCCAGTCATTCCAAGTTTCACGGGGGCGGAAGTTGCCCCAATCTTGGGCATTGATGTCTGGACGGGTATCGGCAACGGTACGGTTAGGCTCCCGACCAATGTTTCGATCAACGTCTCTAGAATCAAAGTCTGCAAATCCGGTTGCGCTTGCTGGGGATTGGCGATTGGTGCGACTGTCATCTCCAGTCGGGGGTCGGGGGCGATCGCGACCCCAATCTCCCCGCTGCTGGCCCCGTCGCGCCTTTTTGTAAGACAGTGGTGCGACGGTCCAGGTTAGCAACAGGGTTGTCAAAGCCCCTGCCAGGATCGAGCCCGTCAGCCAAACGGCGAGGGGATAGGTTTGAGTACGGATGCCAAGCACCGTTAGCGGGAGTCCTGGGGAGCTATTTTGAACGGTAAACAGCACCAATGCCCCAACAACGCCAAGCAGTAGGACTAAGCGGACGGTGCCTGGGCGGGGATTACCTGGGCGAGCGTTGCCTGAACGGGGTCTACTCATGGTGCTCCCTCCAGATGCCCTTGCCAACGTTTGAGTGGCACGCAGTCAATGTCAAACTGATCTAAGGCACGGGCCACCACGAAGTCAACCAAATCATCAATGGTCTGGGGCTGGTGATACCAAGCGGGAATAGCAGGCACAATCCGCACTCCGGCCTCAGCCAGGGTGGTTAAGTTGCGCAGATGGATCAGGCTAAACGGAGTTTCACGAGGCACCACCGCCAACCGTCGTCCTTCTTTAATCTGCACATCTGCTGCTCGCTCCAGCAAGTCAGAACTCAGCCCATTGGCCAGTTTGGCAGCTGTGCTCATGCTACAAGGCATGACCAACATGCCCACAGTGCGAAAGGAGCCGCTGGCAATATTTGCGCCCACATCCCCCCAAGGGTGACAGTGCAGCTTGCCGCCTGTGACGCCCCCAGCCTGCTGACGCCAAAACTGAGCTTGTTGTTCAGCTTCCACAGGCATGCGGATAGATTGTTCTGCCTGCCACACCATATAGGTGGATTTAGAAGCCACCAACTCCACTGCATAATCTGCGGCCAGCAGGTATTTTAGCGCCCGGACGGCGTAGATTAACCCCGAGGCACCTGTAATGCCCAAGATTAATGGATAAGAAGGGGTTGCACTCACAGACTGTTGGTTATGTCACGGATGATTTGACTGGGGATCACCTGCTATTCATCATAGTCGTCGTCGTCTGTGTCGGTTTCAAACTCATCGTCTAAATCATCGTCGTCCACCCGATCGGCATCTAGGTCGTCACCATTAAAGTCATCGCCGTTGTCGTCGCTGCCATTCTCATCCGAGGTAGCGACAACCGCCAATTCTTCATCGATATCTTCGTCATCATCTTCAGGGGCTTCACTACCGCCACCCACAGCAACCAAATCAATTTGCTGACGGTAATAATCCACGCTTTTGACTTGGACTTCGACGCGATCGCCCAAACGATACTGCTTCCGGTTTTTGCGCCCCACCAGCTTTTGCTGTCGAGATCGATATTCATACCAGTCGTCTTTGAGAGAGCTGACGTGAACCAGTCCTTCGACCAGCAATTCTTCAATTTCGACGAAGAAACCATAGGACTGTACACCGGTAATCAAGCCATGGAACACTTCACCCGTGTGGGCTTTCATGAATTCAGCTTTTTTCAAGCCTTCGAGATCAGATTCCACTTCTTGGGCCAGCCGTTCACGCTCAGTTAGGGTGACGGTAAGACGGGAGAAGTCATCTTCAAACTCGTGGTGTACATCCGGGGGCAACACGCTCCAGTTGATTTGGTCATGACAGCTGCTGCTGTGCAAATCGACGAGATCTTTAGAGCGAGTAGAGCGACGATTGCGCCCCTGCTCAAACACGGCGTGGAGGATCCGGTGCACCAACAAATCGGGATAGCGCCGCGTGGGTGAGGCAAAGTGGGTGTAGCCCGCTTCTAGGGCTAAGCCAAAGTGCATGTCGGGATGGGTGCTGTAGAGGGCGGGCTTAAAGGTTGACAGTAGCAAATAGGTCAGCACCTTTTCGGCTTTAGATGTCGCGAACTGCTGGGTGAAATTTTGATAGTCACGGGGATGCACCGTTTCTTCGTCTTCTAGGTGCAAATCTAACCCCATGTTATTCGCCAGCTTAATCAGCTCTTGCACATCAGTCGGGTCAGGGGTGCGGTGGACCCGATAAATCGAGGGCACTCCCAAGGCTTTGAGGTGGGATGCAACCAGTTGATTGGCGAGCAGCATAAACTCCGTCACGATCATCCGGGCTGGCAAGTGTGACGACACCACCATTGCCCCCAAAGCCCCTTCATCGTCGTACTGAAACTTGGGCGAGAAATAGGGAGTTGATTTACCATCCATATCTTCGGGGAAGCTTTCTTCAGGTAGGTTGAGCTCAAAGGCTCCCCGTTGATGGCGCTGGGCTTTCACCTGCTGACTGAGATGAAACAGCTGCTCTAGAAAGTCATGAATCGGTTCTAGCTTGTCAACTTCCTTGGCCTTAATGCCCAAGCGCTTAAGTCCGTCAGCATCATCTCGGGCCAAAATCGCCTGAGCTTGTTCATAGTTGAGGGCGTAGTCTACTTGCACCACCGTGGGCTGAATTTCAAACCCCAGAGCCTCCCCTGCTTCGTTCAGCGTCACCAGCAAAGACAGGGACAGGCGATCTTTGCCTTCGACCAAAGACCCCAATGAATTGGACAGGGGCGGCGGCAGCATAGAAACGACCTCATCCCCCAAATACACGGATGTGCCGCGTTTCAACGCTTCTCGATCGACCGGAGTGTGGGCAGGGATGTAATAAGAAACATCGGAAATGTGAACCCCCAGACGCCAGTTGCCGCCCTTGTCTTTTTCCAGGGTGAGGGCATCATCAATAGTCGTGGCTTTGGCCCCATCAATGGTGATGGTGAGCTTTTCACGGTAGTCCAGGCGACCTTTGAGATCAGCTTTACGGACTTTTGTAGGCAATCCCTTGACAGCATCTAACACGCTCTCAGGGAAGGTTCTAGACAGGTTATGTTTGCAGCAAACGATGTCGATATCTGCAGCATCTTCGGCATCTTTACCTAAGATTTGGGCAATCCGTCCAATGGGAGGCGATTGCCCCAGGGGATAGCGCAAAATCTCGACGTGAACCAACTGGTCCACTGCCTGGGTGAGGTCAGCATCGCTCACTAGCGGATCGAGTTCAAGCTCAAACAAGAGCCGATCGTCTAGGGGGACGGCCTGGTAACGGCTGTCGTCTTGCTTCACCCGCGCTAAGACTGACGCGTTAGCCCGTTCTAAAATCAGCTTTACTTCACCTTCAGGCGATCGCCGCCGGCTCCCCTCTTTAGTGATATTAATCAGGACGCGATCGCCGTTCCAAGCGGTATTCAACTGGCTTTCACGGACATAAATATCGTCAGCCCCTTCCTCATCCTGGATGGCAAAACAAAAGCCTTTGCTTGAACAACGCAACTTGCCTTCAATGATGCCTTCTTCGGGAAGCCGCCGATATTTACCCCGCTCTTTCTCAAGCAACCCGATTCTCTCTAGGGCATCCATGGCAATTTGCAAATCACGGACACCATCGGAATTATGACAACCCAGCTTTTTTTCTAGGGTTTTGAGAGTGACCAGCTTATCGTCTTTAAAGTTAGCCAGCAGCGCAGCAATCGAGAAATCCATGTAGCGAAGCGTCCTTTAGGTCTGAATAATTCATCGGTGTTGAACCAGCGATCGCAGCTTACCCATCCATCTGTAGCGTTATCACAGCACTGAATTTAGTGCCCCATTGATGGTAGATCCATCCCCTACCCAACGCTGTCTAAACCCCTCTCAACTCAATGATGCAGACCACACAGGTCAAAACCTGCGCTTAAGCCACCCACATCCTCAAACCCGAGGAGATTCTATTCGGATTGGTGTTTACCCCTGCCTGAAAAGCCATCCAACTCAAGCAATACCCAAAACGCCTGAGTATCCTTTGACTCGAACGCGACCGAGTAAACCACTACGACGCCCTAACACTGGTAGGCGGTATTGAGCCAAAGCCATTAGCCCCACCCACCTTTGTCATCCTTCCGTACTAAGCGGAAAACTGTCAAATATTACGTCAAAATAGGCAATCAAAACCATTAAGTTCAAAAAACTATGTCAAACCCGCTCCCCGGTGACAATAAACGCCACTCGCCGCCCCACATTGGTGGCGTGGTCTGCAATGCGTTCTAAATAGCGAATGACTAACACCATTAGCACGATAGGTTCAACCGTCCCCTGCACATCGCGCTGGTGAGCAAGCCAGTTATACAGGTCTTCATAATCTTGATCAACGGCATCGTCTTTTTCTTTAATGATCAGGCCCACATCCGCATCTAAATTAGATAACGCCACCAGGCTCATCGCCACCATAGAACGACATCGATCCAACATCACCCTAATCCGATCCATGCAGGGATCAACGGGATAAGGGAAGAGCTTGATCGCCACTTCACCAATGTCTTTTGAATAGTCGCCAATGCGCTCTAAGTCACGCACCATTTGCATAAAGGCACTGACTTGTCTCAAGTCTTGCGTAACGGGTGCTTGAAGCGTTAATACATTGACGCAGTCTAATTCAATTTGCCGATAAAAGTAATCCACCTGCTTATCGTGAACAACCAACTTTTCAGACGCCTCTAAATCACGATCAAACAGGGCATCACGAGCCAACAAGCAGGACCCTTCTACTAAGGCACCCATCCGCAGGATGTCTCTTTGCAGCCGTAAGAGTTGGCGATCAAAATGGGTTCGAACAGGCCGTGGACTTTTCAAAATGGTAAGTATTACCCCATACAGTGACTCAAACTGACGCTGGAATAGACTAAGATTTTAGCCTGGAAATAAAGGACTGTGATGTTAGGGAAAAACGTTCTCTATACGTCTAGACGAAGATCACGATCGAATCTAAATTTGGGCTCTCATGCTGTCTAGTGCGCTACAGAAGAACCATTACGATCTGTAACAGATGGCCTCTAACCCTTCCTGAGGGGAACGGTTTTAGTCAAAAATGACGATGAATATCAACATTCAGCCGAAGGAAATATCATTATGTCTCTTTCAGATACTCAAGTCTACTTTGCTCTCCTGATTGCCCTGCTACCCGGCATCCTAGCTTTTCGCCTCTCAACAGAGCTTTACAAATAAGGGCGCCTCTGAATTTAAACCGACAAAAACCTCTGGGCTACGCCTGGGGGTTTTTGTCGGTTTAGGCCCGCTATGACGGGTGCGAATGGGCATATGACCGACTTAATTCTAAAAAAAGCTGCTTTTTTTACCCCGATCGCGATTTTTCTTGAAAAAATCGTCCATAATTTGGGCTATTCTGTAGCCCGTAGGGCTTAACCCGTCCCGCTTACTCTCGATACTGCTGCCCTATGACTGCTGCCCAACCCATTCGCTACCCTGCCAAGTCTGATCAGTCTCTGCAACGTCGCCGTCGCCGTCATCGGGTGTTGCGATCGCGACCCGTGCTTGCTCCAGAATCTCATCGGGTAGTGGCTTTTGAAACCGCTGCGAAGCTGACCTTTAATTTGCTTTTGGCTGCTGCTGCTGTGTCTGCGCTGGTGCGGCTGCTACCCTACCGTCAGGCTCAGGCGATAAAATTGCAAAAGATCCAGGGGGCAGTTGCGGTTGCAGAAGCGGAAGCGACTGAGCTTCGTCAAGATTTCAATCGCTATTTTGATCCCGCCCAAGCCAACCACATTATGCAAGAGCAAAGTGGTCGCGAGTCTCCCACTCAAAAGACTGTAGTTTGGGTCGAACCGACCTACTGATCAAGAAAAAGGAAAATCCGCCATGCGACTGTCCCAGATGCTTTTTGTGACTCTCCGGGAAGATCCCGCAGATGCGGAGATTCCCAGCCACAAGCTGCTGCTACGGGCAGGTTATATGCGACGGATCACCAGCGGGGTTTATGCCTACCTGCCATTGCTGTGGCGGGTGCTGAATAAGGTTTCCAAAATTGTCCGGGAAGAAATGGACGCCACTGGCGCGCAGGAGTGCCTGTTGCCCCAGCTTCAACCCGCCGACTTGTGGAAAGAGTCGGGTCGTTGGGACACTTACACCAAGGCCGAAGGCATTATGTTCTCGTTGCTTGACCGCCGGGAACAAGAGATGGGGCTGGGACCAACCCATGAAGAAGTGATTACGACTGTTGCCCGCGACATGGTGCGCTCCTATCGTCAGTTGCCTGTCCATCTTTATCAAGTTCAAACCAAATTTCGCGATGAAATTCGCAGTCGCTTTGGGCTACTGCGGGGGCGGGAATTCATCATGAAAGATGGGTACTCATTCCACGCTGATGTAGACAGCCTCAAAGCCACCTATGAAGACATGTACACTGCCTACAGCAACATGCTGCGACGCTGTGGGCTAGCCTTTCGCGCTGTTGAAGCCGACTCTGGTGCCATTGGGGGAGCGGGTTCCCATGAGTTTATGGTATTGGCCGAAGCGGGTGAAGATGAGGTGCTCTACACCGAAGATGGTCAGTATGCGGCCAATGTGGAAAAGGCCGTGTCTTCTCCTCCAGAAGCGCTACCGTCGCCGTTTGAGCGGTACGAAAAGTTAGAGACGCCTAACACCCCCACCATCGACTCCCTGGCTAAGTTCCTCCAATGTTCGCCGACTCAGATCGTGAAGAACGTGCTGTATCAGGTGACCTACGACAATGGCGCGGCGGTGCTGGTGTTGGTGAATATTCGCGGCGATCAAGACGTAAATGAGGTGAAGCTGCAAAATGAACTGACGAAGTTGGCGGTTCGCTACGGGGGCAGCACCGTGATCGGGTTGACCGTCCCTGATGCTGAAGCCCAGGCCCAGTGGGCGGCTAAACCGTTACCTTTGGGCTATATCGCCCCAAATCTGTCAGATGATTACATTCAAGCAGCAGGCCAGTTAGCCGCTAAGTTTCTGCGCATGGTTGACCAAACGGCTGTAGATCTGAAGCATTTCGTCACGGGTTCCAACGAATCAGGCCATCACGTGGTTGGGGCCAACTGGGGTGAACAATTTGAATTGCCGGCCATTCAGGTGGATGTCAGAAAAGCTATGGTTGGCGATCGCGCCATTCACGATCCCAGCCAAACCTTGCAAACCGCGCGGGGCATCGAAATTGGCCATATCTTTCAGCTGGGGACGAAATATTCCCAAGCGATGGGGGCAACTTACACCACCGAATCAGGGGACTCAGCCCCCCTGGTGATGGGCTGCTACGGGGTTGGGATATCGCGGTTAGCCCAGTCGGCAGTGGAGCAGTCCTACGATAAAGACGGGATTATCTGGCCTGTCGCGATCGCGCCTTATCACGCCATCGTGATCATTCCCAACCTGAACGACGAGGTTCAGGTGAAGGCGGCAGAGTCTATTTACCACGAACTCAATGCAGCCGGGATGGAAGCTCTACTCGATGATCGTCAGGAACGGGCTGGGGTGAAATTCAAAGATGCCGACTTGATTGGCATCCCGTTTAGAATTGTCACCGGGCGATCGCTCAAAGATGGCAAAGTTGAAGTGGTAAAGCGGGCCAGCCATGACTCCCAGGAACTTCCCCTAACGGAGGTCGTCGCCACGGTGAAAGGGTGGATCGACGAAGCATTGCAGTAAACCACATCTGATTGAAAGACTGGGCTTGAGCTTAGAGAAAACGATGGATCTGGATGGGGTCAAGCTTTAAACACAGGACATTCCCATGGAACTGATTAGTATTCTGCTCACTAGCGTATTGGCATTAATCTCTCCTGTGGGCATAGTGGTGGATCAGTTGGCCGTCAATGCCATTCGGAATCAGCTGATCGCTGCCGATGAATTGGCGGTGCGGGTGGATAATGCCCCTAGTTTTCAACTGATAGAGGGCAAGGTAGATCACATTCGGATCGCGGGACGCGGACTGGTGCCCTTAGAAGATTTGCGCATCGCTCGCGTCGAGATTGAAACGGACACAGTCGACCTTGACTTGGCTCGGCTGCGGCAGGGGGAGGTGCTATTAGACGCGCCATTTCAGGCGGCAGTCAATGTAGAACTCACCGAGCAAGATCTGAATCAATTTTTAGCCTCGCCGACCGTAACCACGCGCTTGAGTGATTTGCGCTTTAATTTGCTACCCGGTTCGCGGGAAGCTGAAACCTTGCGTTATCGCCTCAATAACCCCGAGCTGGATTTTTTAGATAACAACCGTCTGCGGCTCCAGGTAGATTTGCAAGATACGCTCTCTGATGAAACGTTGGTATTGTCTGCTGAGACAGGGATTGCGATTGCTGGAGGCTCTCAGTTGGTATTGCTTGAACCCGAAATTCTTGTGGATGATGTTCCTGCACCGTCCCAAATTTTGCGCCAGGTGGTGGAGGGGGTAAATCAAAGCATTAGTCTTGAGCTTTTGGAAGAGTCTGGGGTGACGGCTCGGGTGTTGTCTTTTGAGATTGATCAAGATTCAATGGCATTCGCGCTATTTGCCAGAGTGGATCCTGATTTTCTGGCACAGCCCCCGGCATCGGATTAAGCTTTGTTGTCTAACTTGGAATTCTCAAGGTTGGGGATGAAGCTTATGCCAAATTTCAAAGTGCGGCTGAAGATCCCCCGCTGTCGCTGCCCCCTTGTAAAGGGGGCTATCCCAATTGGGATGGGACTTGCCCCCCTTTGTAATGGGGGCAGGGGGGATCTGCTCAGTCTCTGAGCGTAAGCTACAGATGTTGAACCCCTGCTGTCGCCGCCCCCTTACAAAGGGGACTATCCCAATTGGGATGAGACTTGCCCCCTTTGTGAGGGGGGAAGGGGGGATCTGCCCAGCCTCTAAACGTGGCCCAGTTTTAGAAACTGGTATTACAATCCGCCCAAGTAGGTCTACTTGCCGTTTACTCTCTGTGTTCCCATGGAAGATCGCAACCCTTCTCGTCGTCGCATTCCCCTCCGCCTCGTGGCTGGGTTATCGGCAATCACCCTGTTTGCCGGGGGAGCTGCTGCGTTAATCACCTGGCGAGCGCTTTCTCCCAAAGCCCCCGTCGCCGACTTTCCCACGATTGAAACCCCGGATGACGGCACGACCGATGCGCCGCCGAAGGTGGATGATTCGGCCCAGGCTCCCACAGCACCCTCGGCTGACCCCGATAAAACTGATGCGCCAGCAGCAGAGGCGACGGGGCAGGTATTTTGGCTGGCGGATAGCGAGGGACGTTTGACGTTAGTGAGCAGCGCGATCGCGGCTCCCTCTACTGAGGCTCCCGAAGATCAACTGAAAGCTGCGGTGGATCAGCTCCTGGATGGGCCGACTGAGAGCGACACGAACTTTTCCACTATTCCCCCCGAAACCCAGCTGGTTAGCCTGTCGATCGAACCCGACGGCATCCATGTGGCGTTATCTGAACCGTTTAAGACCGGGGGTGGCAGTGCTAGCATGACGGGGCGTTTGGGTCAAATTGTGTATACGGCGACTAGCTTAGACCCCAATGCTAAGGTTTGGATTACGGTTGCGGGGGAACCGTTGACGATTTTGGGTGGGGAAGGGTTAGAAGTGCCGCAGCCGATTACCCGAGAGACGTTTGACCAAAATTTTCCGTTGTGAAGTCGCGACCATTTCCTAAAATCACATAATAAAGCTGCGAAACAAGGGTATGCCCTTTAGGCCTCACCGGATTCAATGTTCTGCAAGAGTAATTGAGTCGTGGGATCGTCTGAAAGTTGGTCAAGTTGTCCAGCTTCGCGTACGGTTTTGAGGAGACCGACAAAATTGCTCAAACCAGTCTGGGTGTTGGGGTGATTTTCCCCTAAAGTTGAAAACACAATGGCTAACGCCCGCAAGTAGAGCGGTTCGGCTTCGCTATAGCGGCCCATTGAAGAGTACAGCCCCGCCAAATTATTCAGACTCGTCGCCGTGGATGGATGGTTGGCTCCCAACTGCGCTTCGCGGATTGCTAAGGATCGCACATACAACGGCTCGGCTTCGCTATAGCGGCCCATCGAATAGTACAGCCCCGCCAAACTATTCAGACTCGTCGCCGTGGATGGATGGTTGGCTCCCAACTGCGCTTCGCGGATTTCTAGGGCGCGCACATACAACGGTTCGGCTTCGCCGTAGCGCCCTATCGATTCGTACAGCGCTGCCAAATTATTCAGACTCTGAGCCGTGTCCGGATGGTCAGCTCCCAACTGCGCTTCGCGGATTTCTAGGGCGCGCACATACAACGGTTCGGCTTCGCTATAGCGGCCCATCGAATAGTACAGCCCCGCCAAATTATTCAGACTCTGAG
>JBCBZT010000113.1:0-8144 GCA_039815185.1 Cyanobacteria bacterium P01_A01_bin.123 | reverse complement strand
TTCGCCGCTGGTGTATGGGTCGGGTCGACATCGTCGCTGTCGACATCGGGTGCGCTGAACAAGCTGGGTTTCACCTGCGGAATGAGCTGTTCTTGCTGTTCGTGAGCCCGTTTCTTGCGTTGGTAAACCATAGCGTTGTTGCCTTGCGATTGAGTTTTGGGTGGCCAGTGATGCCCGAAATGCAGTCTTTGGGTCACGCAAATACTGCGTAACCCATTATTTCATGGCCATCCCAATGACCACAAAATGTGGTGAGCCCTAAGCTTACAAGCATCCACGCTCTACGTTCTATAGGGCAATCCTCTCAGAGTAGGATTTTTGAACTGGATGCTTCAATAAACGGCTATGTTGGCAGGCAAGCGACTCCAATCGCGGGGGTCAACAACAGCGCGCGATTACCCAACAGAGCGCACCCATTTTCTCAACGCTAGTTCAGCTTCTACCTCATCTTGCCTGGCCGTTGCTAAAAATTCATACAGTTTCACATGTCATTGTTTAGGAAAGGCAAAGTCTCTGCGTAGGCATCTTTTTTAATACGTGAAATATTTTCCTTCACCATATCGGTATGGATTTTCCATCTGCTCAAGAGCGTTTTGACAGATGGGTTTTCTTGAGCAAATTCCTCTAAATTAGAAACGCTGCCTGATTTTAGCTTGTTGATCACAGCGTCTGAGAGGTCGAGATTCTGAGAAATCTGCTTGATAGCCAATAAGATATGCACATGGAAGTTTTGCCAGTTTATTTTTGACCATACCTCAATGCTATCTTCACTAATATTTTCACGCTTATACATGCTGCTCTCTATCGCTTGCATTAGCTTGCTCATCTCTAGAGCTTTGTTGATATTGACGGCTCCATATTTCTTGCCTAATTCTTTATACATTCCCTTCTGTTCCTTGCTGGGAATTTCCTGTAAGTACATCACCACAGCTTTAGCTTCATAGGCGGGTGGCTGGCTCACCATTCTCCGATAGTCTTCCAAGCTTGGCCCCGCTGTTGATTGAGGCACATAGGGTGAATTGTCGGCATCGTCAGTCTCTAAATCCGGCGAGGTGAACAGACTGGTTTGAGGCTGCAACACTTGTTGCAGGATCTCTGCTTCGTGGATGCGCTTCTTCCGTTGATAAACCATGGTGGATGTCCTTGATAATGACTGTGAAGGGAGAACCCAGAGGCGGTTGGGTTCTGTAAGCTACCACCTTACCCATCGCATTGGAGAGATTTTGGGCAGAATTCGGGTAGATTTCGGTTAACAAGCGATCGCGTCCATTTGATTGAGCAGCTTAAGCGGCCTACCGTTCAGATGTCCCTTGCGTAAGTCCTGACCCAGAAACCTTTGCGGCTGAGCCTTGTCGCGCCCGACTCAACCTAATGAGCTAGTCCCCAAACGGGAACCTGAGCGTCGTTTCCCTGAATTGCGTCATGGTGGTAGATGTAGCCCTGGGTTGCTTGGTGTTGGGGAGAGACAAAGATATTGGGGACCACGCCAAATTCGTGGAGCTGACCTACCCCGCTTCCCTAGAAACGGTTGAGGTTAAAAAAGGCGATATTAGAGAGCCAAGATTTGGAATTGATTTCGACTTTTTTGAATGGATAATTTTGAGCGATGTTGGGTTTCGCTTATGGGTACAAATGTTAGCTTCTTATCAGAAGCAATAAGGTGTGAAACCCAATCTATGGCGATCGCGGCCATCATCTATATTTGGTTGGGTTGCTGATGCGATCGCCCTTGAGGCCAGTCTTTGACCATCGCACTTAAATTCAGAATTAGAAAGCCAAAATTTGAAATTGATTTCAACTTCTTTGAATTAATGTTGGGTTCCGCTTTGCAGCATACATGCAAAGCTTCTTATCAGAACCAATAAAGTGCGAAACCCAATCTGCGAAGCGAGCGATCGCCCTGGACTCACCTTAGTATTCCACCGGGCTCTCCTCCTTTTTACTTCCAGTAGTCATCTGGATAGGCCGGTTCGTTTGGTTTGATTGGGGCCTCATCTCCATATGTAGACTC
This sequence comes from Cyanobacteria bacterium P01_A01_bin.123, assembly GCA_039815185.1. Taxonomy (GTDB): domain Bacteria; phylum Cyanobacteriota; class Cyanobacteriia; order Phormidesmidales; family Phormidesmidaceae; genus JBCBZT01. Next base: position 6,133 of record JBCBZT010000113.1, on the reverse strand, counting down.
CTTCTTGATTCCTCCCTTCTCTTTTTTCTGAAGGTTCTGCCGATAGTCGGTTCTACATGTCAGCATGAATATGTTCTTGTATGCTTTCAACGTATCATGACTGGCTAACAGTTGCAGCCAGTCTTCAATCCGCACGTAATTTTCCAGCTCTGTCTCTTCTGTAATATTCTTTCCGTATTCCTCATCCAATTGCACATTACTCAGAACTGCCAATCCTCCAGTTTCTAGGACACCTTTCGCCAGCGCTGCGGCCCTCATATTCCATTGGAGTTCGGCCCATTCCGTGTGTCCTCCGAGGACCATTTGTTCCATTCCCTTTATTGAATAGTCTTCCTTCGTATCGTCTTTCACCTTGTTATCCTTGTTCTGCTTCTTCGCATTTTGTCCTATGTCCAACGGGGGCCAAGCCTGATCCGGGTCTTGATTCACCGCTTGCTCGTAATCTGCAAAGCCGAAATGCAAATAATCGATCTCGTCGCCCAAGCTATCTACCCATCCCAGGTTCTGACCCAGCTTCACACTGTGTGCTATCGTCTCGACTGATGTATCTTTAGGAATATCTGCCTGGCCTTTGTCACTGAGCCATACCCCATGTGATGCCCACGCCAGAACTTTATCTTTGGATGTGACTGACGCATTGTGATATAGCATTATCTGGAACTTGCCCACACCTGGGAGTGCCAACAATAATTCCTTCGGCTTTATCACTTCCCCGTTTGGCAATTCTACATCCGGTGCAGGAGGCAATTCGAATAGTGGCTCAATTGGCGGTGAGCCATATTCGTCTTGACTATACTTAGTGGTTTCCCTTATAAAGCCCTCTGGCATTTTGGCCGTTCGAGCTATCACTTGGAGATCTTCCTTGCTGTACAGCTTCTTTTGGGTACTTTCGTCGGATAAGAATTTCTGGTAGCTTTCATATGCAACAAATCCCTTTTTTTTGGGTTTTGCTTTTTTCAACGGTTTAGTATTCGTATTGTCATTATCATTACTCTCACTTGCATTCTTCACATCAGTCTTATTTATGTCCGTCAATTTTGTTTTATTGGTTACATCTTTCTTTTTCTTTTTCTTTTTCTTTTTCTTAGCTGGCTGTTGTTTCTCAAATTTTTTCTTTCCTAACTCGTTCGCCACCTTTAGGGCGTCATCTGGCGTGCATTGTACGAGCTTGGGTTGTAGCTGTCTCTGCTGCACAATGTGTGTTAACTCATGGGCGATCACCTCTTGCCCACCTTTACTAGATGTGTTGTACTCTCCTTGCCTGAAAAACACATCTGAGCCGGTCGTAAACGCCTTAGCCTGAATCGCTTGGCTCAATTGATCTGCCTTTGTGTCTGTATGTATCTTTACCCCACTCAGATCAGTACCCATAGCCTGCCCCATCTTTTGCTGAAGGTTTGGCTCCAAGGCATGACCTTTGCCCTTCTCATTTTGGATGTCTGCTTCCAGCTCATTAGATACCGGCATCCCTTCTAAGCCAACCCTTTGGAGCGGGGACTTCATCTGTCTCTCTTCTCCTTCCCCCATCCGCTGGACAGCTTCTTTCCCACCGGGTTGTGCCCTCTCGCGCTGTATCGGCTGACTTGCTTCAGGACTGTTAATCTTGTCCACAACCTGGGAAGCAACACGATCCGCCTCTTGCTCGTAGCGATCGCCTGCTGGCCCCACCGTCAACTTTGCCTGCACCATCGGTATTGTGGGCTCTTGTCGCACTGGCTCTTCCTTGGGAAACAGCGGAATGTTGCCAGAGGCGGGTGGCTGGCTCGCCATTCTCTGACAGTCTTCCAACCCATCCTCTCGGGGGGCGGCAAAATGATGATCCAGCGGTCCTCGTGGCCCTGGCATACTCGAAACCACAGGTTCCCGCTGGACGGTCAAGAAGCGTTGCATGAACCTTTCCCGTTTGGACAACGTTGAGGGGTCCACAGGTTGGCGCTGGACAGCGCTATCCGGTGGCAATATCGAAATCTTGCCAAAGTCAAAGGCTGGGTTATCGATCTGTCGCTGCACTGCCTCCCAGTTGGGGGCGGCTGTAGGCCCAGCCACGGCATAGGGATTGTCGACCTCCTCGGTATCTAGTTCTGGTGAGGCGAACAGACTGGGTTGGGGCTGTGGTACGTGTTGCTGGGGCTCCTGTTCGTAGGCGCGCTGCTTCCGTTGATAGGCCATGGGGGATTTCCTTGAGGGTGCCTTTGTAGGGGGAACCAAGATGCTTGGTTCTAACACCATCCTACCCATCAGATTGGAGAGATTTGGGGCAGAATTCGGGCAGATTTCGGTTAGAGATGCCAACTCGTGACAAAAGCAAAAATTTTGGGTCACCCAAATGCTGCGTGACCCAAAATAGCTGTTATTCAGATGCCAATAAAATGCTGTGATAATCCCTACTTTGATTGGGATTGACTATGTCCTAATAGCAAGGCAATCTTTCTGAAGTCGGCTTTTTGAATGCTATAACTTGGCAATCTGCTACGTTACTCCACAAATCAGACTTGCAGAATACGGATAGCGTTGCCAAGCTTTTGCGTAGCTAGAATAACTTGCAAGGGAATCTGCCTTGAAGGCTGCTGATAGAATTTTACGTAGATTGAAATCAGTATCTTCATCATGGTGACTAGGCATCAATGAGAGTTTGGCTTTTGCAACCGTGAAACTCCCCGAAATTAGCCTCCGGGCAACGATTGTCGGTACCTTCGTTTTCCAAGTTGTGATAGCGGTTGGCTTAACAGGATGGCTCTCATTTCGTAGCGGCCAAAAGGCAGTGGATGAACTGGTAGACAAACTCGCTGCTGAAACCGCAGACCATACTGAAACATACATCAGAAACTTTGCTGAAACCTCCTATCAATTTCTCCAAATCAATGTCGCCTGGATTCAAACCGGCCAAATTGATCTCACCGATCAATCAGCTATGACACGCCACTTTTGGCGACAAGTGAATATCTCTGAGGCTGTTCCCTATCTTTATTTCGCCAACCCCCAAGGCGATTTTGTGGGCGTATGGCGGCGAAGCGATGAGCTGACCACACTCCAGATTAGGAACCCGTCCACCGCACCCCTACGGGAAGTCTATGAGCTGGATCGCCAAGGTAATCCCATCAAGCGACTCACGAGCCTGGAGTATGATCCGCGATCGCGGCCCTGGTATCGAGCTGCCACACAAGCGAGAGAGCCTACTTGGTCACCCATCTATGTATTCGCAACAGCTCGACGTCTGGGCATTACCCACTCGCTGCCGATTTATGACGACTTGAATGCCCTCCAAGGTGTCCTATCTGCGGATATTCCCCTCTCTGACATCAGTAACTTTTTGAGGCAGATCGATACCAGTGAATCGGGTCAGGTGTTTGTGATTGAACGCTCAGGTGATCTCGTCGCCAGTTCAACGACAGACCCCGCGTTCATCAGGATTGACGGGGAAGAAAAACAATTGCCTGCAATTCAAAGTGGCGATCCGCTTGTGCAAGCAGCGGCACAGCATTTATTGACCCGATTTGAGGGATTTAGGGCGATCGCGACCGACGAGCGGTTTATGTTCAACATTGACGGTCAGCCTCACTTCTTGGTGGTGAAGCCAATTCAAGATGGTCGGGGCCTCGATTGGCTCATGGTAGTCGTGATTCCCAAGGCAGACTATACCGCCCAGATCGATGCGAATACCCGCCAGACTTTACTCCTGTGCGGTGTGGCCTTAGCGGTTGCAACCCTGTTAGGTACGCTCACGTCCCGTTGGATTATTGCGCCCGTAGTGCGAGTTGCCCACGCCTCCGATCAACTGGCCCAGGGGGACCTTGACCAGCAGGTGACCCTCAATCCCATGCGTGAAATTAATACCCTAGCTCGGTCATTCAATCAGATGGCCGGACAATTGCGATCATCATTTGCCGCACTCCAACAGAGCGAAGCCACTAATCGAGCGATCGTGGAAAGCATTCCTGACTTGATACTCCGCGTTAAGCGGGATGGTACCTATTTAGAAATCATCGGCGACAACTACCTACAGGGCATTCTGGGAACTCAACAACTTCGGCCTAAGACAACGGTTCACGACTCCTTGCCGCCAGACCTCGCTGAAAAACGCATGCTCGCGATTCGGCAAGCTTTGTCTACCGGTCAACTCCAAGTCTACGAGCAAGCATTCATTGTGAATGAGCCGCCCCTTTATAAAGAACAACCCGTGTACGAAGAAGTTCGCATCATGGTGATGGGGAAAGATGAAGTGCTGATTATGGTGCATGATATCAGTGCCCGCAAATTGGCAGAAAAAGCTCTGGAAAAAGCCAATCAAGACCTAGAAAAGAAGGTTGCAGACCGGACCCAATCTCTAGCGATTCGTAACCAAGAATTACAGGATACGCTGCAAACGCTCAAAACCACTCAACAAGAACTCCAGCAAAAGAAGGAGCAAGCAGAACGAGCGAATCAAGCCAAGTCAGAGTTCTTAGCTAATATGAGCCATGAATTGCGAACACCGCTCAATAGCATTATTGGCTTTGCTCAAATCCTTAATAATGACATTCACTTTACTCCTGATCAAAAGCAACGTCTGAGTATTATTAACCGCAGTGGAGAGCACCTGCTGTCTCTCATCAATAACATTTTGGAACTGTCCAAAATTGAAGCGGGTCAAATTGCCTTGAGAGAAACTCGTTGCGACCTCCCCATTATTTTGCAAACAATGCAAGAGATTTTTTATCTCAAGGTGCAGAAAAAAGGAATTCGGTTTAGGTTGCTCACTGCGCATAACTTACCCCAGTATATTTACACTGATGGCGGCAAGTTGCAGCAAATTTTGATTAATTTGATTGGCAATGCCATTAAGTTCACTGAAATCGGCGAGGTCATTCTCAGGGTTAACATCAATCTAAACAGTGATGGGCCAGCCCAAACCAATGGCAACCAAACCAATGGTAACCATGGCCTAGCCCAGCTTCAGTTAGCGGTTGAAGACACTGGGGTCGGCATTGCCCCAGACGAGATGAGTCAGCTATTTGCGCCCTTTGAGCAAACCACGTCAGGTCGCAATACCCGCCAGGGCACTGGCCTGGGGCTTGCCATCACCCATAAATTTGTAACGCTCATGAACGGAGAGATTACGGTTCGCAGCACAGTGGGTGTGGGCACCTGTTTTCAATGTTGTATTCCTATTCAGATTGCTGATGACCCAACGGTTGCAACCCCTCAAAATCGGGGCCGGGTGATCCGATTAGCCCCCGGACAACCGGCGTATCGAATGTTAGTGGTCGATGATAATGGGGACAACCGCCTGCTGCTGTCTGAGTTATTGGTGGCCAAAGGATTTTTGGTGCGGCAAGCCAATAATGGACGAGAAGCAATTCAGGTGTGGCAAAATTGGTCTCCCCATCTGATTTGGATGGATTTGCGGATGCCAGAGATGGATGGTCATGAGGCGACACGGCGAATTCGAGAAAGGGAGCAGGAAAGTAAGCGCGCAGCAGAGCGGGGGAGTGGCAGAACAGAATCCAAAATCCCCCCCACCAAAATCATTGCCCTTACTGCAAGCGCCTTAGAACCACAAGTTACCCCTGATTTGGGATTTGATGATCACTTGCTCAAGCCCTTTCAAGAAAATGTCATTTGGCAGAAGCTGGTGCAACACCTAGGGGTAGCGTTTATCGAATCTGCCCCATCCTCGGCTGAGGATCTAGATAATGGCTTGCAAGCCACCTATCACTTGGAGCAGATATCCTCGCCCCAAGACGTTACGGCTGCTTTGCAGAAGATGCCCACTGAATGGATTGTCGAGCTCCATAAAGCGTCTAGTAAGCTGCGGGGAAAAATCGTTTTGCGTCTCATTGAGCAGATCCCGCCAGAGCAGTCGCAGCTTGCCGCTCAACTGAAAAGTTTGGCGCGGAGCTATCAATTCGAACAAATTATTGCTCTATTGCCTGCCATTGCCGAGACTTAGAAAGTTTGCCCCACGATCCAGCATTTTCTAACAAATTGACTTGCACCGAGAGTGCCTCAGACTTCAGAGCCAATTGCCCACCATGACAAAAGGACTCCAGTAGTAAGGCTCATCAAACCTAGGGTCTGCCATCAAAGCCAACTGAGCTTGCCGAAACGCCTCCGCCTTAGTCACCCCCGGCATCGCCAAAGCATCATAAAAATG
>JBCBZT010000108.1:0-9882 GCA_039815185.1 Cyanobacteria bacterium P01_A01_bin.123 | reverse complement strand
GGCACTCACACGCTATATGTGCTTTGACACTTGGGATCATCTGCTAACCTTTATGATTCAAGGCTTGGAGCTTGAAATCCCGGCTGATACTAGTTGAAATCTCATACTGAGAATTGCTGGCGTAAAGTCAACCTGCGTGGAGCGAATTTGAGTAAAGCGAACCTGCGTGGAGTCAATCTGCGTGGATTCGACCTTAATGGAGCCAACCTAAGTCAAGCCTACCTGCGTAAAGTCAACCTGCGTGGAGCGAACTTGAGTAAAGCGAACCTGCGTGGAACTAACCTGAATGGAGCCAACCTGCGTAAAGTCAACCTGAGTCAAACCGACCTGAATGGAGCCAACCTGAATGGAGTCAACCTGAGTGGATTCGACCTGAGTCAAACCGACCTGAATGGAGCCAACTTGAATGGAACCAACCTGAGTAGAACCAATCTGAATGGAGCTAACCTAAGTCAAACTGACCTGCGTGGAGCCAACCTGAGTCAAGCCGACCTGCGTGGAGCCAACCTGAGTGACACCAATCTAAATGGATTTAATTTGAGTAGTTTTGATTTGAAAGGCTCTAATCTGAGTAGAGTTCAAATATTGGGCACAAATTTTGAGAAATCGGTATTGACTGGAGCTTGTTTAGAAGACTGGAACATCAACAGCACTACGAACTTTGACGGCGTAGTCTGTGAGTATGTCTACCTCAAGGTTAATCAGCAAGAACGTCGTCCTAGCGAAGGCACTTTTAAACCGGGTGAGTTCACCGCACTATTTCAGCAAGCCGTAGATACCATTGATCTCATATTCAAGGATGGCATCGACTGGCAAGCCTTTTTTCAGTCTTTTCAAGATCTCCGCAGCCAATATGCCGATCAAGATCTCTCCATCCAAGCCATTGAGAGGAAACAAGGCGGTGCTTTTGTTGTTCGCCTGGAAGTCGCTGAAGGTGCTGACAAGAAAGCAATAGAGGGCAGTGCGAAAGCACTCTATGAAACCAAGCTGACGCTATTGGAGCAGCGTTACCGCGCTGAGTTGCAAGCGAAAGACGGCGAGATTGTCGCCTATCGGGAGCAGAGCGCAAACTTGATGAAGATAACCGAGATGCTAGCAACGAGGCCCCCTATGTCTGAAGGCAATAAGTACGATTTGCGCGGTGCTCAGTTCGGCGGCGGCTACGTTGCCGGTAACGTCGAAGGCAACCAGTACGGCGGCATTATCAATAACTACGGTCCCAACACCGAAGACATCACTCGTCTACTTACCGCCCTCCGCGACCAGGCCCAAACCTTCTCCACCGAACAAAAAGACGAAGCCAACGACACTCTCGACCTGCTAGAGCGCGACCTCGCAGACGAGCAGCCCGACCCAGGCCGCATCGGTCGGCGTTTGAAACGGCTGGTTGCGATCGCAACCACGCTTACCATCGGTGCCACTGCCTTTACCGCTGACCTGGCGCAGCTGGCCGACGTCCTCAACGTTCCGCTACCTCAGATAGAGCAAGTTCAGCCGGAGCAGCTGCCGCCGTCTGGCACTCCATAAGTTGCAGCAGCAACCGTTACCTACTATTACCTATCAGCTATTCTGCTGGCTCTAAGCTAGCAGCAATGATCCTACGCGAGTAGCCTCAATTCTGTCTGCCTACGTAAACAAAACCGCAAGCATTCTGATAGTTTCCTACTGTAGAAGATAGGGAAACAAACGATATTTCAACAAAAGTGGTTTTCTGGCGTTTATGCAAACTTCACCCGAAAACCAGAAAAACCCCGTAAAATTTTTTACTCAGTATTTCCCATAATATGGGTGCTGAGTTTTGAAAAAATTTTCGATGACCGACCAGAATTCTACCGTTGAGCAGCAGATTCGCCCGAATGTCTTGCAGGACCAATTAGGTATAAAAAAGGACGCTTACTATGCCTACCTAAAGCATTTGGGAATCACGGCTGAGAAGGATTCAAATGGTAAGGCATTTCTCACAGAAGCTCAGGCAAAATCAATTCGATTGCTACGTGAGCATGTCGTAGCGGGTGGCAAAATCGACGAGTTTGATATTCATGAGGCAATTCAATCAGCGCTATCTGTTGCGGGTGAGACGGCTCTCGGTGATGTAGCCGAGCAACCGGAAGAGGTGAACCCGACGCAAGACCTGAATATGGAAGCGTTGTATTTGGAAGCGTCTGAGATTGCGGGTCAGCGTCTGACGGCTGGTCAGCAGGTGGTGATGGCGATGGCGAATCAAATGGGCTATGAGGATTTGCATCCTGTGACTAAAGCAAAGGTGGATAAAGTCCGGAGTGCAGCTGCCCCAAAGTTCGATGCGCAGAAGGTGGCCACCGACCTGCTAAGCCAGTTCAGACAGAAGACGCAGGCAGCGGCTTAGACTGCTCTGACGATTTCAAACGTGTGTGCGCTGCTATCGAATCGGGTAGCAGCGTTTTGGTGGTGGCTGAGCTGGGGATGGTGGGGGAGATGCCCCGGCAGCTAGTGCAGCGGTTTAGTGATGAGTTTTCTATCGCAACCGCTGTCTATAAAGGCAGTGGTAAACGCTTCTTCGTGCGTCTGGCCGAGCAGCTGGATATCCCCACTGAGGAAACGAAGTACGACAAGAATGGTGAGCCCTGCGGTGAGCGGGCGCTGACGATGGATCAGCTGAAGGATGAGATTGCGGAGAATGTGGGACCGCAAACGCTGCTTATTCTACCTGAGGCGAAGCGGCTGTCTACAGGGATTCGTTACTGGCTGGAAGACTTGATTAATGCTGGTGTGCGAGTGGTTTGCTTTGCAGCGGCGAACCCTGGTAAAGACATCTTTCTAGAGATGTTGGAAATAGAGCTGCAGCTGCCCACCGATCAGATGATCCGCGAGACGATGCAGGCCGAGGCGGAGCGGCTGGAACTGCAGCTGAGTAAGTCTCGATTGGCAGCGTTGCAGCCGTTGGCGGGACGGAATCCGATGCTGGCGCGGAAAGTGGTTAGGAATGAGCGGCTGGGGCTGAATCGGTCAGCGAGTCCGCAGCATACGCAATACGTTGTTGTAATGCCAATTGTGATCGCTTGTCTGATGGCGTTTGGCATCGTGCGATTTATTGGGATGGGTACGCGTAACAAGAGTCTGTACATCTTTGGGGGTACGGCGCTGGTGGCTGGGATGACGATGAAGCAGTTGGGCCAGGTGAGAGGGGCGCGGAAGCGGTTGGGGCAGTGAGGACTGCCCTTTTGGTTAGTCTTCATCGTCGTTGGCTTGAAATAGGTCAGTAGCTTTGCTGCCCAGGAGCCCAAAGATTGCGCCTACGCCCATTTGCCATGTGGTAGTAGCACTTTCAAAGATGCGGTCTTGGTGAGGGGATAGGTCTTTTTGGGCAGCTAGGGTAAGAGATGTACCGCCGGATAATAGAGTGAGAAATACGACGGTGAAGAAGACTTGCTGGAACGCGGATGTAATGTTCAGGTTTTTCATGGGTTTGTCTTGGACTGTGGTGTTCTATATCCACTGTGCCAAGGAGGTTTGAGAGGTTACGCTCAAACATGGTCTGACATAGGCTGACATGGCCTGATTTCTTGCTAAAGCTTGCCGAAGGTTGGGTTTGGGTGGGTTACCCTAGCGTTAACGAGCCCCCTTATTACTGTCGTTCTGATGAGTTCCTTATCCCGTGACTTTTTAACGACGATTGCCCGTGAGTATAAGCTTTCTAAAAAGCAAGAGGACGTCTTTGTTGAACTTTATAGTGGTGATGGGAATGAGCTGAAGGTTGCAGATAAACTTAATATCTCCCATGGAGCGCTGCGCTCTCGTTTGACGGGAGTCTACAGTAAGTTCAGTATTGGTGGGGAAGGGCCTGGTAAGTTTCGTCAGCTTCAAGTATGGCTACTTGAGCAACAGCAAGCGCTATCAGGAACAGCAACTGTTGTATCTGACGGCAGTGAGAAGGACTGGCAACCAAACCCTGCGGAAGCAATAGACAATAGTCAGCTAAGACCGACATATGATTTTCGAGGAGCCCAATTTGCGGGGGGCTTCGCTGAAACCGTCCAAGGCCAACAGATTGGCGGCGTCATCAACAATTCAACCACGCTGAACTTTGCAGCAGATAATATCAATACCTTGGTCCAAGAGGTAAGGCAAAAGGTCCATGAGGACATTCAAGAGCGATGTGGCACAATGCGAGTGCTGGATATGAATCAGCCGATTGGGTTGGGGGATATTTATACCGATGTCAATATCTTAGAGAAAGTTATTGGGCGGCAACGAAAAGAAATTGAAGAGTTACTGCAAGACTTTGGCCTAGAGAATTTCAACCGTTTTACTTTAGGAGAAATTCAACACAAACGGGTACCAGGGTTAGATGCTGTAGAGCGAAACCCAAAGCTAATGATTCTGGGGAAGCCTGGAGCTGGGAAGACAACGTTTCTCAAACGATTAGCAACACTCTGTAATTTAGGAGGGCTTCAGTCTCATCATGTTCCTGTTTTCGTAACGATTAAAGACTTTGCTGAAGCAAACAACAATCCAAACCTATTAACCTACATTACTCAACAGTGGTCAGCTTGTGGTGTTCAAAATACTAAAATTGCAGCTTTTTTGATAAGTCAAGGGCATGCCTTGGTTTTGCTAGATGGGTTAGATGAGTTGAAAGAAAAGGATCATGACCGAATCCTCAGGGAAATTCAGAGTTTCACCAGCCAGTTCCGTACTTGCCAATTTGTTATGACCTGTCGGATTGCTGCTCAGGAATATACCTTTGAGCAGTTTACTGAGGTTGAGGTAGCAGACTTTAATGATGATCAGATTTCTGAGTTCGCCGCCAAATGGTTTAAGGCTAAGGAAGATCCTGTTAAAGCCAAAACCTTTATCGAAAAACTGGAAGACAATCAGCCTATTAAGGAACTATCTACTAACCCTCTATTGCTTACATTGTTGTGTCTAGTGTTTGGGGAAGCTGCTGATTTTCCCCGTAATCGCTCAGAACTCTACAAAGAAGGATTAGATGTACTGCTCAAGAAGTGGGACGTTAAGCGTAACATTGAGCGATACCAGGTCTACAAAAAGCTCTCCTTCAAAAGAAAGGAGGATCTACTGAGTCAATTGGCATTGGATATGTTTGAACGGGGTGATTACTTTTTTAAACAAAAGACTGTTGAGGCGCAAATCACTCAATATATTCAAAATCTACCTGATGCAGAGACCGATCCAGATGCGCTGCAGTTAGATAGTGAAGCAGTCCTAAAGTCGATTGAGGCTCAGCACGGATTACTGGTAGAACGAGCACGAGGCATTTACTCTTTCTCACATCTAACTTTCCAGGAATATTTTACTGCCAGACGGATTGCGAATAGTCCTGCTGTCAAAGCACTGGAATCATTACAAAATTTAGCCAGTCACATTACTGATAAGCGCTGGCGAGAAGTCTTGTTGTTGACAGTAGGGATGTTGTCTGATGCAGATGATTTACTGGAATTTATGAAAGCCCAAGTTGATTCTCTATTAGCTGAAGATGAGCAACTGCAGATGTTTCTCAACTGGGGAAAGGAAAAATCTATCTCTCTTAACGTCACCTATAAGATAGCTGCTGTTCGTGCTTTCTATTTCGACCGCGCCCTCGACCGTGCTTTCATCCGTACCCGCGATCATGACCGCATTCGTGGCCTCGACCTTACCCTTGCCCGTGCTCTCGATCATAGCCTCGACCATGGCCGTACCTGTGCCCTCGACCTCGTCTTTTCCTTTGACCGTCTCCTTGTCAACCCTAGTGGTCTTGCACTAGAACAAGCGATATATCGCTTAAAAGATAACCCATCTCATCAAAAGAGTTATTTTGATGAGATGACGCAGTGGTGGCACCTGAATGAGAGTGTTTGGATTGGAGAACTAGACGCTGTGATGGTTGAGCATCGCAATATTGGGCATGACTGGCATTTCAGTGTTACGCAGTTAGATAAACTATTGCAGTATTACGAAGCTAATAAGCTTCTGGTGGCCTGTTTAAATAGCGACTGCTATGTTACCCGTCCGGTGCGGAAAAAGATCGAAGATACACTCTTGTTGCCAGTAACTGCCTAACTGTCATTCCTGGGCAACTTAAAGCTGGCCAACACTGACAGCGACGATGGAACAGCCCACGACTATCAAAATCGACTACCCTGAGGGGATGAGTAATTCAGACAAGCAGGCGATGGACGATAAGCTTAACGCCCTGTTTGAGAACCGTGGGTTTACGAGTGAAGCCGAAATGCAGCGAGCTGTACGAGATGCTGTGCAAGAGCATTTAGGTGTAGATATGCACTTCACCCCGTCTCCAGCGCAGCTATGGCTAGAGCGAGTGCCGTTAATTCTTAGTGCCGTAATTTTAGTGGTGGGTCTTTACTGGCGCTATGGCCTGGGCGGATGATGGCGATTACGCATGCTGCCATGGGTGCGCCAGGAAGACTTCGGTATGCTTGAGATGAGCGTGAGTACGGCTGGGAGGATTTTATGCGTAAACAGACGATTGAATATACGTCACCGCTTGATGCCCTAGTTGCGGTTGCCAAGCGTTTGAGCCTCTATGAGTCGAACCAGGGGATGGAGTCTGAAGAGTTTTTTAACCAGTACCAGCAGGGGCAGCTATCGGATGATATTACTCTGGTTGAATGGGCGAATGACTACCGCCACTATGTAGAGCTTCGTAAGACACTAGAGGAACAGCTGTATCGTGCGGCATAGGCTGCTGACGGACTATCTGGACCGGGTAGAGCAGGTTGTTGCTAGCTGTGAAGGGGCCTATGTCGAGCGCTATGTCGAAGAAGTCTTGACGCCGGAGCGGGTTAACCTGCGAATTCGTATTCGATTTGAGCGTGGGCATTTGTTGGAAATTAATGAGGCCATTGTAGTTGCAGCGGACGAGCTGACCTGGCTGGACTACCGATATCACTGTCAGGATGCCGAAAATCGGCTGCTCTTTCGCTACGACAGTACGCCTCACTTCCCTGACTTGCCGGGGTTTCCGCACCATAAGCATTTGCCCGACGAGGTGACCGGGGTGAATCGACCGGATCTAATTGCGGTGATAGAGGAGGCGACCGCAGTGCTAGGTTGATGGGCTTGTGCCGCTTTTGGCTGGGGAATTCTGGTCTCAGTATCTGGTTTGTTCACCATGATGGCGATTACCCACGCTGCGATCGCAACCGCAGGCGCATCCTTACTACTCGGCACCGCCCAACCCCTCCCGTTAGCGTTAGCCGTCCTGGGTAGCCAGCTGCCAGACATCGATACTACGACCAGCATTATTGGCCAGATCTTTTACCCCATCAGCTCATGGATTGAAGACCGCTTTCCCCATCGCAGCGTGACCCATTCTTTGGTGGCGACGGTTGCGATTGCGTTGGTGTCGCTGAGCATCGGCGCAGCGCTGGGCGATATCAAGACGGCGGCAGCGGTACCCCTGGGTCATGTGTTGGCTTGTTTCGCCGATTGTTTTACCCGCCAGGGGGTTCAGCTGTTTTGGCCAGACCCGGCCTGGGCCATCAGCGTGTCGAACCCAAAGCGGCGGATACGGACGGGGGGACCGGCGGAGTATTGGGTGCTGGCCGTGGCCGTGGGATTGCTGCTGCTAGGTATTTGGTTAGCTGGTGCGGGTGGTGTGCAGACTCAGGTATCCCAAGGTCTTGGTCTCCGAGATGGTGCGCTGGCGACATATAACACCCATGCGGCCAGCGCTGAGGTCTACGCTGAGATAACCGGCGTGTGGGCCGATGACCGGACGCGGGCCGATGGACGCTATCTGATATTGGATGCGGTGGGTAATGAGTTTATCGTTACCGATGGTCAGGGTGTTTACCAGACGGGGAAGCAGCTGCTGGTGGAGAAGCTGACCACGACGACCGGTGCGGCGATGACGCGGACGACGCAGACGATCACGTTGAATGATGAGGATGTAGTATCTCGGCTGCAGGCGTTGCGGATGGCGAATCCGACGGCGCGGGTTTATGTGAGTGGTTCGATTGCGGTAGATTTTGTTGAAGAGGTGACGCCGACGCAGCTACCTCGGCAGCTGCCAGTGGTGACGGTAGTTGGTGAGTCGGTGGAGTTGCAATGGGAGCACGTCATTCTCTGAATGTAGGAAAACAATCAAAGTGTTTGTTTAGATAAGCACACCGTAGCTTTAGCATCTGTGGGAGACTTTCTGTGTTCCACTGAGCACCTGTTAGTTGTAAGCGTGCATCCACTTGTTTGACTAGAGACTCCACGGGACCTGAGCCAATGGGCAAGCCTTCCATTTGGTAATACCGGTAGTTGGGAATCCGCTGAGAATGTTGGTCAAGATATGCTCTAAATCGTTTTGCCGAGGGTGTCTGCAGGTTCTTCAGTATGGCTTTTGCTTGGCCCACCTGTCCCTCCCATAGATGAGAGGACAGTGTCTCTAGTTGGTCAGGGCTGGCATCAACTTTATACAAATTCTCTTTGAGATGGAACCAATCGAGGATTTCGTCTTTGAAACCGGCAATATTCATTTGTCCAAACAGTGACCAGATGCCAGGATGACCATCCCCTAACAGATAGACAAGGGTGGCCATCGGTCGCATGAGAATCCAACTGAGCAATGCCTTGGGGTGCTTAAACCACGCCATGCCAATACCGTCTCGATTCACTCGAATAGCATGATACTGTCGCCATTCGCTGGGCTTGCCTTTAGGGGTACGTACACGAACCATCCCTCCATCAAGTGCCAGTTCTTGGACAGGCTCATCACTAACTGGGTCGGGCAGGTGTGAGCGTTTGACCATGCGTTCCTGCGTTTTTGCACTGACTCGGATACCAGTGAGCATGGCAATATCGGTTTCAGCCTGTTGATAAGACGCTTTGGCACACATGCGTAAACAGCACATTGCTAGATAGGGGCTCTGCTGTACCCGTGGTTGAACACCTAGGGTGAGGGCTTGTTTGGGACCCAGACTCAAGGTTCCTAAGGTGCTTTTGAGGTACCTTGGAGAGTCAGTATCTTCTGGGCAACGAGATTGGATAAAAAATTGCCTAACTGAGGAGATACTTGGCTTTGAAGTTGATGACGCACTGTCATCTCGATCTCGGCTAAATTTCCCATCGGCAGGCCTTGAGAGTCTGCATCTGCGTAGAGGATTTGAGCGATGGCATTGACGTGTTCGTTAAGCGCTTGTTGCCGGTCTACGTTCATCATGATTTACCCGATGCAATACCCTCTAGCATGCATTTTCTCTAACTAGAGGATGACGTACTCCCGTTGCAATATTGTGAGCTGGAGGTTGCGATCGCGTTGCTGGATGATCAGTGGGCAACGGGTATGATGACAGCCTTGATATTTGGCGGTCTGTGATTCTTTGGACTATGAAACTGTGTAGCCAATGGATAACAACAACTTGGAAAGGTTAATGATTGCCCAAGTCAATAGAAATAATTTGGCTGTTTTCAGTGAATTCAAGTTTTATGGATAATGAGCCATCCTTAATGTGGATAGCTGTCCAACAAGTAATGGAATATAAGATAACTAGGCAAAGTGGCACTGTACAATGCCAGAACAAACCTTTTACAGATTTTTTAATTACTCTGGAGTCTTTGTTTTCATTGGGTTTCAGGGGTTCATCGATAGTTTTTCTAACAGCATTTACTCGGCGATTCTCCCCTGATTCTCTCTGGGATTGCCACTGCCGCAGGATGTGTATGACCGTGTGTATGATTAAAGCCTCTGGGTGATGCGCCTGCGTCGCAGCAGCCTGGGGGGGTGTTGTCAATACATTGCGGGAAAAAAGGTTGCTCGCTGGTTGTCAAATCAAATTTAGTTGAGCTACTATTAAATTAGTATTTATGAACTCTATATGGTGGGGTGGCGATTAAAATTTATTTTAGATAAAATTTTATATTTAAAACCACAGGTTAATTAAAATTTTT
>JBCBZT010000018.1:0-130993 GCA_039815185.1 Cyanobacteria bacterium P01_A01_bin.123 | reverse complement strand
CGCTGCTGAAGACCCTGAGTTTGAAACCTTCTACACCAAGAACATCTTGTTGAACGAAGGGATTCGCGCTTGGATGGCGCCGACTGACCAGCCTCACGAAAACTTTATATTCCCTGAAGAGGTACTGCCACGTGGTAACGCTCTCTAATTCATTCATCTCAGGCGGTCGTGACCAAGAATCCACCGGGTTCGCTTGGTGGTCTGGTAATGCCCGCTTGATCAACTTGTCCGGAAAGCTGCTGGGTGCACACGTTGCCCACGCTGGCTTGATTGTATTCTGGGCTGGTGCGATGACTTTGTTTGAAGTCGCGCACTTTGTTCCAGAAAAGCCCCTTTATGAGCAGGGCTTTATTCTTCTTCCTCACCTTGCAACCCTGGGTTGGGGTGTGGGTGCAGGTGGTGAAGTCATTGATACCTTCCCTTATTTTGTGGTGGGTGTGCTTCACATCATCTCGTCTGCTGTCCTTGGCTTGGGTGGTATTTACCACGCCATTCGAGGCCCTGAAACCCTAGAGGAATATTCGTCCTTCTTTGGTTACGACTGGAAAGATAAAGACCAGATGACCAACATCATTGGGTATCACCTGATCTTGCTGGGCATTGGTGCTTTCCTGTTGGTCATCAAAGCCACGCTTTTGGGTGGTGTGTATGACACTTGGGCTCCTGGTGGTGGTGACGTGCGCGTCATCAGCAATCCCACATTAAATCCCGCTGTGATCTTCGGTTACTTAGCTGCCTCTCCTTTCGGTGGCGAAGGCTGGATCATTGGGGTTAACAACATGGAAGACATCATTGGCGGTCATATCTGGATCGGCTTGATCTGCATCTTCGGTGGGGTTTGGCACATTTTCACTAAGCCTTTTGGTTGGGCTCGTCGTGCTTTTGTCTGGTCTGGGGAAGCTTATCTTTCCTACAGCTTGGGTGCGCTTTCCCTGATGGGCTTTATTGCGTCCTGCTATGTGTGGTTTAACAACACCGCCTATCCTAGTGAGTTCTATGGTCCTACCAATGCTGAATCATCTCAAGCTCAGGCGATGACCTTCTTGGTTCGCGACTTGCGCTTGGGTGCCAACATTGGTGCGGCTCAAGGCCCCACTGGTTTGGGTAAGTATTTGATGCGCTCACCCACAGGTGAGATCATCTTTGGTGGTGAGACCATGCGTTTTTGGGATTTCCAAGGTCCTTGGTTGGAGCCCCTACGTGGCCCCAATGGTCTTGACTTAGACAAGCTGAAAAATGACATTCAGCCTTGGCAAGTGCGTCGTGCCGCTGAGTATATGACTCATGCACCCAACGCATCGATCAACTCTGTGGGCGGTATCATCACGGAAGTCAATTCTGTGAACTTTGTGAACCCCCGTCAGTGGTTATCGACTTCTCACTTTGTGTTGGGCTTCTTCTTCTTAGTGGGTCACCTCTGGCATGCGGGCCGTGCCCGTGCCGCAGTGGCTGGCTTTGAGAAAGGCATTAACCGTGAGACTGAGCCTGTGTTGGCGATGACTGACCTCGACTAAGATTGTTGAGATTCATTGCGTTCTGCCCATGATGGTTTGAACCAGCTTTTAAGGCTCCTGCCGAACTTCGGCAGGAGCCTTTTTGCGCTCGAAGTCAGCGTTTTTCAGATTCAAGGGCAAAATTCCAGTAGGATCAAACAGGCATAATAAGACAACTGAGTCAGTGAATTAACGATGGGCGTTTCATCGAATTGGCAGCGGGTTTTACGATGGGGTATGGGTTTGATCGCGATCGCGATCGCCTGGTTAAGCCTCACCACTCCCTTATTTGCTGAAAGCTTTGATCGGCAAAGTTTGAGGCAGTCTGATTTTTCCTATCAAGATTTACGGGGTGATGATTTCACACGGGCCGATATGTTCGAAGCCAATTTGAGTCACGCCAATTTGCAAGGTGTGCGCATGTTTGACACCACCCTGACCAAAGCAAACTTAGAAGCGGCTGATTTACGGTTTGCGACGTTAGATGGTGCTCGCTTTATTCGGGCGAACTTGACTGATGCCCTTTTAGAAGGGGCGTATGCCTTTGACACCGACTTTCGAAAAGCCGTAATCGATGGGGCCGACTTTACCGACGTGTCCTTAGATCCAAGAACCAATGACTTATTGTGTGAAGTCGCACAGGGTATCAATCCAGAGACGGGCCGGAAAACCCGTGAAACCTTGTATTGCCCTTAACCAGGCTTCATCGCTAGTCAATAACTTCTAGCTCACTTGCTATCAAATGGGCTTTAAAGTTGCGCTTTGCGCCTTCAGTCGGAAATTCAACGTGTACTGGAAAGTTAGCGCTGATTTTTCGGCCGTGCCAATCTTTGAGAATCGCGATCACCGTCCCTTCAAGCCCACTGGCATCGAAGGGTTGATTGCGATGGAGGGGATGATGATAAAACGTAATTGAGCTAATAACACGAACGCGATCGCCGACTTTCATAGCAATATTTAAGCGTGGGTTACTAAGTAGACAACGCCCATAGCGGCCCCTTATTCGCCCACAACAAACTTACAGCCTTACTATCTTTGCATAGGATTGGCCCATTCTAAGCCTACGCACTCAAAGCTGGAAAATGATTTCCTTGGAATTCAGAATCCACAAGTCAGGAGACAGAATTATCAGGCAAAGATTCCTATTGAGAAGCGTCAGGCAGGTAAATCCAGCGGCAAGCCAACAGCATTATTGAGCTGAACATGAAGCGATCGCCACACGCTCAATTGCTAGCCAAAGTAGGCAGGTTCATTGCCGGGTGTCCACTTGATATTGCACCCGATACTGGGCACTTGGTTAGGATCAAGGCTGTCCCCAGCCAGCAATCCATCCATCGCAGCCCTCAAATCTTGCCCTGTGACTGGCTTGCCATTGCCGGGACGGCTCTCGTCAAGCTGGCCGCGATAAGCCAATTTCAGAGTGCTGTCAAACAAAAAGAAGTCCGGGGTACAGGCAGCCGTGTATTGCTTTGCCGTTTCCTGACTCTCGTCATAGCAGTAAGGAAAGTTAAACCCCAACTCAACAGCCATCGCTTTGAGATTTTCAGGACTATCAGCCGGATGGGTTTTAACACTATTCGCACTAATCGCCAGGACTCCGATCCCTTTGGGAACATAGTCCTGACCCAAATTGGCTAGCTCTACCTGAACATGTTTCACAAATGGACAGTGCTGACAGATGAACATGATCAGCAACGCCTGCTTACCAGCAAAATCGGCAAGCGTAATCATTTTCCCCGAGACCACATCGGGTAATTGGAAGTCAGGCGCGGGTGTTCCCAAGGGCAACATGGTTGAAGCAGTCTTGACCACAGGTAATCCTCTTCTAACGTCGATCGACCTAATACAAACCCATACAAACCCTATCTAAGCCCTTACAATGCCCTGCATAGCCTATGAGCCTGGACTAAATCTTGGCAATACAACCTTAACCACCAGCGGCAAAAGCCGCCATGACTAAGACAGAAAGCAGCAAACCAGGGCTGAGCAGCAGCAATAATGTTGCCAATTCATGGAATTCCATCTGAATCGCACCTAAGTTAAGGGATGTTCATCCTTTATATAATGAGCAATTTTTGTTCTGTTGCTGGGGTTAGTTGCTTAAACAAATTGGAAAATCTGGTTTTTAACCCTGTCCGCGTCCAGAGCTGGAGTTTTGCGGATGGGAAACACCACATCCTGAACTAGACGTGGTTTAGATTTAGTGTCTGTTGGGTGTCCATTTTCGAGAATTGGACGTATCCTATAGGCCAAACGGAAGCAAGTACAGACTGAGTTGAATCATGAACAGCAGGAAAGTTGCCGTCGGTCTTGGGTTGTCGATGCAGATGATATTAGGCAGTAGCGGGGTGGGGGCTATCCCTTTGGCGATCGCGACTGTTGCTGCGATCGCTCACCCTGCTCAAGCAACAGTGCTGTCCAATTGGGCTTTTGACCCAGCCACACGCCAATTGCAAGTCATGCTACCCAATGGCGTCACCCCGCGATATTTCTTGCTGGCCGAACCCACGCGAATTGTCTTAGATATTCCCAATACTGAAGTGGGTAACGTCCCCACTCAGCAAACCTACTCTGGAGCCATCACAAGTATTCGGATCGCACAATTCGACAATCGCTCTACTCGGATTGTGATAGAGCTCGCCCCCAATACAGTATTAGACCCGCAGCAGGCACAGCTCGAACAAGTGATAGGGGAGACCCAAACCCGCTGGGTGCTGCAACCGTTATTAGCGGACACCGCACCTAGTGCTGTCCCCGATGGCATGCCTGTAGCAGCTCAAATGGCTGATGATCCAGCTTTGGCAGACCCTACGCCCGCTATGCAGTTTTCTGAAGAAGATCCAGGCGTACCTCTGGCAGAAGTTAACCAAAACAGCCTGCTAACCTTGGCAGAAGGACTGAATAATTCCAATGCTGATAGCAATCCCGATGCGCTACCGGGTGTCTCCACCGGAGAGCCTACAGAAAGTGGCCCTACAGTCAGCGTACCGCCATTAGCCAGTACAGACGCAGCACCGCCTACAGCTGCACCTGACGTGACTGTGCCACCGCTCGATGATGGCAATCCATCAGCTAATGACACCAGTACGGCCTCAAATCCAGCGGCAGCCTTAGATTCAGTTGCAAATCAGCCTGAACAAGATGACAGTTTAGCAATTACCCCTGAAGAAGCTGAGAATAGTGTGCCGATTGCGGTTGAACCGACAGGGCCAGCAATCGCAGAGGTGGCTGAAGCGGCACCCACGATGCCTCCGTTTTTAGCTGGGACAACCCTCAACGAAGAGAGCGCAGCACTCAATCTACCAGAACCCGCGACCCCAGACTTAAGCGCGACTCCAAACACCGACCCAGAGGCTGTTGCTGTTGCCCCAGTAGAAACTGAGACCGTAGATGAACCTAATCCGTCACCCCCAACGGCAACCGCCACATCTCCACCTGCTCCGACAGGTGCGACAGAGCCTTTGCCCGATTTAACTGAGCCGACCTCTGAGGCCCCTACACCTAGTTTGACTGAACCCACCCCTGAGACACCTGCACCAGAGATTGACCCTAGCGATAATCCTGAAGCCGATGTCGCACCGCCAGCCGCCAGCCCAAATACGACGTCTGAGCCAGCAACAACCCCACTCCCCGAAACTCCACCGTTTTTGGAGGAGCCTGAGGTAACGCCAGCAGAACCGCCTGCTCCCCCGGTAGCAACGCCTACACCAACACCCCAGCCCAACGCTGAAGCAGCCCCCACCATTCCCTTTGGGCAACCTTTACCAACAGACAATGGGCCTACAACCAATGGGGGAGACGCCCAGCTGCGATCGCTCAACCCGACATCTCCTGTCACGCCTTTTGCCGAGGCTTTACTGACCGCTGGCACAACCCTACCGCTGGCTTATACTCACAGTCGGCCTTTGGTGGTGACGGGGACAGAGCCGCTACAAGAGGTTTTAGTCTTGAACCAAGATGTGCGTAGTGCTCAGACGGGCAATATTGTCTTGCCCAGGGGAACCTTAGTCATTGGCCGGTTTGAAACGGATGGCACTAACCGCACCTTCGTGACTCAGGCGTTGAGTTTACAAGGCCAGAATATTCCTATCTCAGCACAATCTGAAGCCATCATTGGTGATCCTGAAGTTTCAGAAAATTCCTTATTGCGCAACTCAGGCATCGGCGCAGCCGCCTTGACCATACTCACCGGCTTCACAGGCGTTGGTTTGATTGGGGGAGCCGCCTTGGGTGCCGCAACCACCTACGCTGTTTCACCCCAGACCGTCATCATTGAACCCAACCAAGTTATTCAAGTCACACTCGTTGAAGATACCAACGTCGGGGTTGATCGTCGGCCAAGCGGCATCTGATACACCTTACGCCCCTGGAAGTTGTTGGGGTGGGGCCATTGACCCTTGTTTGTCAAAACATAATTGAATTGAGTCTTGGTCTATAACAAAGATTAGACCCCACTCATCTGCATATCTTGCTCATGTCTCCTCGTGTTTCACTTTTTTACTCCGATCGTTTTCTAGCCCACGATACAGGTCGCTATCACCCTGAGAATCCAGGGCGGTTGACGGCGGTCGTCAAGGTTCTGAAATCAATGGCGTGGGCCGATCAAATCGATTGGCGATCGCCCACAGCCCTTCAAACCCGAGGCGATGTGCTGGATTGGGTCACCCAGTTACACAATCCTAAATACGTTGCGGGTCTTAAAACGCTATGCGACCAAGGGGGCGGTCACATCGACGGAGACACGGTGGTCTCGGCTGCTAGCTACGATGTGGCATTACTCGCCGTCAGCGCTTGGTTAGACGGGGTTGATGCAGTGCTTGAAAATTCCCATCCCGGTTTTGTCTTGGCGCGCCCACCGGGACATCATGCCGTGCGCGATCGCGGCATGGGGTTTTGTCTATTTTCTAATGCGGCGATCGCGGCTCACTACGCTTTAAAGCAGCCTGGCATCAATCGGGTTGCGATTTTAGATTGGGATGTCCACCACGGTAACGGTACCCAAGACCTAGTCGAAATGAACCGTAACATCGTCTATTGCTCATTACATCAGTCCCCCTGTTATCCCGGTACGGGAGCCGCCTCAGAACAAGGGTTTTATGAAAACATTTTGAACCTACCCATGCCTCCAGACAGCACCTTTGCTGACTATCAACCCATCTTTGAGGAAAAGGTCATTCCCTTCCTAAAAAATGCTGCCCCAGATATGCTGTTAGTCAGCGCTGGCTATGATGCTAACCATGCCGACCCACTGGCCCATGTTGCCCTGCGACCCCAAGATTATGGGCACTTTACCCGCTATTGCTTAGCCTTAACGCCAAAGGTCTTGTTTGGGCTTGAAGGGGGCTATGACTACCCATCTCTGAGCGAATCAGTCGTATCTACCCTTGAAGCTTGCTTAAATCCCTAATCAGGCTAAGGATTAGCCATGGGGAATCTAAAATTTTGTCTCACAATTCTGGATTCAGCCATAACCTGTTTGAAATAATCTGGATAAGTTGTGGCCCCTACCCATCCATCCACCCCACAAACCCATTGATGCCTCAACTCCACTCAATCGATCCCTAGGAAAGGAACACTCTCAATGTCTAGCGCTTGCCAATACTCCTTATGGAGCAGCATGCTCACCAGCAGCGCTATTGTGATTGGCCTGACCTTACCGGCATCTGCTGACCTACCCTCACAAGCCGATCGCAACAATGTCACCAACCAGTTCGACTATCAATATGTCGATCCCAGTGGTGCGGGTTCAGGCAACTATCGATCTCAAGTCCTCTCCAATCGATGGGTTTATTGGAGCTACAGCGCTGACGGCGCAAACTTTGAAGCTTTCGCAGATTGCGCCACCCAGGAATGGCACTTCGTCACCACAGAATCGGGTGAGGGCAGCTATACGCTGACTTATGCCAGCGATACAGTGACCTACACCTTGGATGGCGTCACGGAAACCATCCCCCTACCCCCGGAAGTCGTCGCAGAATACAGCCGGTCGCTCTCAGAGATTTGCCAAACTGCCAAACTCAACGACACCAGCAGCGAAGAAGTCGTTGTCACCGAACCTGGAACGTCACCGCCCGAAACATCACCTTCAGATCTGCCTCCGGCGGCTCCGGTTTATGAAACCACAACCCCTGGCGGAGCGTTGAGAGGTTTGGGCTTTTTCTTTGTCGAAGCGAGCAATTTTGAACTGGCAACGACTTTCTTCAAGGGCGCAGTCGAAACCTACGAACAGGCCCGTTTGGATCCGACGGTTGAGAATCCCCCCCGATCTGAAGTCGAGCCCACCTATCGCGCCTTAGCCGAAACTTTGCTAGAACAAGGCCGGATTGCCGAGGCTTTGGAAGTGGTAGACAGCTTTCGAGTCTGGGAAGCCGCTAATTATCTGAGCATTTCTGACCCCGTTGCTGAAATGCGTGTCGCTCGTCACAGTAGTCCGCAGCAGTATGCCAGTGCCAGTCTCAAAGCAAACTCGGTTCAAGTCGCTGATGCTAGAACCCAAAATCAAGGCGCTACTGCCATCATTGCCATTGGGCTAGGTGACGTTATCCCCGATATCGATTTACCCAACGTCCCTGGGGGCGTTGATGAAGCGGTTGAATCAGAAATTGAAGATTGGCTTGAGGGTGAAAACGACGACCGCAATGAAACTGATGAAACTGGCGAAAGGGGTGACCCCAGCCAGCGGGATGAAACTGTTCCTGCCAGCACTCGTGGGGCTAACCAACCCGTCACCCTGCTCCAGGCGGAACAAGAGATTTTAGAGGCGCATCAAGAATCACTTGCAGACGCGATCGCCATTGGTCGTGAACTTGCAGAATTACGGGCCATCCCCCCCGATCAGCGGACTCAACAGCAAACAGATCGGATTGCTGAACTCGTTGCCCGCCAAGCCGCAATCAATCGTGAATTCAACGATTTTATTGATAGCCCTGAAATCCAAGCTCGATTAGATGAACTCAGTGACAGATCCAGGCGACAAAGCCTGAATCCAGATGATTTGAATGCCCTGCGGGATGATCTCAAAGAACTCAATGCGGCGATTATTTATCCCCTGATTCTTGAAGATCGCCTGGAGCTGATTATTACGACCCCCCAATCCCCGCCCATCAGGCACACTGTGTCAGTCGGCCGCTCCGAACTACACCGCACCATCCAAACCTTCCGCAGCGATCTAGACGATCCCAACAGCAATCCCCAACCCACCGCTCAACAGCTCTACCAGTGGCTAATCGCGCCCCTAGCCAATGATCTCGAAACGGCTGGCATCACCACTATTTTGTACGCACCGGATGGTCAGTTACGTTACATCCCGCTGGCCGCGCTCCATGACGGCAATCAATGGCTAGCCGAACGCTACCCGATCAATACAATTACAGCCCGTTCCTTACATGACCTAGACGCTCAAACGAGCCGCCAACCCGCAATCTTCGCCGCTGCCTTTACCAATACAGACCTGGCCTACTCTGTCGAGATTGGGAACCAAACCACTCAACTGCGGGGGTTGCCCTTCGCGGGGCAGGAGGTAGCGCTGCTTACAGGCGATCGCCCCAACCACACCCTGCTATTAGACCAGGCATTTAGCCTAGAGGCCGTTAGCCCCCGCATGGATGACCACACCATCGTCCATTTTGCCACCCATGCCGCCTTTGTCCCTGGCGATCCGACCCTCTCCTTTATCCTCTTTGGCAATGGCGAAACGCCAACATTGGCAGATGTCCGCAATTGGTCGTTGAGCAATGTAGACCTGGTGGTACTCAGCGCCTGTGAAACGGGCGTGGGCGGAGTTTTAGCAGACGGTACCGAAATTTTGGGCTTGGGTTACCAGTTTCAACGGGCGGGCGCTCGGGCCACAATCGCCTCGCTTTGGCAAGTCAGCGATGGCGGTACCCAAGTGCTGATGAACGCCTTTTACACCGCCCTAGACCAAGGGATGAGCAAAGCTGAAGCACTCCGGTGGGCACAAATTGCTTTAATCAACGGTGACGAGACCGTCTTTAGTGATCAGCGGGCAGGCATTGAAATTCGCTTTGAAGGCGGCAGAAGCGCTTCAGAAGCCCGCGATACCCTCGGCCATCCCTATTACTGGGCACCGTTTATTTTGATCGGCAACGGTTTGTAGATTGAGCCTTGACGGGCCCAGTCAACATTGCAGCGGGCACCGTTTATTTTGATTGGCAATGGCCTGTAGGTTAAGCCTTGACGTACCCAATCAACACGACAGCGGACACTCTTTCATAATGCTTTGATCTCTATCCTTGGCTTAACACCGATCGTGGCTATGCACATCCATTTCGACCAGCCAGTACCATAGTCAAACGACCTCACTGCCTCAAGTTCTGCTGCTTGCAGAAAAGCGTTCAACTGGTTGGAGGCGTATCCGCGATTGTGCCAGCGCAGGGACATGAGGACTTGACCCAGCCCTTTGCGAGTCACTGAGCCAATTAAAGGGGCACCCGGTTTCAGGACTCGAACCATCTCACGCAAAGTTTCTACGGGTTCGGCCATGTGCTCCAAAACATGGGCGAATATGACCGCGTCGAAGGATTCATCGGCAAAGGGCAAGCGCCTGATATCCCCCCATCTCAGATCGAGAGTCGGGCAGCGATTTTCTAGAATCTGTTGGGCGTAGGTCAACATGGGGTAGGAAATATCGACGCCGGCGACATGAGTTGGCTGATTGACACTTTCTAAAAGCACAAGACTGAAGGCTCCTGTTCCTACCCCGCAATCGAGAATGTGAGACGTCTGGTCAAGATGACTCAAGCGATCGCGCACGGCCTGACTGGCAAACAGCAGCTGATAATCGTGGAGCTGACCCAGACGGGCCAAATTGCCCTGCCATTGATAGGCAGATGCATCTTAGATCAAGCGAAGTGTATCGATACTGGGAGCGGTTCTCCAGCGGTCTAATGTGGGAATTGTTGTGTTTAATGGCATGGCTAAATCGACCCTCTTGTTGCAGAGGGCTATACGCTGCGTGGATTCAATTCAATTGATGGAAAGTAGTGGCGAGCTAGGATTACGGATTTGAACGATCGCGCTATATCGGGGCGAATGGCGCTGAATTAAGGCTGATGGACAGTGCCCACCCTACAGCTACCAGTGCTTTACGACCCAATTTTGCAGAAACGCCGTTGCTAACCCTGTATCCATCGTTAACGAAAACATGTAATGGGACAGTGAGACGCAGCTATGGCTGTTGATAGCATGACTATTTCTGCTAAATTTCGTACACTAGCTCAGAAAAGGTGGATTCTAGCGATCGCAGGTGGGGTGCTGATTGGCACGACTGCTCTGATCGTCACCAATCCCGGCAAATCCGCCTATGTTGACTACGCTTCTGAACGGCTCTTGAAAGAGCTTAAGCAGGATTGTAACGAATTCGAGGATGACATCGAGGTGGGCGATGTCTTAACGCTACCCACCCGGGATTTATGCCGCTCCTTTGTTGGCAGTGCAGACTTCATCGGTCGCGGTGCCGTGAAACTGGTGATTGATACCTCAACCGAACGCCAAAACTTTGGCGTCTTTAGCATTTACACCACAGAATTACCTGGGAGAACCTTCAAAACAATTGGAATCGGCAGAAATTTTATGCTCTACAACTGAGCAACATCATCCAGAAAAAACCAGCCGATTACCCAGCGTTTAAAGCCCGCTGAGAAGACAAGGTTTAGGTCCGAAATTTTTGAGATCGAGATGCGACAAAAAGTTGGGTCAATCATGTGACCCAAGCGGGTACTTTTTTCTGAAAGCGGTTTTGCTAGAATTGGCCCAACTCATTGAAGAGGATAGACCCCTCGGAGAGGTTTGCCTGAACCTGAGATCACCCATTGGAACGTTTTCCATTGGAGATGGGCATTAGTAGGGCAAAACGGTTCTGCCACGACAGGCAGTAAATGAGTGCTACGCTCCTGAAGCGGATGAGTTGAATGCGTAACTTCGGAGTGTAGAAGCTGGATGGCACCGCCCTTTGTTGGGTTCCGGCAGTGTGTAAACCCCTGTATTTGAAGGGGTGCTGCTGTTTCCTAGACTCTGCTTATGGCGAGTACTCAACGAACTCTGATTAATGCGCTTGAACCCACTCTGGAAGCGCCAGTCCTGATTCGGGGCTGGATTTATCGCCTCAGAGAACTCTCAAAAACCACGTTTATTGTGGTGAAAGACTGCACTGGGGAGATTCAGTGCGTGGCAGATTCTGCCTCACTAAAGGCAGTTAGCCTGAAGCTTGATGAGCCTGTCGAAATTAGAGGAAAAGTACGAACCGATAAACGGGCGCGGGCTGGGTTTGAGGTGGATGTGCTGGAAGTTGCTTTGCTCAATTCAGTCGCCCATCCGCTACCGTTTAATGCCAACTCAGACATGACAGACATTGGTCCAGAGACGTTGTTGAATTATCGTCCCCTGGCGCTTCGCAATCAGGCGGTGGGGGATATCTTTAGGATTCAGGCAGCAATTTTGCACTATTTTCGCCAATGGTTGCGATCGCAACACTTCACCGAAATTGTCACCTCCAAGCTGGTCTCCAGCGGTACGGAAGGGGGCACCAATCTGTTTGAGGTCAAATACTTTGAGCGATCGGTTTACCTGGCCCAGAGTCCTCAGTTCTACAAAGAATATGGTGTTGCCGGACTGGAGCGTGTCTTTGAAACTGGCCATGTCTATCGGGCAGAACCCCATGCCAGTAGCCGCCATCTGACCGAGTATTATTCCCTCGACTTAGAAATGGGATTCATTGATGGGTCTGAAGACGTCATTCAGCTGGAGCGTGAGCTGCTGACCCATGTGTTTGAATGTCTCAATCGGGAACAAGCCGACCTGCTCAAAGGCTATCGGCAGACTCCCCTGCCTTCAATGTTGGAAGTGCCCACCTGGGAATTTGAAAATTGTCTAGCGCGTCTGAAACACCACTTCGACCGCACCGACCTGGTGGATGACCTGGACCCCGCAGCAGAACGTCAGCTATGTGAACTAGCGGAAAAAGAAACTGGCGTTCCGGCGGTGTTTGTGCTGGGTTTTCCCTTGTCCAGTCGACCGTTCTACACCCATCCCCGTGATGAAAGCGGTGCCTCAGAGAGCTTTGACCTGCTGTTTGAAGGCATTGAAATTACTACGGGTGGACGCCGATTGCATCGACGCCAGGATCTGGAGCAAGCCTTGACCCAGCGGGGAATTGAACCGGGTTTATTTGCAGCTCACCTGCAAGCCTTTGACATGGGCATGCCGCCCCACGGTGGCCTAGCCATTGGACTAGAACGCCTGACGGCAAAGGTTTTGCATCTGGCGAATGTCCGACAGGCGACGCTGTATCCCCGTGATCGCTATCGAGTTTCGCCCTAGCATGAATGGACGTTTGCCATGAGCCTCCAACTTTACGACACCTATGCCCGTCAACTGCGGGATTTTGAGCCCCTCCATCCCCCCAATGTGGACCTCTATACCTGCGGTCCCACAGTCTATGACTATGCCCACATCGGCAACCTGCGCACCTACATTTTTGAGGATCTACTGCGCCGGGTACTAGAGTTCAACGGCTACAAAGTCCGCCATGTGATGAACATTACCGACGTCGGCCACCTCACCTCCGACGCCGATGAGGGCGAAGACAAAATGGAGAAAGGCTCCAAACGGACGGGTAAAACCGCCTGGGAAATTGCCGAACTCTACACCCAGTCCTTTAAGGAAGATATGGATCGCCTCAACATCAAAGAACCCAGTGTCTGGTGTCGAGCTACTGACCATATTCAGGAACAGATCGAGTTCATTCAGGGCATTGAAGCCAGAGAGTTTACCTATCGCACTGCCGACGGAATTTATTTTGATACGTCTCGGTTGTCAGATTACGGCTATCTGGCTCGGCTGGATGTTGAGGGTTTGCAGGCGGGGAACCGGGTTGAGATGGCCGAAAAACGTAATCCCACCGACTTTGCCCTCTGGAAGTTTAGCCCTTCGCATCAAACCCGACAGATGGAATGGGAGAGTCCTTGGGGACGGGGCTTTCCTGGTTGGCATATTGAGTGTTCTGCCATGTCGGCCAAATACTTAGGAACGTTCTTTGACATCCACTGTGGCGGCGAAGATCACATCCCGGTGCATCACACCAACGAAATTGCTCAAACCCAAGCCTGCCATGGCACTCACCTGGCTAATTTCTGGCTGCATGGGCATTTTCTGCAATTAAACGATGCCAAGATGGCGAAATCCAGCGGCGAGTTTTTGCAGCTGCAAAGCTTGATTGACCGGGGATATGATCCCCTCGCCTACCGCTATTTTTGCCTGAATGCCAGCTATCGAGCCAACCTCAACTTTACTTGGGAGAGTCTGGATGGTGCCGTCACAGCGCTAAATCGTCTCCGAAACCTGAGCTATGGTTGGGGCGAAGCCGGCACGCCGGATGAGTCGTACATCGAGCGATTTACCGCTTTCATCAATAATGATTTGAACCTGCCCCAGGCCCTGGCGCTGACCTGGGAACTGACGAAAAGCGATTTGCCGGATGCCGTCAAGAAGGCGACATTAGTCAAGTTTGATCAGGTCTTGGGCTTACGATTGGTGGCCTGGACACCGCCCGCAACGGTGATTCCCGAAGACATCCTCGCCCTAGCTGAGCAGCGGCATCAGGCTCGCTTGAAAAAGCGCTGGCAGGAAGCCGATGAGTTGAGAGATCAGATTACCGCAGTGGGTTACGCGGTTGAAGATACGACCCAAGGCCCTAAGGTTCGCCCAATCGGTCACCCGTAAACCTAATTTATGGCCCTGTGCATTATGCTTTGATCTCTATCCTGGTTTAACCCCGATCGCGGCTATGCAGATCCATTTCGACCAGCCAGTACCATAGTCAAACGACCTCACGGCCTCAAGTCCTGCGGCTTGTAGGAAAGCGTCCAGCTGGTTGGAGACGTATCCTCGATTTTGCCAGCGCAGGGACATGAGCACTTGACCCAGTCCTTTGCGAGTCACTGAGCCAATCAGCGGGGCACCCGGTTTTAGAACTCGGATCATCTCACGCAACGTTTCTACGGGTTCGGCCATGTGCTCCAAAACATGGGCAAATATGACCGCGTCGAAGGATTCATCGGCAAAGGGCAAGCGCCTGATATCCCCCCATCTCAAATCGAGCGTCGGGCAGCGATTTTCCAGAATCTGTTGAGCGTGGGTCAACATGGGGTAGGAAATATCGACGCCGGAGACATGAACTGGCTGATTGACACCTTCTAAAAGCGCCAGGCTGAAGGCTCCTGTTCCTACCCCACAGTCGAGAATTTGAGACGTCTGGTCAAGATGACTCAAGCGATCGCGCACTGTCTGACTTTTGAACAGCAGCTGATAATCGTGGAGTTGGCCCAGACGGGCTAAATTGTCCTGCCATTGATCGGCAGATGCATCGTAGAGCGATCGCAGGGTGTCGATACTGGGAGCAGTTTTCCAGCGGTCTGATGTGGGGATTCTTGTATTTAATTGCATGGTGAAATCGACCCCCTGGTTACAGAGGGCTATACGCTTCAAGGATTTGATTGTTAGAAAGCTATGGCCAGCCGAGAGCACGGAGTGGAATGCTCAAGCGATGCAGAGTCGCGCGATCGCAAACGGAGCCAACCTCAATATTCCTGGGTATTGCAAGCTATCGAACCAGTTAAGAGCGACGCACCGCCATGAACCAGACCCACCATAGTAAGAAAAGTTGTAATGGTATGCGAAAGAACAGATAGCGAGGGCCGTTAATATTTCCACCAAAGTCAACGGAATTTAAAGCCGCATAAATATTAGATGGAAGTACAGCAATCAAGAAAGTAAGTGTCAGTAGACCACTCATACGTCGGCCTGATGGCCATAAAAAGCCAAGTCCCAGAATCATTTCCATGATTCCGGTAATGTAAATGATCGGATAGCGCCCCGGAACCCATTCAGGCAGCATCTGCACCATGCCTTCGGCCAAAGCAAAATGACTGATTCCTGTAAAGATAAACAAAGCTGCAAAGGCAATACAGCCAGCGGTACGAATCTGGCGGGGACGTTGGGCGATCGCTAATAGTCCCCAAGTCACAGTAAATACGCTGAGTAGTACAACTAAAACAACCATGTCGCTTCCTTATTGAGAGCTTGCCTGCCTCGTGGCGTTCGAGAAAAAGTCGTGAATGAGTTAGATACTCTACTACAGTTACCAGTGCAAAATGAGTGGCATTGCGGGTCGAAAGTCTTGGGTGCACCCTAGGGCACAATGATCTAACGTGATTTCCATCAGATGTTCACGAGCTGATTGGATGGATAGGCGATTGCATCTCGATGCCAATGCCAACACCCCGTGAGTATCAGTCGATGGTGTAGAAATGACCACCTCCGTAATCATCTGGGAATTGCGTTCAGGTTGCGGTCGGGGTACGCCCGGATCATGAAACGGGAAATAGAAACAGAGCGGTTCCAGCAAGTTCTGGGAATTAGCACCCACATGGAACCCTTTCGGGGGTGGAAAGTAGTCAGGTTGATAATGCCAACCGGGAAACGGCATTTCTTGACTCATTGGATTGTGACGAGGGACAAAAATAGCCCCAAACGGGGAGGCTTTCGGATCTTGCGATCGCTCCGGAAAGCGCAGGTCTAGACCGGGGCCAGTGTTCGCCTCATTGGCATCTCGCACCCACAGGAATTCCACCATGCCATTGGCAAAGTAAACCCGCCGATTGGCGGTGCCCTGACCGGGATGAGTGTTTCTCGGGCCTTCTCGAAAGCCGTGTTCAAGCAGCCGATCAGCCACCTTAGCCTCCGGCTCAACCAGTATAAAGACGTGATCCAGTGTCATATTCATGGTCATTTATGCAGGCTTTTTTGCCACGATGAACACTGCCTTGCCCTTGCTCGGTTGCCATTGGTAATCCAGCTCAAATCCGGCTTGGGTTAAGCTGTCTGCCAACGCTTGCGCGGTGAAAACCTGAACAAGCGGGAAAAATCCGAGGAATCGCCCAATGGGTACGATGAGCTTAAACCAGCTCATGGTATCTCCTATGCAAACGGTGCTGGTGACGAAGAGGCCACCCGGTTTGAGCATTTGGTAGACCCGAGCGATCGCCGCCTCTTTATCCTTCAGCAAATGCAAAATGCTGAGGCCCAGTACCGCATCCAGGCTCTGATCCGGAATGTCGAGGTCTTCAATGGTGGCTTGCTCGAAGGTCACATTGTCAATGTGCTCAGCCTCGGCTTTGCCCTGGGCAATGGCAATCATGTTGGCAGAGAAATCAATGGCGCGGATGTGCTTGACATAGGGGGCATGGAGGATTGCCGTTGACCCCGTACCGCAGCCGATTTCCAGCACTTCCATATCGGGGCGAAAGTAGTCACGGGTGACCGCCAGTTTTTTCTGGTAAGCGGCTTCATCGGCAATGGGCTGCTTAGCGTATTTCTCTGCGATCTTGTCCCAAAACCTTGTTGATTGAGTCATGGTTCAGTTTCAGGTGTCGTGACATCGGTTTTGTCTTCAACAGTCTGGTAAAACGTCTCGATATCTTTGAGCGATCGCAGATGGTAAACCTGCTTTGTTGCCTGAGCTTGCGCTACATACGCTCGATATTTGGGTGTCAGTTTGGTATGGCACAGCCGAACGATGCTGTACGAGTTCAGCGTTCCTTTCAATAACGAGCTCCCCTCCGGCCAACCAGCAGGCGATACCCAAGCCCCTTGCAGGAATCGCTTCGTCACCCACCAGTAGTGCCGCAGCACAGGCATATCGAGATATACCAGGGTATCGGCTGCGGCTAAACGCGGCCATAAGGTATCCATTGAGCCAAAGCCATCCACAATCCACTGGTCCTGTTGTAATAGGGCATCGTGGGCAGCCTTGAACTCAGCGTGGGGCACTTCGCCGCCACCGGGCTGGTACTGCAGCGAATCAAGCGGTACCCAAGGCAGTCCAGTTAAGTCAGCCAAGCGTTGGCTGAGGGTGGACTTTCCCCCGCCCGTATTGCCAAAAACAGCAACTTTTTTCATCGGTCTTCAACCTTCAACTCTACTCAGCCTTCTTAGCCACAATGAACACGATTTTCGCGTTACCGATGGGCGATTTGTAATCACCCGCTTGCCATTGGTAGTCAATTGAAAATCCCGCATCTGTCAAACTTTTCACTAAGTCTTGGATCGTGAAGATCTTGACTAACGGAAACAGTCCCAAGAATTTACCCACGGGGGCAATCAGTTTGAACCAAGCCATCGTATCCCCCAGACAGATGGTACTGGTGATGAAACATCCGCCCGGTTGGAGCAGGTTATGGACCTTGGCGATCGCCGCTTCCTTGTTTTGGAGCAGGTGTAAAACATTCAATCCCAATACAGCATCGTAAGTTTGGTCAGGGACGCTCAGCTCGTCAATACTGGCTTGCTCAAAGGTGACATTTGGAATGTTCTGGGCGGCGGCTTTCGCTTGAGCGATCGCAATCATGTTTGATGAGAAGTCAATCGCTCGGATATGTTGCACGTAAGGGGCATGAGTAATGGCCGTTGAGCCGGTACCGCAACCAAACTCCAGCACGTTCATACTGGGCTGCAAATATTCCCGTGTGACCTGGAGTTTCTTTTGGTAGGCGGCTTCATCCGCGATCGGTTGTTTGGCATAACCATCGGCAACTTTGTTCCAAAATTGAGCTGAAGCGTTCATCACATCCTCGTTGATTTAGTTAAATGGTTTCTGCATTTCTCGTATCTAAGGCATATTCACAAAAATCATGCCTCCTGATTGGTTGAGTAGTGCTTGGGCACTGGGTTCCGCCACCGCCAGGCCGACCAAATGATGAAGCACAGTGCGGCCATTTCGATGACCATGTGAAAGGTATCGTCTAAATCGGTGGTGCCGTTGTTGATTTCAAACGCGAGGGTAATCACAGCGGCGATGATGTTGGCCCAACGGTTAGCACCATAGGGCAAGAGCCGCGAGAGCAGCACCATGGCGATCGGCACTTCGGCAACGAAACCACCGAATAGCAACAGGGGTTCTGTGATTTGAATGCCATTGAATGTCCCGGTCATCGCCTGTTCAATGAAGCCAGGCTCAATAAATTCATGGATATCCCGAAATATCGTATTGAAGAGATAAAACATCCACAGCGTCGAGAGCTTCGCTTTCATTTCTAGTGTCAGTATCTGCTTCTGCAAGTTCATGCTTGTTCTCCTTTATCCAATTTTTTTGCCTGTTCGAGTTGGGTCGGCATGACTGAGATCAGCGGCAACCCTAAATCACGCACCTTAATCAGCACGCCGTAGAGCGCAGCCTGATCCACTACCGGGCCGGACAACAGCGTTTCACCGTTATCTTTGAGTGCGATCGCGAATCCTTCAAACCACTGGCTCCAACGATGATCAAGATGTCCCTTGATACGAATTTCGTACTGTTCAAGGGGATGGCGATCTTTGGCTGAACGGTGTGGTTGACTCATGGGAGTTGCGATCCGCCTTCTCTAATCACGACTGGCGTTAACAACTCAAAAATACAAACAGACATGGGGAGCCGTTGTCCCCAAATGTGGGGATTCGATGTGGGGATTTATGGGTAAGGCTAGTGGATATTGACAGTGGTTTCTGAGCAAACATTACAATGGGAGCACTTGAGACGGTAGAAAGTGCGATGTCTTCACTCCCAATTGACGAGGCGCAGACCCAACTGCAGCGGCTGATTGATGCTGTGAGTCAGTCACATCAGCCAGTGATCATCACAGGCGCTAGTGGCAACGCCGTACTTTTATCTGAAGAAGATTGGTCCAGCATTCAAGAGACGCTTTATCTACTATCGGTTCCCGGTATGCGCGAGTCGATTAAAGCGGGGATGGATACCCCAATCGAAGACTGTGACGGAGAGTTGGACTGGACTCAACTGCGTTGTCATCAAGACATAAGGATTTAGCAAATTCATGCCTTCAGCAGCTTTGCCAAAGGGCACGATCGCGATCTCCCTTGAGTGCGGTTTCAACAGCCACAGCCATTTTGGGCGAAAATTTCGGCAGCTGACAGGCATCAAACCGAAAGCCTATCGTGTCAAGTAGAAAATTCCACTTTCTAACGGTTCTGGTCAGCAGTTGCCGACAACTTTTGAAACTTTACTGCGATGTGGGGCAATCTACTGCACCTGGGTTGTTAAGCGACTTCAGTACAGTGTATTTTGAACCATATTTTCCCACATCTGATCTCGTTGAAGCTCCTGCCCGTGAAGAATTACGGTTCCAAAGGTATCGTCAACAACGCGTCGGCCTTTGTCGTAAACATGGACATGAATTCCTTTTTCTTGAGGACGGCTCGCTGTCCACAGGACGGCTGGCGTTGATGCCCACAATTCAAACCTCAAACCAGCATATTCATCAAGATTAACAACTCTTTCAGGAATGATGTAGATATTGCTGTTACTGAACTGATCATGAAGAGGTTTTAGAGGGGTAGAGACAATCGGCCCAGGACTCCAAATACTGTCATTACCACAATTTCCACAGAAATGCTTTTTGTGTGGCTTTCTAGCAAAATCGCCTAAGTCTAAATGTGGATAACCGCATTTCTTGCAGGTAACACATGACATTTCCCGTTCCTCTTCCAGTGAACGGACAAACTCAAATGCTGCAGGTGGTGTAACTTGTATCTTTGTGATTTCTGGATTAGAAAAGAGTCCCATATCTTCGTTATAGGAGCACACGATTGCATCAAAGTCTCTGTCTATAAGCTTGTTTGACTCCTGTTGGAATCGCTTATGGACATGAATT
Source organism: Cyanobacteria bacterium P01_A01_bin.123 (assembly GCA_039815185.1). Taxonomy (GTDB): domain Bacteria; phylum Cyanobacteriota; class Cyanobacteriia; order Phormidesmidales; family Phormidesmidaceae; genus JBCBZT01. Next base: position 110,778 of record JBCBZT010000018.1, on the reverse strand, counting down.
TTAGGAGCTCTTTTCTCGATACTTTCCGTGGAAAGTGCTGGGGGAAGTGAACACCAAATACCAATTTCCTCAAAATCCTTGAACTCAATCTCTAGAGGGTTAACGACATAGCTCATTTTTGTGAGATAATTGCTGCAAAGGACTTCTCCTGACTCTGATGCAGCCGCGTAATCAGCCTTAACTCCCCAGTGTATTTGATGGGTCTTGCAATACCAGCGCTTTGCCCCATTTCGAAACTTGCCTGCGGGGATGATTTGACAAGGAAGCACAGCATCATTGCCTGATTTTCCCTCAAACATACCAAATGTTTCTTCAGAACTAACCGCGATGTTGCCGATAGTCCTACCTGGTGCCCAACAGACAGCATCAGCAGCACTGTAATAATCATGAGAGAACTCTATATCCTCTTCGTCGCCAATTCTTCGTAGAAATTCCTTCTTTGCCATGCCAGTGCCCTTGTTTGACCACTCGCATTCCCAAACCTCAACTTTTTGGGTTTCCTTGTTAATTCTTCTTGAATAAAACATAGCAAACTTTGATAATTATTTGTCCATAAATGATTCCGTGTTTTCTATGCAAGATGCTAGGACACATCTCCTTTCGCATTCCCAAACCTCAACTTTTTGGGTTTCCTTGTCAATTCTTCTTGAATAAAGCATAGCAAAATTTGATAATTATTTTGTCCATAAATGATTCCGTGTTTTCTATGCAAGATGCTAGGACACATCTCCTTATAAATAACGCAAAGTGCCTGAATAGATATATGTGAGCCATGATGCAAGTATGCCACGCCCTTTTGGTTTTAAGCCCTGCAACCATTCTTTCAGGCTATCTGGAACGCTGTTTTCAAGTTCTTCATTGTCATCAAGCAATTTCCCGCCCAGAGCCGCCGCCCATAATAAAAGTTCGGAGAGTATAGCTTGTTTCTCTTCTGTATTTTTCATCTTACGAGGTAGAACCTTGATAGACAGCCCCATGCTATTGACTTTTTCCGTAATGATGTCTGGCAAAAACCTGCCATTGTAATGTATCGCGTCAACAATGATGTATGCGACATGCTCAAATTCAACTATCCGGTTGGCGCACGAAAACTCCATAGCTGAACTCGTCTTTATGGGAAATACGCCAGATTGTGTTTCTTCAAAATGGCTTGGAAGTTCACTTAATGGAATGAAGTGTGACTCTGGCTTATACCCATCAGTAGCTACACTGATTTTAGTAGCTTTAAAGTCACTAAGTTTTTCCACAAGCCCTGGCTTGAAAACTATACAAATGGGACCATAAGCATTAGGAATTACGCTACCTTTAAAGTTTGCAAATCTAGCACCAAAATCGGCGAAGTTTCCGAATGTTCTATTCCAATTATTGTCGGCTTTGTCTTTCTCATCCGAAAAGAATTTCGTGAATTCGGGGTTAGCTGCCTCAAGTTCTTCCCTGCACAAAACACCACCACATTTGAGATAAGTTTCAAAGTCATCTAGCTGAGTTGCATGGTAAAGATGAATTTTGCTGGTGATTGTATTCATAAGAAATCTTATATGTATAGCTTTGGCCAATCTGCTCGTTAAAACAAATGAATGGCAATCCTTAAAGCATAAGCAATTTGGTTCGCAGTCGCACTCTAATCCATGTGACGACTGCTGTAATACCTAACAATTCACTGGAGAGGAACATTCCACATAACTCTCCTAATATGTGCGTTTAGGTAGAAAAATTTCAGTCTAATCCCCTTATACAGTTGACTAGGTGGAAATTCGTCAGCCTGATACCCCAATATGGGTGATTAGGTAGACGTATCCAGTATAATCGCCCTCCCAAATGCTGAGAATTATCGGGATAGCGTTAGGGCGATCGCCTGCTCTAATCACAACTGGCGTGAACAACTCAAAAATATAAACGGATGTGGGCAGCCGTTATCTCCAGATGTGGGGATTTAGGGATAGGGTTTATAAGGATTACTGAGTTGTTGCTTCAGGCGATCGCAGTCCACACCGCATGTTTGCAAGACGTGCATCGCTAGGCCACCCCCCTTTTCGCCTTCTTGCAAAATGCCGAGCAGCAGATGCTGCGGGGTAATCTGACCTTCTCCCTGCCGTTGCACTTGCTTAGCAGCTAGTTCCAATATGCGGCAGGTGCGGGGGGTAAACGGAATTTCGGTGGGAATGTCGGTAGGTGGCACGGTGTGGTTGGCTAACCAGTCGCGAAGCAGGGTTTCTGCTGTGGCAAAGTCCACGCCTTGTTCTCCCAGAGCTTGGGATGCCACACTCGTTTCAACTGCGAGCAGTCCTAGCAGCAATCCCTCAGTCCCCAAAAAGTTGAGCTGCAACTTGCGCATGGCTGCCTGCCCTTGGCTAAGCACCGCATAAGTTTCTGGCGCTAAGCGACCCAGCGCAAAACCCACCAACTCTTCCCGCACCGACAACTCTTCCCGCACCGACAGCATCGCCACCGCTTTGAGAATGTATTCCATCGTTGGCCCATCTAGCCTGCCCCAGCTAGCCGCTTCGGCTCCTTCTTGTTGGTAAAGCCGCATCAGCGCTTCGTAGAACTGTAGGTCGCCACCGACGAGGGAGAGAAGCCCCTCCCGCCACTGCCACGCCATTTGCTGTACCTCTGGATCGTTGAGGTCACGCCCCTCGGCTAGATACGATCGCACTTGGGTCAGGAACTGCTGCAATGCGGCCTGCTGGTCTTGATTGAGTCGACCTTCTAGTAAATCGTGCTGTTCTTGGGTCAAATATTGCTGGGTCATGGTAATCGTCTCCATTGTGGTAATCAGGTCTTCAACCGCAACGGACTGAGAGATTTGTAGCTGCTGGGCCATCTTGCTGAGCTTGGTAAAGAGCGATCGCGATACCGCCATCTGCTCTTGCAGGCGCGCTAGATGCAAGTCAATCACTTGAGGCAAGGAAAATTCGGGATTCTCCAGACACTCGCGGATTTCCTTAAGCGCAAACCCCAACTGCCGCAGCGATAGGATTCGCTGGAGTCGGGCAATATCCGCTTCGCTGTAGAGTCGATACTCTGCCTCGGTGCGGTGTGAGGGTACCAACAGACCAATCTCGTCGTAGTACCGTAAGGTGCGGATTGACAGTCCAGTCTGTTTGGCCAATTCACCAATTTGCAGCAGGTTAGACATATACACTTCAGCTTCTATTCAGAAGAGTGCGGTTGATGATTAGATGCTAAGGGGTGACGTAATGTGAGACTCAAGGGGTTGGCAGGGGTTGTTGTTTCCTGACTCTATGGCCTCACCTGTCTTGATGTAGATGGCAAGAATTTGATAGGCAACATGCATCACTCCATATCCCGAAGTTAAGTTAAATCAACCCCAGCTCTGCGGCTCGTTTTACAGCGGCGCGACGATTGGTGACATTGAGTTTGCTGTAAATCCGCTTGGTATGGGTACGCACGGTACTCAAGGCCACCACCAGTTCACGGGCGATTTCGGGGCCAGAGAGTTCGGTGTTGAGTAATCGGAGCACCTCCAGTTCCCGTTGGCTGAGAGGTTCAATTAGGGGTGGGGGAGAGGGGGAGCCCTTCGACAAGCTCAGGGACACGGGGAGTGGAGATGGCTCTTGGGGCTTTTGTCCCCAGGTTTCTAACGCGGTCAATAACTGCTGGGTGTAGGTGGGGGTGATACCGCGAGTCATGGCATCTTGCAGCAGTCGCGCCATCGGGGTTCCACATTCTGCAAATATCCGAACATAGCCCTCCGGTTCGGCCAGGATTAAGGCCCGTTCTAGCGATTCAATCGCACCCGCCAAATCCCCTTTCGCCTCATACGCCAATGCCTGAACCACCAGAATTTCGATGATGCTGCCGGTTCTCTCCTCAGCTTCTGCGGTTTCCAGAAGTCGGGCAAGGAGTCCGATAGCCTGATCAAGAGCGTTGTCTATGCAATCACGTCTGTACTGGGCAACCAGGACTCTCACCAGGGTGAGATGTTCGTACTCATGTAGATAGCTCAGCTCATCGTCTACCGACAGACCGCGATGGTCAAAGACCGGCCCGAAAGGGCCATCGCGCACCCAGCCCAGCGCTTCAGCTAGCCTCCCTTGCCACAACCACCACCGCACCCTCAACGCTGCGATCGGGCGCACATCTGGCACTGGCATAGACGTCCGGGAGTGGAGCCGCTCCGCCTCGTGAAGCTGGTCGAATGCGGTTTCCAGATCGCCCTCGGCGGCTGTTAAGCGGGCCTGCATTACCCACCAAATAAATTTAGCCCCCGATAGCGAAGCCTGCTGCCGTAGCGTTTCACCCTTCAGTAACAGCTGGCTGGCCGCCGCCAGATTACCTTGTTCGTAGCGCACTTCGCTCAAGGCCAAATACAGTTCTGGCGTGCCGGCCCGCACCGGGTCGCCCTGCTCTTTGGCCAGCTGTAAAGACTGCTCACAAATATTAGTTGCTCGGTGGAGCCGCCCCTGGGCTATGCTCATCTGTGCTAGGAGCAAGGTACCACCAATGGCAATCTGAGTGAGACCCATCTGCTTAAAAATTGCCAATCCCTCAGCAAAGGAACGGTAGCCGGCTTCTGGCCTGCCGTTGGTCCAGTAGGCGAGCCCCAGCAGGGCGGCTGTGGTGCCGCGCTCGTACTCCTCATCTTCTGGCAACAGTTCGAGGGCCTGCTGAGCGTAGTTCACAGTGCTAGACACATCCCTCAGCGCTACCGCCCGATAGGCGCGGGCATTGGCGATAGAGGCGGGTAAAGACCGCAGCTGTGCGTCGTCCGTAACTACCGTCAGCGGCTCCTGTGAATCTGCGGCCAGGCATCGTTCTGCGTCTTGCAGGCGGGATTCAACCGCGTCTAACTGGCCATCATTCAACAACACTAGGGCGTAGGCAACGCTGAGGACGGGCCGGTTACGAATCAGGGAGTCAGGCAATGACGTGATCCAGCCCAATACCGTGGTTTCTCGCTGACGCCGACGCATGGTGGGCCACATCCGTTCGATGAGCCCCGCGGCGCGCTCAAAATCCTGGGCAGCCAGGGCATGACGAATCGCATCAGAGAACAAATCATGCTGCTCATACCATTCACTGGCTCGCCCGTGTAGCCTAGGAAGGCGTTCTGGCCATTCCATCAGGGCATGGGCCTGAAGCACATCGGCAAATAGGTGATGGTAACGGTACCATTGGCGCTTGTTATCCAATGGAATGATAAACAGGTTGCCCCGCTCCAGCGTTTCCAGCATTCCCTGGCCACCGTTTTGATCGGTAACAGCATCACAGAGCGAACCGCTTAAGCGTTCCAAAATGGCGGTTTGCAGCAAAAAGCGACGGACGTGATCGGGTTGCCGCTGTAAGACTTCTTCCAGCAGATAATCCACAATGTAGCGATCGTCTCCCGAAAAAGCCGCCACAAAATCAGCAATGTCCTTGCGCCCCTGTAGGGATAGCGCCGCGAGTTGCAGTCCGGCGATCCAGCCTTCGGTCCGCTGCTCCAAGGCGGACACCTCCACAGCTGAAATCTCTAACCCCATCCCCTGGTTCAAAAAAGCCGCCGCTTCGTCCGGTGTGAACCGCAGGTCGCTCACCCTAAGCTCGGTCAATTCGCCATGAGACCTTAAACGCGCCAGCGATAAGGGCGGGTCGGCCCGGCTGGCAATAATCAAATGCATGTGGGGCGGCAGATGGCTGAGCAAAAAGCCAATCCCTTCATGAATGGCCTGGGTTGCGATCGCATGATAGTCGTCAAGAACCAAGGCAATATCCGCTTCAATGGCAGTCAGTTCATTGAGCAACGTCATCAAGACCGACTCAATGGAGGGTGGTTGGGGTGATTGCAGTAACGCGAGCGATCGCTCACCCAAGCTGGGTTGAATGTTTTGCAGCGCGGTGATCAAGTAGGTCCAGAAAGAAGCTGGATCATTGTCACTCTGGTCTAAGGACACCCAGGCAACGGGCCTCGTGGGTACGGCGGCCACCCATTCTGCTAGCAGCGTTGTTTTGCCAAACCCGGCGGGGGCTGAGACCAGGGTTAATTTGCGCTGCGGGTGGATGCGATCGATCAGTCGCGAGCGCGAGACCCGGTCAGCAGACCATTTGGGGAGGTAGAGCTTGGTCTCCAGGAGAGGAAGTTCTGAAGTAATCGGTCTCGCCGAGACAGTCATCGATACGTTTTCGTGCCTTAAGAGACCTCTTGAAAATGGCGAATAGGTTGAATTCAGTGAGTGTCGCAATTATTTAGCCACTCACCGGAGAATATTTAGAAGGGGGCGTGATTTTCTGAGGTTGCTCTGTGGCTTTGTCCCTCATCTTCCCTAAAAATTCAGGTTTGGACAACAACCTTGCAAATCCTGTATTTTTCTTTCATGCTGGCCCAACCGCTTCTACAGCAGCTTCTAACGCGATCGCGACATGGCTCCAGTGCGTCCCGCCTTGGCAGTAAACGATATAGGGCGATCGCAGCGGCCCATCTGCCGAAAGTTCCGCAGTGCTGCCATCGATAAACGTACCGCCAGCCATTACCAACTGACTCTCATATCCCGGCATCGCGGCAGGCACCGGATCAACATAGGATTCCACAGGCGAATGCTGCTGGATAGCTCGACAAAACGCCACCAGTTTTTCCGCTGAACCCAGCCGAATCGCTTGGATCACCTCCCGTGGCGCCGATGGCCCTGGATTGACTGCGTAGCCCAGTTGGTCAAACACGGAAGCTAGCAAGTAATTACCCTTGAGGGCTTCCCCGACCATTTGCGGCGCAAGAAACAAGCCCTGAAACAAGAAGCGATTTTGGTCGAAGGTGGCACCGCCGCTGCTGCCGATCCCTGGAGCGGTCAATCGGCAAGCAGCCGCTTCTACCAGATCAGCTCGGCCCGCGACATATCCCCCCGCAGCGACGATCGTTCCCCCAGGGTTTTTGATCAGAGAACCCGCAATCAAATCTGCCCCGACGGCTGTTGGCTCTTGGGTTTCAACAAATTCACCATAGCAATTATCAACAAAACAGACTGTGTTGGAGTTTTGCTGCTTGACGAGGCGGACAATTCTTTCAATATCCTCAATGGTTAAGCTGGGTCGCCAGCTGTAGCCACAAGACCGTTGGATCAACACCATGTGAGTGTCGTTTCGGATGGCCGTCGATAATCCAGCCCAATTGATAGTGCCCTGCTCAGTTAGGGATAACTCTCTATAGGAGATGCCAAAGTCTTGGAGCGACCCCTGGCCCTGCTGTCTTAACCCAATCACCTCTTCTAGCGTGTCATAGGGACTGCCCGCAACGGCCAATAGTTCATCTCCCGGGCGTAACACCCCAAACAGGGCACAGGCGATCGCATGGGTTCCTGAAACAAACTGCACCCGCACGGCTGCGGCCTCAGCCCCCATGACATCCGCAAACACCCGGTCCAGGATTTGGCGTCCCAAATCATCATGGCCATAGCCAGAAACCCCTCTAAAGTGGTGGCTCCCCACCCGATGGCGGCGAAACGCGGCTAAGACTCGATTTAGGTTCTCCTTGACCTGAGTGTCAATTCCGTAAAGAATTTGAAATAATACTTCATCAGATGGTTGGAGCGCTTTCAAACATTGCATGGACTTCGTCGGCACATTTTGACACTGGGAACACCATTACCCCCTGCATTTGCAGCAGGGGGTTCTATTGTGACCTAAATCGGTGCCGTCCCTGACATATCCCAAGACCGATCTTAAACTGAGATTTTTACATGACGCTGACTAAACCGCTTACTAAACCTGCTCAACTCGCCTTTAACTGGCCCACCATTATCTTTATGGCGGCGGTTCACATTGGCGCCCTATTTGCTTTGTTACCCAGCAACTTTAGTTGGGCTGCCATCGGCGTTGCTCTACTGCTGCACTGGGTCACAGGCTGTCTCGGGATCACGCTGGGCTGGCACCGGATGATTGCCCACCGCAGTTTTCAAACGCCCAAGTGGTTGGAATATTTCCTCGTGTTTTGCGGCAGTTTAGCGTGCCAGCACGGGCCAATCGAGTGGGTGGGGTTACACCGCCACCACCATGCTTATTCTGATCAAGAGAGCGATCATCACAACTCACGCCAAGGATTTTGGTGGAGTCACATGGGTTGGATTTTGCGGGAAGTCCCCGCAGAGCAGGAGATTCCTCGGTTTACTCGCGACCTGCAGGCCGATCCGGTCTATCGCTTTTTCGAAAATTATTTTCTGGGGTTGCAAGTACTGCTAGCGATCGCGCTTTATCTGGTTGGCGGCTGGTCTTTTGTTGTTTGGGGCATCTTTGTACGCTTGGTAGCGGTTTACCACTGCACCTGGTTCGTAAACAGCGCCACCCATGCCTTTGGCTATCGCAGTCATGAAACTGACGATGCGTCCACTAACTGCTGGTGGGTCGCTATTTTAACCTATGGCGAAGGTTGGCATAACAATCACCATGCCTATCAATATTCTGCCCGTCATGGCCTGGAGTGGTGGGAAATTGACACGACCTGGATGACAATTCGACTGCTACAGACCCTTGGCCTTGCGACTAAAGTTAAGCTGCCATAACGGGCCTAGCTTGAGTTGGCAGATGTTGATTAGATACCTAACGCTTGAGATTTCCTTGCATCAATCTTTGAGGCTGAGTCAGCGTCTCCAGGCCAATCAGCCCGCCTGGTTGCATCCCAGGCACAGCGACTCCCAAGGCAATCTCTGAAGCTTGATCGGGATTGCGCGAAAAGCGCGGAGATTGGTTGATATAAACAGTTTGGCTTCTGATGCCGGAGGCAAACTGTTGGCTCTCTTGATAAGTATTGGTCACTAGGCAGTCGGCATGACCGCTGCTATAACGATTCATGATCGCGATCGCTGTTTTGAGATCTGCCACGCGTTGAAACGCGATCGTTTTCGTCAGATAGGGCTGACTCCAATCTTCGGGTTCAGCAGCCAGTAAATCAGGAAAATCTTGCACTAAGCTGGGATCGCCCCGGAGCTCATAGCCCCGCTCCCAAAGGCGGTTCCATAATCGAGTTAGGGTGCTGGTGCTATGTTCTTCAGGGATTAACACTTTTTCAATGCTGTTAATCGGATCCGGCTCGCCTCGATGACTCTCGGAAATCATCCAAAGTGTGGTCTCTAAGCTGCCTGAACCGCCCCAGTAGAGGTAGCAATTGCCCATCACAGTTTTGAGCACGGGTACCGTCGCCTGGCGCATCACTTGCTGAATTAAGCTAGGTCTGCCGTAGGGAATCACTAGATCGACTGCGTGGGAGGCAGACACCACTTCTTGCAGCGTCTCCCCCAATCCTGGGGACAACAGCACCAAACTTGATTCAGGCAATCCAGTCTTAGCTAATGCAGTGCGTAAGGCTTGAACGATCATTTGGTTCGTTTGGCTAGCCTCATTTCCCCCCCGCAGAATTAATCCGTTGCCGGTGTAGAGATTTAATGCCGCCGCGATCGCACCGATTTCAGGAAACGCTTCATAAATCAGCGCCACAACTCCCAACGGAACCGTCCGATGGGCTGCAATTATCCCAGACTGGGCTACACTTGCAGCTTGTAAAGGGGTGGTGAGATAGCCCAAAGCCGCTAGCCTTGACAAGATATCCACTGCCCCTTGTAATCGCTCCGGCGTCAGCTTAAGCCAATCTAAAATTAAATCGGAAACTGCCATTTCCCGACTGGCTTCCAAATCAAGGGTATTGGCCTCTAAGATGTCATCTTTTTGGGCCATTAGCGCTGCTGCCATTGCGGTCAAAGCCTCCCGCTTCTGACCAGCACTTACTAGGGCCAATTGTCCCGCTGCCTGACGAACTTGCTGGAAGGCTTGATTAAGATTCTCAGAATAAACCGTTGACATTGTGCTAACGGCGACACGCTAACCAAAACATAAAGACAAGCAATATTGAAATAAACAACGCCGATAAAATTCTGACTGCCGCCCCTGCCCCCGCAGGTGGCTGCAATGTTGCCAACAATAAAACGAATACGACCGCACCAAACAACAAAAACAGTAAAAAGGGTAAATAGCTTTTGCCCAAGGTTGAACGATCTAAGATCCACTGTTGACCTGTCCAGCGCCAGGCCCGCTTATAGGGATAGTGGGTAGATAGCTGCTCGATCACGTAGTTATCATTGCGAACTACAAAGATCTGCTGGCAGCGATCGCAACCAAAGGCTTCAGTCAACGTAATCGGAACGATCTGCCCCCGACGACGACAAGGACAGGGATAATCGGCATTGAGGTCAATCTTTTGGCTTTTTGAAGAACGCACAGGCAGCCGTATCGATGAAAAACTAAGTTGAGATGCTGCGATAAAGAAATACAGCGAGCCACCGTAAACTAGGCTTGATTTACATTAGCTAAAACTCGTCTGAGAAGACAAGGGACTTCAACTACCCTTTATTAATTCAGCCGACAAATTCAATCAGGATCCAACTTTTACCTAGACGCATCTGACCCAAGACCTGACAGTTGCCTCAAGGTAATCTAACCCGCACAGGCCCTCTATGGAAGCGGTTAACACGGCATCCTAGCACCCGTGCCCAAACCAGGATGGCTATGGAAAAATAGCTCATACTACCTAGACTACTCTTTAGAAGCGGGTAACGCGATTCGAACGCGCGACATTCACCTTGGCAAGGTGACGCTCTACCACTGAGCTATACCCGCATGTCCTATCTAGGATTCCAAATTTAGGGCGCGGTGTCAACCTTTATTTTAGCGCGCTCATTTTTGTTTATAGCGCTGGCCAGATTACTTAATGCACCGAGTATCGCCAGGATACTTAGTTCACAAGCAATCCGGCTCGCGGTAGCGCACAAAGCTTTGTGGCTACCGCTATAACACCTAGACAATTTCTTCGCTGCTATATTCAGGCGCGATCGCACTCTTGATCGAACCAGGTAGCTGTTGAGGAGGATTCCCGCCAACTAGCCCATTGGCGGCACTCTCAGGGAGAAGCTGCTTCATCTGACGCATCAAACTCGCCATCTCCAGCGCATTCATAGCGTAATCCCAACCCTTATTACTCTTGATCCCCGCCCGTTCCAACGCTTGCTGCATCGTATCGGTGGTCAAGATGCCAAAAATAACGGGTACACCAGTCTGGATGCCGATCGCAGCAATGCCCTTTGAAACTTCAGCCGCTACATAGTCGAAATGGGGAGTACTGCCGCGAATCACAGCCCCCAAACAAATAATGGCATCGTAACGTCCGCTCAAGGCTAACTGTCGAGCTACTAGAGGTACCTCAAAGCTACCTGGCACCCAAGCATAGTCAACTTGGCTACCCTGGGGATTCACATCAACACCGTGGCGCTTGAGGCAATCTTGGCAACCTTCTAGAAGCTTCCCTGTGACTAAATCATTAAAACGCCCAATCACAAAGGCAAACCTTAAAGGAGTGCCAGCGGTAAAGCTACCTTCGAAAACTGCCATAAAGCTCCTGAAGAAGGATTACACGACAAAGTAATTTAGACCACCAACGACAATCACCAGCACCCCCCACACAATCGACCCTAACAAAATGAGTCGTTTAGACTGATCCCAATTTTGAGGTAAAGCGTAGGCGACAGGAACGCCAATCACCAGCACGAATGACACAACAACCAGTGCTAAAAGCGCAATTTGAAACAGAATCGACATGCTCGGGTATCCCTCCCAATACAGCAAGTAGAGACGACAAAATAAAAATACCGTCTATTGTTAAATTAACGTCACAGTCTGAGCTAGGCGCACTTCACTATCGGAGCCCCTAGCTGACCTAAATGACGCCCCCTCTAGGAGTCGCATATTTTGTGGCCCTGTAGAGTACGCTATCAGAAATCAGCCCCGTTTGAGAAAGTTTATGGATTTGGTGTTGTGCCACATAACCGCTGATTTTGACACCTTGGGGGCGGCAATCGGACTCACTCGATTGAATCCAGGGGCACGCATTGTGCTGACTGGCGGCTGCCATCCAACAGTCCAGAATTTTTTGGCCTTTCACCGGGATGAATACACGCTGATCGAACGGCGAGCCGTGAATGTGGCTCAAATGCGATCGTTAATGGTGGTAGACACGCAGCGTCGCGATCGCTTGGGGGCAGCCGCCCCATGGATTGAGCACGCACAAGCAACACAATGTCCCATCTGGCTCTACGATCACCATTTGAATATAGCCAGTGATATTCCCGCGACCCACCGTCAAGTTGAAGCTGTCGGTGCCACGACAACGCTGATTGTTGAAGCATTACAAGCCGCCGAAATGACGGTTACCGTTGCCGAGGCTACAGCTATGGCATTAGGGATCCATGTGGATACGGGATCATTGACCTTTGAGCAAACTACTGTGCGTGATGTGCAGGCCTTAGCTTGGCTCATGATCCAAGGTGCGAATTTACGTGCGATCGCAGAGTTTGTTGAACCGGGCTTATCCCCCCAACTGCAAGACCTATTACCTATCGCCTTAGAACGTCTGACCACTGAGATCCATCACGGGGCGCGATTCTCTTGGCTGCTGATCGAAATCGCAGCCTACGTGCCAGGGCTTTCTAGTCTAGTCAGTCGTCTAGTCTCATTGACGGACAGCGATGTCATGCTGCTGGGCGCTTATTATCCGATCAGTGGTGAAGATCATAAATTGATGATCATCGGGCGATCGCGGCTTCATACGACAGCCCACTCAGGCGGATTGACAGGCGGGCTCAACTTTCAAACCTTACTGCAGCCTTTTGGGGGGGGTGGCCATGCTGCTGCTGCCGCTGCAACCCTACGAACTGCGACTCCCCAATCAATTTTTGATCAATTGGTTGATCAAAGCCGCAACCAAATTCCCCATCCCCCCAATGCGCGCGATCTAATGTCCTCACCCGTGCGCACTATCCGCCCCCAAACGACGATCTCAGAAGCTCAGCGGATTCTACTGCGCTACGGTCATTCAGGGTTATCTGTGGTAGATGCCGAGGATCAACTGGTGGGAATTATTTCCCGTCGTGACATTGATCTGGCCTTGCATCATGGTTTTAGCCATGCTCCAGTGAAAGGCTACATGACCTCCCGAGTCAAAACGATCGCCCCTGAAACGCCCTTGCCCGATATTGAAGCGCTAATGGTGACCTACGATATTGGACGCCTACCCGTTTTAGACAACAGCAACTTGATTGGCATTGTGACCCGCACCGATGTCTTACGTCAGCTCCATCAAGATAAGGCTGGGGATCAAACGCGTCTGGTAGCCCCCTCAATTGCGATCGAAGGCATCAACACCAACCGCAGGGAGCCGCCAAATAGACCAAACAACAGCCCTGATGCCGTGATCACGGCACCTGAATCTGAATCGCTGATCAGGAGATTGGCGCAAGCTCTCCAACCCGAGTTGTGGTCGATTTTGCAGAAAATTTCCCATGAAGCTAGCCAGCAGGGATGGCATCTCTACCTAGTTGGGGGCGCAGTTCGAGACTTGCTGCTGACCCCATCGGCACAACCCATCGCCCTCCACGACATTGATCTGGTTGTGGATGGATTTTATCAGCGGGTCGAGATCGGGGCCGGGGTAGCGTTGGCAAATGTGATTCGGCAACGCTACCCCGATGTGGAACTGCAAACCTATGGCAAGTTTCAAACAGCGGCTTTAGTTTGGCATGATCACCCCCAGCTAGGGCCATTGATGATCGACATTGCCACGGCACGCACTGAGTTCTATCCTTACCCAGCGGCGAATCCAGAAGTGGAGGCCAGTTCAATTCGCCAGGATCTCTACCGCCGTGACTTTACCATCAACGCTATGGCCCTGCGATTAAACGAACCTAAACCGGGAGTATTGCTTGATTTTTTTGGTGGCAGATTTGATTTGGCCCAGGGTCAGATTCGGGTGCTGCACGCCAATAGTTTTATTGAAGACCCCACCCGAATCTACCGAGCTGTACGATTTGCCGTACGTTTAGGGTTCAACCTCGAAGTCCAGACGGAAGGATTTATTCATCACGCCATCGACAGCGGCATCTATGCCAAAATGCAGGCCCAAGTCGCTGAAGTTCCAGCCCTGCAAACTCGACTCAAACGAGAACTCAAGTATATTTTTGCCGCAGACTACTGGCAAAGTGCCTTAAGCCTACTGGATAAGTTAGGCGCACTCAAGTGTCTGCACAGTAGCCTAGCAATGAGCGATCGCCTGTGGCATCAACTCCGCCGCATCACCCGCTGGATGGAGCGCTTCCAGTTCCAAACTCAACTGATTCCCTGGCAAATGCGCTTAGAGGTGTTGTTAACCCAGTTAGCTCCAGTGGTAAGGCGTCAAGTCGCCCAAAACCTACAGTTATCCGACGACAGCATTGACCGCCTCACGCACATAGAGGATGCCGAAACTCATCTGACGACTGTCTTGCTTAACTGCGATCGCCCCAGTCAGATCGCTCAACACCTACGCGATCGCGATTTAGCAACCCTGCTGCTGATTAGCGCTCGACATCCCCGACCCCTAGGTCAAAAGATTTGGATCTATCTCACCACGTGGGCAGCGGTCAAAGCGCCACTGAATGGCCATGACTTGAAACAACTCGGTTATCATCCCGGAGAAAATTTCAAAGTTCTGCTGGATGCGCTACTCAACGCCACCTTAGACGGTCAGATTGCCCGCCGTGATCAGGCAGTGGCTTTTTTAGAAACCCACTATCCTCTGAAATGAGGATTCCTGAACACGCTAGGATGGGACGAAGAATCAATCGTTAAAATCGCTTTAATTTTTCAACGTCATGACATGGACAGTTGGCACTGCACTGCAAAATGGAAACTACGTAATTGATGCGATCGCATCCCAGTATCCGTCTCAGATTTATGCCGCAACTCAAATCATGACGGGCCAACCAGTATGGTTAAAGCCCATTGCCGCGATCGCGCCTGATAGCCCTGACCAAACTGAAGCCGCAAAGTCTTACATCGCAGCCATTGAAAAACTAAACCAACTGGCTCACAAGCAGTACAACATTCTGACACCGCTAGCCGCCTTTCAAGCAGAGGGTGAATTGGTATTGGTGCAACCCGCCTATCCGCCAACCCTAGCCCAATATCTAGCCCGGGCAAAGCCGTTTACAGAAGTTCAAGCCCTGCATCATCTCGATCGATTGCTTGGAGGCGCTCAGGTTTCTCATCAGTTACATTTACCTGAGGTCAACCTCCATCCTCAAAGTCTGCGATTCGAGCCCAAGACTCACTGCCTTTACATCACAGAACTCCTCCGCCCCAAAGGGTTATTTCCGGGGGGCCTCAACGATTATCCAAAGTCATCTCCATCGACGTTGACGGCAGCATTTCAACACGGGGCAGATGCAAGAACTGCAGCCATATTGCTGATTTATCTACTCACAGGGGTCTTATCTGATGCGCCAGTTGAACACCAACTAGCGCTAGTCCAGCAACTTCAACCCAGCGTCAGTAACACCTTAATTCAAGCAATCAGGACAGCCCTTTCACCCGCTGCAGGTGAATCCTCTGGCCGGATCAACCAGTTAGATTTATTCCAAAAGTTCTCTCAAGCCATTGAGCCCAGATTGATCCGCCAAGCTGAAGCGAGCCAACCCCAAGACTCGGCAACCTCTAGCGTCGCCAAGGCTGCAATCGGGCTTAAATTGCCAGGACTGCCGAAAGCATCCCCAGTTAACATTACAGCCCCCTTATCACCCGCTTTAATTTCCCACCCCAATTCAACGACAATCACCGGAGAGGTAATCACCGAGCTACCCCCTCAAACCAGCAGCAGTAGTCAGGAGTCTCGTCCCATCAACCTCCAGCCTGCAATGGCTAGAGCCCCGTCTGGCAGAGCCACCACCACGCCATCCTCCACGCCCACCGAAATAACTCCCAAGCCAGCGCAACCCCGAAATCAACCAACCATCAGGCGAATACCGATCATACTATCGGTAGCCGGTATCGCAGGGTTGCTCGGCATTGGATTCGGCAGTATGCTGCGCTTTTCTGCCCTGCCTCAAACTTCAGGCATCCGCTTGAACCCAGAACAAGCCTTTCCACCCCAATCAAACTGGCCCATCGTAGAAGACACATCAGACTTTAACTCATACTATGATGGGCCCCTCGAAACCAACCCCAACCCACACAATATCAACACTGCACCGATTTCCCCGGTCAATTCCTCCCCGCCCTCGAACGCCGAATCTCAACCTGAAACGACCAATGATGAGATCTCTAACCCACCCCTAGAGACCAGTGCAGACGATGACAACGAGCTTTTAGACCGCGAGGCTCCTAACCTCGAAGTCGATAATCCGAGCAATTTCCCAGACATAGATATTTCGCCTAAGTTGCCACCCCCGGCAGAAACGTTTCCCAATCCAGCGGGCTCTGTCCAACCCGAAGCCCCTGTTGTTACACCCCCTGATAGTGAAAATCAAGGGGATGACGAGGCTGGCCTCCCGCCGATTTCTTTGCCGCAAGCGTCAATGTCGACCGAGTAATCCTTTAAAGTTGGATTAGAGATAAGCCTGTGAGTTTCTGGGAATGCTGAGATAAAGGGTGCAATTTTGTTATAATTTGTTGCAGAAGCCCATCAAAGTTATCATTTGCTATGAGCAATCCCATGGTTCATGCCTTTTTTATTGGTCGAGCCCTAGCTGCCGCAGTTGGTGAGCGGGTTGAGCATTTGATGACGGATAGCCTCAGTGCTCTCGGTAGGTTCGATGCTGAACAGCGGGAAAACCTGCGTCAGTTTACCGAAGAGGTCATGGTTCGAGCCCAGCAAGAAGAAGCTGCTGCGATGGATACTCGACCCGGTACTGAGAGTTCGTCAGCTACGACGCCTGCCAACCAAGATCTCCAGGCAACCATTGACAATTTGAGAGCCGAGATCGCTCAAGTGCGAGCGACCCTCCAGCAGCATCGCGCTGCCTCTTAGCCTGCTTATGTTGAGCGGTCTCCCTTAGCATGAATATTCGACCGAGACTTGTTCAAACCAGGGGTTGATTTTAATTCAAACCAAAGTCGTAAACCTTTCATTTACAAACACGTTAGCTGTTAGCTATAGGAGCCTGAGTGTCTGCCCTGTCGAAAGACCCCATTGCATCTGAATTTTCCACAGTTGACGACGCTACCCGGATGGACAATGATGGGCATCTTTCGACTGAGTCGTTGGCTTCAACCGATTTAGGTAATCATTTAGAAGAAGATGTACCCGGGGATTTAGAGCACCCGCCCTTGGGTATTAATGGCCCAGAAACTTTGATAAATGTTAAGCCACCCATTGATAGCCAAACTAGAGAGTTACCTAAGTACTACACCGATAACGCCTACCGATGGAACCAAAACCGTTACTCTAAATCGCGACGGTTTGTTGATATTTGGTCGTTTGTATTGCGGCTGCTGACGGCCCGTTGGGCCTACGGCAAAGCTTGGAGTTATAGCAATGCCCAACTCACCCCAGAGAAGCAAGCCCTGAGGCGGCGACGCCAGGCCATCTGGATTCGAGAGACCCTGCTGAATCTCGGCCCAACTTTTATTAAGGTTGGTCAGTTATTTTCAACTCGGGCAGATTTGTTTCCCACGGAATATGTTGAAGAACTTTCAAAGCTGCAAGATCGAGTGCCTGCTTTTAGCTACGAACAGGCCAAGCAGATTATCGAATCAGACTTGGGTAAGCCGATTCAAACGCTCTACCAGAGTTTTGATCCAATTCCTTTAGCAGCAGCCAGTTTGGGTCAGGTTCACCGAGCCCACCTACACTCTGGGGAAGAGGTGGTGGTTAAAGTCCAACGGCCTGGGCTAAAACGCTTATTTGAGATTGATTTAGCTATCCTCAAGGGCATTGCCAAATACTTTCAAAGTCACCCCGAGTGGGGCCGGGGGCGAGATTGGCTGGGCATTTATGGTGAGTGTTGCCGCATCCTATGGTTGGAAATCGACTATCTCAACGAAGGGCGTAACGCAGACACCTTCCGACGCAATTTTAACCAAGAAGATTGGGTCTACGTGCCTCGGGTTTACTGGCGCTATGCTTCCCCCCGGGTTTTGACTTTAGAATACTTACCAGGCATTAAGATTAGCCACTACGAGGCTCTAGAAGCAGCGGGGCTAGATCGAAGCAGACTGGCCCACTTAGGCGCCCAAGCCTATCTTCATCAGCTCTTAAACGATGGCTTTTTCCATGCTGATCCCCATCCTGGCAACATTGCAGTGAGCCCCAATGGATCATTAATATTTTATGACTTTGGCATGATGGGTGAGGTGCAACCCATTACCCGAGAGCGCTTGATGCAAACTTTCTTTGGCGTTGCTCAGAAAGATGCTGAACGGGTAATGCGCTCTTTGATCGAGCTGGGTGCGCTGGCTGAAACCGACGATATGGGGCCTGTCCGTCGCTCAATTCAGTATATTCTGGATAACTTGATGGATCAGCCCTTTGAGCAACAGTCGGTGGCCGCTATCAGTGATGATTTGTATGCGATCGCCTACGATCAGCCTTTCAGGTTCCCAGCAACTTTTACCTTTGTTATGCGCGCCTTTTCTACTCTAGAAGGAGTCGGTAAGGGGCTAGATCCCGAATTTAACTTTATGGAAGCGGCCAAGCCCTTTGCGAACGAACTTATGACTAGCGGAAATTCTTCAGACCCCAACGGATTATTTGGTGAGCTGAGTCGACAAGCAGCTCAGATGAGTAGCACCGCTTTGGGGCTGCCCCGTCGCTTAGAGGATACTTTAGAGAAACTTGAACGGGGAGATGTGCGAGTTCGGGTTCGTTCTATTGAAACCGATCGGATCTTGCGGCGGGTAAGCGGTGTTAATATGGCGACCAATTACACGCTGTTGGTGGGTACATTTACGCTATCGGCAACGCTCTTACTAGTTCACCAATTTCCTTGGTTAGCCTTAGTAGCGGCTGCGATCGCAGCTTTGGCTGGCGTTGCCTTAGTTCGCCTGATGTTGCGTCTAGCCCGTGCCGAGCGCATGCCTTAATCCGCTGCTCCTGGAAGGAACGCAATATTTGTTTGCAACCCATCCTCTGTAGGGGCAACCCGTAACGCCCGTCGCCCAGGAGGGATCAGATCCGAGATGAAACGTGTGTTTGCAGGGCTGACTGACCCAGGCTTGATTCGTTCAAGCAATCAGGATGCTTACTATATTGATGATGCGGGGCGCTTTTTTATTGTGGCCGATGGCATGGGGGGACATGCTGGGGGACAAGAAGCGAGTCGGATTGCAACGGACGAAATTCGCTCCTATCTAGACAAACACTGGACCAGTGATATGTCTTCTGAGGCGCTGCTTGATCAAGCTTGCGTTATGGCCAATGAAGCCATTGTCAAAGATCAACTGCTCCATCCCGACCGGGCAGACATGGGAACCACTGCAGTAACGCTGATTTTTCGGGATGAAGATCAACCCTGGTGCGCCCATGTGGGAGATTCCCGACTGTATCGGTTACGGGGCGCAAAATTAGATCAGATTACCCAAGACCATACCTGGGTTGCCCGAGCTATTCGAGAGGGAGAGCTGACTATTGCTCAATCACGAAGTCACCCATGGCGACATGTACTCTCCCAATGCTTGGGGCGAGAGGATTTGTATCAAATTGATGTTCAGCCCTTTGAGATTCAAGCGGGCGATCGTCTATTGTTGTGCAGCGATGGCTTAACGGAAGAACTCTCTGATCACCTGATTGCCTCTCACTTGAAAACCATTCGAGGATGTGAAACCGCCGCTGCCGCTCTAGTGAGTTCGGCCAAGCAACGGGGCGGGCGCGATAACATCACCGTGATTGTTATATCACTAATGAGTGAAGCTGCAGCCCAAGGTGGTGGAACATCGACAACCAGATCCGCCAATTTGGATGGATAGGCAAGCTTGGTGTGGCTTGGTAAGACAGGCCAAAGCGATCGCCGTTGTCCGCGCCCCCTCTTTTGAAACTGGGGTAGCCATGGCCAAGGCAGTTGCCCAAGGCGGCCTTACGCTGATCGAAATCACCTGGAACAGTCCCCAGCCCGAAACGTTGGTTGAAACCCTGAGTGCTAGCCTGCCTCACTGCACAATCGGAACAGGTACCTTGCTAACCCTAACGGATTTGAAACGGGCGATCGCAGCCGGGGCAAAATTTTGTTTTTCCCCCCACACTGATCCGACTTTGATTGATTACGCTGGAACCTGCAATTTGCCGTTTATTCCCGGTGCACTCACTCCCTCAGAAATTGTGACTGCTTGGCAAGCAGGAGCAGCCAGTGTAAAGATTTTTCCGATCTCAGTGATGGGAGGGCCCGTCTATCTAAAGGCCTTGCAGGGCCCCTTGGGTCATATCCCGCTCATTCCAACGGGCGGCGTGACCACAACCAATGCCCCAGATTTGTTGACATCAGGGGCGATCGCAGTGGGGGTCTCTAGCGATTTATTTCCTCAAGCGGCATTGCGTCAAGGAGATTGGGACGCGATCGCCCATAAAGCCGCAAACCTGCGCCGCAACCTGGGCGTTGAACCTTAACTGCCAAGCTTAAAGGCTTCAACGAATAGGCCATAGACCATGCCTAGCTTAAAGGCATTGAGCATTTCTAAAAATAGCGCTCGTGGCTTGGACGCTGCTCCAGATGGCGTCACAGAACGTGGCGTACCGTAAACCCAACGACTGACAATTTCAACAAACAACAGCAAAAATAGCGAAATCACCACGTCTAAGTCGGCAGTTTGCCCCGCAATCGAGGAAATCGAAATCGCGAAGAAATTGCCAAACAATAAGCTAATAATGCCCAAAGACAAACGTCGCCAGGGATTGAACAACCATTCTCCCAAGCGACTGCCTAGGGCATTAATGAGGGTATTGAGACGGGTATTTTGCATCGATCTGCCCAGAGATTTAGCGAACAGCCTGCCCTTGTTTTAGCATTCTCTGGCTAATTCAAGATTGCTACTCGGCAAAACTAGGCTCTTTCCTATCTGCTCAGCAATTTAATCCCACTGCCTAAATCGCAACAAAGACCTTCGAGCAACGCCTCAAGCCGCTTGCAGCATAGGGTCAAGTTTGCCACCAGCCTCTAGGGCATGCATCTCATCACACCCCCCAATGTGCCGATCGGCAATGAAGATTTGGGGTAAAGAACGGCGACCATTGGCTCGCTTAGCCATTTCAGCCCGAGCGATTTCATCTCCATCGATACAGTATTCGGTATACGCAATCTCTTTTCGATCAAGCAGCGCTTTAGCTCGAATACAGAAAGGGCAGGTACTCCAGGTGTAGATCTCAACTTTAGGTGCCATATGCTCAATAATTCTTTACGTTTTTTCTATTTTAACGAATCCAATGGCTGGATTTGTATTTTGCTTAACCGGAGGGCTCCAGCTGACCAGCCCCCTCTACACCGACAAATTATTCCTAGCCTCTCACGTTCGTTATCTTAGAGATCGGCCCTTGCAATCCAAAATTTAACTCACACCGCCAATGACATCTCCTCTAACCATTATCCAATTGGGCGATCCCCGCCTGCGAGCACAAGCTCAGCCTATTACACAGGTACACCTACCAGCCATCCAAATCTTAATAGACGACTTGATTGCGACAGCTGTCGCAACTAACGGGGTAGGCATTGCTGCGCCTCAAGTAGCGGAGTCAAAGCGTTTGTTTATCTTGGCCTCTCGCCCCAATCTCCGCTATCCTCACGCGCCGACCATGGAACCGACGGCAATCATTAATCCACGCATTGTGTCTCAATCTGATGAAATTGAAAAGGGATGGGAAGGTTGCCTGAGTGTACCTGGTCTACGCGGCTTAGTACCCCGTCATAAGCAAATCGCAGTGGAATATGTCAATCGCAATGGCTATCGCCAATGCACCCTCTTTACCGATTTTGTGGCCCGAATTTTTCAACACGAATATGACCACCTCGAAGGCAAGGTCTTTCTCGATCGGGTCGAAAAAGTTGATGATTTAATGACCGAACAAGAGTATCAGCAGCGTATGATTCAAGCGCTTTAAGCCGTGATCACATCCAAATCCATAGTTTTCCGGTAGGGGCGTACAGCTTTACGTCCTTGATCGATTAGCGGTCGATCTGCCCCTGCCAATCAATCGTCTGAGTAGCAGTTCGTCCCGCAAAAGTACGCGTCATATGTAATTCAATCTGGACAGGGGTACCCGTGCTCAGATGCTGGCCCCTAATGGGTAGACGACCAATGGCTAACTGGTAGCGGTTATAATCGCGGCTGATCAAATCCTGTGGAATCACATTGTCATAGCGGGTAGTGTAGCGTGGTCGCACGGTGTCGCGCGGATCATCATTAGAGGTGCGCAAGACTAACCGAAATTGGGTATCTAAATATTCAGCTTGTCCCGCTAGATCGACAACCGCTACGGCCAAACCGTTGCTGCGTCCCCTAATCTCACCAAAGGCCAGTTGCGTTACTTCGTTAGCCCGCAAAATACCAGAAATCGTTGCGGTCGTGATGCCATTCTCATAGGTTGTGGTTTGATCGACCCAGAGATTATCACTTAGCTCAAACTCGATGCGGCCGTTGGCTTGAATTGCCAGGGTTGCCCCATCTGCCGCAAATTCACCGACCGGGCGAGGGGCTTCCCAATTGAGGCGAAACTGGCCCTCAGCTCGTCCGACATATTCTTGATAATCACTGCTGATGACAGAGCCAGGGGCCAATAGAGCCAATGCCCCACTGCGGGTTTCCCAAAGATTCTTTGAGAGGTCAACAACATCCTCAGCCAGAGCTGAAAGATTCAGGTTACGACTGGGCTGATCAGCTGTTAAGGGCGCTAGCTGATTGATAACATACAGCTGCCCCGGTTGACCCGTTTGGCCATCCCGGCCATCTCGTCCGCGCCGACCATAGTCACCATCTTCGCAAATAAAGGTTTCGGTGCTACAGCTATAATCTGACTGGCCTGGGGTTCCGGTACAGGTTTGCTTTTCCCACCGGCGATCGCGACAGTCACAACCTGCTGCACCCGCACCACCCCGTCCACCCCGACCCGGTTGGCCGCCTTCAGCATTCACCAAAATCTGCCTCAAACTGGTCAGATCTTGGTAGTACAGAGTCAAGTTACCGCCGTTACCCCCTCGTCCCCCGTCACCGCCATCACCGCCATCACCGCCATCCGGGGCTTGCAGATCATAGTCGACATCACGGGGTTGCCCCCCACAAACCGGTCGATGGCCGTCCGCGCCATCTTCTCCCCTGCGGCCATCTCCACCGACAAGATTAAACACCGCCGCCGTCCCTGAAGCCGTAACTGTCTGGCTAGTGCCCGGTTGCCCAGTTTCCCCATTGCGACCATCGCGACCATCGTTGCCATCATTGCCATAGTCAACGATTCGAGTCGCCCAAGCTGCCAAGGGACAAACTGAATTGCGTACAGGTGGGAGTAAACTCGCAGCAGTCAGCAGGCTTAGGGATAGAATAATACTTCCGACGACACGCATGGATCAAACTAACTAACAGGTCAGGCATCTTGAGAACTCGACCAGTGGCAGAGTACAAAGGTTCCCAAAAACGCAAGGGCGTGAACCTGTGTTATGCCCAGTCAAACTCAAGATTCACCTAAGCAATGCAAGGTTTTGCGGCAATGGTATCCTGAGAAGCCAATACAACCCAGGTCAAGCTTCTTTCAAGATTTGGGACTCACAATTCGAATAGGCCATGGAATTAAGTGGACAGTGCTAGGATGCGTAGGGTTTGCGGAGAGATCAAGCAACCGATTAAATCTAGCTTGATCATTGTCTGCCTGGTCATGTTACAAAAGGGCCTGGATGCACAAGGTTAGGCAACGCTTCAATCGTGTACCGAAAGGAATGGGAATTCGTGAAAGTTCGTCGATTACTGCCTGCATGCTTAGTTCCTGCAGTTCTAGGTTGCCTCGGCAGTGTGCTGATGGCACTCCCCGTCGATGCTGCCATTTTGCAGTTCTGGCGATTTGACAACCAACAAAATCGATTGCTTTTTACCACTGATAGTGGGGTTCAGCCTAGAGCCCAATTGATTTTCAATCCAACGCGGGTGGTGATTGATTTACCGGGCACATCGCTGGGACAATCCACGGTGAATCAACAGGTGGGGGGGGCGATCCGAGAAATTCGCGTAGGCCAATTTGATGCCAATACCACGCGTCTGGTGATTGAATTTAACCCGGGTTACACCATTGACCCGCAGCAAGTCCAAGTGCTCGGTGAAACAACCCGTCAGTGGGTCGTTCAGTTACCTGAAGCGCAGCGTATTGAGGAAGCTGCCCCCACTAATCCTGCTGTGGCTGGGGTGAACACGGTAAACGGGGAGCCTGGGCTGAGTGCGCCAACCCAAGTAGATGCCATTATTGCCACTTCTGAGGGCTTTTTTATCCGCACTACCGGCGATCTGCCTGAAATAAATGTTCAAGAAATTGAAGACGGTGATGATCGCCGTATTCAGATCGAACTGCCGAATAGTGCCATTTCAAGATTTTTAACACCTCAGAGTCTACCGAACAATCGGTACAGTGTGGCTCGATGGGCAGCAGATCTAGTCCAAACCGATCCACCCCTAACCCGCATTACCCTATACCTAGCCCCAGAAAGTCCTTTATGGCGGGCAAGACCGATTCCCAGCTTAGGTGGGGTCATTGTACTGCCCCCGTTGGGAGTGACACTGGCGTCCATTCCTGACCAACAGGGAACGGCAGCCAATACAGAAGCGATCGCCGTTCCGCCAGCCCCCCCAACATCTGCTCCACCCATATCACCTCCGCCAACATCGACATCCCCCCCCAACATCCCCAACGTGCCTAACGACAGGCGATTGGTCGTCGTGATTGACCCCGGTCATGGAGGGCGAGATCCAGGTGCCGTAGGCATCGGCGGTCTTCAAGAAAAGGGGGTAGCGCTGGCAATTTCACAGCAAGTAGCCGCCATTTTGACCCAGCAGGGCATTCAGGTCGTGATGACCCGAGACGGCGATTATTTCATTGATCTCGACCCCCGCGTCCAGTTGGCCGAGCAAGTGAATGCCGATTTGTTTATCAGCATTCACGCCAACGCTATTAACCTCAGTCGTCAGGATGTCAACGGATTTGAAACCTATTACTATTCTGATGCTGGTTTGCGATTAGCGAGAACGATCCACAATGCAGTTTTGCAGATGATTGACCACCGCGATCGCGGCGTACGTCGTGCTCGCTTCTACGTTTTGCGCAATACCTCAATGCCTGCAGTCCTAGTCGAAACAGGCTTTGTAACTGGCAACGTTGATGTTCACAACCTCAATGATCCAGCATGGCAACAACGCATGGCTAGCGCTATTGCCCAGGGCATTTTGCAGCACATTCAGCAAAATTTCTAAAGCCTAAAGATCTGAATATGGACGAGCATTAGAACATCCATAAGAACGACAAAGGTATCTTAGATTACTCCAAGACACCTCTGTTGTCATAAACCTGTATTCAGAGAAAGCTAGGCCAATTCAGGTGATCATTTGAGGGCGGATATCCAGCGCTTAGATACAACAACAAACAGCCGCCACACCTAAAAGCATTAGAGATACTTTTCTAGGGTATTGGCGAGGGTCGTCTTGGGCACAGCACCCACGACCATATCAACGCGTTGACCGCCTTTGAAGATCATCAGCGTCGGAATACTGCGAATACCATACTGACTGGCAACGCTCGGGTTATCGTCAGTATTAACCTTGACAACTTTTATTTTGCCGTCATACTGCTCCGAGATTTCCTCAACCACGGGTGCAACCATGCGGCAAGGGCCACACCAAGGTGCCCAGAAGTCCACTAGTACTGGGAGTTCACTCTCAAGTACTTCTTGCTTGAATGTAGAGTCCGTAACCTGTTCGGCTGACATGCCTAGAAATCCTTGATTCAGCTATTTAACCCTCGATCACATCCAGATCCACAGTTCCCTCAAGTCAAAAACTCAAGATCCAAAATCGGATGTTGCTTATGGCAATCTTACCACAGTCAAACCCTTGAAAAGATTCGGTTTCCCGGCTGCTCGCAGCAACACCAATATTCACCAGATGCCCATTAGGAAACGCCTGGGTGATTCACCCAGGCGCAGTGTGGTGTGAGGAGTGAACGGAAACTTCCGTCTCCGCTTTTCTCCATTTTAAGAGACTATTAAGTATTTGCCATCCTTCCTGACAAGGATTTGAGAACTCTTAAACAAGGGTTCATGGTTTGCTGACAAACGCCTGACTCAGACAGACCACGTTGTTTTCTAATTTTATTTGCCCATACCAAGCTGTTGAGCTTTTTGGTAAACCTTGCCTTCTGTTAAGAGTGAAGGGGCCACAATCACTTCCGCCTGCTGCATTTCGCGAATGTCTTTGGCTCCCAACGTTCCCATGCTAGTTTGTAAGGCCCCTAAAAAGTTATGGGTGCCATCGTCCAGTTGGGCTGGCCCCCGCAAAATTTGCGCTAACGTCCCCGTAGTCCCCACATGAATGCGGGTTCCCCGAGGCAACACCGGGCTGGGAGTAGCCATACCCCAATGAAAACCTCTACCAGGCGCTTCTGCTGCTCTGGCAAATGGAGACCCAACCATAACGCCATCGGCACCGCAAGCAATACATTTACAAATATCGCCCCCCGTTACCAAACCGCCATCAGCAATCACGGTGACATAGCGGCCAGTTTCTCGATAGTAGTCATCGCGAGCTGCCGCACAATCAGCCACTGCCGTCGCCTGGGGAACGCCAACTCCCAACACTCCCCGTGAGGTACAGGCAGCCCCTGGCCCAATACCAACCAGGACACCAGCAGCCCCTGTTTTCATTAAATTGAGGGCGACATCGTAGGTGACGCAGTTACCCAAAATCACGGGCATGGGCATCGTTTGGCAAAACTCCGCCAAATCTAGGGGAATGATCGATTCTGGTGAGAGGTGGGCTGTAGAAACAACTGTCGCCTGGACGAACACTAAATCCGCTCCAGCTTCAGCAATCACTGCACCATAACGTCCGGCACCAGCTGGAGTAATACTGATTGCAGCAATACCGCCTTGGTTTTTAATCTCTTCGATACGGCGTTTAATCAAGTCGGATTGAACCGGCTCAGCATAGAGCTGCTGCATCAACGGGACAAACTCGTCTTTCCCCACCGCCGTAATTTTGTCGAGAATGGGCTCAGGATCGCGATATCGCGTTTGGATACCTTCTAAATTGAGCACCCCAAATGCACCAAGCTTGGACAGCTGAACCGCCATTTTGACGTCGACAACGCCATCCATGGCACTAGCAATAATGGGAATTTCGCGTTCAATATCACCGATTTTCCAACGTGTATCGGCAAGCTGAGGATCGAGTGTCCGCAGCCCTGGGACTAGAGCAATTTCGTCAATTCCGTATGCTCTGCGTGCAGTTTTACCTCGACCAATTTGAATGCTCACGGCTCTTTTCCATCCCCAAGATCATTTAGCTAGCCTAGCAAATAAACTTATGGGAATCGCCGATCATCCTGGGTTAGGGGATAATTTTTGTAGCCATCGCTTTATAGCTATCGCTTTGGCCCCATTGCTTACAGCACGAGGAACCGAGGTGAACCTATCATCGCTGAGCTTTTTTCATAATCTACGGACGAGCAATCGACAGTTTACCGTAATTGGTCTTGGCCGTTTTGGTCGGGCAGTGTGTTCTACACTGCACCACTTGGGCTATGAGGTTTTGGGTATTGATGTGGATGAGCGGCGGGTAGCACACATTTTGTCAGAGCAGTTGGCAACCCACGCGATTCAGTTAGATTCAACTGAGCCCTCTGCCCTCAAAGAGGCAGGGGTAACTGATATGGATACGGTCATTGTGGGCATCGGTAATTATATCCAGGAAAGCATTATCACGACCTTGAACCTCAAAGAAGCGGGCGTGAAGCGGGTAGTGGCCAAAGCATCGTCTGAAATTCATGGCAAACTTCTGCGTCGAGTGGGAGCTGACCATGTCGTATTTCCTGAGCATGAGATGGGGTGCGAATTGGCGCGATCGCTGACGAAACCTGGCATTCTCGAACGCTTTGAGCTAGACCCTGATCACAGCATTGTGGAAGTGATTGTGCCGCCGTCCTTTGATCAAAAAACCATTGTGGAGCTAGAGTTGCGGAAACGCTACGGGCTAACCCTGATGGCTATTAGCAAAACCGAAACCCCTGACAAATTTGAGATTAACCCAAGCCCAGTGACTCGCCTCAAGGAAGGTACCGTGATGGTGATCGTTGGGGCAAATAAAGGTATTGATCGGCTACCCAAAACGTAAACCCCAGTCACATCTAGAGCCCCACATCCAGAGCTATGATTTTTCCGCAGTTAAAAGCTCAAGTTTTCAAAGCGGATGTGGTTTAAGGCGAGCGTATGAAAGTGATCGGTTTGATAAGCGGCACGTCGGTAGATGGCATCGACGCCGCCCTGGTTGAGGTGACAGGCACAGGTTATACCGTTGACGTGACGTTGATTCACGGGGCAACTTACGCCTATGCCCCAGCCCTGCGACAGAAAATCTTAGCGATCGCCTTAGGTGCCCCCGTCACCCTAACCGATTTAGCCACATTAGACGATACGATCGCCCAAGCCTTTGCCCAAGCAGCTCTCTCGATTCAGGCTGACCAAGCCGCCAGCGATCATGCCAGGTTAATCGGCTCCCATGGGCAAACGGTCTTCCACCGTCCGACCCAACCCCAGACCTTAGGCTATAGTCTCCAGTTAGGGCGGGGAGACGCGATCGCGCGGCTGACCAGAACACCCACCATCAGTAACTTTCGTGCTGCCGACATTGCCCTCGGCGGCCAAGGGGCTCCTTTAGTGCCCTTGGTAGATGCCTGTTTACTCAGTCATGCCAGCTTCAATCGCTGCGTGCAAAACCTGGGGGGCATTGGTAACGCAACCTATCTGCCGGCTCAAACTACCGGGCCAGAACCGGCAATCAGTCAAGTTCGGGGTTGGGACACAGGCCCCGGCAACAGTTTGATCGATTTGGCCGTCGCCCAATTGTCCGGCGGGCAACAGCACTATGATCAAAACGGGGCTTGGGCAGCCAAGGGCATCCCTTGCTTACCACTCGTGGATCACTGGTTACAGCATGAGTATTTTCAGCAAATTCCTCCCAAATCGACCGGACGAGAATTGTTTGGCCCTGACTACCTAAAGGCTTGCCTGATGCAAGCGACAGCATACGACTTGAACCCTGCCGATATTTTGGCCACGCTGACTGACTTTACCGCTGCTTCAATCGCCCAAGAATACACCCGATTTTTGCCCCAATTGCCTGATCAGATCTTGCTGTGTGGTGGTGGCAGTCGCAACAGCTATCTACGGCAGCGGCTGCAACAGCGATTATCTCCAGTGGCAATCTTGACGACTGAAGCGGCGAACATCAGTGTTGAACACAAAGAAGCGATCGCATTCGCGGTACTCGCCTACTGGCGCTGGCACAATGTAGCCAGCAATCTACCCAAAGTCACCGGGGCCACAACTGCGGTATCCCTAGGAGAGGTTTGGAATACAAATTAAGCCCAGCTTGGAATGTGGCTCTAGGGGTCTCTCCTGATCATGGCCTTCCCAAGCTGTAAAGACAGGATAAAGCTGTAAAGACTCGATCAAGTTCCATAACAACCCATTTCAAATTCCCGATATTCTGGGAAGGGTGATATAGAACTAAAGATAGATTCCAAGGACAAATTAGTGGTCCACAGCTTTTTAATTGAACCAGGGCGTTGGACACTCCAAGGCAACTGGCTAGAGCGCGACGCAATGCCTGTGCTTGTGAGGGGCAAGACATTGATTGCCTGGAGCCGGGATGACTGGTTCACAATGGTGACCAAGCTGACGTTTTCCAATGGGGAATTCTCGGAATCTGAAGGTGCAATGGATGATATCGCGTTGCAATATCGGGGGCGTTTAATATCTGGGGAACGCCAGTATACCTTCGTCTTACAACACAGCCTGCTTGGGCGCGTGGAAGGGGAAGGTTGGGTCGCTCCTGAATCAATTGTTCAAAGATATTGGGTGCTCGGCGATCGCCAACGGAGAACTGGGTTTGAAACCCTATATCGCGTAGGGGAGAATCGATATCATCTCTCTAGTGGTATCATGGCGGGTCATTATCTGGTGAGCGCAATGGAAGCGACTTTGGAGCGCCAAGATATCCGTTCATGATTTGAGAGCGCCATAGTTGGGAATGCTAGGTTGGGGCGCTACGATAAAAGTTAAATGCGAATTATGTGCAGCGATTTTGAGCTGGGCGTTAAAACTGACCTCTCATGTCTTTAGCACCACGCCACAATACATTTGCGTGCCTTTGCTTGTCTTCCAATGCCCCCGTTTTAGGCCTATGCCAGATAACAACATCGGACGAAAACTCGCCAACCGCTACGAATTGATCGAAACCGTTGGGCAAGGATCGATGGGGCGGGTATATCTGGCAGAAGATGGATTACTAGGGGGAGTTCAAGTCGCGGTTAAGTTTCTATCCCAAACCCTACTCAATGAAAAAATGCGGGAGCGGTTTGTCCAAGAAGCGACCACCTGTGCCCAACTCGGACAAAAAAGCATCCACGTAGTACGGGTTACCGATTACGGCGTCAGTGAAGACGAAATCCCGTACTACGTGATGGAGTATTTGCGGGGCAACAGCCTTAGCAAATTGATTAATCTGAATCCTTTGGCTGTGCCCAGATTCCTAGGCTTAGCTCGCCAAATTAGTCTGGGGTTAGTTGCGGCCCATGAAGGTATCATCCTACGGGGCAAAACTTTTCCCATCATTCACCGCGACATCAAACCGAGCAATATTTTAGTAACCCAAGATCCTACCCTGGGAGAACTCGCCAAAATCCTTGACTTCGGCATCGCCAAACTGATGCAGGCTGACAGTCAACAAACCAATTGCTTCATGGGCACCTTAGCCTATGCCTCCCCAGAGCAGATGGAAGGCCGCGAACTCGACAGTCGCTCAGACATCTATAGCTTAGGCGTGATGATGTTTCAAATGCTCACGGGCAAGATGCCGATTCGAGCTGATACGCACTCTTTTGGCAGTTGGTATAAAGCCCATCATTCCCAAACGCCCAAACGCCTATCCCAGATTGATCCCAGAGCAACTATCCCTAAACGGCTGGAATCTTTAGTGATGGCCTGTCTGGCAAAAGATGCGGATCAGCGACCCCAAAGCATCAAAGCCGTTCTCGATGAACTCGCCCCCCTCGAGGAAAAGTATGGCGCAGGCCTACGCATTAGTCATCGCATCAATAAAACCCTCTCAGAACTGCCGATCACCAAGAAATCATCTTCTAAAAACAGTGCTGAGGCAACGATTTTTTCTTTGGCATCTTGGCCTAAGGATAAACCAATAGCAGAAATTGTCTTTTATCAGCCGTTTCGCACTTCTGAGCAGGTGTGGCCTACCCTTTGGGTAATGTTGCCCCAAAGGGCTATTCAATCCGAATTAATTCGCGCCCCCTATAACAATTTTATCTGTACCATGAGTCCCCATCCCATGGTGCTGTGGTTAACCGTCGTTTACACCAGCACTAAGGGGCTCCGCTGGTTGCCATGTTATCTCGATTTGAAGAGTCCGTCAGGCCCAGAGATGACAGGGCTTTTGGCTCGAACGGGTCGCTACAAAATTCTCTTTTTTGCCCTCGAAGAGCCGCGGCGTTGTGCCCATGTGGCGGAAGCAAGCATTGTGATTCCCCAGTGCAAGCTGCTGAAAGAGTGGATGACAATTGCCCAACCCCAGCGTTCCGTGGGCAACCCCCAAGACAGCAAAGCCATCTTGAAAACAGAACTCAACGACAAGCTTAAACCCAAGATTGCAAAGTTACTGGAGTCGATTTATCCAGACGTAACCTCGGGAATTGCCAAAGGCCTTCCTGGACACTAAGGTTCCTACCTAGCTATCAGCGGTGGGATAAACCAAAACGGGATGCCAGCTTTGTCGCAAAATAGCGCTTGTGGTACTGGGCACTGACCAGCGTCGCCAGCCTTTAGCGCCTGATGAAAGCGCGATCGCGCTGATGTCGTGAATCTCTGCCGCTTTCAAAATCTCGGCACAAGGATCGCCTTGTTGGATCTCAGTTTTTACTTCAATCTGTTTTGCCGATAGCTTTTGAGCAGTTTGATCTAGGGGTTCCTGGAGGGTTTCTGGGGTCATACCAGCCCTGAGTTCTTCCCGGATGCTATCGTCAATTACCCACAACAGCAGAGCCTTTTCTAAGCCGCCAGAAGGGTGGGCCTCAAGCTGCTCTAGAATGCGGCTAACGATGAACTTAGCACTGTCGCTATCGTCGTAGGGCAGCAGAAAGTATCGGAACAGGTGACAACAGCGTAGGGCCAACTCCTCAGCCGTGTAGGCAGAAATCAATTGGGGTCTGAGGATAAGTATGGGAACAGGAATTTTTTGCAGCAGTTCTTTGGTAGTACTCCCAAAAAACTGCTCTTGAAGCACATTTCGGGTTGCGGCTCCTAAGATGACCACATCAATTTCGTCGGCTTTGGTAACCTCCAAGATGTTATCGGTAACCCGCCCCGATTCAACTTTTACCTCGACGGTAATACCATCAGGAAGATCAGGAAGGCTCGATTCGAGCCGATTACAACAGGCTTCAACCTGTTCTTCATCGATGCGTGGGATTCCCCGATCTTCGTCAATGGGAACATTGTGAAAAAAGACCAAGTGGCGTAAGCCCCCCGCTTTCAACTCAGCAATAAAAGCGGTTAACCGATAAATGCCATCGGTAAAATCGGTGCAGATGAGCGCGCGCTGGTACATGGTTAGTGTCGTAACGTTCACTGAATGAGCCTTGACCTTAAAGTACCATCCTTCTACGAAGGTGTGTGTAGTCCAAAAGGTTGGTTAGAAGACTGATATGATGAGGCGTCTTTAACCAGGGTTATCGATGGAAACCCTCTCTACAGAAGTTTTGGTCGTGGGCGGTGGCACAGGGGGTACAGCAGCTGCCATCCAAGCCGCTCGGCGGGGTGCCCAAACCATCCTAGTCAGTGAGTTTAGCTGGCTGGGGGGAATGCTCACTGCAGCAGGGGTGTCGGCACCCGACGGTAATGAGCTGGAAGCATGGCAAACGGGGCTTTGGGGAGCCTTTCTAGACGCATTGGAAGCGCGCCACCCGGCAGGATTAGACCACGGCTGGGTCAGTTTTTTTAATTTTGACCCGGCCATCGGCGCAGGTATTTTTACAGATTGGGTAAAGGCACTACCCAATCTTTATTGGATTGCCCATCAGGTGCCCCAAGAAGTATTGCGTCAGGGCGATCGCGTCGTGGGCGTTCAATTTTCTGACTATACGATCTATGCCCAAATCACCCTAGACGGCACTGAGTTGGGCGATCTGCTGGCCCTAGGCGAAATTCCCTATCGCTGGGGTTGGGAAGATCGGCATGTTTGGCAAGAGCCCAGTGCCCCAGCAGATTTAAGCGATTTGAGTGATCCATTAGCCGCGATCGCCGATAAGTATCCCGTACAAGCTCCCACATGGGTCGTGGTAATGCAAGATTTTGGCGATGCCGCAGGGAGAGAAGACCAGACTGAGAGGACGATCGCGCCAGAAATTCCCCTTCCTGAGGGGATTGATTTAGCTCAATTCGGAGGTGCCTGGGCGAATCATGGGGCAACGACCTTTCTTAACTATGGGCGGCTACCTGGCAATCGTTTCATGATTAATTGGCCCATACGCGGTAATGACTATGGCCATAATCTCCAACAATTAGTGGCAGACGCCGCTACTCGCCAAGACTGGCTACAATCAGCCCACGCCCACAGCCAGGGCTTCGCACATTATATTCAAAAACACGTTGGACAACGCTATGGCTTAGCAACCGATCTGTTTCCCCAATGGCCAGGGCAGTTAGGCGGCGGTGCCTTTGGCTTGATGCCCTACTACCGTGAAAGCCGCCGTCTTCAGGGTCTATCCACCGTCACAGAAATCGACATTCTGCCGCTGAGCGAGGGTGCCGTAGCCACCTTGCCTCATAATTCAGCAGGAGACATCAACGCGATCGCCATTGGTAACTATACCAACGATCACCACTATCCAGGGGTTGACTATCCGCTGCGATCCAAATCAATCCGCTGGGGGGGACGATGGACTGGCACGCCTTTCGCCATCCCTTACGGTGCCCTCGTACCTGAAGCCATTGATGGCTTCTTAGTGTGTGACAAAAATCTATCTGTCAGTCATCTGGCCAACGGCGCGACCCGCCTACAACCTGTCGTGCTCCTAATTGGCCAAGCAGCTGGCATGGCAGCAGCGCTTTGCGTTGAGGGCAATCAGCAACCCCGCGCCTTATCAATCCGGTCGCTCCAAAGCGCATTATTGAATGATCCGTTAGCCCCTTCAGCCGTAGTTCCTTTATTCAATCTATCTAATAATCCTCAAGCTTGGCTGGCCCAGCAGCAACACTATTTGAATTTTCCTGAGCACTATCCCAAGCAGGGGTGGGACAACGCCTTCGCCCCATCGATGTCAGCTACAGATGAGGCGGCGATCGCCCTCAAGAGACAGCGTAGCTCCCATGACGCAGCCACGCTATCCACCCCATCACTCAACGACAATACCAAAACCCCAAACTACCAGTCTGTCAGCGGCCTATTTCAGCGCATCGACCCCCAACAATATGCCCTGATACAGCCGACCCTGGACGGCTTACTCGATCCTTGCCCTTTAGTCACCTTGCGTCCCAGCATCGAGCAAGTTCTCAAACAGTTATCCAATTCCCAACCCATTACCGTCACAGGCTGGTGGAATCCATCTGGGTCATGGCTGCGCGTCAACACGCTCCAACTCAGCAAACACAAAGCATGAGTGTTAACAATAGATGTTGAGCCTGGCTCAAATTAACACAATTGCTTTAAACCATATCCCGCAAATTGTAAAGTTCAGCGTTTACACGGACGTATATTTTCCTGAGCTGAACGGGCAACCCACGTAAGAAGAACCATAAGCGCTAAAGACGGAAAGGTTCTTATGCAGACTTCTTCAAAACTTCTTTGGGCTGGTTCCCTCAGCATTATGTCAATATTGGGTGCCATTGGTAGCTTTTCTAGCAATTCTTCATCAATCCAAGTCAACCAAATCGATCATTCCCCCCATCGCCCTACGCTCTTTCGTGGCAGCGGTCGCATGAAGGCAATGGCAGAACCGGTCAAACCCGCCAATCGTGGCAGCGGTCGCATGACCGCCCAGGACGACCGCGGTAGCGGCCGCTTCGTAGCTGGGTTAAATATCACTGAGACAAACTACTGGTACGTCACGAGTATCAAAGCTAACGAACAAGATCGCGGCAGTGGACGTCTTACAGCTTATGCCAGTGAAGACCAGCAAAACATAGCGTTTCGAGGCAGCGGACGCGTCACCTCGGACGCTCAGACTGCCATGGCAAAATCTTTGATTTAAACGCTAGTTTGCCAATTAAATCAAGGCGCTTGTTACACAGTTGATTTGTTATCGATCGTTGATAACAGTCTTAGTTGCTCGTCACCAATCTCAACGCCCATCACCAAGCAAATCATTAGATTGATTTTAGACTCATAACTGCATGAGTTACAACAATCAAAATGCTTTAAGCTATACCAGCATCAAGCTTTCATACTGATGGGCAATCCTGAAATGAGTCACTTTGTAGTGTTCCATTACTAGTCTCAAACCGGTTCCATGTCGGATATATCTTCCCTTCCCTCCTCTATCAACCGCGACTTTGATTTGATCGAGCAGCTGAGTCCCAGCGCAATGGATCAAATCATGCTCTACCTGGCCTTTAGTGCAATGCGTACCGGGGGGCATCGCCACGGTGCTTTTTTAGACGCTGCGGCTACAGCAGCTAAGTGCGCCATCTACATGACTTACGAAGAGCAGGGTGAAAACCTGAGGATGACAGGTCATCTACACCACATTGAGCCTAAACGGGTCAAGGCTATTGTCGAAGAAGTGCGTGCAGCTCTGACCGAAGGTAAGCTGCTGAAAATGCTCGGATCCCAAGAACCCCGCTATTTGATTCAACTGCCCTATGTATGGCTAGAGCAATACCCTTGGAAAGCAGGGCAATCTAGAATTCCAGGCACCAACTTAACCTTATCCGAGAAGCAGCTGCTCGAAGCTAAACTATCAGAGCAGATTCCTGATGCTCAGATGATCAACGCGTTCCAATTTATGGAGCTGATTGAGTTTCTTCATGCCCGTTCGCAGGAAGATTTTCCCGCCGATCGTCGCATGGCTTTGAGCGAAGCTTTGGCAGAACACATCCGCCGTCGCCTGCTCTATTCAGGCACAGTCACCCGTATCGATTCACCTTGGAGTCTACCCTTCTATGCGTTAACGCGGACGACTTATTCACCCGTCGATCCTGAAGAGCGAACCTATGTGATGGTTGAAGACACTGCCCAATACTTCCGGATGATGCGGCAGTGGGCCGATCGCCATCCCCAGGTCATGCGAATTCTGGAAGAGTTAGACATTACTTCCCAGAAATTGCCGCAGGCCATGGCCGAACTAGACGAGATCATTCGTGCCTGGGCCGATAAGTATCACGCTGCCGGAGAGGAAACCATCGTCCTGCAAATGACGATGGGGCCTAAAGAAGCCTAGAAGCCTAGGTACTTTCCAGCCGTAAGGGCAAAATAGCAATCGGGCGACGTTGGTCTCAACGTCGCCCGATTGCTATTTAATGAAATATGGTGTTAGAGACTACGAAAAAGGCTCGCACTCTGTTGAAAACCCCTATTTAATCCCCGGGTGTGCTGAATATAGCTGACATAGCGCCTAAATGGCAGGTCACCCCTGTCTGATTTCAGTGCAATATTAGCTGGAATTTTTAGCTCCCTTACTTTAAATCAAACTTCCGATGAGAGAAATTCTCTATTTAGAGATTCCAACCCCTGATACTGAAGCGGTCATTCATTGGCTGCACCATACTTTTGAACCGAAAATTGGCCACAAAGTTATCACTACCGATGGCATTCGCCTATCACTCCAACCACCCCAAGACACTCGTCAGCCCGATGGACAAACCAATCCACAACTTGCCGCTGCGATCGCCTGTTTTGTTTGGTCTGTGCAGCGCACCACCTATTTGAAAGCCTTCTGCTGGCAGGCCTCAGCCCAAAAGCTGGAAGAAACGATCCCGCAGCTCACCGATGAAATTCGCCAAGCCTTTCCTCATCAATATCCTGCTCCTCCGACGGTCGATTTGAGCCAGCAGTCGATCTTTGAGGCACTCCAACCGCATTACCCAAAAACCGTTCACTATTTCCAACGGATGCCCAATGGTGAGCAAGACTTGCAGCGAGTTTACTGGTGGGAACAGCGATGGCGGGCCTCGGTGCGATCGCCTAAGCAACCCCAGCCTGTCCTATTTAAGCCCTCGGAAGCGCCTCCTAACCCTAAAACTGAAATTCCATTTGTTGTTAACAAGAGGCCTCAATCAACCTTGCCTGAGGCTACCCCAACCCCATTTGACCTGATTTATGTCGGAGGTGCTTTAGGGATTATCCATGCTGCTGTGATGGCCACTCTAGGACACCGGGTGCTGTTGATTGAGCGGTTACCCTTCGGCCGCATGAACCGGGAGTGGAACATCTCGCGCCAGGAGTTTCAGTCTCTAATTGACTTAGGCCTTTTTAGTAGCGAGGAGTTTGAAGCCCTCATTGCCCACGAATACCAAGACGGATTCAACAAGTTTTTTGATGCCAATAATCCGGTTGCTGCCCAAGCGCCCACTTTACATACCCCAACGGTGCTCAATATTGCCATTGATTCTGAAAAGCTCCTAAAATTCTGTGGCGAAAAATTCACGGCGGCTGGGGGCATCATCTTAGATGAAACCGACTTTCTTTGGGCCGAAATCGATCAGGACGGGGTAATGGTACACACTCGACATCGCGGTGAGTACTGGCGTAAACCACCCGAAGGGGTTGAGCCAGCCCAGGAGAGCAATCGCCAAACGCAGCATCGCATTCAGGGGAGACTGCTGGTCGATGCCATGGGTACGGCCTCTCCGATTGCGTGGCAACTCAACGGCGGGCGTGCCTTTGATAGTGTTTGTCCTACCGTGGGAGCCTGTATTTCGGGGGGAATTGCTCCAGAGGTATGGAATTCAGACTATGGAGATGTATTGTTCAGTCACGGCGATATTTCCCGCGGACGGCAACTCATTTGGGAGCTGTTTCCAGGCCGTGACAATGAGCTCACAGTTTACCTTTTTCACTATCATCAAGTTAATCCTGAGAACCCGGGTTCCCTACTGGAAATGTACGAGGACTTTTTCCACATTTTGCCCGAGTATCGTCGCTGCGATCTCGACAAACTGACTTGGCGTAAACCCACATTTGGCTACATCCCAGGACACTTTAGTACCCGTGCAGAAGAACGCACCGTCGCCTTTGATCGCCTGGTTGCCATCGGTGATGCGGCCTCGCTACAATCACCGTTGGTGTTTACGGGTTTTGGTTCCTTAGTGAGGAATCTCCCCCGATTGACGGAACTGCTCGATACTGCACTACGCTATGATTTGCTGCGCGATCGCCATCTCAATCAAATTCGAGCTTTCCAAAGTAATATCGCCGTCACCTGGCTATTTTCAAGGGGCATGATGGTGCCCACCCATGAGTTTATTCCCCCCCAACGGATCAATTCCATGCTCAACACTTTTTTTGGAGTGTTGGGGCAACAATCACCCGATGTAGCCAATCGATTCATTAAAGATCGGGCAACCTGGCCAGAATTTAACCGCATGGCGCTAACGGCCGCAAGTCAAAACCCAGCTTTACTGGGCTGGATTTGGCAGTTAGCTGGCCCTGTTGATATGGTGCGATGGGTGGGCAGCTATCTCACCTTTACCACTAGTGCCCTGCTGAGTTGGTGCTTGAGCTGGTTTCCCAACTGGTTGCATCGCCAACAGGCATGGTTGGAACCCCTGTGGCCAGCTATGTGGTACAGCTTATTAGCCAAAAGCTATGGTCTTACCTATGGCACGGGTAAACCCTCAGCAGTGCAGGTTCGCATTCAAGCGCCCACCGTAGAGAGCTTGCGGACACCGCGCCCCAAACAACCCCGCCGCTCAGTCAGCGAAGCGACGGCAGATGATGAGCGATCGCCCCAACCCGATATACCTCAGACCGATATGCCTCAACCTGATATGAAAGTTATCCGTTAAACCTGATCATCAGGATTTTCGGCGCGGAAAATTGGGCAGCTGTACCGCAGCTAACGATTTAATCTTCTTCTGGGGTCGCAGTGGATGCACGATGGGTGAAGGCGAGGATGGGGCATTCTGGTAAGTCAAAGCTGGCGGTAAACCCGTGGCGTTTTCAGGAGATTGAAGGTTTTGGGCCCTAGCCATCAAAGCGGCGGCCACTTCCTGCTTCAAGGTCAGTGCATCCGGGGCTGGAAGATTTTCACTTTGATGAATCACTGGCTGGGATATTATCGGTTGCGGATCACCCCCACTGTCGGTCTTAGCTTGCTCTGGTGGATTTTGTTGGGTCGCTGGAGCAGGCAATGGCGCTCCCCAAGGAGAAGGTTCCGTAAATTGAGGCGGTTCTGGTTGATTTGACTGGGTCAGTTCTGGCATCGGAGTCTCAATCATTAAGGGTTCAGATTCAGATGAGACCGATCCTTCCTGCGGTTCAGATTGGGTTAGGCCCTCAGATTGGGTTGAACCAGTCTCAGCCCGATTCAACTCAGGGCTGGTAGATGGCACCCCACTGGCAGCGGCATCAATCACCCGTTCCAAATCTTTCCAGAGTAGGGTCTCTGCCTCTGGATCAGCCTCAACCCGAGGTACAGCTGGCGGCTGGGAATTAACAGATGGGGGATTTTGAGGCTGCGGATCAGGCCTCTGATCGGCAGCAGCGGGGGCTGGGGGTTGCTTCGATCTAACGCCTATCCCTTGAATTAGAGTTTCAAGGGCTGGTTCAGACTGGATCGGCGTTGCATCAGCACTCCAAGGCTGAATGCGTTGAATTTTAGGCATCGCCACAATACTAGGAGAATTGCCCGTTTCAACAACGCTATCCGAGCCGTTATCGGCGACGTTTTCGTAACCATAAGTCGTTGCTTCAGAACGATGAGCAGCCACATCTAGAGATTTCTCTAAGGCAACTTTGAACTGCAGGGTATAGCGCTGTTGTCGCTGCAACCGAACCCGCAAGTCTCGACAGTTGCTTTCAGCCCGGGAGAGGGCTTGAGATTGCTCACCGTCACGCTGTCGCAGTAACGCGCATTCGCGCTCTAATTGGGCAATCTGTTGGTGACTGGCAGCCAGTTGAGCCTTAAGGGTTTCATTCAGCACGCGTTGCTGCTTGAGATCTTGCTGGGCGTAGTCAAGATCGCTAATCAGTTGCGCAATTTGAGGATGCGGTGCCGCAGCTTGCGTTAAAGACGGGGTTGGTTGATCTTGCGATCGCACAATTTCAGCTTGTAATGCTGTTTGGGAAGTTTCTAAGGCATCTTCAAGCTGGGCGACACGCTGCAAGAGATGGTCATTACAGGCATTGAGATCGTGAATTAGGCTTAAGAGCTCGGTTTCCCGTTCAGTAGCGACAGTTACTTCAGCGGCATGGCTAGGGGAAACACTGCTAGATAGGTGGGCTCCGTTGCGATCGGGTGCCAAACCCAAATCTTGGGCTTGAATCGCTTGGGGAAGAGGCACTGACTGCCATTCGTCACTAGCGCTGGCCTCTGCCTGGGCTGGGGTATGAGGCTGCAAACTGCCCTGATAAGTGGGAGGGTAGATCCCTGGCTGAGGCTGGACAGGGTCATGGGGAGGTAAGTTCGCTTCGCTCATAGATCTATAGATCTGACTCTAAACGTGACATTCAGACTTGGCAGTAGTGCGATGATCGTCGGCGTCGCTGCCCAAAAGGAGCTAGATCGAACCTTAGAAACCATCGCTAGACAATTAGCGCTCAATTTCAAGACAATTTCAGGCAACAACTCAACGATACATCCTGGAAAAACTTGACTTTAAGTCAAGCAGTAATCCCAGCTTCACGACAATATCGTTGGAATACTTAATGGTTTAGCATAGAAATTAGAAATTAAACCCTGCTTAAAATTAATCAACACGATGATTTTAGGGGATAGATTCTAAATCATGTCCGATTTGAAGACTTGAGCTTTAAACCAGAGTTATGGCTTCGCCATGACTTTTTGCAGCAGTTCTTGGTGGAGATGGGCCCGATCAATTTGAGCAGCAATTTGAGCCTGCTGAAGCGATTCCCCATTGGCATAATGACGCAGCCATGTTTCGGTGATCGCGATCGCCTGCGTTGGCATCGGGGCATAGAATCCCTGGCTAGCGGAAACCTTGGGATTGAGATCCCAACCGGGTAGGGACAGATCACGCATTAATTGAGTCACTTTGGGATCATAACTGAGGGCAAAACAGCGGCACCCTTCAGCCGCCGCCATCACCAGAGCATGGAAACGCATCCCAATGACCATGTCCACACCCCGAAAAAGCCCTTTGAGTTCAATTGGATTAGGCAAGGAAAAAATTTGGTTTGGCCCTTTTAATCGCGATTGGATGACTTGGGCGATCGCCAGATCTTTGACAGGTTGAAATGGCACTAACAATAGACAAGTTTGGGTCGCCTGCTGAAAATCATTGAGCGCGATCGCGATTTGGTCTAACTTTGCCGCTGTTAACCATGGATGACCCCGTAGCGCCACAGCAATCCGGGGAGCTGGTAAATCCCATAGCCCTTCAACCGGTTTAGAATCTAGGATCCACACGGGGTCTGGGGCCAGCAAACTGGGAATTTGCCACTGGTTGAGCAGGCCTGCTGAACCGCGATCGCGCACGCTGACGGCCGCACACCCTCGTAAAGCTTGCTGAGTCAGCCTTTGAGTCCACCGTCGCCGTAACGGGCCAATCCCCTGAGCCCAAGCAACCGTGGTTAGTCCCATCAGCTGCGCCAACTTCATCAATCCGCCATAGTAAAGCGGATTCAGCGGGCTAGTCGCATCTTGCATCAGGCTACCGCCCCCCCAAATAAATACCTGAGAACGGCGTAGGGCAGCCCAAACTGCTAAAAACGACTTGCGCGGACAAGCTTCTACCCCATAGCGTTGAGCCGTCTCCTCTGGGTTCCCAGAGAGTACAATCGGTTCAACGGTTTTGGGTAGCAGTTGCAATAGGGAAGCCAGCAAGGCCTCATCCCCCCCATTGCCCATGCCGTAATATCCACAGAGAACTGCCCGCATGAAACATCCTGCCGTTACGTCAACACCATCCTTACAATAGCGGTGGACAGATTCTAATCAACTTCGCCCACATCTGATGCCATAGTTTTTCGGGTAGGGTCGCAAGCCCTTGCATTCCGACTTCCTAATTAAGACGCCAACTCGGATGTGATTTACTCACCATGCATGCCCTTTCAATTCCAACCTGGATTATCCACGTCGCCAGTGTGGCGGAATGGATCGCTGCGATCGCGTTTATTTGGCAATATGCAGTCGTCTGGGATCGCCCTGCTTGGCGCTGGCTTTCTTTTGCCATGTTGCCTGCCTTGATCAGCGCCATGTGTGCCTGCACCTGGCATTTCTTTGACAATGCTCAATCCCTAAGCTGGCTCGTCACGTTGCAAGCAGCGATGACCGTCGTGGGTAACAGCACCGTCTGTCTGGCCGCCTGGTGGATTTGGAAACAAGCAAACACCACGGAAAGTCCCTAATGATTTGAGCCTAGGGAATAGAACGCAGAAAGTGAACATATCATGTGAGCCATGTTTAGCAAAGAAACCCTGTTTGCCCTATCCCTATTTCCTTATT
Organism: Cyanobacteria bacterium P01_A01_bin.123; assembly: GCA_039815185.1. GTDB lineage: Bacteria > Cyanobacteriota > Cyanobacteriia > Phormidesmidales > Phormidesmidaceae > JBCBZT01. The sequence goes on along the minus strand of JBCBZT010000018.1, from coordinate 68,132 downwards.
TGGGCTTTCTCTGGTTCATCACGCGCTCGGGACAAACCCCCCGGCTGGCACTCATTGGCTTTTATGTGCTGCTGGTGTTTGTTGCGGTCACGATTCCCGTCGGCATTTATGCCCAGGCGGCCTACGGTGCAGAATTGGCCAACGTAGATTTTCTCCACGGTGGCGCTGAAGCGTTTTTAACCCTGTCCAATATTTTGGTAGTCCTAGGCTTCCGCCAAGCCGTGATCAACCGTCAAGCCTCAAACAGTCAGGTATCTACGCGCCAAGCCTCAAACGGGCAAGCCAAGCAATAGAATTTAATCAGGAATTTTTCCAACGCCAGTGGGTATCAATCAGCGTTTTGCTCAGAACCCGCAAAGGTTCTGGCGTTTCTCCAGAAAATAGGGCAAAATCAATCGGGCCATAGTAGCGCTCGGCTTGTTCAGCCAGTTGTACTAATTGAGGATCATGAAGGCTGATCCGATGTCTCAATCGCAGGGATAATAACGGCAAGCCGTCTTTGCCTTCATTGGCAATGACGCTCCATTCGCAGCAATCGAGCATAGCTTGAAGAGAGCCGTCTAGGGAAGCTTTAAACTGCTTCAGACGTGCAGATTTTCGATAGAGCTCTCGCACAAGATTGGAATCTGCTGAATCCATAGAATAAGCTCAAGTTGAGAGGGAATTCCTCTGTACCAAAACCAAGAACCGATTTCAACCTTGACCACACCTAGATCTATAGCCTTCCCCAAGCTAAAAAACTCAAGGTTTCGAATCGGATGTGGTTACTTAAGAGTTTAGCCCCGATATTTGGTCTAGGAGTTGAAGTTTTTCTGTGAAAGATTACATCAAGCTCGATCAGTTTCTCAAATTGCAACAGATTGCCCCCACCGGGGGCATCGCTAAGCTGCTAATTCAAGACGGGATTGTCCAAGTTAACGAGACAGTCGAAACGCGACGGGGTCGCAAATTGTTCGAGGGCGATCGCGTTACGGTTGACAATCGGACCTTAATCGTTACATTAGATTAGCTAGTAGAGTAAGGCTTTGTAATCCATCGGTAGCTTCAACTACTGAAAACATCACGGGTAAACAGCACCAAGACAGTGCCAAACACAATTGCAGCAAATGCTAATTCCATTGGATTCTCTAAAGTTAAATAAACAGCACAATAATTAACGCTAAGTTGTCTTAGTAAACAACTGGCATTATTCAATCTTCTAGCAGCACACTCTATTGAGAAAATACCCGATTTCTACGATCGCTAACGGTTTAATTCTCCCAAGTCAGCATTGACGATAAGTTAGCATTATCCCGGATCAAATTCTCATTGGTGAGATGGGTAACAGCCCTCTGGCAAACTAGTCCCAGCCAATATAAAGCACAACGACATCCGATTTGAAACCTTGAGCTTTTAGCCTAAGCGGAACAATGGATCTGGATGTAGCCAAGGCTTAGGACTGCGGCCAAAAACAGTTGGGAAGATAGTTTTCCACAGCATTTTCCACAAGCTATAAATCGCTTCACATTAGGGAAGAAAAGATTAAATTGAGTTGTTTGAGAGATCCTAAATAGGAGATCAAGTGCTGATGTACCAAGCCTTTCTAGAGTTGATCATAAGATTGTGTCTGGGTTAACAGAAAATCCCCAGCGATCAACCGCTGGCGTTAGGCGATCATTCACCTCAACAACCCTGTGGAAAACTAAATCATAGGTGACCCTATTGCGTAAGCGCTCGGATGAACTGCTGCAGTTCTCCTAAAAAGCCTTTTTTAGGCTTGGTCGGCGCGGCCTCAAGGGTCTCATCCTCAGGGTTACCATACAAAATTCGATCGAGGGCTTCTCCCTGGGGACGGGTCGGTGTTTCTGTTAAAAGTTCATAATCACCTGCAGCAATCTCACGCCAAACCTGCCAAGCGCTTGGATAACATCGCCTAATGGCTGCCCCTTCCATCGGACGGAGATAATAGCAAGCCTCTAATGTATTGAGAAACCTCTCTCGCAACTGCCGCCCTGCATAACCAATGCCGATCGTGGCGATGTCTTCAAGTTTGGGATTCAGGATCACGACGGGACGGCCCATCGACGCTTCCACCAGTTTTTCCACCGCTTCAACTTCCACCGCTGAAGGCTCAATTATCAAGAAGGCATCATCATCAGGCTCAATCTGACCTTTGAGTTCCCCTAACCCACGAATAGAAACATCGGGATTGTCCCAGTCTCGCTTGGCCAAGGCGGCCGCACCGGCATCAGGGAAATACACCTTAAATTGCAGCCCCATCTCTTGAAACACAGGATAGAACTGTTGGGCCAGCGGCATTATTTTAAGTTCTGGAAACACCAGTTCGACGGTCAGTCGACTGAAACCCTGACCAATGGCCGCTTGAGTCGCACCTTTTGCTTGCACAATCGCGTCTTCCAGACTGTTGGGCAGCGCTGTCATAGGAAAAATCAAATAATTTAAGGGGGATTCAGATTATACGGCAGCAGCCAGGGCTGCTGGCAAGGATCGTGATAGAACTTGTTTCAAAACCAACGCTGTCCAATCGATATCAGCGACTGTTGTCTTTCTCCCTAGGGTCAAACGGATACCTGATTTAGCCTGGCGATCGCTACGACCCATCGCTTTCAAAATCGGGCTAGGGGTAAGTTTGCCGCTGTGGCAAGCTGATCCGGCACTAATGGCAATTCCAGCTAAATTCATTTGCCGAACGAGGGTTTTACCACTGACCCTGTCACCATCAGCCTGAGTCAGGCAGAAGCTGGCATGATGGGGCAGACGATTGCGGCGATCGCCCGTGGGTTCTAAGCCAGGTACATCCGCAAGTTGATCGAACAAGCGATCGCGTAGGTGAATCAACCGCAGCGTTTCAGTCGCCATTTCTGCAGCCGCTAATTCTGCGGCTACCCCGAATCCTGCCAGGTTGGGTACAGCCTGGGTTCCAGAACGCAACTTAAATTCTTGTCCCCCCCCTCCCAACAGCGGCATTAATGAGGTACCAGGGCGCACATACAATGCCCCAGCGCCTTGGGGGCCATAGATTTTATGACTTGAGAGGGAGAGCAAATCAACGGGCAATGTCTGCACGTCCAGCGGTAACCGTCCGGCTACCTGCACCGCATCGGTGTGAAATAATGCTCCGTGATCGCGGGCAATTTGCCCTAATTCAGCAATCGGTTGCAGCGTCCCAACTTCGCTTTGCCCATAAATCACAGACACCAACACGGTATTCGGTTGCAGTGCGACTTTTAGATCTGCAGGACTAACTCGCCCCAGCGCATCTACCCCCAGACGAGTCACCTGCCAACCCCAGCTCTCAAGCAAATGAACAGGTTCTGCGATCGCAGAATGTTCAACCGCTGAAATAATCAAATGTTGGGGCTGTTTGTACTGTCGTGCTACCCCCATCACGGCCAAATTATCAGCCTCAGTGCCGCCAGCGGTAAAAACTACCGCGTCAATGGCTGCATTGAGTAAGTCAGCCACCTGCATCCGGGCTTGCTCCAACGCGGTGGCCGATCGGTTACCCCATTGATGCAGACTCGACGGATTCCCCCATTGGTCAGCCATAACGGCTTGCATGGCTGCGATCGCTTCAGGACGAGTCGGGGTTGTGGCGCTGTAGTCTAGATAGATTTGCATAAGGCTGATTGAACAACAGAGACCCGGTGTTTTGCTGCTAATTTTCAAGATTAGGTTCTGCCATCACTGACCACCTTACCGAAGGAAGCAGGCTTACAGCAGGCTAAACCCTTAAATACAATCCACCCTATGATCAGTTTGATCTAAGGATGGATGACTCAGTTTACGGGATTCAGCAGTTCAGATTCAAACCTGTGCTCTTAACGCAGATATTGAATGCCACGATAGGCCAGGAATGTGATCAAGTAGCTCATTTAGCGTAATCTCAATCGTTGTGGAAACGCCGAAAACGATAATATGGCTTTCGGGGCTCTATTCAAATTCAAACATCCTAAAGCCCCAACCATTCTGAAGCTTGGATGGATCCCGCATGTTTGACAGCTTGTTCAGCATTATGGTGGAATTCCGCTCGGTTTGGGCGTTGGAGCAGCTTAGACAGCCAGACGATTACGGCAGCATTGCCTACGAATACGAAAAGCACTCCTATCCCTTAGCAATGGCAGATTTAATTGCCAGCACCAATGAGGTAGAAGCCGCGCCTGCCCTCGCTTTTTTACAAAAGCTTGATCCCCAAGCCGTAGAAACGTTGGGGGTCGATCTCCACTCTGGGTTCACCCTTAAAGGACAAATAAGGAAGTATTTTTATTTTGGCGATCGCCTCGATCCAGACTATCGCCAACGAATGTGGCAGGCGATGCATCAGTTCACGTTGAGCGATCCCCTGGATCGGACGGCGGATCCGCCCCGAAAATTTTGGGAGCGTTCGGAAGACGACTGCGAGACGCCTGTTGATTGTCGCAATACTGATAATCTCAGGGCCATGCGAGAAACTTCGGTCTATCTGATGGCTGAAGAAACGGGCAACGAATCAACCCGGTTAATTTACAAAGCCCGTCTGCAACGCTATGTCTCGACCCTATTGGATATTGGCATGGGAGAGTGGGATAGCCCGGTGTACCACGGTCACACGACAGCCGCTTACCTGAATCTTTACGACTTTGCCCAAGACCCAGAAGTGCGGCAACTGGCTCAAGATGGCCTAGACTGCCTGTTTCGAGCAGCAGCCTTGAAATATTGGCGGGGAGAGTGGAATGGCCCTGCCAAAAGAATCTATGGCGATGACGCCCAGCGGTTCTTTTGGTTCTATTTCGGCGATGGCCCCCTACCGACAGATCTCGATCTTGACTGGATTCATGCCTTGACCAGCCGTTATAGCCCACCACCTGATGCCATCGCAATCGCCCATCGTCGATTTGTCAAACCTGTTGAAATTCGCCGCACTCATCCCCACTACGAAAACTGGAAGCCCGGTCTGTACGGGCCTGCGTTTTACGAAACGGTCTACTTTGGGCATACCTTTCAACTCGGTAGTTTAGCCAAAGGCACAGGGGGAGACTGGAGCGGCTTTAGTTTGCGCTGGCTTGGGAGCACAGGCACTGAAATATTAACTGTAGAGGGGGGCGGACACCACGCGATCGCCCAATTCGATAACCTTTTGCTTTGGCAGGGAGCAACGATTCCCACCATTGACTATCCGACAACAGTAACCATCCAAACCCTTGGCGACATTACCTTTGTAACGGGCGAATCAACCTGGCTTGCCATTACCCGTTTTACGAATGGCTTTGCCTTAGAAGTGGGAGAGCCCCAAACCCATGGGGATTTTGATGTCTTTAAATCAGCCGTATTGGCTCAATCTCAACTCAACTCCATCGCCCCCGCTTGGGAATACCAAGGTAGCCATGGCAAACGCGTGAGGTTGCAGCAGCAAGAGAATTCTTTGCCTATTATTTGGCGAAATGGCACACGACAGAACTTCGACCAGTGGGATAGACAATCACCAACCCTGCCTTAATGATTCACGCCATAGGTGTGCTGAAGCATAATTGAGACTATAGAAATGTTGTCCTACATGATTGAGATAATTTTCAAGATTGTCCTTAGGTGGGCGTGTTCATGGTGGCGTAATTAACAGGTTCTTTCGCTGCATACAGACCCAACTGTTTGGTGACCGTATCTGCACTTTTTGCGGTTCCTATGAAGTTATCCCAACTAGCCGCATATTGACCACAGTGTTCCTTCAAAAGATTGCCAATAAACTTGCCATTGATTTGCGTATTACTAGCTAATTCAGCAAGCACTGCAACCCATGTTGTGACCACAACACCAGCACTCGCAAGCCGCTGCATTGTTACCTGCGTAATCAGCGGATTAAAGTCAGATGAAGCGTCTATGACGGCATAAATGTCGTAATCTTCCTGCACTGCCGCTAGGGACGGAAATGCAACACAAACCTCTGTTGCCAAACCTGAAATCACCAACTTTCTACGCCCATATGATTTGACCTTTGCGCGTGAAGTCTGGTCATTCCAGAAATTTACAGTGGGTCGATCAATGATTTGTTCTTTGCCAAAGAGATCGACTAATTCAGGCAATGTTGGTCCATTTGGCCCTTGTGGCCAACTCGTGCCAAGTACTGTTGGAATGCCGAATGCTTTGGCAGTTTTTGCATGGCCCAGGATATTATTTTTGAGAATCATCGGATCAATAGAGGGCAAAAATTGTAGCAGCCCGACTTGATGATCTATCATCATGAAAATGCAATTGTCAGCCGTTAGTTCTTCAGAGAATGGATTGCCACTCATGATTAATGCCTTGATTAGTATGCAAAAAAAAATGACAGATATAAACTACTCTTATGTTCTCCGAGCTCAACTAAAAACGGGCACATGTATGCGGCTTCAGTTAGGCACAGGTAGACCATATTTAAGTGAAGCAGTCGAGAAATCACAGAACCTAGAGCCCTCTAATTTGAAGCTGATTTGACTTTGTTTTGTGCTTTCGTGATTTGATTATCTTGTTCAAGACTTGATCATGACAAGTACGTACAAAAAACTGCTATACGTACACGAGTGTAGGTACACAGCTTCTACCATGACGCAATCTCCAGAACCCATGACTCCGGCCACAGTGTTGGAGCACCATCCCTACTTGCATCAAACGCTTGATCTGATTGATGATAAGTGGGTGATCGCGGTGATGTATGTTCTGTCCCGCAGTACAAAGCGCTACGGTGAACTGCAACGGGAAATTGGCGGGATTTCTCAACGGATGCTAACCCGTACGCTTAGAAACTTAGAACGTAATGGGTTGGTGAGCCGGAAAGTTTATCCAGTAGTACCACCAAGGGTGGAATATTCTCTCACAGACCTAGGTGAAGCCTTAAATGTCGTGCTCAGGTCTCTGTGCAATTGGTCAATAAGGAATTTTAATGCTGTTGAAACAGCAAGAGTCGCATATGACCAATCACAGATATCAGAGAAACCCAATTCATAAGCCTTCATTTTCTCAAAGACTTATTCTCGCAGGTGAGAGAGTGTGTTCTCAATGCGACGATCTGGAATCAGCCATAGGGCTGCTATTAGCACATATAAGGTGCAGGCAATCCAAGATGACACAAAGGATAGCGGAATCGCAACAACATAGACGCCCATTGATAGCTTCCCTTTTAAGTCTTTGCCCAGGGCTTTCAAAAGGACAGGGTTATTGTCTGGATGGGCCATCAGAAACCGGCTGAGGATAAAGTAGGCGATCGCAGCGGCAAAGAGAACCACACCATACAGGGCCACTGATACAGCTGCAAAGTGATTTTCGCCCATCCATCCCGTCACAAACGGAATGAGTGACAACCAAAACAGCAGGTGGAGGTTTGCCCAAAGAACGCGACCATTGATCCGGCGGGTTGCCTGCAAGAGATGATGGTGATTGTTCCAGTAGATGCCGAGATAAAAATAGCTCAGCACATAGCTGAAAAAGGTTGGCAACAGCGGTTGTAGAGAGGCTAGGCCAGCAGTCTCTGGAACCTTCAGCTCTAAAACCATGATGGTGATCACAATCGCAAGGACACCATCACTAAACGCCTCCAATCTGCCCTTCTCCATCGGTGTACAGGCTCCTGATGTCAGACGCTAATCCATGCTGAAACTATGTTACGCTCCGAGGTCCCCAAAATATTCGCGGAAGCCAATCACTTTGCCGTCTTGGATCTCAAACGCGATCGCGTTATGCCCTTTGTAAGGTTCACCACCGTAAAGCCCTTCTGACTCAAATTCAAAGATCACCGAGGTTCCATCAGTCAATACATAATTAGGGGGATGGAATGTGAGGCGGTCGCCCGCAGCTTCATGATCACGGCATTTAGCAATCATTTGTTGCCGTCCCTCAACGCCACTAAATTTGCCCCGATGTTTCCCCATAGGAAACCAAAAGGTCATTTCATCCGCGAGTAAATCAATATAAGGGTTGAAATCGCCATTAATCCAACCTTGAGCAAACAAATCAAACGCCTTACGAGCGGTTGCCTGGATTGTATCTGTCATGGAATCTCGACAAGCCTATGGATAAGATCCGGTTCATTCAGCATCGTAAAGCGTTAGGCGTTCGAGTGTAAGGGGTTGGGTTGCTTCCTTAACCCGGTTCCAGCCGAATCAAGCGGCCATTCGGTTCATCGGTCAGGATGTAAATTAACCCATCTGGCCCCTGATGCACATCGCGCACCCGCTGCCCAATAGCTATGGGGGTCTCGCTAATGACCGTGCCAGTCTCATCCAGCTCAATTCGTTTGATATCTTGTGATACCAGTCCTCCAGCGAACAGATTGCCCTGCCACTGCGGGAAGCGATCGCCCCGATACATCATTAAGCCAGAGGGCGCGATCGCGGGTGTCCAAACAATACTGGGATCGACCATGCCGGGGCGCGATCGCTCCGATGAAATCTCGCCGCCAGAATATTCCTGGCTGTGGGTGACGAGTGGCCAACCGTAATTCTCTCCTGGATCGACCCGATTCAACTCATCACCGCCCCGTGACCCATGTTCTGTCACCCAAATCTGATTGGTCACTGGGTCGAACGCCATTCCCTGGATGTTGCGATGGCCATAGCTCCATAGGGCCGGGTCAGCATTTGGCGTGTTGACAAAGGGATTATCAGCGGGGATTGAGCCATCATCGCTCAACCGCACCACTTTGCCCAGATGGCTACCTAGATTTTGAGCCTGATTGCGAATCAATTCTCCCTCAAGTCTTAACGGTGGATTGCCACCATCCCCAATGGAGATCAACATCGTGTTGTCAGGTAGCCAGGTGATGCGAGACCCAAAATGCTGAGTCCCCTCTTTAGAACGGTTAACTTCAAAAATCGGCGTCCAATCCGAGAGGGTACTGCCGTCAAACCGAGCACGAGCCACGCGGGTTTGGTTGGCGTTACTGGCGCCGTGGGCATAGGTGAAATAAACCCATTGGTTGTCAGCAAACTGGGGGTGAACGGAGATATCGAGCAAACCCCCTTGTCCTGCACCCAATACTGCCGGGACACCGGGCACTGGGGTCGGGGCAAGCTCGCCATCCCGAATAATCCGCACTCTACCGGGACGTTCGGTTACAAGTAGGTTGCCATCCGGTAGCCACGCCATTCCCCAGGGGTGTTCTAGACCCTCAACTAGGGTAATTTGTTGGGCAGTTTGTACCTGCGCGATCGCTGCGCCAGATGAATTCTCATCGTTAGACGCTACCGCATCACTGGCAGCAGAGGCATCGGCGGCAGGGGCATCTGAGCTTGGGTTGGCCTGTGATGCTGGCGGCACTGGATTAGTAGACGTACATCCGATCAGGATGACCCCGACGACTGCCCCAACCGTTGACAGGCCACGATACTTGACCATCGTCATCTCTCCTTCTTAGCTGACCGTGTTTGAGTTAAGGCTGAGCGATGGGTCATACCCACGCGCTCAATTGTCACCAAAGCCTATTTAGGTCAATTGTGACCTCCGGTCAGGTGGTTTGTGTAGGTGTTTGTCCAGGTCAGTTGCGATTAGGGATATGACTGTGGTGGCAGCGCGTCACGGGGGTTGTAAAACTCAAACTCACAGATCGTTTCAGGTTGCCGTGGGCAAGTTTGATCATTAAGTGGATTATCGACTAGGACGAGGGTTGTCAGATTGGGCAAATCAGCTAGTGCAGATACATCCGTAATTTGATTGTTATTGAGGTCAAGCCAAGCCAAATTGGTCAGGCTCGCTAGAGGAGTCACATCTGTGATTTGCTTGCGCCCCAGGTCAAGGTTAGTCAGCGCCGTCAGGTTCTACAATGGTGCAACATTTGCAATTTGATTTTGATAAAAGTTCAGGCGAGTCAGATTGTTCAGATTGGCTAGCGGCAACATATCGGTGATTCTAGTGCGACTTAGATCAAGGGCGTTGAGACGACTCAAGCTGGCAAGAGGGGCTTCGCTTTGAAACGCAACGTGTGTACAAGTTGCGCCAATCGCGAATATTGATAGCAAGCCGATAACAATTGCTTTCGCCATAGCCACGCCTCCCAATTTTTGAGCGCAGTGTTGTGCTTGTCTTCAAACAATCAATCAGCGACCGTACATGGGGTCACCGAACTGACACCGAGCTGAACGGTCATCGCTCTGACAGCTGATTTCGGGTTGGATGGGACAGGTGCAATCATTAAGTGGGTTAGCACCCAAATACAGTCTTTGCAGACCCGTCAAACTGGCTAATGGGGTTGCATCCACAATGTCGTTATTCCAAAGCCAAAGCGTTCTCAAGTTGGTCAGCCCGGCTAATGGGGCTACATCTGCGATGGCATTGTCATCGAGAAAAAGGTTATTGAGGTTGGTGAGTTCGGCCAATGGTGTGACATCCTCGACTTGATTGTGTGCGAGGTTGAGCAATGTCAGATTCGTCAAATTCGTGAGCGGGGCTACATCTCTAATGACATTGTTACTCAGCCCCAGCCCTCTCAAGTTGGTGAGCCTAGCTAACGGGGTTACATCCCCAACTTGGTTGTCACGCAAGCCTAAACGAGTCAGATGGGTCAAACTGCCTAAAGGGGATACATCTGCTATTTGACGGCCACTGAGATCAAGCTCAATCGAATTGGTGAGTGTCTCTTCTGCCTGCTGGCAATCCGTGGTTCCAGCCTCTTCTATTAGCACGTTGACGGTATGCTCGGCTGCTGGGGTCAAACGGATCCGGTTACGACACCAGTCACCAAAGGTTTCAAATGATTCTGTAGAACTTTCGGTTTGCGCGACAACGGTTGTCGCGCACGTAACTGCAACCAGACTTGATAGTAAACCGATCGCGATCGCTTTAGTCATAGCCCCTTCTCCCGATTTCAAGCACAGTATTACGGCGTTAGTCAGATTGCTCAATACGCCAAGTCAAAGTTCTAGCTGCACACGCTCTGCTTTATCGTTTTACCCGGCGCAATCTTCAGTAGCCCTCAGAAGGTTCCTATGTCGCACATAGGAGAACTTATACTGTTTTGTCTTTGCTGCGCTGGGATGGCCGTCGCTATCAAGCTTGGTGCGCTACAGCGAGCTAGGTCGCGTGCTTGCAGTGCTCTCAAATCATCAGCGATCGCGTGCTAGAAACTCGACAATAACCTGGTTCGTAAACGTCGGATTGTCTTGGTTGGCATTATGCCCAGCGTTAGGGATAACGTGATAGGTTGCCTTCTTCTCCTGGGTTGCCCAAATGGGCATGTCTCGCTTGATGCTGCCTACCCCGTCCTGATCCCCATGGACTAATAACAACGGCACATCAATTGTCAGTTCGGGTTGGCCTTGATCATCAACAGCTAGGGTGACAGCCCGCCAAATTGAAAGAAAATCCTCTCGGTTAACCTGCCGAATTGCCTGGAGCGCATAGTCCTGTACTAGTTGGGTCTGAGCCGTATTCCTAGCCACCGCTTGAGTGAAATGGCCATAGGGCCAGAATCGGAAGAGAGGCAAGCTGGCTTTGAGCACCCAGATTTCAAATTTGCTGTACGCTTTGGCGATGGGGGTAGCGCCGATAATGATTATCGCCTGCATACGCTCAGGGGCAGAAAAATAGATTTGTTGAGCGATATAGCCGCCGAGTGATTGACCACAAAACACTGCCTGCGAAACTTTCATATCGTCGAGAATAGCCAGCATATCTTGGGCACAGGTATCGAGCGAAAAGCTGGAACCCATAGGTTGCGATTGTCCGTGACCCCGAGCATCCCAGACGAGAAATCGATAGTGGGGGCTGATGCATCAGCACTAGCGGCATCGGCAGCCGAGGGAGTCGGGTTGGGGGGTGATTCTGACTGAGCCGAATTTGGGGAGGCACAACTCACCAGTGCTAACCCCGTGATCACAAATCCGACTATCGGCATGAACTGAGACTTAACCATCGTCATATCGCCTTCGTACGCCTAGGTTAATTGTGACCTCCGACTAGGGGGTTTGTGTAGGAGGACGGAAGGGCAAGCAAACTTGAAAGCAGGTGTCGCCGGGTTGGGAAGTCACCCGAATAGAACCGCCATGTCGCTTGACCACAATCCGGTGGGCAATGTCTAGCCCCAGCCCTGTGCCAGCACCGACGCCCTTCGTCGTGAAAAATGGCTCAAAAATCTGCGATCGCACGTCTTCAGAAATCCCAGACCCGTTATCAATGATGTCCACCTGGACGTAATCCGCTTTCTGGCAGGTGTGAATGGTAATTCGAGGGCCGTCAGGCTTTTGGGCTAAATTCTGACCACTGCCTAGGGCATCGATGGCATTGTCTAGCAGGTTAGTCCAGACTTGGTTCAGCTCACTGCCGTAGGCACAAATCTTGGGCAACGCTAGATCATAGTCTCGTTCTACGGCAATGCCGTACTTCAACTTGTGATGCAAAATCGTCAGCGTATCTTCCAGGCCTTGATGGATATCGATTTCTTGCAGGGGCGCTTGATCCATATAGGTGTAGGATTTGAGCGCTTTAACCAGTTCTGAGATCCGCTGTGTACTGTGCTCAACCTGATACACCAGCGATGCCACCGTGAGATTACCTTCCAGCCAATGCAGCGCACTGCTCAAATGCTTACGCCCCACGGCATCCTCAAGCTGACTCAGATAGGCTTCGTCGACGCCACCTGTCACCAACTCTGGGGCCAGTTTCCAACTGTCGGCAATGTCGCGATCATCCAGCCAGTCTGCCAAGGCATCTTCGCGTTCCCCCTGCTCTAACGGCGTCAGCGACGTGACATTGCTGCGGCAGGCCAGGGCAAAATCTTGCACCTGTTGGAGTTCCTGCTGCTGTTGGGTTGACAAGGTTTGCTGCGACAGCGCGAGGGTTTGCTGCTGCAACTGGTGCAGCGACTCACGCAACTGTTTTGAGGCCCGCACCGCTGCTGCTGCTGGATTGTTCAGCTCATGGGCCAACCCGGCTGAGAGTTTACCTAATGCAGCCAGTTTTTCCTGTTGCTGGAGCTGAACGCCCACGTCTTCCGAACGCCCTGCCATCGCCGTCAAAATCACCGCTGCAGAACGTGAACACTCGGCAATCACGCGACGAAAGCCTTCCGGCGAGAACTCCAACACACGAATGGAACCAACGGCCTGTGCGGTAACCATCGCTGGGTTGCCCGCCATCATGCTAATGTCTCCGGTGAATTCACCTGGCCCGTGAATTGTTAGCAGCTGGGTTTCTCCGCCGACTTGTTTACTAATGCGGACTTCACCGGTCAACACGATATAAAACGGATAGGTCAAATCGCCCTGAGAAAATAGAATTGCGCCATCGGAAAACTGGCGCTCTTTGCCCTGGTTGGCAATTTTTTGCAGATCTGCTTCAGACAACTTAGGAAACAGATCAGCCTGATCGGGATCATGAAGCATGACAGCACCTAAACAAGATGACAATAGACAAGCTGCACACAAACCTAGCTTTCACTGATTATCTCAGAGGCAGCTAACCCCGGTTAGTACAAAAAACACCAACAATCACCAATCCACCCCCGATTGCCAAAGCTGATGTAATCGGTTCCTTTAATAACACAGCCGCTAACAGAATCGCAGAGAGTGGCACTAAGTTGATAAAAATAGCGGCTTTAGCCGCACCAATGGCTTTTACCCCGGTGTAATACCAGCTAAAGCCTACTGCAGAACCCAACAACCCTAGATACAGAATCCCAAAACCAGCCACGGGTGACAGTTGCCGTAAGTCTTGAATCAAGCCGTTATAGAGGGCTAAGGGTAAAAGTGCTGCAGCCCCAATTAGACAAGCATAGGTTGTTGCCACAAAGGGTGACAGCGATGCCATCACTTGCTTACCTACCAGCGTGTAAACCACCCAACTGGCAACACACCCCAACACAAATAAATCTCCCTGCTGTAAGCCACCCGATAGTAAACCCAACGGATTACCTTGACCAATCACAATGGCTGCCCCTAACAGAGACGTCGCAATGCCTACGAATTTCAATAGTGTGAGTCGCTCTCTTAAAATCAACGCTGAAAACAAGGCGATCGCGATCGGATTGAGCGCCACAATTAAGGACGCTCGCCCAGCCGTAATGGTTTGGAGACCCAGAAAAAAGAAAATGTTGTAAGCAAATACGCCGCTCAAACCCAGCAAAATCAAATATGGCAGTTGGCGTAGCTTGAGTTTGACCAACCCATCTTGAAATTGATGCGCCATCAGCAACAGACAGAGCGAAGCGACTGCAAAACGCAGAAAAGCAGCCGAAAATGCCCCCATTTCAGCCACAACCACACGCCCAGCAATAAAGGTACCGCCCCAAATAATGGCCGTTAGCGTTAGTTGAATGTAAACCATAGATCACTTACGCATCACCCCTTGACCAACTCCAGAAGCGATTCAGTTTCTTGAACTATGGCATACATCACTCACTCAGTGCTGACTGCCAGACTTACGATGCTGAACGGCGGTCACCCCATCCGATCCCAGCAGGCTGCCAGTCAAAACTTGGGCATAGATCAGCTGATGATCGCCAGCAGGTATACCTGCTTGAACCGTGCATTCCAGATAAGCCAAGGCATCGGTGATAATTAGACTGCCGTTTTCAGCGGGGCGAGTATTCAGATGGGAAAAGGCAGTCTGAGTGGACTGCTGGGCAGAAAAGTGACGCCGAATGGTGCGACCTTCTTTGAGAATGTTGAGTACAAAAGGCTGGCCTGGCTGCAAGTCACTAAACACGGGGTCATGGGCTGGTAAGGCAAGCATTAGCCCCGGTGGGGTAAACGTGGCTTGGGTAACCCAGGTGGTCAAAATGCCGCTATGGATATCATGCTGGCGACTGGTGACCACGCAGAGAGACCCGATTACCCGACCTATAGCCTGGGCAGTGCGATTGGCTTGGGCACCTGTTACAACCTGTCGGGGAACCTGCTGTTTTGACCGCTTTCGGAGTTGCTGCGCAAATTGATTTCCGGCAGTTTTGCAAAGGGACAGGATGGCTTTGTCGGGGCTAAATCGAACCCGGATGGGGTCAAAGCCAAAGCAGTAGCCTGCATCCCGCAGCTTTTGATCGAGTAGGCCAATTGCCTCGCCACTCCAACCATAGGAACCAAAGACCCCAGCCAGTTTAGTTTTAGGAACGTTCGCCAAAATACTGCCTAGCGCCGTTTGAATTTGAACCGGCGCATGCCCTCCCAAGGTGGGTGATCCAATGATGAATCCATCGCAGGCTTTGATCATTTGGGCAATGTCCTCCGGTGGGGTTGACTCACAGTTGATCGACTCGACCGCCACGTTGGCAGTCGTTAGCCCGTTGGCGATCGCATCTGCGACTTTAGCAGTGTTGCCATAGGCCGAGGTATAGAGCAAAGCTACTCGCAAACTCCGTTGGGTTTCTTGTTGGCACCATTGCCGATAATCCTGGCGCAATCGGCTGAGGCTGTGGCGTACCAGGGGGCCATGGCCAGGGGCAAGGCACTGTAACGGCAGCGTTTCAAACTGGTCGAGGGCGGTTTCTACCTGGCGAGCCTGGAGCGCTTGAAGGCAGTCAAAATAGTAACGTCGATCAGCTTCTAGTTTCCGGTAGTTCTCATCCCACAGGGTTTCGCTACAAATGTGTGCCCCAAACAGCTTGTCGCTATAGAGAATCTGGGTCGCCAGATCATAGGTGCAAAGCCCATCGGGCCAGCGGGGGGTAGGGACAGTCGTAAACTCTAAGTGGTGACCCTGACCCAGATCCAGACTTTCACCCGAGCGGACAGCATACAGGGAATCTTCCCAGGCAAGCAAGGCGTTCTTGAGGGCATTAGCCGCTGGACGAGAGCAAACAATAATCGCTTGGGGAGCCAATTCTCGGAGCTGTTCTAGGGTTGCCATGCGGTTGGAATTGACATGGCTGGTGATGATGTAGTCGATATCGCTAAATTCGACCTGTTGCTGTAAGGCTTCTATGTAAATCCAGGTGAAGGACTCACCCGGCGGATCAATGACGGCTGTTTTATCACCCCGAATCAGATAGGAGTTTGCTGTGGTGCCGCAGCGGCGTCCATATTCGACTTCAAACTTGAGGCGATCCCAGGTGCGCGATCGCAACACTTGAGTTTGTTGCGCAATCTCGGCGACCTAGACATCTCTGGGGCGGGGCGTTGCTTGCATGGAGATAGGTTGAGAATTTGTGGAGTAAACCATGGGATTAAGGGGGATTGATTATGGGAGTAGGAACCCTGTCTAATGGGGACTGAAGCCATCAATGGTCTTGTTTGCCGCTCATTTCCGCTAAATCGTGGGCAAACCGAATCCGGTGACGGCGAGAAACTTGCTGCTCTGGGTCAACGCCATCAAAGGTGGGCGGAATCCAGACCCGGATGACCAATAAGGCTCCTAAGACGAGCAGAAAAGAGCAGGTCGCCAACACTTGAGTCCAAGGGATTTCAAGCACGCCGTTCACAATAATTTCCCGTAGCACCGAAACGATCGACACTTCTACTGCCACGCCAATGGAGACCCGATGCTCTTTCAGGTAAATAATCAGCAACCGAAACAGTTCCACCATAATCAGCAGGAACAGAATATCCGCAGTGACATGGGGAAAGTTCAGAGGCGGCAGCAGCGACACGAACATCTCTCGTAGCTGCATCACCATAAAGCTGAACAGCCCAATGCAAAGAGAAATCACAATCAAGTCTTGAACCAGTTCTAGGACGCGAACGATATGAATGTTGCTGAGCCAGGTGGCCCAACGGGGGGAGGGAGATGAAGATGAGGATTGCATGATGATACTGATTTTGGATTTTGAATTTGCGATTTTGGATTGCAGCAGTCATGCCCTACCTGGCGCTCAAGCTCATCATGGGTGGCTGTCGCAATGCGAAGGGTCAGACAGGCCTGCAAGCGCAAAAAGAGCAGTGTTTTTAGTAATGACTGCCGACTTTGCGATGATGAACAGCGGTTAATCCATCTGAGTTGGCAACCCGTCCGGCTTTGGCGGTGCAATAGACAATCCAGTGATCGCTAGCTTCCAACCGACGGGTAACGGTGCATTCTAGATAGGCCAGTGCGTCTGCCAAAATGGGAGAGCCATTGGTGGCGTCGTAGGTCGCAATGCCTGCAAAGCGGTCGGCACCAGGGGGAAATCGCTTCAGAAAATGCTTCATCAAGGGCTGGTAGTCGCCTTCTTCCAAAACATTGAGGACAAAGCTGTCGCCCACTTGCAAAAGCGATTCAATGGCGCGGTCTTTGGCAACGGTGATCGCGACTCCCAGGGGTTGAAAGCTAGCTTGAATCACCCAGGAAGCCAACATAGCCCCGGTGACATTCCCCTTGCGCACAGTCAGAAGATACAATCCACTGCTAAGGCGTCCTAAAGCCTGGTCTAAATGGGCATTCAGCGATTTAACTTGCCGCTGAGTACGGTCTCGATTCAGCCATTGACTCAGGTCAGTTCCTGCTTCTTCGCAAAGTTTGTCTGTGGCTGCTGATGGCGTTGCCTTAATCACAATGGGCGCAAAGGCTGCTGTCAGTCCCAATTCTTGAAACCGATTCCGCAAGGGATAAATCGGTTCGTCATGGCCACCCCCGGTTTCAAACAGGCCGATGGCTTGCTTATCATGGGCGGCTGCCAAAATTGTGCTGAGGATGGGATGCAAACTGGTGTCGGCTTCTGCCTGGGGCGGCATGCCAATCACTAGGCCAGCCGCTTCGCTAACCAGTTCTCGCACGTCATGGGCGTCGGCTTCCTGCACATCCATCAGCTCCACATCCGTACCCGTTTTACTGATGCCTTGCGCAATGGTGTGGGCAATGCGATCGCTGTAGCCATAGCCATCGGTGTAAAACACGGCCACAAAGGGGGCAGCTTTTGATTGGGTTTCGCTCCAGGTACGATAATGGCTAATCCAATCTTCCTTATGGTGCCGCAGCAAAGGCCCGTGGCCCGTGGCCACCAGATCGATAGAAAAAGGAGCCATCCGCTTCAGCGCTCCCAGCACCGACCGGGCGTTGGGGCCCATTAAGCAATCGTAGTAATACTGAAAATCAGCATCTAGAAGCTGCGGTGCCTCGTCATAGAGGGCGTCATCACAGTAGTGCATGCCAAAGACATCACAGGTATAGAGCACCTGGGTGCCATGGTCATAGGTGAAGATGGTATCGGGCCAGTGCAGGTTAGGTGCTGAGATAAATTCGAGCTGGTGGCCCTGGCCCAAATCTAGACGGTCGCCACTTTTGACTCGATGGGCTTTGAAGGTGCAGTGGACCTGATTTTCTAAAAACTGAATAGCCACCTTAGATCCCACAACGGTAATCTGGGGGGCTAGCTTCAGCAGCGCTTGAATCAGGCCGCTGTGGTCTGGTTCGGTGTGGTTGACGATTAGGTAGTCAATTTCAGCCGGGTTAACCAAGCCCATCAGGCTATCGAAGTAGAGAGACTCGAACTTGCGATGGGACGTATCGACCAGGGCAGTTTTATCGCCCCGAATCAGAAACGAATTGTAGGTTGTGCCATTTTGCAACTCAAACTCAATATCGAAGCGATCACGGTCCCAGTCGAGGCAGCGAATAGCTGTGGAGTTCTGGGCGATGGTTGCAGTTTGAAGCGTTAGTCGATTAGATGCTTGAGCAGTTTGGCGCGAATCAGTCAGGGCAATCATGAAGTTTGTCTATCCTTTCTGAGTGGTCGATAGGCTTACCTTTATAATTGCGCTCGCCCCACCAACTGTAAAATGTCAATCTTAAAAGCTTTTGATAAGTAATTTATATAAATAACTATCTATAATATTTGCAAAACAAATATTATAGATAGAACTCAAGGGTGTGATCAATTATGGATTTGCGATTTTGAATTGCAGAAGTCATGCCCCAAGCAGAGAGCCACCATTGGCCTTCACAGGTTTCCCATGTCATAGACCGGAGAACTTATGCAGTATGGCCTTGCTTCCTGGTCTCAGAGGCGATCGCGTTCGGGCATCAGAACTGACAGATAGTTTCGGGTTGCACGGGGCAAGTGCGATCGCGCAGCGGATTCTCACCCAGATCCAGTTTGCTGAGATATGTCAGACTCGCTAACGGACTCACATCGGCAATTTGATTTTGGCTGAGGTCAAGCTTGATAAGATTGGTCAGACTCGCTAGCGGCGCCACGTCTGCAATTTGATTGTCATAAAGCCAAAGCTCATTGAGCTGTGTCAGGCTCGCTAACGGGCTGACATCCGTGATTTGGTTGTCTGCCAGGTAAAGCAACGACAGATCGCTCAAGTTCGCTAGCGGGGTGACATCAGCGATTTGATTGTCGTAAAGCCAAAGCGCATCCAAACTTGTCAGACTACCCAATGGGGTGACATCGGCAATTTGATTGTTACCGAGGGTCAGCGTTCTGAGATGGGTCAGATTGGTTAAGGGAGCCACCTCTACAATTTGGTTGTCATCGAGGGTCAGCGTTCTGAGATAGGTCAGACTGGCTAAGGGAGCCCCCTCCACAATTTGATTGCCCGAAAGTATCAGCGCGGTCAGGTGGGTAAGGCTAGCAAGCGGAGCAATATCTACAATCGCATTGTTGCTGAGGTCAAGCTGGAGCAGCTCGGTTAGATTCGCTAAGGGAGCCACATCGGCGATGCAATTATCTCGCAGGTCAAGCTTCGCGAGATTCGTCAAACTGGCTAGGGGAGACACATCTGTGAGATTATTGCCTGCGAGAGTTAGCTGAGTCAGCTGGGTCAAACTGGCGAGCGGGGTCACATCGACGATGTCTTGCCCATCGAGGGTCAGCTCAGTCAGATGGGGCAAGCTGGCGAAGGGAGCAAGATCGACGATGCCCTCACTGGTACTCACATAAAAGGTAAGCTGGGTCAGATTAGTGAGCACCGCTTCAGCCTGGTTGCAATCCTGCGTTCTAGCCCTGGTTAATAACGCCTCGACGGTAAGCTGGGCTTCTGGGGATAGACGGTCTTGATTCAGACACCAATCGGCAAAGGTTTCAAACGAGTTTGAAGCAGTCTCGTTTTGAGCGATGGCATTTCCACAACTCGCGCATAATAAACCGATCGCGATCGCACCCTTCATGGTGACTCCTCTTGATGCTTTGTGGCTTCCAGGTTGTCCGTTGAGGAAGGCCGCCATTGGCCCTCAAAGGTTTCTTATTTCGCAAGTCGAATAACTTATGCAGTTAACTTGATCACCGTCCAAACAAATACTAGAGAGATCCAGAACTGGCTGCGGTGGCGGTGAAGTTAACTCAACAGTAATGCTGTTGAGGGCGATCGCATCGGCTCCAATCCCACTCAGAACGAGCAACACACCTGAATCGCCTCAGACATAGCTTCGAGCAAATGGGAGAGAAATCAAGATGCCACTTTCAAGACTGTTCTTTACCATCGTTATGCCCATTGCGATTAGTCTGGCCGGATGCGCGGTGGAGACACCTGCACCTCCGACAACTTTGATTCAAGAGCCAGACTACCTTGGTGTGATCTTTAGTGCCGCTGAGGCAGAGCGGCAACGCCTTGATATACCTATGACTGCCGACACTGTCGAATTTTGGTCACCTTCTGCCGCAGACATTGCCCACTTGGAAGCGCAGATTCTGCCTGCCCTGCTCACAGACGAGCGATTGAGCGATGGCGTTGGCTTTAACCCAGTGCGGCCTTTGGAGGAAGCGCTGCCAGACTATGGCCGTCAGTATTTTGGCTACTTCACTACTGATGGTGAAGCAATTATCTATACCAGCTTTTTCTGCAATGCCTCAGTCGAGGATTTAATGGATGGGGGAGGGCCTCCTCTGGATGGGGGAGACTGTTACTTTCAGATTCACTACAACATCGACACTGATGAGTACTTCGATTTATATGTGCATGGTGAGGCGTGAGCTGTTTTTGCAGGGAGATGGGGAGCCCTTGTCGCGAATACAGCAGCGCTCAAGTAAAGGGGGTCAAAACCAGCAGATTGTGTAGGGGGTGTCGGATATCACGGGGCAAGTGCGATCGCGGAGCGGATTTTCACGCAGATTAAGGTCGGTCAGATGTATTAGGCTGGCTAATGGGCTCACATCCACGATTTGATTGTGGCTGAGGTCAAGCTCCGTAAGTCTGGTTAGACTGGCTAACGGAGCGACGTCTGCAATTTGATTGTGATTGAGCCAAAGCTCGTTTAGATTCGTCAGATTCGCTAATGAGGCGATATCCGTGATTTGATTATCCGCAATGTAGAGTAGCGACAAACCGGTCATATTTGTTAGCGGCGAAACGTCCGCAATCTGATTACCTTGGAGCCAGAGTGCATCTAAATCGGTCAGGTTGGCCAGCGGAGTCACATCAATAATTAGGTTGTTACCAATAGACAGCGCTTTTAGCTGGGTCAGACTCCCGAAGGGAGCGACGTCCGTAATTTGATTGCTATCTAGAAAAAGCCATCCCAGATCGGTCAGACTGGCTAAGGGAGATACCTCCACGATTTGATTGCCTACAAGCATCAGCCAGGTTAGGTTGGTGAGGCTAGAGAGCGGTGCGACATCTACAATTTCATTGCCGCTAAGGTCAAGTTTGGTTAGCTGAGTCAAACTTGCTAGGGGAGTCACATCCGCGATGTGATTATCTCCCAGTTCAAGCTTGGCCAGGTTCGTCAAACCGGCTAAGGGGGTCACGTCTACGATGTTATTTTGATTGAGTTCAAGCGTGGTCAGCTGGGTCAAACGGGCTAAAGGCGTGACATCAACGATGCCTTGGCCATTGAGGGTCAGCTCAGTCAGATGGGTCAAGCTGGCAAAGGGCGCAAGATCGACGATGCCATCACTGGTACCCCCATAAAAGGTAAGTTGGGTCAGATTGGTGAGCACTGCTTCAGCCTGGTTGCAATCCTGCGTTCCAGCCCTAGTTAATAACGCCTCGACGGTAAGCTGAGCTTCTGGGGATAGACGGTCTTGATTCAGACACCAATCGGCAAAGGTTTCAAACGAGTCTGAAGCAGTCTCATTTTGAGCGATGACATTTCCACAATTCGCGCATAAAAAAAATAATAAGCCGATGGCGATCGCGTCCTTCATGGTGACTCTTCATGATGCTTTATGGATTCCAGGTTGCCCCTTGAGGAAGGCCACCATTGGCCCTCACAGATTCCTTATTTCGCAAGTCGAATAACTTATGCTGTTTTTCTCTGTTGCCTAATCCCATTTTTTCCTGAAGCGATCGCATTTGGGAGTCATAACTGACAGATAGTTTCAGGCTGTTAAGGAACGATGTTAGAGAAGATGCAAATGGTCTCGGGTTGCAGAGGGCAGGTGCGATCGCTGAGTGGATTTTCGCCCAGGTAAAGCAGGGTCAACTCGCTCAGTGCCGCTAAGGGAGTCACATCTGTAATGGCGTTGTTGTAGAGATCAAGTGTGGCCAAGTTAGTCAGATTCGCGAGTGGGGCCACATCGGCGATGTCATTGCCCGCCAGAGAAAGTTCGCTCAGACGGTTCAAACGATTTAACGGGGCCACATCTACAATTTCGTTATCGCTGAGATAAAGCCCAGTCAAGTTAGTCAGGTTGGCTAAGGGAGCCACATCCACAATTTGATTGCGGCTGAGGTCAAGCCTGCTTAGGTGGGTCAGGCTGGCCAACGGTGCCAGTTCTATAGCTTGGCTGTTACTGAGCATAAGGTCACTCAGATTGCCCAGACTTTCTTGCGCTGAGCTACAGTCCTGAGTTCCGGCTTTCTCTAAGAGCAGCTCAACGGTATGCAGCGCCTCTGGAGATAAACTCTCTCGGTTTAGACACCAGTCGGCAAAGGTGGCAAACCCTTCAGCCGTTGCTGATACAGTCTCATTTGGGGCCGTGATTTCAGGTTTTGGTGATTCAGGTGGTTCTGAGGCAGTTTTGTTGTTTAAGTCTGTAGTGCTGGTACAACCGACATTCGCCACAAGCACCGATAGCCCAACAATGTGAATCGGTTTCATGGTCATACCTCCTAGTTTTGTGTTCTGTGCAGCCATGCCGCCACGGGCAGGGGCAGGGTCAAAACCGACAAACGGTTTCGGGTTGCACGGGGCAAGTGCGATCGCTGATGTCATTGCCCGCCAAAGAAAGCACCTCTAAATTTGTCAAGCGGTTGAGGGGAGTGACATCGACACTATTAAATCGGCAGCAAACCGATCGCGATCGCGCGCTTCATGGCCACTCCTCCTGAGTTTCGGCGGCCTCCAAAGGGTTCATGCTCGGGAGAACCCCGCTTACGGCATGACCGCTTTAACTAGCAAAACCCTATTGGCCTTCACAAGTTTTCTTATCTCACAGGCTAGAGAACCTATACAGTTTTTCCCTGCTGCCTTGATCGCATCATTCCCCCAAAAGCCATGAAATTGCATGCAGGGCTCAGAACGAGCAGATTGTCTCGGATTGTGGTGGACAGGCGCGATCGCTGAGCGGATTCTCTTGAGAGCCAAGCACTGCCAAATCAGTCAGACTGACTAGGGGAGCCATCTCCAAAGCCCAACTTTTGGATGCGCTGCACTTGGCTTTTACGCTCGGTGATGGTGCTCATGGCGAATAACTAAGGAGACTAACGAGATCTTAGCCCTAGAATTCTCCCACAGAATAAATACTTAGCCATAGAGGTAATTTATACTACACATACTCTTGCCACCACTGCCACGAGAAAAAGAGGACAATCTGATCTTTGCTTTAGCCTGAAAGCAGCACAGCATTTAACTGAATTGGCCGATCGATGCAAAATCTACGAATGTAAAGTCCCCTTAATAGCATTAAAGGATACGTATTTTTTTGATAATTTACAAAACTTTCTTGGTATTTTGCTCTTCAGATTGTGAATTAATGGGAAGATACCTCGGATTGAGCTTGATCAAGGATCGATCCAGGGGTGTCGGTGTGTTCCTTCCTGAAATCGATTAATCCCAATGGATAAGCAAACCTTTGAACAGCAATATCGCGAAGAGATCAGCGATGTACTCAACCAACTACAAACCTTAGTTTTAGTTGTCTCCCAATTGGAGACTCGGGTCAATGGCATTGGAGATGCCCTTCATTCCCTGAGCCAAACCGTCGAAGACTACCTGAATACGGAAGATACTGAGGATTTAGGGACTTAAATCGCAGGCTTGCTCAATTCGCTGTCTCAGCTGTTGGAGCTTTACGGGTTTAACCAGATAGTCGTTGGCCCCCAAATCAAGGGCTTTTTGTCGATCGGTGGCAAACGCATAGCCGGAAAGTACCACAATTGGTAGCCTTTGCCAGAGGGGATGTTGTCTAACCTGTTGGATCAAATGATACCCGGAAGGTCCCGGCAGCTTAATGTCGAGCAAGATCACATGGGGTCGAAAAGACGTCAAATGCTGGAGTAGACGGCGACCTTCTTCTAACCCGAGCACTGCGTAATTAAGGTGCTCAAGGTAATCTACCAGTAGCTTGAGATTAGCTGCGTCGTCTTCGATAACTAGGATTCGTCCTTTAGACTCAGAGGGAGGCATCGGAGCTTCGGCCATGGCCGCAACCAAGGCCATTACGATTAGGCATTTATTTTGATTTGAGAAACTGAGCCATGCGTTCAACTGCTG
Source organism: Cyanobacteria bacterium P01_A01_bin.123 (assembly GCA_039815185.1). Lineage (GTDB taxonomy): Bacteria > Cyanobacteriota > Cyanobacteriia > Phormidesmidales > Phormidesmidaceae > JBCBZT01. The sequence continues at coordinate 43,688 of JBCBZT010000018.1, read as the reverse complement.
TGATTAGCGTCTCTGGTTCATGGACGAGTGCAAAACGCACGTAACCTTCGCCAGATTTACCAAATCCAAAACCTGGTGAGACTGCAACACCAGTTGTCTCAACTAGCTTCACAGCAAACTCCATAGAGCGTTCAGCCCAGGGTTGGGGCAATTGAGCCCAGATGTACATCGTGGCGGTTGGGGTTGGTACCGCCCAGCCAATGTTGTGCATCGCCTGGACAAATGCATCCCGACGTTGACGAAAGGTATCAACGGTTTGCTGAACATAACACTGGGGCCCTGATAAAGCCGCGATCGCACCGTTGAGAATGCCACGGTACTGATTAAAATCAACATTGGCTTTGACCTGACGTAGTGCTTTGATCAGCTCAGCATTACCAATGGCATAGCCGACCCGAAAGCCACCCATATTGTAAGACTTGGAGAAGCTGTAGAATTCAATCGACACTGATTTTTCTGGATCAGCCTGGAATACCGAAGGGGCATGATCACCGTCAAATACAACATCGGTATAGGGAAAATCGTGAACCAACACAATGTTGTGGGTCTGACAAAAGGCCACTGCCGATTGCCAAAAATCTAGGGGCGCTTGGGCAGTTGTGGGATTATTCGGATAGCTCAAAACCATCATCCGAGACTGGTCTATCACCTCAGATGGAATCTCTGAAAAGACCGGAAGAAATTCATTCTCGGCGCGCAACGGCATTGTATAGATTTGTCCATCGGCCAAATGTACGCCTCCAGCATGGGAGGGATACCCCGGATCCATGAGCAGGGCAAAATCCTTTGGGTTCAAAATTGCCAGGGGCAAATGGGCTGTGCCCTCTTGGGATCCAATTAAAGTCAATACTTCCGTTTCCGGATCAACTGGCAACCCATACTTTCGGGTATACCAATCGGCAACGGCCTGACGAAAGGGTTGGGTACTCTGAAATAGAGAATAGCCGTGAGTCGTCGGGTCATAGAGAGAGGCCGCGATCGCATCTAAAATCGGTTTAGCCACAGGGATATCAGAGGAACCCAGAGATAGATCAATAATCTCTCGTCCAGCCAATCGAGCTTTAGCTTTGGCCCGATCCATATCCGCAAAAACATTCCGCTGGAGGGGGGCTAACCGTCGAGCAATTTGCATAACTTTAAATCTGAAAGGTTGCTAAGCAGTCTTAAGCCATGGAGGACAAGTGGTTTGTAAGCAGTTGTTCCACTTGGGGTTTACTCATCACCCCTTCCCTGGTTTCAACTAACTTTCCCCCAACGAATAACCTTAAGGCGGGTACGCCCTCAACGTTATAGTCTGCGACTGCCGTTGAATCGGGGTTAACCTCCATTTTGACGATCTTTAAGCGATCGCCGTTGGCCACAGCCAAATCACTCATAATAGGAGACATTAAACGGCATGGACCACACCAGGTCGCCCAAAAGTAGACCAATACAGGCTTATCAGCGGCCAACACTTCAGCGGCGAAATCAGTATCCGTAATCGGGGTGACTGCATCACTCATAACAAATCCCTGAGCCCTTCACATTAATCAAATCAGTCGGAGGTAGAGCAATCAAATCTTAACCCTTCCTCCTTAATCAAGAGTAGAGGAAAGGCTTACCGATTTGCGTGTTTTCTGGGAATGCCTTTGCAGACCTTCAACGAAGGAAACGTGAGAGTGGGGTATCAACAAAAAAGCTCGGCGATCGCCGAGCTTTAACAAATTCACCTCAATCTGAGCACTCAAACAGATTTGAGTACTAGAGTTATCCGTTACAGTTCATCCAGTTGAGTCTTCAGCGCCTCTAACTCTTCATCGACAGCCGCATCTTGAGGCGCAGATTGGGGCGCTTCAGAAGCCGGTAGCTGAGCTTGGTCAGTGGTGCTCCCACCTAACATCTGCACTTTCAAGGCAGCCAATTCGTCGTCCACATCGCTGCCTGACTCTAAGACTGCAAATTGGCTTTCTAAATCGGCTCCGGCCAATTCTTGGGCTGCTTGAGATTTTGCTTCAATCTGCAAAATCTTATCTTCCATCCGTTCAAATGCGCCCATGGCACTGCTTGTGCCTAAATTGCCCATGGTTTGCTGGAGCTTTTCATTTGCTTTGGCAGCACTAGAACGTGCCTTAAGCATGTCTTTTTTCGTCTTCGCTTCAGCGATTTTGCTCTCCAGAGCAATCAAGTTACGCTTCAGAGTATCTACAGATCCAGCTTGCTGATCTAATTGTGTTTTAAGGGCGGCAGCAGTATCGGCCTGACTTTTCTTGCGAACCAGCGCTTCACGGGCAAGGCTTTCATCACCTTTTTGAACGGCTAATTGGGCCCTAGATTTCCAACGTTCGGCTTCAGTCTGAGCCTTCCCATACTGCTGCTGCACTCGTTTTTGACTGGCAATCGCGCCTGCAACCGCTTGACGCATTTGCACCAGGTCTTCCTGCATATCAATAATTGCCTGATCCAAGATCTTTTCTGGATCTTCTGCAGCACTGACAGCTGCATTGAGATTAGACCGGACAACGCGGCTAACGCGATCAAATAACCCCATGACTTCTGTCCTTCAACGTCAATGTCTTGAAATCAATAAACTTCAAATTCGGTGCCCTGAACTTAGCCCAGTGGTCTCAGAGACCAACGTAGGCAAGGGTCAGGATACGACTAAAACCTGCCTCAGTCTTAGCATACTTACTCTCAAGGCGGATATTGAGCCAATGTACTGTTATCTCTATACTCTAATCTGCCCTAAGGGAAGGGGAGCGCATATCCACTAAAGCAATTCTTTAAGACTGATAGGAGTCTACATTCAGCTGCCCTATCGATATCAGGGCAGAAGCCGATTGGCATATGAGTGCTGAAATAAATAGCCGTGATGTGTTTTGAGTCACCCCTGTGAGCATTGGCTTAACACCCTCTATCTTCGGAGCTACACGGGATTTTCCCTAGATTCAGGAAAATTTGTCACATATTCAACGCCTTTAAGCAAGCTCCAGATAAACACCTGAGGTTAGATTTGCGCCCAAAGATAGCCAATCGACAGCTCTATACCGAAGTGTGCTGAGAGGAACCGCCCTAGAAAATATACGGTCAAATGAGAGATAAACGCTACATAAAGCTTGAGAAAAGCCACTGTGTCTTCGCCAAAACATACCCAACTCTTGCGTGTGTCAGATGCAATGTTTTAGCTCTGTATATTTCTATAGAACACTGATTTTTAAGGTAAGAAAGACTCATTTATAAAGCTTTGATGAAGCCTAAAAGAGAAGCTTTCATTTGATATTCATACTTGGCTTTTGTGTCTCTCATTATCTTGATTGAATTCTAATATAGACTCATAGAATCCTCTCATTAACAGGGTTTTAGATGATGGAGAAGGTTTTATAACAACTTTAAATTATGCGTGGCTTGCCTGAAAATACAAAGGAATCTCTTATATTGGATGACTGCGATGTGTTTTTTTTGTTTTAGTTAATTCCGCTATTTAACGGATACTCTATCCTTGAGCAAATGTTAGCCTTTGTTCAGGTTGGAGAAATGTTTTGCAGCCCTATAGTAAGGGCTCAGGAATAAAGGCTTAGGAATCTTCAAGAAACCGATCAGCTCTTCTTCACTCAGGAATCTATGCGCTAGTGGATGGAACATATAAGGTGATGAACAATCCTGCGAATCAGACAATAGACGACTCTGTCGGGGTATACGAGTGTGAAATCCGCCTTAAATTCCGTCTCATTGAGGAAAAACTGGCCATGAGAGACCCTGAGCAGCTTCTGCAGATGCTGGTTGACGCGTTTGCCTACGGCAGCGACGAATATATGGAGTCACTTGACACTGACGTTGTGGTTCATGAAGTGGCTGAGCTAGATGCATCTCCAAATCTACGCCGCCAACTCATTCGGCTGCGGAACGCTAGTTAGGAATTTTCTCAGTTAGTGACCAAAGTTGCACAGTAGCCTCAATCCATTCTCTGGGCTGAGTTTGCTGCTCCAAATAAATGATGTGCGATGATCTCTTTGCAAATTGACACAGATACCCCGATTGGCTATATTAGGGATCGTTTAACAACAGGCCCCCATCGTCTAGAGGCCTAGGACACCTCCCTTTCACGGAGGCGACAGGGATTCGAATTCCCTTGGGGGTATGCTTTTTGTCTTTCGAGGCATCAATGGGTGGAAGGCTTTGACCTTCTACCCATCTTGTTTTTAGCAGTCGTCACCGTTTGCATATGCTTTACGCTGTTGGCTAATGCCGTACAGTCAAGGCGCTTTTTCAGGCAGATTTTAAGCATGGATCTGACCGGGAAGATAGCCCAGTGCAATGTTCGGCTGAAAGCTGCCGATGTGACGAAACGCTTCAAATTCTGCCCGGTCGTTTATGGCCTGTCTCGTAATTTGAGTCATAGTGCGCTCAAGACCGGACGCAGAAATAAGCGACCCATTCAGAATCTGCTCATCTTGCCTAAGACGTGAGCGAGACGCTCACTACTATATTGAGGAAACCGCCACTATCTTGTACTAGGGCAACCATCATCTTGCAGAATTTCGCAAAGTTAGGTGAAATTTCGCAGTAGTTTCTCCTAGCAATTGACCAACACTAAGGTTCACTAGAATTCCACAGAATTCTGGGTATTGACCGAACTAGGCAATACCCATATCACCGGAAAGTGTGTTGATCTGTTTGCAGATTTGGGGTTTCTATCGCAATGGGAAATATGGCATTGATTGCAGGGTTACGCGCAGGATTAGTTCTGCTGTTGTCCACTGGCCCTGCCCTACTGACACTGCCAGCATTAGCCAACCCCTCAGTAACCGCCGCCCCCGACGGCACCGGCACTGCAGTTACCTTCGATGCCGCCAGCCAAACCTACACCATCAACGGCGGCACCCAAGTCGATGCCAATCTATTCCATAGCTTTCAACAGTTTGGCTTGAGTACCAACGAGATCGCCAACTTCCTTGCTAATCCCGATGTCAGCAATATTCTGGCTCGGGTGAGTGGGGGACAAACCTCAGTCATCAACGGCCTCTTGCAAGTCAGCGGTGGCAACAACGCCAATCTCTTCATCCTCAACCCTGCCGGGGTATTGTTGGGCCGCAATGCCCATTTGAACCTAGCTGGGTCGTTTTCAATTAGCACTGCCAGTGGCCTAGCCTTTAGCGACAGTGTCTTCAACGCCACGGGCAGCAATGACTACAGTGCCCTAACAGGCAATCCCACGGGCTATGTCTTTTTGGGCAATGAAGGGGTATTGCTAAATGAAGCAGACCTAGCGGTTAACCCCGGAGAAAGCTTGACCCTCGCTGGGAGCACCGTGATTAATACGGGTAGCCTGGAAGCTTCGGGAGGCAGTGTCTCCATTGTGGCCGTACCAGAAGAAGGCATTCTGAGCATTTCCCAGGATGGCTTGGTAATGAGTTTGGCAGTTCCTAGCAACCAGCTCCAAGATTTGGTGGATTCAGGAATTACGCCGTTAGATTTGCCCAGTTTACTCGCTGGCGAATGGGGCGGTAATGCCACTACGGTGAGCACTTTAGACGATGGCACTGTTGTACTTTCCAGTGGGGATGCAGTGAACACAACACCTAGAGCAGTCACCGGCACAGGCACAGTAGATGTCTCGGGTAACCAGGGTGGGCAAGTGCAGGTATTAGGAGAAACCATTGCCTTGAATGGAGCCACGATTAACGCCAGTGGTACTGAGGGTGGTGGCAATGTGGGGATTGGCGGTGACTACTTGGGGCAGGGAGACTTGCCTACGGCTCAGTTCACCCAAGTGGATGCCGCCACGACCATTTCAGCGGATGCTATCCAAACAGGAGATGGTGGTCAGGTGATTGTCTGGGCGGATCAGGACACTTTGTTTGCAGGCCAGATTTCTGCTCAGGGGGGGGCCGTTGCAGGGGATGGTGGTTTTGTGGAGACCTCCGGGGCACAGCGGCTGACGGTGGCCAATACGGCTGAGGTGGCGACCCGAGCGATGAATGGGGTTTGGGGTACTTGGTTGCTAGATCCGGCGGATTTGACAGTAGGGGCAACGGGGACTGCGAGTGCAGCCACAGGAACTAATCTGCCTGCTGGCGACAGTACGATTGCCGCTAGCAATGTGGTCACATCACTTGATGGTACCAATGTCACCCTCCAGGCAACAAACTCGATTACGGTGGATGCGGCAATTGATGCTAGCGGCAATGCTAATGCAGGCAATTTGACGCTCCAGGCACCGACGGCTAATTTGAATCAGCGCATTACCCTTAGGGCAGGGAGCACCCTGGCAGGTACCGGGGTGAATACGGTGAATGTTGGGGGCAGTGGTAGTGTGCAGAATGGTGTGGACGTGGCTGCTGCTAGCGGCACGGTGAACGTGGCGCCAGGAACATTTACTGAGGGGCAGACGATTGCCATCAGCCGAGCGGTAACCATCAGCGGAGCAGGCGAGACAAGTACTGTCTTAGATGGGAGCGGCACTCACCAAGTGTTGAATAATTCCAGCACGGACGCCCTCACCCTGGAGAATCTGACGGTTCAAAATGGCAGTACGACAGGTAACGGCGGTGGTTTCTCTAGCAATGGGGCTGTGACGCTTAGCAATTCCACGGTTTCGGGTAATTCGGCAGGCGATAGAGGTGGCGGGATTTATACCCGTGATGCTGTGACGCTTAGCAATTCCACGGTTTCGGGTAACTCGGCAACCGATAACGGTGGCGGGATTTATGGCCGCAATGGTTTGATTACTATGACGAATTCCACGGTGTCGGGTAATTCATCAAATCGATATGGTGGCGGCATTTATACCCGTAGTGTGATCACCGTGACAAATTCTACGGTGTCAGGCAACTCATCGCGTCGCAACGGCGGGGGCCTTTATAGCCGTAGTGGTGCAATCACCGTAACGAATTCTACAGTGTCGGGGAATTCGTCAAACCGCCATACTGGAGGCATTTGGAGCCGTAATCGTTCGATCACCCTAACTGATTCCACGGTATCGGGAAATTCGGCAAGGCTTTCTGCTGCCGGAGTTTACTCCCGTGATGTCACCGTGACGAATTCAACCGTGTCGGGCAATTCAGCGGGCGATTTGGGGGGTGGCCTTTATGCCACAGGTTCGCTCACCATAACGAACTCTACGATATCGGGTAATTCGGCAGCTAATAAAGGCGGTGGGTCTTATCACCGTAATCATGCCACCATCACCAATTCGACGATATCGGGTAATTCATCCAATAGAGGGGGTGGCATGTATGCCCGTGGTGGCGGAGATGTCACCGTGATCAATTCTACGGTGTCGGGGAATTCAACGAGTAATCGAGGGGGTGGGATTTTTACCCGCAACAATGGTGGTGGCAACCTCATCCTGAACAACGCCACGATTGCCTTCAACACCTCTAATAGCCTCGGTGGTGGCATCTTTGTGAACACGACAAGGAACAACACCATTAGCAACAGCATCATCGCCAACAACGTTGATGTAAGTGGTAGCGCACCCGATATCAGCGCTAACCTCAGCAGTAGCACGATAACGAATAGCCTGATTCAAGACACTACAGGCATCACTGCTGGGGCACCCATTGATCGGGTGGATGGCAATATTGTTGGTCAAGATCCCCTGCTGGCCCCGCTCGCGGATAACAATGGCCCCACCCAAACCCATGGTCTGTTGATCGGTAGCCCAGCTATCAATGCCAGCGGCACTGGAGCCACTGCCGCTGACCAGCGGGGAGTTGCAGCCATTGGCATCCGAGATATTGGAGCGTTTGAGGGAATAGTTGATGTCAATATCCTCGATCCCGATATCCTATTCAACCGCCCTGATGCCCTTAGGATAGCCGAAGGCCCCAATGATCCCGTCCTTACCATTGACCAAGCGTTTGCGGAGGATCTCGGCATTCTGGAGCGATTGAATGATGACGGTACCCTCAGATCAACAGGTACTGATGGAGATATCCACGATGCGACTCCACCCCCTGCCACTCAAGATCAAGCTAATGACTCCGATGGCAGCGATGATGCTCTGTGCGCCACTGGCAGCGATGCAGAGGGCGAGCCGAATAATGAAGGGAGTTGCCCTACGGTTATCCCGTAGATGGAGACTTTACAGAATTTTGTGCAACCGAACCTCAACACCATCACCACCCCTAGCCAAGACTAAAACGCCAGGTTTCAAATCGGATGTGGTTTAGTAAGGGCTGAGGCCATGGAACTTTTTTCAAACCAACCGTTACGGAATCGTCCCCACATTGCCGTTTTGGGTTCAAACAAGCTGGGCAATTTTGTGGTGACTACCCCACTGCTGCGAGGCTTAAAAGCCAAATATCCTAATTGCACGCTGGATTTTTTTGGCAGCGACCTTACCCGTGAGTTTGAGGAAAATCTCGCCACCATTGACTGGCACTTTTCACTGCATTCCCATTCACCTGATGGGCTTCCTCCCTTAAAGGCGGCGATCCAAAGGCGACAGCACTGCTATGGAGCCTATGATTTAGCGATTAATTGCGATGAATATAGCGACCTGACTCACCGGGCCATGTCAGTAATCCAACCCACCTATGTCGTAGGGGGGTCTACTTCATCTGCCTTCGACGAAACCTTGGACTTTGGTAAACATCCCGTGCAGTGCATGCTGCAAGATGCCAACTGGAATGGGCCAACCTTTGTTCAAAAATACAGGGATGTAACCCGAAGCAACTATATTGCCGAGCTATTGTGTCGCTTGGCCTATGTAGAGACCGACTTTACTCAACTGGAGTTGCCCATCCAGCCGCCTAAGTTTGCGGTGCCTGATGTGTTAGTACATGTGACAGCGAGTCGGGCGGCTAAGCTATGGCTACCGGAATACTGGCAACGGGTGATTGCTTGGTGCCAACAGCAGGGGGTGACAGTGGGGTTGGTGGGCAGCCGCTCAGATGTGCAAAAGCAGCTCTACCATGCAGACGATGTGGAAGATCAACTGCTGCTCAATACCACGTTGATTGATCTGCGCGGTCAGGCTACATTGCCAGAGCTAGCGGGGGCCTTGGCGCAGACAAAGGCGTTTATCACGGTCGATACGGGGCCGCTGCACATTGCTGCAGCAGTCAGTTGCCCCACTGTGGCGATCTTTGGCAACGATCGTGATGGCGATGGTGTGAGTCCAGTGCGATTGTGGGCACCGCGACAGCCTTGGGTGAAACTAGCGCTATCGGACGCAAAGTGTACGTTGTGTCAGGAGCAGCGGTTTAAGAATCAAACCTGTTTGCAGGAGCAGCAGCAGTGCATGGTTGAGTTGCCTCCTGAGAGGGTGATTCGGTTGTTGCAGGACTGTCTGCAAATGAGGGCATTATCAGGAGTGGAAGTTTAGGAGACCCAATGCTTTTGCTGAGTGGGTATCTTGTCTTACATCCGAGGCAAGACGCTTACACTATGGGTAGCTTTATCTGAGGGGTTTGATTACCTGGAGCTGCATTTCTATTTCTTCAATCAGGTTGTTGTAGAGAGCGCTTTCTTGCAGTAAAAGCTGGACATCATTGGCGCGATCGCGATATCGCTCAAACCACAATGGGCTGGCGCTCAGGTTAGTTTGTACGAGTTCAAAATCCACATCCAGATATAGGCCTAAGGGCGTATTGGCGCAGCCTTGAACCTGCCAGTCTCGATTTATCCGCCGTGAAAACATCTGTAACCCAGCAGCGGTGATTGCCCTCACATGGGTAGGGTCATGGACAAAATTATCGTGGCGATGGTGGGGCACAACGATATGGATCGTGGCGTTTGGGAGACAGATGCGATACATTTCCTGGACGATTTGGAAATAGATATTGGTTTGCTGTCCCAAATGTTCGAGCACATGGAGGAGCTTAATTTCTGACACACTGTTGTCTGCCCAGGGCCAGGGAAACGTCTCCAGGTCAAAACACAGATCCGGCTCGCCAAATTTATCCACATTGACATAGCCTTCAATAGGCTGTTGTCCTGAGCCTAGATTCAAGCGTAGGTCTGGCATAATGAGCGCTTCTATAACACTGGGTTCAAACTATCAAATTGAGAACCCTGGGCAATAATTGCATTGGCCCTATTTGTGACCCGCCATGTCCTCCACTGCTCCATCAAATCCCATGCGTAGTGTTCATACCGACAGCTTCACTGCTGTCCTGGCACAACTGGGGTTGTCGCTGGTCGTGTCAACCTATCAGGCTGGGAAGCTCATCATCATGCGGGCCGATGGCAATGCAGTCAATACCCACTTTCGGATTTTCAATAGGCCCATGGGGTTGGCGGCGGATCGCGAAAAACTAGCGGTGGGAACTGCTCACCAGGTTTGGGACTTTCGCAATGTGCCTGCGGTGGCGGCAAAAATAGAACCCGTGGGCCGCTATGATGGTTGCTATTTGCCCCGCCAGACCTACTTCACAGGTGATATTGACATTCACGAAATGGCCTGGATTGGCCAAGATTTGTGGTTTGTGAATACCCGCTTTTCTTGTCTGTGCACCTTAGATTCGCGCTACAGCTTTGTGCCCCGCTGGCGGCCCCCTTTCGTGAGTGCTTATGATTTAAGCGATCGCTGCCATTTAAACGGCCTGGGGGTGCGAGATGGACAACCCCGCTATGTCACGGCCCTAGGGGAAACCGATAGCGCCGGAGGTTGGCGAGCCCATAAGGCTCATGGGGGCATCCTCATGGATGTCACCACTAATAGGGTGTTGGCTCGGGGCCTGTCGATGCCCCATTCTCCCCGTTGGTATCGCGATCGCCTCTGGGTTCTAGAATCTGGCCGAGGCAGTTTGGCCCAAGTGGATTTGGCCACCGGGCAACTGATCCCCGTGGTTGAACTGCCTGGCTTTACCCGAGGACTGGATTTTTGGGGCGATTTTGCCTTTGTTGGCTTGTCCCAGGTACGCGAGACTGCTGCCTTTAGCGGTCTTCCCTTAACCCAAACTCAGCAAGCGCGCATCTGTGGGGTATGGGTAGTCAACATTGTTGCTGGCGAAACTGTGGCCTTTTTGCAGTTCCAAGACGCGGTGCAAGAAATTTTCTCCGTGGCGGTGTTGGATGGTGTCCGGTTTCCGGAGCTGATTGATAATGATGAAACCTTGCTGGGCAGTTCCTATGTTTTGCCCGATGACGCCCTCGCGGAGGTGGTTCACCCCAGCCCCCAGCAAACCGCTGCCCCAGTGCATTTTGAACAGGGTAATGCCCATGCTCATCAGGGACAACTGGCAGCGGCCATTGAGGCTTACCGCGCCTGTTTAGCATTGCGACCAGACTTTTTGCCCGCGCGCTACAATCTCGGGGTGGCCCTGGGTGATTTGGGGCAATATACAGCAGCCATCGCCCAGCTGACGCAAGTGCTGCAGGCAGAAGCCCGACATGGGGATGCCCACAAAACCTTAGCCTATCTCTATGGTGAACAAAATCAGTTCACCCAAGCCCTATTCCATTGTGAACAGGCGGTGCACATTCACCCCAACGATGCCAAGGCCCATTACAACTTGGGGATGGCCTGTCTAAGAAGCGGTGATTTTCATCGGGGCTGGGCTGAATGCGAATGGCGCTGGCAAACGCCAGAGTTTACCCCGTTCAACTGCCCCCAACCCCAGTGGGATGGGCGACCGATGCCTGATCAGACCCTGCTATTGCATACCGAACAAGGAGCTGGGGATGTGATTCAGTTTATTCGCTATCTTCCTTGGGTAGCAGCGCGGTGCGGCAAATTGATTTTGATTTGCACTCCACAGCTTTTGCCGCTCTTTGAAAACATGTCAGGTATCGATGAACTCCGAACACCGGGGGATATTTCACTACAATCCTTTGATGCTTATCTGTCGTTGATGAGTCTGCCCTATCTGGCCCAAACCACACTGGAGACCATCCCCAACACTGTTCCCTATCTACAGGCTGATGCCAGCCGCTGCCCCCTGCCTCCTGCCTCAGGTCACCCTCGGATCGGCATTGTTTGGGGTGGTAGTCCCACCCATGGCAATGACCGTAATCGCTCAACCCAACTGCAAGATTGGCTATCGGTGCTGCAAGTGCCAGATCTTGAGTTTTACAGTCTGCAAAAGGGCGATCGCGTTCAAGAACTGGCCCAACTCCCTCTCGATCTCCCGGTTCGCAACTTGGATCCGGTGATTCAAGACTATGGGGATACAGCCGCTATCGTCGCCCAGTTGGATCTGGTGATCAGCGTGGATACTTCTGTCACCCATCTGGTCGGTGCCCTAGGCAAACCCTGCTGGACGGTATTGTCCTATAGTGCAGATTGGCGGTGGTTAAGCGATCGCGACGATTCCCCTTGGTATCCGACAATGCGGCTGTTTTGGCAAGCCCAGCCCGGTGATTGGGCTGGGGTGTTTGATCGGGTGGCAACAGCATTAAGGGAGACTTTCTAGAGAGTGCTCGTCAAGAATGGCCTGTGAAGGTTCAGGTTCTGATCCGAATGGTCTCACCACTATTGCCTAGGCTCAATGGATGAGACCCATCAGACAGTCGGGAACCCGCCTATTTAGGATTCATCCAAGAGACGTTAAGATAAGAACTGGTTTCTTGACTTAATGGGGCAATTGCCGTGTTCAAAACCTTGATGGCAGATGTTCGTATCATCTTCGATCGTGACCCGGCAGCACGTAACTGGCTAGAGGTTCTATTTTGCTATCCTGGCCTGCAAGCGTTGGTGTTTCATAGGTTAGCCCATGCCCTCTATCTGATAGGCATACCTCTGATTCCACGCTTAATTTCCCATCTCGCCCGGTTTCTAACGGGGATTGAGATCCACCCTGGCGCTACCATCGGTCATGGCGTTTTTATTGACCATGGCATGGGTGTTGTCATTGGAGAAACTGCTATTTTGGGTGACTATTGCTTGATATATCAGGGCGTGACTCTCGGCGGTACTGGAAAAGAATGCGGTAAGCGGCACCCTACTTTAGGCAATAACGTGGTGGTTGGGGCTGGGGCTAAAGTTCTTGGCAACATTACAATCGGCCATAACGTTCGCATAGGTGCCGGGTCAGTCGTATTAAGAGAGGTTCCCTCGGACTGTACTGTTGTGGGTGTGCCTGGTCGCATTGTCTATCGCTCAGGTGAGCGGGTTGAGCCGTTGGAACATGGTCGATTGCCAGATTCGGAAGCTCAAGTTATCCGTGCATTGGTAGATCGCATTGAAGCGTTAGAACATCAACTGGCTACAATACCAAAATCTCCACAGCCGTCGATACCCATCGCGATCGCGGTTGAACAGCGTCATGAGGACAGCCATGGAGATGAAGTTGCAGGAAGCTGCAGAATTCGCGATCGCGTCATCGAAGAATTCCTAGGTGGCTCTGGTATTTAGCCCAGTCAACTTTTCCTGAGCCAAAGCTATTAAGGGTTAATATTCACCTTGCACCACAGATTATCTTTCTGAATGTGGTGACGATAGCGGTTCTGGGGGTTACCTTTCAGTTCTAGGTGATCCACCTGAGTAGGATCAATCAGTAGCAGACAAAAGCAAGAGGGCGGCTGAATACCATCAACTGCAGATGTCTCAAAGGGCTGATTGTCTGTCCGGAATGCACCTGGTGTTGGCCAGTAAAACTGGGCTCGGGCTTTGTCGGAAAGTTTTTGCCAGATTTGTTGACGTGTGGCGATATAGAGGGTGTCCCTGTGGCTGTCATCAATGAGTTGAAGGCGGCCGAACAACCGGAACTGTTCTCGGGTTTTGGTGAAATACCAACATGCTTCTGCCCAGGGCTGGTAGGTAACATGCGCGATTTTGTCACTACGACCATCGGTGATAACTATCAGTTGATTCGTGTCGTTTAGGAATCCGCGAAATACAATGGTACGGTTAGCTGGTAGGCCGTCAGGTCGCAAAGTTGCCAACTGAAAATAGCGACTATGGGGTTCGCTGCGGTTACGATGTAGTGCGCGAGCCAAGGGCGATCGCCAAGTTGCAAGAGACATGGGCACGTTATGGGCTTGAAATCTGTGATCAAGAGTTTTTTTGAGCCTAGATTGGCAGGCTTTATTGGAAGCAACGTTGTGGGTTACCAAAGGACTTGAGGTAAAACTGCGATCGCCGAATAAGTCTTGTCATGGTGACCTATGACCTAATTGACAGAGAAAAGTTTTCTCGAAGTCGCAATTCTCCTTACAATTCCAGAATAGTCCGCACTGTTTCCGCTAAGCCAGCTATGCAAGACCCCAATACTGTTCGTTTTCCGTTTACAGGTTTGCAAGCGATATGACACCTGTCTCGATCGCTTCCGTTTTGGTGGGCTTGGTGCTGCTTGTGGTTGGCGCAGAGTCCCTTGTGCGTGGGGCATCTCGGTTAGCTACCCTAATGGGCATCTCACCTTTATTAATTGGCCTGACCGTCGTTGCCTATGGTACCAGTGCACCAGAACTCGCCGTTAGTATTCAGTCTGGCTTGAATGCACAAGCCGATATTGCTCTTGGTAATATCGTGGGCAGCAATATCCTGAATGTACTGTTAATTCTAGGGTTGTCGGCCCTAATTGCCCCCTTAGTTGTTGCCCAACAATTGGTACGGTTAGATGTGCCAATTATGGTGGGGGTGTCATTATTGCCGTTGATTTTAGGCCTGGATCAGTTTATTAGTCGCACTGACGGTATCCTATTGCTGCTAGGGGGGATTGTATACACTCTGTTCTTGGTTTACCAAAGTCGACGAGAAGAAGACGAGGCAGTCCAAGCAGAATACGAAAAAGAATATGGTCACGAAGTATCGGTTTCGTTGAAAACCTGGGTCGTCAACTTGGGCTCGATTGGATTGGGATTAGTAATGCTAGCGGGGGGCTCGCGTCTGCTTGTCATGGGTGCTGTCACCATTGCCGAAGCAATGCACGTCAGTCAGCTAGTAATTGGCTTAACTATTGTGGCGACCGGGACATCACTGCCAGAACTGGCGACTTCTGCAGTTGCAAGCCTACGTGGTGAGCGCGATATTGCAGTTGGGAATGTAGTCGGAAGCAACATTTTTAATATTTTGTTGGTGCTAGGCATTGCTGGATTAGTCACTCCCACAGGTATTGAGGTCTCTCTATCGGCATTAAAATTTGACATTCCGGTTATGATTGCGGTCGCAGTGGCCTGCTTACCCATTTTCGCCACCGGTAACATTGTCTCACGGTGGGAAGGGGGACTATTTCTGGGGTATTACTTTGCCTATACGACTTACTTGATCTTAGATGCCGCTAGGCATGAAAATATCGATATGTTTAATGACATTCTGCTGCGGTTTGTCATTCCTTTTACGATCTTGATGTTGCTGATTGCGACATGGCGAGCTATCAGTAGACGTTTCTTTCGTCCCAAAGCGTGATGGCCTTATGTCAGTATTAGAGTTGCGACTGAGCGCATCACCTCGCTAAAGGGATGGTTAGGATACCGGAAACAGATCAAGTCACTGCTGCCCAGTTGAATCATTTCTTCTGATAATGGCAAAATCCCAGCAACAGTAACCCCATAGGTGGCTTCAACCTGTTCCTTGAGGGCATTGAAATCAAAAGAGGTGAGGGCTTTATTGACCATTAAAAGCATTTTAGGGACTTCTAGCTTACGGGCAATGTCTACGGTGACCGCAGTACCCTGAAAATCTTGGCGATCGGGACGCAGAATCAAAACCAGAATATCTGAGATAGTGATGGATAGTAGGGTTTCTTCATTAAGACCCGGATGGGTATCGATGAATAAATAGTCTAGGTTAAGGGTGTTAATCAGCGCTTGAAAGCCATCATTGAGTAGGCCAACATCGTATCCTTCTCGCAAGACACGGGCAATTTCTCCGGCGCGCAAACTTGATGGCACTAAATAAATTGCGCCCTGTTTTTCGTTATGGGGTAGGGCTGAGGTCACGTCATAGGCTGCGTCTTCGACTGCGCATCGTCCCCATAAATAATCGTTGAGTGCCCGTTGGATGTGGTCTTCGTCAAACCCAAAGAGGACGTGAATGCCGGGCGATTGAATGTCGGTATCGACGATGCCAACGCGATAGCCGTGACTTGCGATAACAGCCGCTAGGTTAGCTGTGGAGTTTGACTTGCCGGTGCCTCCTCGAAAGGAGTGAATCGAGACTATCTTTGCCATGCTTTTACCTGAACCAATTGCGCCTATCCCTGAGCCATTTTTTCCTTCAACTTTCCTACGGACTAACCTGTTAGCTTAGTCACATGCTATCTACATTCGTTTGGTGGATTTGCGCCCTATTCACGATCGTTGGATTTATCCCCCTCTTCGACTCGTGAACTCTGATTTGACTGGGTTTGAAGCTGATACTGAGTATTTCCGGCTTGTCTTTTGGGTTGCAGCCAACCGATTTCAACTAGGTCAACTAAAGTGGCATTGACGACTGTTAAGGATAGCCCCAGAGCTTGCTTCAACTCCGAGGCGGTTGCAGCACCATGGCGTAAAACATGGGCTACGACTTGCCGTTGTCTTGTGGGTAAGTCTAAAACATGGAACAAGCTACGCCGAGGGCGAGATAGGTCAGATCCTGCCGCTAGTAATGCACTTAAGGTATCATCCTTTGCCGTTGCAAGGATGAGGGGGGGCGGGATTTGGATATGGTTAGCAATTGTCTGAACCGCCTGCGTTAATCGATGATCAGGATAGTGCAGAACAAAGACGCCGTTACTGGCCAATCCAACTATTTCTTCTGAAAAGGGGAGAATGCCGGCAACTTCGGCATCAAAAGCAGTCTGGAGTTCGTCATACACGCTTTGAGAGGACATGTCTGATAATACGCAACTGGGAACCAAAAAAATTTGTGGGACTCCCAAAGAACGAGCAACCTCGATCATCACTGCGGCCCGTTGCAAATCATAGGCTTCAAGTCCTACCAGCACTAGCAAAACATCGGTTATCGTAAAGCAATTTAAAGCCTCTTCATCTAGGTTGGGCTGGGCGTCAATCAACAGGTAATCCAACGCCAATTCAGAGGCAACACTGTGCAATCCTCGAGGGGCTGTATTGATGTTATAGATTTCCCCTAAGTGTTTGGCAACTGCAGTCAGCGATCGCGACCGTGATAGAAAATAAATGCCAAGATCTTGCTGCGGTAAAACCTCCAGAGATAAAGCATGAATTGAAGGGGACAAAGCGTTAACTTCTGGATCTAAAATCGTCCCCCCAAAACAAGCGTTGCTCTCATCTGCAACGGTTGCTTCACTCAGCCCAAACAAAAGATGAAGGGCCGGAACCTGTAGATCCGTATCAATTAAGCCGACCCGTCGCTGCTGTTGGGTCAAGGTTGCTGCCAAATTAGCTGTTAAGTTGGAACTCCCAATGCCGTGACGACATCCTTGAACAGCGACAACTTTAGCCATATGAATTCAGGATGGATCTAAAAGAAGCGTTTAAAGCCAAAGGGCTCAACCGAGGCGGCTGAACCCTTTGATTTAGGTTGGGAAAAATTAAAAGACAGTCGTTCTTCAATTGACAGTTTACGCAAAAATACAAACAGTGAACATACTTTCAAGGGTTGACACTGGCTTTTATAGCAAAGCCTAATCGGCTAAACGCTGAACGCTCCTAGAAAATTAGAAAGCTTCAAACAATAGGCTATTAAAAGCGTAATTTGTTTACTTTAGTTGGCTCAGAACTAATCGCTTTTGTTGTATTGACTCAAAACGATTAATCTATTCAGTTGTTATTTCCTAATCACTAAACTATCACGTTCCACAGGGTAGAAAAAGAGTGTTTACTCAAGTTTACCTGGCTTGATAGATTGACACTAAATTGTCATTAGACGTTGCGATTCCCTACTGGTGCCTTGAGTCAATTAGGTCTTTGTATACCAGTGGAGGCACGATTTTCGTGCCTCGCTTCTATGTTTGGCAGGCTTTGCGTTGTTTCGCGATTTGGGTTTCTAGCTTAGGGGTGATGCCCAAGGCTGCTTTGCTGTAGAGTCGCTCAAACTCACGTCGAAAGTGGGCTGCCACTAAGTCATTGGTAATCACCAGCAGATTTTCATCGTTTTCCTGGTTGCCGGCTTTGCTCCAGTTTTGCGAACCGACAATAACTGTGTCGTCATCGATTAATGCAAATTTGTGGTGCAGCTTGTCTCCTGTCGCTAACTGTGGTGTACCAACGGCCAAAATCGGCTGCTGCCAGGGTTGGTTTTGATTTTCATATTGACAGCGGTGATCGGGTAGTGAAAGTCCTAACATATCTAACCCTTCGCTATAGCTGCGATAAATGAAGCCTGGGTCAATTAGCGATCGCAC
Source organism: Cyanobacteria bacterium P01_A01_bin.123 (assembly GCA_039815185.1). GTDB lineage: Bacteria > Cyanobacteriota > Cyanobacteriia > Phormidesmidales > Phormidesmidaceae > JBCBZT01. The sequence continues at coordinate 25,515 of JBCBZT010000018.1, read as the reverse complement.
TTGCACGCCTGCCTGATGCTGATTGTAGAGTCGATTCCCGATAGCCTGATCTGAAAAGACAAACAGTGCTAGATCAATACTGCGCTGGCTTTGGGCCAATGTATCGCTAATCAACCCGTTGACACTTTTAGCCCACGATTGCCTTTTAGACGTTGGTGAAAACTGAACTTTGACTGAGGCTCCAGCCATGATGACTGATCTTGCTGCTCGGAAGGGTTTTTGTAAGCCAAATAGGCTATCTTCTGATTGCCTCGGCCCGTCTCCCCACATCAACTCAAATTCTTCGCTGTAATGTTTAGCTAAGGTCGAGTTGAGTATTTTCAGCAAGACATTGGCATTACCTCGGCTGTCATGCTCCAGAGCATCTCCGTGGATTCCGCTAGTTGTAAAGTTGGCTGATCCTGTGACGACTTGATTTTGATCGATGACGACAAATTTATGATGCATCAATCCGCTACCCTTGGAGCCGTCAGCGGTGTCGTCAAGGACGGGAATCTGGGCCATCTGCAAAATCTTGAGGGCATCCCCTGCCTCAATTTCTGCCGGACTCAATCTGCCGTTGCGGTTGCGATCGGCAAGGGCCATAAATTCTTCGTACTTAGCGCGATCGCGTTCAGTTAGCTTTGCAGGGTTGCGTTCGCTCCAGGGCTTAGCATAGCTGTTTTCTAGAATGATCCGAACTCGGACACCCGCTCGAGCCCGATCGCTTAATGCCTCGGCTACCAACGGTAAATTTAGCTCTTGAATGGCAACATCAATTGTGAATTGAGCTGCCGCGATCGCGTCAATAATGACCTGCTCAAGATTATCGCCATGCCGAGTGAGTTTGCGATACGGTTCTTGATAGACGCTAGCCTGAGACTGATTGAAAAAAACCTGGATGTTGGGGTCTTGGGGCAAGGGGGGTGCCAGCGGACGTACTGATGATTGGGCTTGCCAACTTGCGATACCGAGACACAAGAGTAATCCCAGTGCAAAGAGTAGTCCCCATTGGGGCCAGCGAGACTTAGGGGAAAATTGAGATAGATGCACAACTGGTTGGGTGGAGAAGAGTTTGCCTAACTCTAGTTGTGCCCGTGGCGTATCAGAAATAACAACTTTTAGCGAGCAACGTGCTCACTCAGGCGGCTTGATGTGGGTTAACTTCCCCATCCCATTGGGGCTGGCTAGACGGATCGCCTAGCGTCGTCTGATCGATCGAAACCCAGAGTCGATAGCTGGTCAGACTAGCCGTAATTAAAGGTTTTAACCCTTGCTGCCCCAATTGAAGGGCAGTTTGATAAACGTCTGAGCGCTTTTGCAGCGTCCAAACTCCGACTAGGCCGTAGCGTTTTTGATTGAAGTGAGCGCCTTGGTGTGCTCGTCCTCCTTGTTTTACGGCGAAGACGCTAACTTCTCGGTCACTGGCGAGTTCAGGCACGAAGTTTATGGCAGTCACAGTCATTGAATTAGCTCACCTATTGTTAAGATCCACTGTGCTTTGAATGCCCGCTCAGAACAAGGGTAATACTATCGAAATCTATACTTAATCGAAAAAACACACGCCTTTTCATGATACGCAGATTGCTGATGCGGAAATCTTGGGGTTTCCAAACGGCAGTACGCTGTGGCAGGATAGCGGCTTTCAAGGCTTTGAACCGGACGGAATGAGAATTCAACAACTACCGTAGAAGAAACCGCGCCATCGCTCTCTGAGATGGAAATGGCCCGTGGACTACAAATTTCCGCCTGACTCATCGGTCTAAGAGAGGGGCAACTCTGCGCCAAGCGGCTTAGATCTCAAAGCATTAGGAGGAGAATAGTGACTGGATAAGATTTTTCTCCTATTTCCGACAAAGTCTACTGTTCTATGAGGTAAGTTGCAGATGGTCGCTTCCGGAAATCCCCCTTCTATTCAAGTCATCCGCGATCGCAGCCAAGACATTCAGCCCGTCACTGCTGTCATTTCCCAACGCGTGAAGCGTCACTGCGAAGCAGACTACGAACGCTGGACCCACAAAATTTCTGAGGTTGCCCGTCAGTTTCCAGGACATCTTGGCGTCACAACCATCCGGCCTGAAGCGGGCATCTGTGTGGAGTATGTCACGATTCTCAAGTTTGACTGCTACACCAATCTGAAGCGCTGGCTCGACTCAGACGAACGCCAACGCTGTCTCGAAAAGGCAAAACCCTTGTTGGTCAAAGCCTCCGAGGTAAAAATTTTAACCGGGTTTGAAACTTGGTTTACCCTACCGAATCGCCCCAAACAGGCCCCGCCCCCTCGCTATAAAATGGCGATTTTGACCACTTTCGCCGTCTTTGGAGCCGTGAATCTGCTTAATCCCTGGTTACTGCCACTGTTGATAGATCTAGGGTTACCGAGATTAATCAGCAGTCTGATGGTGACTTACTTAGTGGTTCTGCTGCTGACGTATCTCGTCATGCCACGCTTAACCAAACTGTTCGCTCAATGGCTCTATCCTGCTTAAAGGCAGACTCTGGAGTCGTATTTCAAACAGCGTTTCAAGCCGTAATAAAGGCTACAGTTTCGATTGCGATTTGATACGAAATGGTTGCGATTTATTGCCAAATGTTGAGTTCCGGCTGACGTTAGAAACCCTTCGATTTCGCCCATAGTCTTAAGGGTTTGCTGGTTTTTGTGCATTTAGAGAGAAATTTATGGATGAAGCTGATTGTGGCTGCTCAAGCGCGATCGCGGGGATCAAAAATTAGATCTAAAACAAGGCTAAAGAACTCCCTTAGCCTCCAATTAATGGCTCTAGGATGCAAGGACGAGTGTTGTCATTGAGCCCCCTTCTGATAAAGGTTTGTGAATCAACCACTACAATTTCAATCTAAGGAGTATTCATGACTATTGCCGTGGAGCCGACGCCAAATCAAGCGGTGTCCCCAGAACAAGAATCGAGTCCGGCTAAAAAAATTGGTATTCCTAAAGAGATTGCTGATTTAGAAGCGCGGGTGGCAGCTACCCCAGACACCGTCAAAAAACTCCAAAAGCTGGGATTTGAAGTCCTAGTCGAACAAGGTGCTGGCGAAAAGGCCAGTTTTTCTGATGCCGCCTATGAGCAAAGCGGTTGCCAAATGATTGCTAGCTGTGCGGATCTGTGGCAACAAGCCGACATCGTGCTCAAGGTGAGGGCCCCAGGTCATCATCCTGAGCTGAATTGCCATGAAGCCGATCTAATGCGCCAGGGCGGCACCCTAATTAGCTTTATTTGGCCTGCCCAAAACCCTGATTTGCTTAGTCATTTGGCAGCTCGTGAAGCCACAGTGCTAGCCATGGACGCGGTACCTCGTGTCACCCGCGCCCAAAAAATGGACGCCCTCAGTTCGATGGCCAACATTGCCGGATATCGGGCTGTGATTGAAGCGGCTAATAATTTTGGTCGGTTCTTTACCGGACAAATCACTGCTGCGGGGAAGGTGCCGCCCTGTAAGGTTTTAGTGATTGGGGCTGGGGTCGCAGGGTTAGCTGCCATTGGCGCTGCCCGCAGCCTAGGGGCCATTGTTCGCGCTTTTGATACTCGCCCTGTAGTGAAAGAGCAAGTGCAAAGTATGGGCGCAGAGTTCCTTGAACTCAACTTTGAGGAAGATGGCACAGGCCAAGGCGGTTATGCCAAGGTTATGAGCCCCGCCTTTATTGCCGCAGAGATGGCATTGTTTGCAGAACAAGCCAAAGACGTGGACATCATCATCACGACCGCGTTGATCCCAGGTAAGAGAGCACCGCTACTCGTGAAGCGCGAGATGGTGGAATCTATGAAGCCCGGTTCGGTTGTGGTTGATATGGCTGCAGAACAGGGGGGCAACTGTGAAGTGACGCGACCGGGTGAGGTTTATCAATATGAGGGCGTCACAATTATTGGGTTGACCGACCTCAACAGCCGCATGGCTAGCCAGTCAAGCCAGCTTTATGGCACCAACCTTTACCACCTACTTAGCGATTTGGGCGGTTCTGAAAACTATCACGTAGACATGGAAGATGTGGTGGTACGCGGTGCGCTGGTGAGCCACGCTGGGGCAGTAACCTGGCCCCCGCCGCAAGTGGCTCAGCCTAAGCCATCGCCATCCCCAGCGACACCGGAAGTCAAGGCCGAGGGTGCGGGTGCAGAAAAGCAAAAGAGTTCGTCTGGTCTGAATCTCAAGCCACTCTTGGTCACCGGACTCGGTGGTTTAGCTTTGGTGGGCATTGGCGTTGGGGCACCGTCCTCCTTCTTGTCTCACTTTACGGTGTTTGTGTTGGCCTGCTTTATTGGCTGGCAGGTGATTTGGAATGTGAAACCGGCGCTGCATACGCCGTTGATGAGTGTGACGAATGCGATTAGCGGCATCATTATCATCGGCGGCATGTTGCAAATCTCTGGTGAGCTCACGGGTGCGACAACGGTTTTGGGCGCGATCGCGATTTTTGTTGGCACGCTCAATATTGCGGGTGGCTTCTCTGTTACGCAGCGAATGCTGAACATGTTCCATAAATAAGCCTGCGGACTGTACTGCACCTGACCAACCACTAAGGATGTCTTATGTCTAGTAACCTTTTGACGGCTGCGTATCTTGCAGCCAGTATTCTCTTCATCATGAGCTTAGGCGGGCTTTCAGACCAAGAGACGGCTAAGCGGGGTAACCTTTACGGCATCGCTGGGATGCTGATTGCCATCGTGGCTACTGCCTTGAGTGCTCAAGTGAGTGGCTATGGCGTTTTGCTGGCGTCGCTCCTGCCGGCAATTTTACTAGGCGCGCTGATTGCCGCGCGTGCTGCGATGACGTCTATGCCCCAACTGGTCGGTTTGTTAAATGGGTTTGGGGGTCTTGCTGCTGTATTGGTGGGCTATGCCAGCTACTTACACCCTGATCCCGCCTTGGTTGGCGTCGAAGTAACGATTCACAAGATAGAAGTTTTCGTGGGCATTTTCATCGGTTCGGTGACCTTCATTGGGTCATTGGTGGCTTGCGGTAAACTCCAGGGGATTGTCTCTAGTAAGTCGGTTTTATTGCCCGCTCGCCATGTCTTGAACATCGGCATGCTGGTGGCTGTGGTTGGTCTGGGCTATCCATATATGATGGCCGGAGACATCGCTGGGGTGCTGCCACTGGGGATTATGACAGCGATCGCGGCTGTGCTGGGCGTCACCTCTGTGATTGCTATTGGCGGGGCCGATATGCCCGTGGTGATTTCGATTCTCAATAGCTATTCTGGCTGGGGGGCGGCTGCCGCTGGCTTTATGCTGTCGAACGATCTGCTGATTATCACCGGGGCCCTGGTGGGCAGCAGCGGCATTATTTTGAGCTACATCATGTGCAAAGCCATGAACCGCTCCTTTGCTAATGTCTTGCTGGGCGGGTTTGAAACCACTAACAGCAAAAGCGGCGGCAAAGCAATCGAGGGAACGGCGACCCCTACCTCTGTGGCAGAAACCACGGAATTACTCAATGCCGCCACCCAGGTGATTATCGTGCCGGGATATGGCATGGCTGTGGCTCAGGCTCAGCACGCGGTTGCCGAAATTACGCAGATTTTGCGGAGTCGCGGCAAGCAGGTTCGCTTTGGCATCCACCCGGTTGCAGGGCGGCTACCGGGTCACATGAACGTGCTGTTGGCAGAAGCCAATGTGCCCTATGACATCGTGTTAGAGATGGAAGAAATCAACGATGACTTTGGCGATACGGATGTGGTGCTGGTGATTGGGGCTAACGATACGGTTAACCCTAGCGCCGTCGAAGATCCAGAGAGCCCAATTGCCGGAATGCCTGTAATGGAAGTGTGGCACTCAACCGATGTGATCGTGCTGAAGCGTAGTTTGGGCGCAGGCTACGCTGGCGTAGCCAATCCACTGTTTTATAAAGAGAATACCCAAATGTTGTTTGGGGATGCCAAGGCCAACGTCAACGCGATTTTGAGCGAACTCGCGGCTAGCAGTTCAGCCCAGGGATCTGCCAAGCTGGCGACAGCGGCGGTTTAGCGTAACGCGACAACGCTGAGTGCAGGACGAACATTTGCAGTGTTGGCTCGATAGGGTCAGCGCTGCGAATAGATGATTATGTACACTATGGAAAGCATCTCGTCATTGTCGTTAAGCGCCACTGCTACTGCACTATGGTTTTGGTTTCTTCGGTCGTTCCTCTCGCAGCCTCTACTTCCCCTGCGATCGCCCCTGAGCGCTCCCGTCAAGTTACCCGCGAACCTTATCCAAACTATAAAATCATTGTGCTGAACGATGATTTCAACACGTTTCAGCATGTGGCAGGGTGTTTGATGAAATATGTGCCAAACATGGTTAGCGATCGCGCCTGGGAACTGACGCACCAAATTCACAACGAAGGTCAAGCCATCGTTTGGGTTGGTCCCCAGGAACAGGCCGAACTTTACCATAGTCAACTGAGCCGAGCAGGGTTAACGATGGCTCCCCTAGAAAAAGCTTAGATATTAGATATTGGAATCATGGCAATGCTCCTGTGTGTGGGGTTGTCGGTAATCATCCCCAAGTTAATAGCCCTGTGAGCCCTAAACTTTAGATGAGTTTGGGGTTTTTTGATAGACAGCTCATCGATCCTTTGACCTGCCATACTCTTTGAGTAGCCCCATGGTTTAATTCCGTTAATCGTTCACGCTAGGCTAGCCCAGCCGCCTATGAGTTTAGAATCAGGCTGGTATCGAGAAGGTAAAGCCCACTTCCAAATCGAAGATGCATTTTACCGCCCCCACAGTCAGGTGGGGCGTGATTTGGCAGTGTTAGCGGCAGCCGTTTACAAGGCCCAACACGGAGAGCTGCGAGTGCTTGATGCGATGACCGGATGCGGTGTCCGACCTTTGCGCTATCAGTTAGAAGCTAGTGCAGATTGGGTTTGGGCCAATGAAGCCAATCCTGACATCCACAAAACCCTGACTAAAAACCTTTCATTGGGAATGCGGCCCCGATCCTATCGTATTACCCATCAAGATGCTAACCAGTTGTTTTTTAGCTGTTATCAGCAGCGTGATTTTTACGATCTCGTCGATATTGATAGCTTTGGTAGCCCTGCTCCGTTTTTGAGCACTGGGCTATGGGCCACTAAAATCGGGGGCTTGCTGTATCTGACGAATACCGATACTCGCACCACAGGGGGGCATAATGCCGATCGCAGCCTGCAAGCTTATGGGGCCTATGCTCGCGCTCACCCAGCAGTACATGAACAGGGGTTACGACTTGTCATCGGCAGTGTGGTGCAGCAAGCGGCGACCAAAGGCATGGGCATTGAGCCTGTTTTTTCGCTGTTTAATGGGCGGGTTCATCGGGTCATGGTGCGGCTAGTGATGAATCAATCCTGGTCAACCGATAATTATGGCTTTTTAGGCTATTGCCACACCTGCGGAGAATTTCAAACCGTTGGCTGGCGGCAGCTTGGGCAGATTACCTGCAACGCTTGCAGCAAAGTCAGTCGCGATTCTGCCTCGCTTGCCCCCATGAGTATTAGTGGCCCCTTGTGGTTGGGAGACCTCCACGATGAAACGATGTTGGCAGTGATGGCAAGCCAAGCTCAAACCTGGGGGTGGACGAAACGGTTAAAGCTGCTCAAAATTATGCAGGCGGAAGCCACGATGCCGCCCTATTTTTTTAAGCTGGGCGATATTGGTCGCTACGGCAAGTTGGATATTCCCCAACGCGATCGCTTGATTCAGGCACTGCGCGATCGCGGCTACCGTGCCACCCTCACCCATCTCGATTTTGAAGCCATTAAAACTGACGCAAAAATGGCCACCTGTATTGAGGTGGCCAAACATTGTTAACCAGTTTAGGATGTAACCTTCTCGCGCTTTTCAGGTTTAAACTGTTCAATTCCCTTAAAAAACATCGGGATGAACTTTTCCACAAACATTTTCGGATCTTTTTCCCAAGCCCGTTGCGCAGCGCTAAATCGAGTCTTTTGCACTTCAGGTGCGACTAAGGTCATGGGCAAGCGCTCCATCAAATATTGAGGCCGCTCCCACACGGGCAGCATATTGGCAATGTCTACCAGCTTCTCAATCCGGCGGACTTCAGCCCCAAAGGTAATGTCGCCTGCCTCATAAGCGGCTTGCTCAATGGCCGTGTATTTAAGCTTAGCTTGCTCGACCTTTTGACGATGAACCGGACTCTTTTTGGCGATTTCTGCTAAACGACGACTCCCCCAGCGCACATGTTGGACTTCTTCAGGCAGAATCCGCTCAATGGTTTCTCGAATTTTGATATTCTCCACCGTTTGCGGGGCTTGCTTCAGCACATGCACATGGGCAGAAAAATGTTCGCAACCTCTTTTTTCAGTGACGTTGACCGCAGCCAGCATATTGATAATCGCATCTTCACGCTGACCTGCTTGGGTAGATTGATCGTCATTGAGCAAGCGTTCAAATTCATCAATATAAGATGCCCCTGGTGGTGTACCCACCTCTGCATCTAAATCCACCAGCAAATCGGTTAGCCAGACGGCATGGCGGGCTTCATCGGCAACATGGTGAGATAAGTCCTTGATTAGATCCTTGGGCTCACCATCAAGCTTTTCAATCACGTCGGTCAAGTCTACGCAGCTCCGCTGTTCATTGAAACGGTAGCGATTAAGCGTAACCATGTGGATCTCGCGATTGCTAACAATCTGCTCCAAAATGTCGCGGGCGGTCAGGGCACCTTGAAACTTACGAGGATAGGCAACAGTCATAACAAAGTTTTTGAATTATAGCGAAATGTAAAGGCTTGTTAAATGGTAACGCGATCCATAAAATCTGGCTGTTGTGGAGTTGTGATGTCTGTTAAAGCAATCTGTAATTAATAAAGAGGTGTGACAAACTTGCCACACCTCTAAAAACAAACCACCCAATGAATTTGGATCGTCAAACGAGCTGTCCTAGCAGTCGTAATACAGTGCCAACTCATAGGGATGGGGACGCAAGCGCATGGGGTTCACTTCATTATCGAGCTTGTACTCGATCCAATTGTTGATAAAGTCTTCGGTGAATACACCGCCCACGGTCAAGAACTCATTGTCGCTCTCTAATGCCTTCAACGCATCCAGCAAGGAACCTGGCGTAGACGGGATCTTAGACAGCTCTTCAGGGCTGAGGTCATAGATATCCACATCTAGCGGATCGCCGGGGTCGATGTGGTTCTTGATGCCGTCAATCCCCGCACACAGCATAGCCGCAAAGGCCAGGTAAGGATTGGAGGTGGCATCGGGGCAGCGGAATTCTAGTCGCTTGGCCTTAGGGCTTTCTCCAGAGAGCGGAATCCGCACGGACGCGGATCGGTTCCCTTGGGAATAGGCCAGGTTCACTGGGGCTTCAAATCCAGGGACTAAACGCTTGTAAGAGTTAGTGGTGGGGTTGGTGAAAGCCAGCAAAGCCGGAGCGTGCTTCAAAATACCCCCGATGTACCACAGGGCATTTTGGCTCAAGCCAGCGTACTGATCGCCCGCAAAGGTGGGTTCCCCGTTGTTCCAGATAGACTGGTGGGTATGCATACCGGAGCCATTGTCGTTGAACAAAGGTTTGGGCATGAAGGTGACTGACTTACCGTACTTCTTCGCTACATTCTTGATGCAGTACTTGTAGATCATCAGCCAATCCGCAGCTTGAATCAGTTCGCCGAACCGGAACCCTAACTCGCACTGACCGCCAGTGGCCACTTCATGGTGATGCTTTTCAATCGGAACGCCCAAAGATGCCATGCTCAGCAGCATCTCAGAACGCATGTCTTGTAGCGTATCGGTAGGTGAAACGGGGAAGTAGCCTTCTTTATAGCGGGGCTTATAACCCAGGTTGCCGCCTTCTTCTTCGCGGCCTGTGTTCCATCGGCCTTCAACGCTATCGACGTAGTAATAAGCGGAGTGCTCATTTTGATCGAAGCGAACATCGTCAAAGACGAAGAATTCTGCCTCTGGGCCAAAATAAGCGGTATCGCCTAGTCCGGTAGATTTGAGATAGTCAATCGCTTTGGTCGCGATCGCGCGAGGGCAACGCGCATACAATTCGCCAGTACGAGGCTCTTTAATCGTGCAAATCAGGCTCAGGGTCGGTTCCTTCATAAAAGGGTCGATCCAAGCACTCTCGGGATCGGGCACCATCATCATGTCAGACTCATTGATCGCCTTCCAGCCTCGAATACTGGAGCCGTCAAATGCCACACCATCAGTAAAGCTGCTGGCATCGATTTGACTGCGATGAACGGTCAGATGTTGCCACGTACCGGGCAAATCAATAAATTTCAGATCGATCATCTGAATATCTTCATCTTGAATCTGTTTCAAGATTTCTTCTGCAGTAGCCATGAATTACTCCTTGCCGCTAATCATTCCAGAACCTGCCGGGAGGCCAAACTATCAGCCTATGGACAAAATGAGAGGTTGGCTTACCCTAACCCGCTCAAAGCATCCAAATGAACAAAACTTGCTCAAAAGACCTGGGACTACTGCGCTGGGTTACACTTCTGAACCCGAAAACTGCGGTAGAACCTGCCCGATATTGACCCGTAAAGCAACTAAAGCCCGATACGTCGGGGCATCAGGCTTTAGTAATTTATCCGAATAATCCTAAGAATTAGGGGGCATGACGTTTTGTAGCTAAAAATACAAAAAAGAATTTTAAAGACTTGCTTAAGCCGGAGATGCTTTGACCTTAGCCGCGATCGCGGATTGTTCATCTCTTTAAATCACTGGGAAGTCAAGTCACTTGTGGCTTTTGTCTAAGGCTTTAATTGTTTTGACAGACTGAATGGCAGACTTTAATTTTAAAAAAAATAAAGAAAAGTAAAGCCTATGTGTCAAATATTTGGCCCTTTCTAAGGAAGCGTCATTTCGCTTGAGCAGCCCGTGATAGACTTGCCCTGGACTAGATGGGTCAATCTGGGCACAAACCTGTTGGGAGAAGAAATCAATGCGGGATGCAGTGACAAGCTTAATTGGTACCTATGACACTACCGGGCGTTACCTAGATAGTACTGGGCTCGATTCCCTGAAGACCTACTTCAACACTGGTATGGAACGCGTCAAAGCAGCAGGTATGATTAGCGCCAATGCTGCAGGTATTGTGAAAGAAGCCGGAGCCAAATTATTTGAACAGGTGCCAGAACTCCTTCGTCCTGGTGGGAACGCCTACACAACTCGGCGCTATGCAGCTTGCCTGCGCGATATGGATTATTACTTACGCTACAGTAGCTATGCCTTGGTAGCTGGCAATGTAGACGTGTTAGATGAGCGAGTCCTGCAAGGCTTGCGGGAAACTTACAATTCGTTGGATGTGCCCATTGGCCCTACGGTCGTCGGTGTACAGATTATGAAAGACATCGTCAAAGATCGGGCAACCGCCGCCGGCATTGAGGACACCTCATTTTTAGATCAGCCTTTTGACTACATCACGCGGGAGTTAAGTGAAGTCAGCATTTAGATGCCATCTGATTTGAATTATCTGTAGGCGTCAAGTCGATATCTGTAGCATGGGGTATAGCCTAGGCATCGATTTTGGGACGTCTGGTGCGCGGGCGATCGCAATTGATGCCCAAAATCAACCCATTAGCGAAGCACGTCAAGGTTATGGTAAACAACCTTTGACTCATCCAGGTACCTGGCGAGAAACGCTAATGGCGTTGTTGGCATCGCTACCGCTGCCTGTGAGAGCTGAAACTAAAGCGATCGCCGTTAACGGTACTTCTGCTACCGTGTTGTTGTGTGATTCCCAGGGGTCACCTGTCCGCGAGGCGCTGCTTTACGACGACAGCTGCGGTAAAGTCTTTATTGAAAAAATCCGACGAATTGCGCCTGAGGGTAATCCTGCGCTCAGCGTCACCTCTGCTTTGGCCAAGCTGCTGTGGTGGTGTGATGGCGATTGGGATGCCCGCCCGGCAGATGGGGTTTACTTCATGCACCAAGCTGATTGGTTGGGTTGGCTACTCCACGGCCAGTTGGGTATTAGTGATTATCACAATGCCCTTAAATTGGGATATGACGTGGGTGCCCTGCGCTATCCTGCCTGGTTGGCAGATCTAAGCATTGCTGGTTTATTGCCTCAAGTCGTGGCACCGGGTGATGTGATCGCGCCCATAATGCCCACAATTTCTCAGCAATTCCAGTTTCCATCGAATTGCCAGGTGTGTGCAGGCACCACTGACAGCATTGCCGCATTTTTAGCGAGTGGTGCCCAAACCCCAGGGGACGGTGTGACCTCTTTAGGGTCAACATTGGTGATCAAATTGCTTAGCGAAACCCGAGTTGATGACAGCCGCTACGGCATTTATAGCCACCGCTTGGGAGATCTTTGGCTAGTGGGAGGCGCGTCTAATAGTGGTGGTGCAGTGCTGCATCATTTCTTTAGTGACTATGAATTGGCCGAATTGAGTGCGCAGATTTCCTGTGATCAACCCAGCGCATTGGACTACTATCCACTCTTGAAACCTGGCGAAAGATTTCCCATCAATGATCCCCTTTTGCCGCCTCGACTCAGTCCGCGCCCAGACGATGCAGTGCAATTTCTCCACGGATTGCTGGAAGGCATCAGCCGGATTGAAGCCCTGGGTTATCATCGCCTCATTGAACGTGGTGCAACAGTGCTCCAACGGGTTTGCACTGCCGGAGGCGGTAGCCACAGCGTTCCCTGGCAAACTATCCGTCAGCGAATTTTGGGGGTGCCAGTGACCGTAGCTCAGTATCCAGAAGCGGCCTATGGCACAGCACTGCTTGCTCGGGGGCACACCATCCCTGAGCCTCCTGCAGGGATAAACCTTTAATCTTTAAAGAAACTAATAAGGGTGTCGACTTAAACCAAAATAGACTACTTAACTAACTCAGAATACAAGAGTCAGTGGCTATACAAAGGCTGACTTCTTTTTTATCCTGCTCTAGGGATAATTTCCCCGCTTGCATGGGTGCCTTTGGCAGTAAAACCCAACCAAACTTGGAGAACCCCCAAAAGACCGGGTACAAGAGAAGAGATAATCCATAGTGATTGAATGACAGGTTGATGTGAGGGGCTGTGAAATATTTTTTTCTATCTGACGGTTGGAAAGTAGGCAGAGTCTGGGAGTTTGGTGGCCTTTGGGATGAAGTTGCTTGGAACCGTACCCCAAAAATTGAGCAAATATCCCTGCGCATTCAGGAAAATGGCGAACTCCTCTGGCTTTATCAAGTAGAAGAGGCGGTATTAATGGTGGAAGTAAAACCTTGCGGCATTCCTACCCAACCCATTGGCCAAGTGGTACTCAAGCGGCTGATCACCGCTGAGCAAGTTGTTGAAAGGCTGTGTCAATCAGAGGGCGTCGTCACCGGATAGGGGTTGCTCAGCCGTCAACCCGTCGGGGAGATTACTAATGGCTCGCTCCATCGAGGCTAATGCCCGGTTATACCCCACCACTGCTGTCACTAAGTTGCCCTCCGCATCGGCCAAGTCCGACTGGGCCGTCAACACATCGAGTTGGGTACCAACCCCGGCATTGAATCTCAGATTTGCCAACTCTAATGCCTCTCGCGCTTGCTCCACGGCAAGCTGGGCTGTTCTCACATTTGCCCGGTTTGCCTGCAGATTACTATAAGCTTGCTCCACATCAAAGCGAATCGTGCTCCGCGTTTGGGAAAAGGTCTCTTCGGCAATTTCACGGTCACGATCGTTTTGGGCTGCCTGAGCCGCCGCCGCCCCACCATCAAACAGACGCCAAGACACCTGGGCACTGACAGAGGTGGTATCGGTAATATCACCACCTTGATTCAGCGTGTCTTGCAGTGAATAAGAGCCTACAAGGCTGACCTGGGGTCTTACTGTCGCTAACGCCGCTCGTCGCTGCTGGTCTTCAATTTCTCGCTGTACGAGTTGCTGCTCTAGTTCAGAGCGATTTTGATAGGCCAACACAATGCTCTCTTCTAGGGAGAGGGGCCAAGGATCCGCTAGGCCTGGGGGGACTGCTGAAATGTCCACCGAGGGGGGCAGGTTCAGCCGAGTGGCGAGTTGACGCTGAGCAATTCGCCGCGTGCTTTGAGATTGAATCAACGTCTGGCGAGCATTGGCGACCTCTACCTCAGCCCGCAACACATCGAAACGGGTGCCAACGCCAACCTCTTCACGGATTTGAGTATCTTCTAGGTTGCGTTCGGCTTGGGTCAAAAAGGCCTGATTAATCCGCACCTGTTCACTGGCTTCTTGCAAATCGTAATAGTCGTTCGTGGTGTTCAAGCGCAGGTCTTCGCGGGTTTCTTCAACTGACAATTCAAGCAACCGTAACTGGCGTTCAGCGGCGCGAATGTTGGCATCTCTTAGACCTGAGGTGAAGAGATCATAGCTAACCTGGAGGCTACCAGAGGCAGTCGTGTCAAAGCTACTTGCCCCTAAGATATTGGTGCTGTCTTGCCCTGTCAGACTGGCGGTAGCGTCTAGGGTAGGGTAAAGGTCAGCCTGGGCTTCTCGCAATACAGAGCGGCCTCGTTCTAGCTGCAGCAGTGAAATCTGGAAGGTTTGACTGTTTTCGTAGGCTAATTCGATGGCCTGCTGCAGCGTAATCGGCTGGGTACCGACGATTTCGACTTCTTCCGCTGCGGTAGGCAAGCGCAGCGGATTAGGGTCAGAGTTGAGGAAGTCGGGGGCGTTGCCAGGTTCTGGAGAGCCAGTGCGGTAGTCGGGCTGGGTTGGCAGTTCGTTTTCAGAAAAATTGGGGTCGTCGTATTGCTCCAAGTCGGGTAGGTCGATAGTTTCAACCTGGGCGATTGGGGTGGGACGTGGGGCAACCCCCGATGCTTCATTCTGTTCTTCTGCGTTTACTTGGGCGAGAGCTGGGGGAGAACATAAGGCGATCGCAGTGCCAACACCAAGGGCAAATACAATATGAGCATTCAAAGAAGTCATGGGCATCAGAACTTAGAAGGTCTGCAACGAAACTGCATGATGGATGAAAGCAACTTTATACAAGGAGTAGAGCAACTCTAGAATACTGGACGGCTGTTCCTTTATAGGGTTTCATCCAGTACCTAATCCTGCAATCTGGGGCTGAAGCGTTTGAACGCAAGTCTCTAGGAGTTCAGCAATATCGTGGATCCGCCAGACCGGACATCTTAGCTCTTGACTGAGTCTAGCCACACTCATGTCATCCAAAAAATAGTCGGTTTCTGAGGTACCCGTGTCCCCTTGTTTGAGCATTAACGTGGGTAAAAGAATGCCGTCTCCCAAGGGGAGTCCGGCCAGGGCTTGGGCAATATCCTGGCCGGTCAATAGGCCCGTTACGGTAATCGCTTGCCCCCAATAATCACTTCTCAGCGGAGCCAATTTTACGGTTAACCCGCTAACCTGGTTCAACCGTGCCACTAGGGGGGCAAAGGCTTGCTCAACGGCATTGCCGACCACCCAAGTGAAGCAGCGGGGGGGATTGATCTGGGTAGGCAAGCATTCTGCCTCAATGCCAAACTGGCGAATAAACTGGCGAATAGAACCGACCCCATTACCGATTTGAGGGTAGTCTTCGTAGTGAGTTTCGGGGGGTAAGGGGCGCTGCCCGATTAGAAACCACTCATCGGCTAACCAGGCAAATACCGTGCCCAAGGTTTGTTGAAACTCACTTTGTAGGGTTTGTACCTGGTCAATCACGGTTTTGGCCATTTCCGGACTGACAGCGATTAACTCATCTTGATCGGGACGAAAGCGGGTCAGCCCCACCGGAACCACAGCCACCGAAGCCACTGCTGGCAAATCTCCTTGATGAAACTGGGCCAAATCTCGCAGGGTGCGAGTTAGATGGTCGCCGTCATTAATACTAGGGCAAACGACGACTTGGGCGTGGATTTGCAAACGATGTTGTTGAAACCAAGCCAGTTGATCCAGGATTTCTCCTGCCCGAGAGTTTTTTAGTAGATGGATGCGTAGATCGGGCGCCGTGGCGTGTACCGATACATACAGCGGAGATAACCGCAGCTGAGCAATGCGATCCCAAGCTGCCGGAGTGAGGTTGGTGAGGGTCAGGTAGCTGCCATAGAGGAAGCTAAGACGATAGTCATCATCTTTCAGATAGAGAGTTTGCCGCTTGTCAGGGGGTTGCTGATCGATAAAGCAGAAGGGACAGCGATTGTTGCACTGAATCAAGCCATCAAATAATGCTGACTCAAACTCAAGACCTAGGTCTGCATCCAAGTCTTTTTCGAGTTCTACAGTGTGAGCTTGTCCTGTGCTGTCGAGTACTTCCAAGATTAAGTCTTCTTCAGCACAAAGAAAGCGATAGTCGATCAAATCGCGCGGTTGCTGACCATTAATGGTCACCAAGCGATCACCAGGTTCAAACCCTAAATCTTCAGCAATCGAGTTGGGCAATACCCGCGTTACCAGAGCGGGTTGAATCGCAGCATGGCCCACGGAACCTGAATCCTCAAAAAACACCACACTCCATAATGACGCATTCTTCTGAATATTAGGCAGTCTTGAGGTCCTAAATATTATCCAGTCTTTGAGTCGCGATCGCCCATACAATCGCTACGCCAAATCCGATCCGATAGGCTACAAATACCCAGGTAGTGTGATCTTTCAAAAACTGGATGAGCCAATAAATTGCAACATAGGACGAAATGACGGACGCCAAGACGCCAGCTATGAGTGGTGCCCAACCGAGTTGAACCGTGCTGGGGTCAAAAATATCTCCCATTTCGGCCAGGCCCGAAATTAAAATTGCAGGAATCCCCAACAGTAGCGAGAATCGAGCAGCGGTAGTGCGATTGAGGCCCATAAATAAGGCTGCTGTAATTGTTGAACCGGATCGCGATACGCCGGGAACCAAAGCCAGGGCTTGGGCTAATCCCACCCCAATGCCATCGCCAACGCCCAAATCGCTAAATTGGCGCTTGCGCTTGCCAATCACCTCGGCTAATCCCAACAGGATAGCCAGGCCAATAGAGGTGATGGCAATCACAAGGGGACTCCGGGCAAAGGTATCATAGACTTCTCGAAAGCCAAATTTAACCAGCAGTCCTAAGATCAAAATCGGTAGCGTACCGACGATAATGCCTAACCCTAGGCGAAAATCTCCTGAGTCGTAGTCACCAGAGGTGATCGCCCGTCGAAATCCTCTCAGAACTTGAGCCACGTCGGCGCGAAAGTACCAGAGAATTGAACCGATGCTACCCAGCTGGACGACAGCTGTAAAGGCGATCCCCGGATCGCCCCAGCCCAATACTACAGGCACGATTTTGACGTGGGCTGTACTGCTGATGGGCAAAAACTCAGTCAGCCCTTGCACAATACCAATCACAATTGCTTGAAAAACATTAAAGCTAACGGGGGGGTCGCCCGTTTGAGCCAGGATATCTGGCGCTGGGGACAGGTACGCATAAAGAGTCGCCATAAAGACTTTGGGTATAGGACAGTTCATTAAGACATTCAATCTGTGCTTAATTATCCCAGAAAAAAAATCTACATGTCCTGAGTCCTTTTCAGTGCTTGGGTTTACCCATGAAAACTTCATAGAGAAGATCGTAATCACCACCCGTCATCAATGTTGATCGAGAGGCAAACGATGGGTCTGGATGGGGGGCAAAGTTTAAATCACGTGGCGAAATGATAAATATCCCCCCCCGGGGTATTTAGCTATGTTATGTTAAAAACGTTTAAGCTAGATTCTAAGTATTTTGTTCTACCGCCCTTCCCTCATTGATCAAGCTTCGTCGGGGTCTGCCCTGGGGGCGATCGCCCGTGAGTTTTGGTTAAGTATCAATCCGCTCTGGCGTATTTTTGCAACTTCAGTATTTTTGGTCGTGGTGCCAGTGTTTTTCCAGGCTCCGCTGGTACGCTGGTTTCCCGGCTTGAGTCTACTGATTACCGGGGTTTGGTTTTTTGTGGGGCTAGTACTCTCAGGGCATACCCGAACCAAACTCTGGGGCGATATTCTGATTGGATTCACTTGGACTTGGCTAGCGGGATCCATTTATTGGGGGTGGTTTCGCTGGGAGCCGACTATCCATTTACCCATTGAGGCCATTGGTTTGCCGATTGTACTCTGGTGCATTGCGAACCGTCGGGCGGTGGTCGGCAGTTATTTTTATTTGGGTTCTTTATTGGGCACAGCGATTACTGACCTATATTTTTATTGGGCAGGTTTGATCCCCTATTGGCGATCGCTGATGATGAGTCCTCCTCAGCAGGCGGCAGATGTGCTGCATCAAGCATTAGCCCAAGTTCAAACCTTACAGGGTGTTGCTCAAGCGGGCATTTTATTAGTTGTTCTGTTAATGTTAGGGGCCTTACCTTTAGAGTTCCATCGACCGCACTGGTCTGCATTCAGTGGTGCGGTTCTGAGCACGATCTTAGTCGACAGTTTGTTTGGTTTGGCGGCGCTGTTGGCCTAGGTCGATTAAGGAGGCATCAGGGTGTATCTTGTGTCTTTGATTGTGGGTTATCCTGACTGAGCTGAGTCAATGCGAAGGCTTAATAAAGCAAGTTGGCTGTTTCGAGTAGCTGGGCCAAGTTTGCTTAGACTTAAGCAATGTGTTGTCTAACTGCTGAAACCGTCTTCTTTGGCATAATGGGTGCAAGTCAATCCCTGATTTGTTCCAATGAGCTAGTTGCTCAGCCTAAAGCGTCGAGCCAGTTTGTCCTTGGCTTAATTTAATTCTTGTCCCATCCAGAAAAATCGGATTTGCCTAGAAAAAACAACTAAGGTTTAATCTAAATTTGGCTAAGCCGGATTTCATGCGTCTTTATTAAATTTTTTAGCGCACTCGATGCTGTGGTAGCGACCCAACCAGGCCCTTATTTGATACTTCAGACCGAATCGGGAAGTCGGCACCTTTCTCTGATTGGTAGTAACTGCTGGACGATTGGCCGGAGTGACGACAACAATTTTGTTTTGCCAGATCGATGGATTTCCCGCAACCATGCCATGTTGCAATGTATGGAGACGGGAGAGTTTTACTTGATTGATTTGGGCAGCCGCAACGGATCATTTGTCAATGGTCGTCGGGTTAGTGTGCCTGTTACCTTGCATAACGGTGATGCCTTGACGTTCGGTCAAACTGAGCTGAAATTTTACTGTCCATCTACCGATAATCAGGCTGTTGACCAGCCTGTGGATGGTGCTTCTGATTCCCAAGACTTTACGGCGACGGCTACGCTTCATGTGCGACGGCTGATCTCAGTCATGGTGGTAGACATCCGTGACTTTACTGTGATGACTCGTCAACTCGATGAGAAAGTGCTCTCAGAAGCCATTGGCACTTGGTTTCGGCGGGCAGGTGAAATTATTGGTAAGTACGGTAGCTGGGTTGATAAGTACATCGGTGATGCCGTTATGGCTGTCTGGATTCACGGCACCCAAGGGGTGGATGAGACGGAAATGCTCAAGATTGCCCAAGCGATGAGTGCACTCCACCAAATGACGAGCGAATTGCACAAACGCTATCCACTGCCGTTCCCAGTTCGTATCGGTGCTGGTCTGAATACGGGCTATGCCATTGTGGGCAACACGGGGTCTAGCGATCGCCCGGACTATACGGCGCTCGGGGATACGGTAAACGCTGCGTTTCGGTTTGAGTCTTCCACTAAGCAACTGGGCCTGGACATTGCGATTGGCGAAACGACCTATCAATATTTGCAAGCCTTAGGGGCCAATGAGCAGATTTTTAAGCGTTATACGGTCACGATGAAGGGCTATGACATGCCAATTGAAGCCCATGCGGGGACGTTCTCTGATCTAAATCGATTTCTCAAACTCCATGAAGTTTAGTCAGCATCGTGCTGAGCAGAGATCTCTTTAGGGACGGCAAAGTGGTAGTCTCTAATAATGCTGTGCACTTGATTTTTGTCTGAATCCGGTAATGAAGTAGGTCATTGTTCGGAACGAGCTTGAAGCTCTACAGATTGCACTGGATCTAGGTTAACTCAAGTGAATTTGACGAGAGGAATTGGGTAGATGAAACGACTGTTTAGCTTGCTGACGGTACTGAGTTTGCTGGTAAGTTGCTGGGGATGGCTAGGCTTCGCCCAACCTGTCTCTGCTTCTGTCTTGAGCCAGGCTACCGCATGGCAGACCCCCCCTGTATTGGCCGAAGATTTCCGCAATGCAGTGGATGATAAGCTGTCCACCGAATATGGCTCTAAGATTGACTTAAATAACTCTAATGTGTCTGCCTTTACCCGCTATCGGGGGCTATATCCGACCATCGCGCGCAAAATCTTGGCCAATGCACCTTACGATGCTGTTGAAGACGTGTTAAGCATTCCCTTCAGCGATCGCGAACTGGCCATTGTTAAGGCAAATTTGGATAAATTTGCTGTGACCGAGCCTGATCCTGCTTTGGTAGAGGGGGCTGATCGCTTCAATAACGGGGTTTATAAGTAAAACAATCCCAGAAAGCCGATATAAAAATCGGGTTCTATGGTTGGGTTCTCAAGTTTTTTGAGCTTCCTGGCAGAGGATCCGGTTTTTGCTTTGGATTGACGCCCCTGGGCAATGATTGAAATGGGTGTTTAAGGAAGTTGCGTTTGTAGAATCTCTGAGTTCACTTAGATTCAAGTCACTGAGATTTAAGGACGAAAATCAGTCAGGTTTGACAGTAATGGCCGTTCAGTCATGCTTTGGGGCTGATAGACCTTGACGTAGCTGGCTAAGTAATAGAGGGTAACAGTCAGCGCGATCGCATGGAAAATGGCTGATAACCGGAAGGGTAATGCTTTAGCCATAGGACTTGGAGGGTAAAGGGGCTGTTATTGTTATCCCACAAGTTCCAAGCGCAGACCGTGATACCCATTGAATTGGCTTGTAATTCAGATCACAGGCTAAACTGCATCCAGCTTTAAAGACTTCAATTTCCTTAGCAAAAGCTGCAAGTTTCGATGTAGCCAAGCTTTAGTTCTTGAACTCTCGTGGTCCGGTGTAGCCAGACAAATCTGCTAACTCTTCCAACGTTCGTGTGCCCCCATAGAATTCGCCATTCACCTCCCAAGTCGGAAACCCTCGAATCTCCTCGATTGATTGGCAGAGCTCAGTCTGAGAATTAGCGCCTTCTGGGTCACATTCGATGTAGGGAACTAGGTCAAAGGCTTCTTTGCCAAAGAGCATCTTTTGATCGTGACAGTGGGGACACCACCAAGCACCGTATTTCTTAGCTCCAATATCTTGGAGGTGTTGGGCCAAGGCTAATTCAGAGGGGCCTGACGTGTTGGTATTCGGAAGACCAGTTTGACCATCAGCCGCAGCTGTGGCCTCTGCTGGTGCATCGATGACGGTAGCATAGAGCCCGACTGTGCCGGTTAGGGCCACTGCTGCCACAATGAAGCCTGTGAACATCAATTGGCCCGAATCTTCCCAGCGATTTCCCAGCAAGGTTAACCCAAACATCAGGACGGTGAATGCTGCTGAGGTCAGGCAGTATAAGCAAGCAGCTTGAATCTCAAAGGCCAGCAGATACATCAAGTAGCCGCTAAAAACCACCATACCTGTGGCACCGATGAACAGGAGTGGCCAGGTCAGCCCTTCTATTTTCTGGTGCAGTTCTTTGCGAGTGTTGGCGTCTATTAAAAGAGGCGCAACGGCCAGAACCACCATACTGAGGTAAGCCAATGCCCCAAACAGGGTTAAGGGGATGCCAAATAGTTGAGCGTAGGGACTCGATAAAACGCGATCGCATCCTGATGTTGGACACGCAGCACTACCGCCCATAAATTTGACGACAGTTAAATAAGTTGTACCCAGGCCCCCAACAGCAGCAATTGCCGCAATTAATGGCCTTGACCAATGATGAATCCAACGTTTTTCTTGACGACGACGGCGAGCCATGGCATTTACCTGATCTGACTTCTCGACACCATGCAATGCTGTGCACGGTTGGCACCACATCAACCTAATTTTGACAAAAATAGACCCCAGATCTGATTAATGATCTAGAACTCAGACAAAATTAGCTAGCATTGCCATACAGATTTTAGCCCAGCCGATGGAGAGTTGCTGCGAAATATTGTCTCAGAATCGGGTACCACCAAGCGGCTAAGAATGCACAGGAACTGATTCTACCGAAACCTCTGTTTTCATGGCAGCGCTGTTGCGGGTCGCCTCCACAAACTGACTAACGCGAGTTGGATCGATCGGTTGGTGGATTTGTCCTCTCCGCTTCAACGAGCTAGAGACAATGACGCCATCAGCAGCTTGAATGAGTTGGGGAATATTTTCCCACGTGGCACCGCTACCAATAAAAACCGGGGTGTTGCCCGCAGCGGCCTTAGCCAGTTCCAAGTCTTCTAAACTGGGTGGGCTGCCCGTCGCCCAACCCGAAAGAATAACACCATCTGCTAATCCTCGATCAATGGTCTCTTGAACTGCGGTGGTTAGGTTAGGCGAACCTAACGGACGGGCATGTTTGACGAGTACGTCCGCTAAAATCTTGACATCACTCCCCAGCTCACGACGATAGCGCATCAGTTCGTGGGCCCGCCCTTCAATTAAGCCTTGATCGGTGGCCATCACGCCAGTCAAGACATTAACTCTGATGAAAGCGGCTTGAACACAGGTGGCGATCGCCAAAGCACTGTGACCATCATTGCGCAGAACATTAATGCCAATGGGCAGAGAGACAAGCTGCTTCAAACGCTGCACGATTAAGCTGATCGCGCTGACCACAGCCGGGTCAACTTGGTCTTTAACAAACGGCGCGTCAAAGAAATTCTCGATAATAATGCCGTCTACCCCACCCGAGTCGAGGGCAGTGGCTTCCTGTTCGGCTCGATCAACAATGGCTTGGAGATTTCCCTGCCAGCGGGGAGAAGTGGGCAGAGGCAGCAGGTGAACTACGCCAATAACGGGAGTATTCGTTTGAAAAACTTGATTGCAGTCCACAGGCTATGACTTCGGACTCGGTTTAAACACTAACGGCTTATTTTAAGGCCAATGCCTCTGTTTCAATGTACCCCACTAGGTGAGAGAAAAAGGTGCCTATCAGATGAATCCGCAATTTTACGCGAACCTGATTAGCAATCAGGCCTCTATGTAATGTCTAACGGATTGAGTTCAGGAGAGTCCGCGTCATTGACACAGTAAATGTTGAGTTATGTTATGCTCTATTTCTAGGGGGTTAGTAGCCGATGTTGACTGTCCTGTTTTGGACGTAGTGCTTACACCTAAAGATGCTCTCTTAGCTTTGATTGGCTTGAGTTTCTGGGTCGTTTAGCAGTGCTTTACGAGGTTCCTTGCCCACTGCGTTCGCTTGAATGCTCAGTTCTGTTCTGAGTTGATTTGAGTCAGTTGTAATTGCTGTTGGCAAACACTACGTCATCAATGGGTCAAAAACCAGTCATTGCAGTTTCCCACTTGGGCTGTGAGAAAAATCGGATTGATACTGAGCACATGCTGGGGCTGTTGGTAAATGCAGGCTACGGCATTGATGCTAATGAAGCACTAGCGGATTATGTGATCGTCAATACCTGTAGCTTTATCGAGGCAGCTCGCCAAGAGTCTGTGCGTACGCTAGTCGAGCTGGCCGAAGCTGACAAAAAAGTTGTGATTACTGGGTGTCTAGCACAGCACTTTAAAGATGAACTGCTGGCGGAAATACCCGAAGCCGTTGCGCTAGTGGGTACCGGAGACTATCACCGGATCGTTGAAGTGATTGAGCGGGCTGAAGCTGGTGAGCGGGTTAAGGCTGTTTCTGACGAGCCTGCTTACATTGCTGATGAAACCGTGCCACGCTATCGCACGACTACTGAGGGTGTCGCTTATTTGCGGGTTGCGGAAGGCTGTAACTACCGTTGTGCCTTTTGCATTATTCCGCATTTGAGGGGCAACCAGCGATCGCGCTCAATTGAGTCCATTGTGGCAGAAGCTCATCAGCTTGCTGAGCAAGGGGTACAGGAGATTGTGCTAATCTCGCAAATCACCACTAACTATGGTGTCGATCTCTACGGTGAAGCCAAGCTTGCAGAGCTGTTGCGCGCCTTAGGGGAAGTGCAAGTTCCTTGGATTCGCATGCACTATGCTTACCCAACAGGATTGACCCCCAAGGTGATTCAAGCGATTCAAGAGACGGCTAATGTGCTGCCCTATCTGGATTTACCTCTCCAGCATTCTCATCCTGAGGTGCTGAGGGCGATGAATCGTCCTTGGCAAGGGCAAGTAAACGATGCCATCATTGAACGGATCAAGGTAGCATTGCCAGATGCTGTTTTGCGCACAACTTTTATTGTGGGTTTCCCGGGTGAAACGGAAGCTCAGTTTGACCATTTAGTTGAGTTTGTACGGCGGCATCAGTTTGACCACGTAGGTGTGTTTACCTTTTCAGCAGAGGAAGGAACGCCAGCCTACAGTTTGCCTAATCAGGTGCATCCTGAGGTCATGGCTGCTCGTCGAGAGAGGCTGATGTTGGCCCAGCAAGAGATTACCTTCCGTCGCAACCAAGCCCAAATCGGTAGAACCGTTGAGGTGTTGATAGAGCAGGAAAATCCAAGTACTGGCAAGCTAATTGGTCGCTCTTCCCGATTTGCCCCCGATGTTGACGGTTTAGTCTACGTCCAAGGAACTGCTTCCTTGGGCTCCCTCGTTCCCGTTTTGATCGAAGCATCAGATACCTATGACCTTTTTGGTTCGGTGATCCCAGGGGATTGCCCGTAATTTGGTGTCGTTTGCAGAATTTAGTTGATAAGGAGATTCAATGACCCTCTCGTTTGCAAGTCTGGGGCTGTCAGAGGCCCGTGTTCGCCATTTAGATAAGGCGGACTTTAAAAGTCCAACGCCCATTCAGGCTCAAGCCATTCCCCATTTGCTCTCAGGACGTGATGTAGTGGGGCAGGCTCAAACTGGGACGGGTAAAACGGCAGCCTTTTCTCTGCCGTTGTTAGAGCAGATTGATGTTAAAAATACGGCCACCCAAGCGCTGATCTTGACCCCGACTCGAGAATTGGCGACCCAAGTGTGCCAGTCGATTCGTAGCCTCAATGGCGATCGCCGCATCGGGATTATGGCGGTTTATGGTGGCCAGTCGATTGACCGACAAATCCAACGGTTGCGCAAGGGCACCCAAATTGTTGTGGGTACCCCTGGACGGTGCTTAGATTTGCTGCGACGGGGTGACCTGTCACTCAAGCAGCTCAATTGGCTAGTGTTGGATGAAGCTGATGAAATGCTTAACATGGGCTTTATCCAAGATGTAGAGAGAATTTTGAGTCAAGCCCCGAGTGAGCGACAGACTGCATTCTTCTCAGCCACTATGGCTCCTGAAGTGCGAGAATTGGCAGCTAAATTCCTGCGATCGCCGATTACTGTAACCGTTGAGCAACCCAAGGCTGCCCCTACAAAAATTAAACAGGTAGCCTATGTCGTGCCTCGCGGGTTGAATAAAATCCGGGCACTACAACCCATTCTTGAAATGGAAGATCCTGAATCCGCTTTGATTTTTGTGCGGACTCGCCGGACGGCAGGAGATCTGACCCGTCAACTCCAAGCTGCGGGACACAGCGTTGATGAATACCACGGTGATTTGACTCAATCCCAGCGGGAGCGGTTGCTGATTCGTTTCCGACAGCGGCAAGTGCGTTGGGTAGTGGCGACGGACATTGCCGCTCGAGGGCTACATGTG
>JBCBZT010000060.1:0-39858 GCA_039815185.1 Cyanobacteria bacterium P01_A01_bin.123 | reverse complement strand
GTAGAGACTTACGTTCTGGTGAATTGGGGGTGTAAAACGGCCCCGCAGTTTGGGATGGTGTCGGCTCGTCGTCCCCACAGGCTGGCGTGGGTAGTAATTCCTGAGATTGAGCAGAGCGTTGGGTGGTCTGAAGTGATGAGTTAGCTGTGCGGCGGCTACAGGTGGCGATCGCGAACGAAACCACCATGGGAGACATACGCAAAAATGCTCGACGGCTAGGCCATTGCTTCTGCATTACTGTTCACCCAATACCTGTGACCTAAAACCCAATACTCCACACCCCCATCTTAGCCACGACCCATTGCCATGCGTTAACCCTCCCAAATTTGCAGCTGCCGTGATGCGGCAACAAAGCAATTAATAAACTTAGGCGGATAGAGAAAATGGTCATAGGCTAATGCCATCTGCCGAGCGGCTTCAGCATAGGGCACGCGACCAATACCTGTCCCCAGACCAGGACAAGCAACACTCTCGATTGCATTTGGAGACTGCTGGTTATGTTTTCGAACGGCTAAAAGCATTGCCCACATCGCCGTATATGGAATATCCGTGCCTTTAATCACCATTGGAACGCGCATTGTTGGTGTGTGTGCCAAGTAGGGGTGTTTTGGATGGTGAGTTTCGACAATTAGGGATGTACCAATGGGTTGCTCGCCCAGATACTCTTCAAGAATTTGGTTCTGAACACTTTTCTCTAAGGAAACTCCGAAATATTTGGTGATGGCTGCATCCATACCCCCATCCATCATGCCAAAAAAGTTTGCAGGGCTAACTAGACAATCGAATTCGGTTAGCCACTCGAAGTAATTATTGATGACCTCAACCCGAGGTAAATGGTCAAAAGCCTCTAAAAATGCCTTGTAGAGTAGAGAATTAGGGGCAATAAGTATTAATGTTTTCAATCGATATTGATCTCCATAGGACTCGAATCTAGCAAGCCCTAGATGCAATGTCAATGGGCAGGTGTCGCCATGGCGACACCCCCCAGGATGAAAAGGAATATTTTCAGAACAAATTTTTCTAGGGCGATCGCCCTAGAAAAATTTGGTACGCTTCAGGCATATACCAAGCCCCAACACAAACAAAGAGCTTACAATATTTCCAGGCTCTGGAACAGTTTCAGCCTCTGATGATGGAAACCATGTTACAAAAGTGGTTCCAGAGCCACTCCTTGACACATCGAATCGGCTAAAACTGGTGAGACTTGTATCAGTGAGGATGACTTCCCCTTCTCTATTTCCAAGTGCTATTTGTCCGTCAGGGGCAATATCAATATCGTTAAATGATGCGAACGGGACCGTTAACAAGTTAAGAAGGCTACCGTTCTGGTCAAACTGCATAATTTCTCCACCCCAAGTTGCCGTGAAGAAAGTACCATCAGCTGCCCCAGCCACTGCTCTATGATCACGGCGTAAAACGTTGACTGTAGCGATTTGAGTTTGCAGAACTGGATCATATAAATAAACTTGACTCCGCGGACTCCCACTTCCATCAAGAGCATATAACGTGCCATCTAAACCAATGTTTAGATCGTTAGGCTCAATTTCTGTTGCAAATCGGCTACTAGCAAATGTATCGGTATCGACACTGATGATGCCCTGAGGGCGGTCACCCACCCCAAACGTCTCCATATCAGTTAAAAAAACTTTCTCACCAAGTGTTGCAATGCCGCCATAGCTGCCATTATTCACAGTACTCCAACCAACAAATGTTCTCTGGGTAAAGCTATCTTTTTCTACGTCGTAGGTTAAAAGATATGGGTCAAAAGTGCCGTTGTATAGTTGGATATTGCCAGAGCTGTCTACAACTAAATCCCTAGCAGTTTCTGTAGTTGGAACACGTGTAGTTCCGGGAGCGGGGACATCAAACAAAATCTGTTCTCGAATGCCTGAAGTTGTGAACTCAGCTACATATGTTGGAGCCGTAATTGAACCAGTGAACTCATTGACGGAAACCAATAAATTCCCTGGTGAAAATGCTGCTGAATGTGCAGGTTCAATGACCAGTAATGATAGTAATGCAACTGATGGCAAAACAATTGCTGACTGATTTACGGGTAACATTTTTACAAACTTAGGATTAGACATATGAGCATCACAGGTTTGAAGAGATCACGGAAATTCAATCGACACAAGCTTTTAGAGGTTAGGGCTTGTCATCTCTTCATTCAGTATATATACAGTGACAACATCAATCCTTAAAGTTACAATAAAGCAGCTCAGCTCTTTTTAGTGCAATTGTTTGTCATCTTGGGGTGGGTTAAGGAATGAAACCCATTCAGGATATACCTTCTATCACAATGTAGCTTTTTGAAATGCGATCGCTTGATGATGATGTTAGTGTGAAGGGCTGCTTGCCCTCTGAGTATGTTGGCGTTGGAAGATGCTGTTGGCTCAGTAAACATGGTGGCTGCTGAATAAAACCACGCCCAAAATCTGAAGGTAGACTTCTTGGGTTCTAAATACCAAGGCTTCTCGCAATCTATATTGGTGAATATTGTTCTTTTGGCTGCTGTTTTAACCGCCCATAAAAGTTATGTTAATTAGTGAGTTTAACGACAAACAGAGGTGCCAAACTCTGTTTCTTGGTATTGCAACTGCTTTGTTTGGGCCGCAGCCATTAGGGCAGGCAAGGTAAACAGGTAATCGCGCTCGCGCACCATCGTATGGCAACCAATACAAGAGGTTTGACCATTAGACACTAATGATCCAGAGGGGCTATACCAAGCCGATCGCCACTCGCCACTGTCCGCATTCACCTGCCACTCATCGCGCTTTTCGCGAATGAAAACATTGTTCAAACGAGTCGGCGTCAAGCGCCCATTACTGCCGCGACGGGCGGAGTGGGTTTCCATGACGATCACTGTGCTGCTGGGGATCGTGTTGCTGGTTTTGAGGGTATCGAGGGCGGCACGATTCACGTACATTTGCCTGACGATGCCGCTATTGGAACAGTCCACCGTCACATAGTGGAAAAATTGCTGTTGATAATTGGCAGGAAATTGCACAAATGGGCCATCGTTGGTTGGTGTGGTCTCGCCATAATTCGGGTTTGATGCCGATCGCGTTTCTGCTGTGGATGAGTGATCATAGCCGAATGAGTACAGCCCAGTAAGGGCATTAGAAGCGGTGAGATGGGTGAGGGCGATCGCGGCTGAGATCAACGCGATCGCCAACCCAGAAATCCATTTTGAAGACGTCATCTGATTTCAACTCCCCGCAATGTGCTGGAATGCCTGTCACACAAGCAAAGTGGTTTGCAGTCGCATCCTAATCGGACTGGAGACTGCTATGTCATCGCTAATTGACGACGATCAGCGAATGGGCACCTGGCCCCGTTTCAATCCTGTAATCTGTTCTTGCTAAACTCAGGCGGTCTTCACTACGGTTCACCCGCCAAAATTCCAGAGCACCCCGGCGGGGTTCGGGTGTGTCGTATTCAAAGACGCCAGCCACGACATATTGATCAGAGGCATCGAAGGCAATCCCCTCTGGCAAAATGCCATCAAACGTCCAGTCGCCAACATGGCTCATCTGCCCCGTCGCAGTATCGAACTGCACTAAGGAAAGGGAAGACTGGCTATGGCCGGGTTCATTTGGCGCAAGCCAGGTTTGGCCAATATTGTTGGTGGCAATCAGGGTGCCCTCGTTAGAAAACGCCAGGCTTTCAGCATGTCTAGGCAGAGACACACCGCCCACGACAAAGTGCTGCGCATCTTCCACTCCGGCATCGAGTGGGGCCAACTCAATTACCGTCAGTTGGGAGGGAGGAGCATTGACATAGAATCCCCGAACGTCTGGCCCCCATTGCAAATCGTTGGTGACATAAAAGCGACCATCAGCAGAAAACTTACCTGACATTGGCCACTTGGAAGTCACAACGCGATTACCCCACGGCATCACATCGCTCACCCGGCCATTGGCATCTCGCATGATCCGAAAGAACTGCACCTGACCCCGAAAATTCGCGTTCACAGCAACGATATCCGCTGTCGGATGCCATTCCACATGGTGTGGCAGCATTCCACCATCCGGTAATTCTGCTATGGGTGAAAACCCTCGCATCGGCAATTGGACTGGCTCATCAAAGTCACCGTCGCTAAACGTCACAAATGTGAGTGGTGTCTCTGGATCTTTAGTCGCGAGAGCAAGGGTCGTACCGCTAGCGTCAAGGGAAACCCCTTGTGGATCAATGCCAACTTCTACTT
Source organism: Cyanobacteria bacterium P01_A01_bin.123 (assembly GCA_039815185.1). Lineage (GTDB taxonomy): Bacteria > Cyanobacteriota > Cyanobacteriia > Phormidesmidales > Phormidesmidaceae > JBCBZT01. Next base: position 35,651 of record JBCBZT010000060.1, on the reverse strand, counting down.
CTGCAATCACCCTCGGCGCGGTTGGATTCGACACGTCAACAGCGCGTAAAGTTGTTCCCAAATCGAGATCGCCTATGAACTGATCTTCGGGCTCGCGCTGTTCTTTCGTCTCAGCCACGAAAATTACGTTTCCATCTTGGGAAGCCACAAGGCTATAGACGGGATTGATGACGGAGTTGGAGACTTCAATCGAACTGGTGAGGACTGGTGTTGTAGATAGTGGTAACGTCACTAGCGAAAGCTGATCGGTTCCACGTGGCTCACCCAATTGCCCATCAATATAGGCATAGGCGCGCATGTCTGCATCAGAAATGGCAGCAATATATCGACCTTGGAAATCTAGGGAGAGTTGGGCTTGAGCTTGCTGAGTGCAGACAAGTACCAAAACAGTCGCTAAGCCTGCCAAAGCAGCAGCCAATCTTTTTAGATGGGGCATTGTAAAAAACCAGAGACACTAATTCGAAATTTAGTTACCCATCAGTTCTCTCATTCGCGTTTCAGAGAGTTGGGGGTCAAACGAAACGGTTGGATCGAGTGTCGCGAGTGGGAACCGTGAGGTGCTAGGTCGACGAAAATCAATTGACTCGACATAAGCGACTAGATCCGCATTTTGAGTCGATGCGCCCTGCTCGTTGTATTGCTGGTAATTGGGATAATCGGGAGCCAGCGAATCCCAATCGGCATAGGCCGTCAAGCCGACGTTGAGTGTTTCGGGCAGGTCGGGGCGAATAAACTGGTCAAGAATCTGCCATTCATTTGACCCCTCGACTTGGTAGAGCAGTGTGAACAACTCACCAGAGCGACCAATCCGCAGGCGTACCCACCCTTCTGGGGCGTCAAAAATTTTCAAGGTCGACAGACTGTTGTAGGTCGATTTGATCTCAAACTGAGATTGACCAGCGGGGAAGGCGGTGCCTGTGCTGAAAAATAGCCAGTTCTCTTGATTGGGTTCCCAATTGGCAACGGTTACCGTTCGCGGTGAGCGGATGAACAGTCCGGCTAGTGAGAACGATCGCTGAGGCGTTGCGCTTTGGGTGCCTTCTACTCTGACACGAGTTGTGACAATAAAGTCTCCCGTGACTTCACGGTAGAGATGACCGGCTGTATTATCCTCGAACCAGCCAGATGATTTAGGTCTCAGAATCAGGCTGCTGCCTTCGATGCTGGGTGGTTCCCACTTGGGCACCCATCCCTCGACTTGAAATTCTCGCCAGCCTTGGAGGGATTCTGAACTGTTGAAGCGAGTCGAGAGCGATCGCAAATCGGTCTCAATCTGACGCTCAGCTCCTGCATCGGCAGAGACAATGGCGCTAGAGCTACCGACCGCAATTAAACTTGCTATCAAAACGCCGCCTAAAATTAGCGCGATGAAGCGTTTCATACCATTTTCTCCTGCGTAGTGGCGCAACCTGTGCGGGTCATCAGTTGTTACTCCATCTAGGAACTCAACAGAAATTAGGGTTACGTTTTTCAACATAGACAGGCGAGAATAATACTGTCCAATGCTTTTTAGAGCAGGATTAATAACATTAGGTTATTACTGTGAAACTCCAAGCCTTTCATTACTTTGTAGCCGTTGCAGAAGAGCTTCATTTTGGTCGAGCTGCAGCCCGCTTACAAATCACCCAACCTGCTTTAAGTAGGCAGATTCACAGATTAGAAGCAGAACTAGGGGTAAGGCTGCTGCGACGGACAAAACGCACAGTCGAGCTGACTGCAGCCGGGGTCGCCTTCTTGGGTGAAGTTCGTAAAGTACTACAACAAGTGGAATCAGCGATTCAGGTAGCACAGCGTGTGGCTCGCGGGGAAGTGGGCTCCTTACGGATTGGATTTACACCCTCATCAATGCATACCGTTTTACCTGAAATTTTGAGGCACTTTCGCGATCGCTATCCCAATGTCGAACTCGCTATGAGCGAAATTTGTACCCTGGATCAGGTCAATGAACTGAGAAGAGAAACTATTGATGTCGGCTTTCTACATCCGCCAATAGACAGCTCGTTTTTGAAACTGTATCCGCTACAGAGTGAGAGATTATTGATAGCATTACCCCATGCCCACAGGCTAGCTGATCAACAACAGCTATCCCTCAAATCTTTTGCTACTGAGCCATTTATCGTGCACCCCCGCTATGAAGGGCCTGTTCTTTATGATCAATTTCTAGCACTTTGCAGAGAGGCTGGATTTGAACCCAATATTGTTTACGAAGACAGTAAACATCAAACCCGAATTGGCCTGGTTGCAGCCGGAACAGGTGTGACATTCATCCCTGAAAGTCTTCAAAAAGCTGGGTTCCCAGGTGTTGCTTACTGCCCGCTCGTCGATAAGTTTCTAGAACTTCAACTGGCAGTTGCTTGGCGGAAAGAAAGTATGAATCCAGTAGTTCAGGAATTTTTGCAAGTCATTGAACAAATTGCCCATTCAAAAGTACCGGAAAATATAAACCATAGAATGACATAGCTAGCTATGGAACCAGCACCATCGAATGGGCACCCCGAGTTACCGGGATAGAATAGCGGGTTTGCACCAGCATAGGCTGGGGATTAAGAGGGTCAGTGGCAAGGCGCCAAAAATCAATCGAGCCGCCTTCAATTCGATCGTCAAAATGGTCATAGTTCACAACAGCTAAATATCGACTGGAGGCGTCAAAAGCAGCAGCCTCCGGAAGGATGCCATCGTAGGGATAGTCGGCCACATGGTTGAGTTGCCCGGTCTCAGGGTCGAGGGTAATGAGGCTTAAAGATGAGAACCAGGTAATCCGGTCGTCGTCGTAGGGTAAATAGCTACGCTCAAGATTGGTGGTCACCACAAACCGACCATTGGGACTGATGGCAATGCCTTCTGGACTCACACCCGTGATGGCCCGTGACACCAAAGCATGACGCGGTGAGCCATCCAATTGGGTCCCGGCCTCTAACCGAATACTGTTGACACTGCCCAAGGGAGCCTCGCTCCAAGTTCCCTCAACATCTGGCCCCCAAAAAAGGTTATTGACAATTAGGTGTCGTCCATCAGGGGTAAACCGGGCCATGTAAGGGGCTTTTTCAATTCCCACGACGTTACCCCATGGCTGGAGTGTGGGGATGCTTCCTTGAATCATCAGTTGAACAAAGGAGACTTCAGCAGCTGTTTCATTAACGAGTGCCAGCACATCTTCGGTTGGGTGCCATTCCGCATGAATCAGCCTCTGCTCAGCAGGAAAGTCTGGAATGGTGGGGTATACAGGTTCTCCGAGACGACCATTGCTAAAAGGGATCAGCGCTAGGGGGGTTTCTGTACCTGCTCCAGCTGGGTGGAAAGTAACTGCAATCCAAGATCCATCTCGATTGATGCTAACTGCATCAGGTCTTTTCGCAATCGTAATTTCCTGAACCAATGTAGGCTCCGTCGGATCTGCTAGGTCAAATACTTGGAAGCGATCGCCGTGTTGAAGATCCGCAAACGTCTGATTTTCCCCCGATCCCTCAGGACGAGGCATAAAGCTTTCGACCACCATTGCATAGCGGCCATCTGGCGTAACTGCAACGGCAACTGGAGGGCCAGCAACCGAGTTACTGGCTTCGACTTCATAGACCTGCAGGTCTCTAACATGTCCTCCTAGGGGAATCACGCTCAGCGCGTCATTGCCTTCCCGTGGCCCCAACTGACCATTGACATAGGCAGATGACAGCATATCCGCATCTGAGATGGAAACGAGATAGCGACCTTGGAAATCGAACGGAGCAGCTCGATCTTGGGCCAAACTAGCAGCGGTTGGCAGCAGAACGGAACCGGCAATCAAAAGCCGGGTAAACGATTTGAATATCATGTTTGGGGTTGAAAGACTAAAACCACAATAAAAAGCCTAGCTATAATTTGTCCAATAGATTTTTAGACGCTTTTTAATAGTTTGAGGCTATTAATATGGGTAACCTGGTCACTCAGGCTATGGAACTGCGACACCTGCGGTACTTTGTTGCCGTTGCCCAAGAGTTGCACTTTGGGCGAGCTGCCGAACATTTAGGAATTACCCAACCCGTCTTAAGTGACCAAATTCGTCGGCTAGAGGCTTTGCTGGGGGTGCAGTTGCTTTATCGCACAAAACGCGTGGTGCAATTGACTGAACCAGGGCAGTTTTTTTTGATGGATGCTGTGAGCTTGTTGGCACAAGCTGACGCAGCAGTGGCAACGGTCCAGCAAGCCGCTCGGGGCAAGATGGGCAAGCTTTCAATTGGCTATACTGGGCCTGCCCTATACACGGTATTGCCAGAAATTGTTAGGATTTTCCGCGATCGCTATCCGGATGTTGACCTCAACCTGCGTGAGATCTGCACCCATAAACAAGAAGCGGCATTGCTTGCTGATGAAATTCAGGTGGGGTTCCTACATCCCCCAATTGACAGCCCATTACAGCTGCAAAAAGTGCTGTGTGAACCGATGATCCTAGCCCTACCGCAAGATCATGCCCTCACCAATCAGCGCAAAGTCTCCGTCACAGATTTAGCCCATGAGTCCTTTATCCTATTTCCTCAAACCGTTGGTCCCCATCTTTACAGCCAGATCCTGACGTTGTGTGCCCAAGCTGGGTTTAGTCCTAGAGTGGTTCAAGAAGTCACGCCCCAACCCACTATGATTGGTTTGGTAGCAGCAGGTCTTGGCGTTGCCTTTGTCTCTACATCGCTACAAAGTATCGGTCGCCCAGGGGTTGTGTATCGAGAGCTGAAAGAAACAGCCCCGACGCTACAGCTAGCGATCGCTTGGAAAAAGACCGCACAATCTCAAGTACTGGAAAACTTTTTAGCAGTTGTCAATAGCTGGCTAACGCCATTTGACCCAACGACCGTCACGAAAGGTGAATATACAAGCCTCTGAGACCCCCGTCCTTAAGCGGGTTGGATATCATCAGGACTCCAGAAGCCTCGAAGACTGATAACTTTGCCATTCGCATCAAATCGAAACTGATTGATCCCCGCAAATCGAACCGCCTGTCTATCGAACGTTGTCCCCTGACCTTCCCAATAGGCAACCGCTTCATGCCCATTAACTTCTACAAATTTCTCGTGTAACCCAACACTGCTAAAGGCTGACAGGAAAGCCTCACCCTGAGCCAATATTGCTTGAGCATTCGTCAGTGCAGGTTGACCAATCGGATCTTCAACCACCGCATTCGTCGCAAAAGCAGATGCCCACCGGGCCGCATCCCCACTGCGAGTGCCTTCAAAGTAATGGGCAACCGCAGCACGAACCTGATCAGGACTCAGGGGTTGGGGATGTCCAGCTTCAGATTGAGGCGGCAAGTGAACTTCGGCGACGCCGTCTTGGATAAAACCATTGACCGACACGACGTGTAAAGACCCAGTTGCCCCGGCATACCGACCACGCCCACCCACAAAGCGACCTTCAACAGTAATGATTTGCTGACTCAGCCCTGGCTGTTGAAAGTGACTGGCTTCATAGGCCAGATATAGGACATCTGTTTCGGGTTCCGAACCTTCGTACTCAAACATATTCAAGACCATTGTGCCTAGCAGTGCAGGTGCCTCGTTAGGCACAAACCGTACTGCAGTCGCGGCATTGATGTGCACGTTACCTGAGCGCCCATCACTCGACTCTAATCGCCAAGCACCCGTCAATCGTCCTGCCCGAGCAATCACGCCGTCGCTGGGCTGCATGACATCGTAAGTATCTGCAAATGAATACGCACCTGTGATTTTGAATTGCATGATGAATACCTGCATTTACGATACAAATTGTATCGCTTTATTTTTTGCGTGACAAGTTGTATCGTAAATGCATGAAAACTTCGTCTAAAGCCCCCTTTTCTGAGACACCGAAACCCCGCGGACGAAAGCGTGATCCGCAGGTTCGAGAGGCGATCCTTAAGACTTTGATCAAGCAGATACAAACGCTGGGTTATTCGAAAGTCACGATTGACGGATTAGCCAAAGCTGCTAAGGTCGGGCGGATGACAATTTATCGCTGGTGGAAGACGAAGGCGGATATTGCTCTGGAAGCGGCTGACTTTGTTGCCGAGTCTGCTGCTCCGTTTACTGAGCAGGAATCTCTTGAATTAACCCTACAAAGCCTGCTCTCAAAAACCTTTGCGGCACTACAAGAAACAGGTGCACTGTATGCAGCGTTAATGAGTGAGAGCCAGTCTGACCCTGACTTCGCAGCGTTGTTTTATGAGCGGTTTGTAGCCAAGCGACGCCAAGGCCTCGAAGCGCTGTTTCGCCAAGCCCAAGCGCGGGGTGAAATTGCAGATACAGTAAACCCCTATCTCCTGGTGGATTTGGTGTATGGCCCCATGTGGTATCGATTATTGCTGCGGCACGCCCCTTTAGACGAAAATTATGCGAGAGCTCTAACGCAAATCGTGATGCGTGCAGCGAAATAGCTTGAAAACGCAGTAATACCTGTTTCCTCGAAGGAGAGGAATGCGTATCAACCTCCACGGCGAATAATCGAGAGAACCCAATCGCGGCCCATACCCATAAACAATGGAGATTATTAACGGAACACCTAGTTCTCCTCGAGATTTGTGGGAAACTACAGGTCATTGAAAATAGGCCTAATGTTCCTTTGAAGCTCCTCCGAATCAAGGCAACTCTGAATTTTAATTAGAACCCATGGTGACCTCCCCATCCCTCGTTTCCTTGGAGACGCAAAATCGCAAAGCTGATCACTTAAGGATTTGCATTGATGACGATGTTCAGTTTGACCGCACCACGACGGGCTTTGAGCACTATCGCTTTACACACCAGTGTTTGCCAGAACTTAACCGGAGTGATATTGCCCTCGACACTCCCTTCCTCGGTAAAACGCTCAAAACTCCCCTGCTGATTTCATCGATGACTGGAGGTACCGAACAAGCCCATCTGATTAATCAGCGACTGGCAGCTGTAGCTCAGGCTTACGGGTTAGCTATGGGTGTGGGGTCTCAGCGAATTGCCGTGGAACGCCCTGATTTAATGAAAACGTTTTCGGTGCGTCGGGAAGCGCCCGATATTTTGCTGTTTGCTAATTTAGGTGCGGTGCAGCTCAACTACGACTATGGGCTAGAACAATGTCAGCAGATTGTTGATCGCTTAGAAGCCGATGCCTTAATTTTGCACATCAATCCGCTACAAGAATGTGTGCAAACCGAGGGAGACACAAATTTTCGGGGGCTGTTGGCCAAAATTGCTGAGGTTTGCAACCAACTGCCTGTACCTGTTATCGCCAAAGAAGTCGGCAATGGCATTTCTGCCGTGGTGGCTCAGCGGTTGATTGAGGCGGGAGTTTCTGCCATTGATGTCGCTGGTGCTGGGGGAACATCTTGGGCTCGGGTAGAGAGTGAACGGGCAAAAGATGCAAAACAGCGCCGATTGGGCAATACCTTTGCTGACTGGGGCATTCCTACCGCAGAGTGTGTGACGACAGTGCGGGCGATCGCGCCAAACATCCCTTTAATTGCCTCCGGTGGGTTGCGCAACGGGTTAGAGGTTGCCAAAGCGATTGCCCTAGGAGCCGACTTAGTTGGCATGGCATGGCCATTCTTACAGGCTGCCGATGCGTCGGAAGCAGCCCTGGTTGAACTCGTCGAAGTCTTGCTGGCAGAATTGACCACCGTTTTGTTTTGCACGGGCAAACCTCACCCTAAAGGCTTACGGGACGCCCACTGCTTACAGCGGGTACCATGAAGAAAATGCTTATTCCGCTTCTTCCCGTCAAACACCATGCGTGACTTTCTCAAATACGCGACCGCCAGCGCCGTCGGTACCATCGTTGGCTTAATCGTCCTGATGACGTTGCTTGGGGTTAGCATCGTTGGCTTTCTGGGCTTTATTGTCGCAACGGCCTCCCGCGATGTAGATCCTGAAATCGAAGACCCATCAATGTTGGTGTTTGATTTGTCCGTAGACATTACCGACTCAATTCCGCCCTCTCGAGCTGAGATTGCTTTAGAAGAGGCGATTTCTGGCCAAAGTAATCAGTCAATTTCAATCTACTCTGCCATTCAGACCCTAGAAGCCGCCGCCGAGGATAACGACATCGTCGGACTCTATCTCCAGGGAAACACCCTAGAAGGGTTAGCCACGTTGTCGGAAATCCGGATCGCGTTAGAAAAATTTCAAGCGTCTGGCAAACCTATCATTGCCTACAACGTGGGATGGAGCGAACGTGACTATTACCTCACGTCCGTTGCTGATAACTTGATGTTAAATCCCGCTGGCATTATTGAACTCAACGGGTTCAGCGTTGAAAGTCAATTTTTAGCGGGGGCATTAGAGAAGTACGGCATCGGCGTACAAGTGCTGCAAGCAGGGCGATATAAGTCTGCTGTGGAACCGTTTATTCGCACCGAAAGTAGCCCTGAATCCCAAGAGCAAACTCGGGCACTCATCAATGGTCTATGGCAAGACTTTTTGGGCAAGGTCGCTGGCGCTCGGGATCTAGAAACCCAACAGCTCCAGCAAATTGCTAACCAGGGCGGGTTACTCATGGCAGACGAAGCCCAGGCAGCAGGACTGGTGGATAAAGTTGCCCATTTTGATGAAGTGTTGGCAGAACTGCGATCGCTGACCGATGCTGACCCAAGGGATGATGAAGTCTTTCCTCAGGTTGGGCTCGTTGAGTATAGTCGGATTGTCAATCAGCGTCAGGATGACGGCTGGAATGACGATGTGGTGGCAGTCGTCTACGCTGAAGGCGAAATTACGGGAGGCGAATCCGGCCCAGGCGTGATTGGGTCTGTCGGGCTATCGCGGCAATTGCGAGAACTGCGGGAAGATGACGAGATTGATGCCATTGTGCTGCGGGTTAACAGCCCGGGGGGCGGGGCACGGGCCTCAGAAATTATCAGCCGGGAGGTGCAGCTTGCTAGTGAGGCCAAGCCACTAGTGGTTTCTATGGCAGATTTGGCGGCTTCCGGCGGCTATATGATTTCGACCCACGCAGATAAAATCTATGCCTTGCCCAGTACGATCACCGGATCGATTGGGGTATTTGGCCTGATTTTGAATCTTCAAGACATCGCCAACGACAACGGCATTACCTGGGATGTGATCAAAACCGCAGAATTTGCCGACATCAACACCATTGCCCGGCCCCAGTCAGACGCAGAACTCCAGCTCCAGCAAGGCATTGTCAATCAGCTGTACGATCGCTTTATCACGATGGTGGCAGAGTCACGGGAAATTCCCAAAACGCGCGTGGATGAGATTGCCCAGGGACGGGTATGGTTGGGCAATGATGCTGCTGAACGCGGATTAGTGAATGAATTGGGGGGACTCGAAGACGCGATCGCGTCCGCAGCCGCAGCTGCTGAACTCGACGACTGGACGGTGGAAGAATATCCCAAACCCCTGTCTCTAGAAGAACAAATTTTGGAAAATTTCTTCAGCCAATTAACCTCTCGACTGCCAGGCGGCAAAGATCCGCTGTCACAGGAATTCCTCAAACTGCGAGAGCAACTCCGGGTGTTAGAGCTGATGCAAGATCCTAACGGCGTATACCTACGCCTGCCTTTTACCACCGAGATTGACTAATCGTCGATCAACTTTGATCAACACAACCAATGGCTCAATATTTTGCATCAGTGGCGCCAGGGCTAACCGCGATCGCAGCCCAAGAACTGACTGCCCTCGGTGCAAATCAGGTGTGCGAAACACCAGGCGGAGTATCCTTTGAAGGCGATCGCGCCCTGGCTTATCGGGCTAATCTTTGGTGTCGCATTCCCTATCGCATTCTGTGGCAGCTCAAAACCGTATCTGCTAGAGATGCTCAAGATCTCTATCATGGTGTGCAAAAAATTGACTGGCTAAGGTATATTCCACCAGATGCCACCCTAGCTGTGACCGTCACAGGCAAAAATCAGGCGCTCAACCACAGCCACTACACTGCCCTACAGGTCAAAAACGCCATCGTTGATCAGCAGCGGCAAGAAACCCGCATTCGATCCAGCGTGGACTCCAATCACCCGGATGTGCGGGTGCAGGTTCATATTCATCGTCATCGCGCTACCATCAGCCTCGATAGTTCTGGTGATAGTCTCCATCGTCGGGGATATCGTGCTGCTGTCGGTCAGGCCCCGTTGAAAGAAACCTTGGCAGCAGCGCTGATCGAACTCACAGACTGGCAACCCCATCAACCCCTACTCGATCCCATGTGCGGTTCCGGGACGTTGCTGTTAGAAGCCAGCCTCAAAGCGCTTAATCTAGCACCGGGGTTATTCCGCACTCAGTTTGGGTTTGAACGCTGGCCTGATTTTGATGCTGACCTTTGGCAGCACTTACGTCAGGAGGCGGAGGCCCAACAGCAAAAAGATGTTCCATTAAAGATTTGGGGCTGCGATCGCGACCCATCCGTCATCCAACAAGCCCAAGCCAATGCCCACAAAGGTGGATTAGACCAGTCCGTTAATTTTGCCCAGCAGGAACTAGCCGATCTGGAAGCCCCTACAGATCAAGGCATCTTGGTTTGCAATCCCCCCTATGGTGAACGCTTAGCGTCTAAAGAAACGGTCGGCGAGCTTTACCATCTCCTTGGCACCACACTCAAAACCCGCTTTCGCGGTTGGACAGCCTATGTGCTGAGCGGCAATAAAGCCCTTTCCCAAGCCATCGGGATGAAGTCAGCTAAACGAGTCACCGTTTACAACGGCACCCTCAAATGTCAATGGCTAAAATACGAAATTTATTAGATGTTTTGTTTGTGGTGGTTTATATCAAGTCTTGAGTCACTCTTCCAATTGCTATCACGCACCAGCTCCCAACACCTGTGCTGCCGTCAATTCGTGCCCCGACTTCAACGCCGTCAATAACGGCGACCTAATCACCGTCTCACCCTCAAGCACTGTCGCCTCATATAATCCTTCCACCAACACTAACACCGTCACTTGCTGAGCAATCGGGTCAACAATCCAATACTCCCCGATGCTGCGAGCTTCATATTGAGAACGCTTATAGCGATAGTCGCGGTCTCGATTTTGTTTCCCTGGTGATACCACTTCCACCACCAACTGAGGCGGTGGCATGTCCAGCGTCACGGTTGATCGCGTTGCCTCCCCCAGCGCGATCACCAACTCCTCGGATAGCAATAGCAAATCTGGTAGTCGCACGGTTACCCTTGCCCCACTCACCGCTACCTCCGTTTTCATCCGCAAGCAGTCGTGGGAGATGCCCTGCCGCAAAAAATAGGCAAACAGAAATGAAGCAATTCGTTGATTGAGGTCACTCTCTGGCGGCATTGCAAGCAGTTCCCCATTCTCTAATTCGTAGAGGGTATCGGTGTCGTCTGTGTGGGCGAAAAAGTCCTCAAGACTCATCAACGTGGCTGTAACCGTCATGGTGTCCTCGCCTCCAACATAAAATGCTGCACTGTCCCCATTATCACAACATCTCTAAGTTCAAAAAACCGAGTAGGGGCACAGCGATCGCGCCCCATACCGCAGGCTGGTGTCCGCCAAAAACCCTGATCAATCCAGGTTCATATCCGTTACAGCCCCTTGGCTACTAGAAGAGACCAACTTGGCATACTTAGCCAAAATCCCCTTGGTATAGCGTGGCGTTGGGGGCTGCCATGCTGCTCGTCGCGCAGCCAACACCTGATCAGATACATTCAGTTGCAGCAGGCGGGCGTCGGCATCAATGGTGATAGGGTCTCCTTCTTGCACCAGCGCGATGTTCCCCCCCACAGCAGCTTCTGGTGCCACATGCCCCACAACCATGCCGTAGGTGCCACCCGAAAATCGCCCATCGGTAATCAACCCCACGGCATCACCCAAACCAGCACCAATAATGGCTGAGGTAGGCGCTAGCATTTCCCGCATTCCAGGGCCACCCTTGGGGCCCTCATAGCGCACAACTATGACATCTCCCGCTTGAATTTTGCCTGCCAAAATGGCATCTAGACAGGCTTCTTCAGATTCAAACACGCGGGCGGGGCCAGTGATTTGGCGTTTTTTGATGCCGGTTAGCTTGGCCACAGCTCCTTCGGTTGCCAGATTGCCCTTGAGAATGCCCAGATGTCCCTGGGGATAAATCGGTTGGTTAAAGGGGCGAATCACATCTTGATCGGCGCGGGGGTCAGCAGACACTTCGGCCAGCACTTCTTCAATCGTCTGTCCGGTAATGGTGAGGGCATCGCCGTGGAGCAAACCGTTTACCAACAGCATCTTCATCACCTGGGGAATGCCCCCAGCTTTGTGTAGGTCAGTGGCGACATAGCGCCCAGAGGGTTTGAGATCGCAGAAGACGGGCACTTTAGCACGGATGGTTTCAAAGTCGTCTAGGGTAAGCTCGACACCAATGGCATTCGCGATCGCCAAAAGATGCAGCACCGAATTGGTTGAACCGCCCACCGCCATGATCACCGCCATAGCGTTTTCAAAGGCTTTGCGGGTGAGAATATCGCGGGGTAAAATTTGCTTACGAACGGCTTCGACTAAAACAAAGGCAGATTTTTCAGCGCTTTCAGCCTTCTCTTCATCCTCGGCAGCCATGGTGGATGAATACATCAGGCTCATGCCCATGGCTTCAAAAGCTGAGGACATCGTGTTGGCGGTAAACATGCCGCCACAAGACCCTGCCCCTGGGCAGGCGTGACGTTCCACTTGGGTCAGGTGTTCTTGGTCAATTTTGCCGGCGCTGTATTGCCCCACGGCTTCAAAGGCACTGACCACGGTCAGATCTTCACCGTTGTAATGGCCGGGCTTAATTGTGCCACCATAGACAAACAGGGCAGGAATATTCATCCGCGCCATCGCAATGAGGGCACCCGGCATATTTTTGTCACACCCACCAATGGCTAAAACACCATCCATGCTCTGGCCCATACAGGCGGTTTCAATCGAATCGGCAATGACTTCACGGGAGACCAAAGAATATTTCATTCCTTCGGTACCCATAGAGATTCCGTCGCTGATGGTAATCGTGCCAAACATCTGGGGCATGGCTCCCGATGTCTTAATCCCTGCCTCTGCCCTGAGCGCGAGGGTATTGATCCCCATATTGCAGGGGGTAATGGTGCTGTAGCCATTGGCTAGCCCAACAATGGGTTTGTTGAAGTCTTGATCTTCAAACCCAACGGCGCGGAGCATGGCTCGGTTGGGTGCCCGCTGAACCCCTTGGGTGACAACCTGACTGCGACGGTTATCTGACATAGTGAATAGGTTCCCTGCTAACTCGTGACTGCTTAAAACGAAAAACACAACCGGGATACGCAAAATCATGTTTGGAGATCTAAAGGACTCGATGGCAGCTGCAATTCAACCGCGATCGCCCGTGGGCTCCACTCACAAATTCGCCAAAGCCTCCGGATTCATGTTCTGATGATGGTTTGGTAATGAAGGGTCTGAACAACCCTCCCCTATCAGAACACCAATAAAAGTGTCCCTGATCAATTGGGATTATGAATCCAGCTTAAAGAAAACGTTAATGGGGTTGGCATACAAAGAAATATTTCTTGTATAAAAAAGACTATCAATATTCTGTATTACTGAATATTTTGGATCAACCGCATTTTAGGCGTTGTCTTTTCAGAAATTGGAGAAAATCTGGGCACTCTAATATGTACAAGCATGGGCATTGTCTCAATTGTCCACGCTTCAAAGCCCCCATTGGTTCGTTGCTCCCCGATAAAGTCCAATCATTACCTGCCTGGGAATCTATCCAGCCCACTTAACCTATTGAAGATATTTTGTCGGAGCGCATCGCCAAGATGAATGTAAGCGAGATCAAGCCCATGGAAATGGAAGCTGAGGAACTGATAGCCAGGTATGCAGCCGGGGAGCGGGACTTTCGAGAGGTTAAGCTGGTCGCGGCTAACCTGACAAACTGCAACTTAAAAGGGGCAAATCTCCGGCGGGCAAATCTACATCAGGCAAATCTCCAAGGTGCCATCCTTGAAGGTGTTAATCTCCGGGAAGCTGTCCTCACCGAAGCTAACTTAGAATTCGCCAAGATGCACCTGGCGAACTTTATTGGGGCAGACTTAACCGATGCCAATTTAACAGGGGCAGACCTTACTGACGCAGGCATGCGCAGCAGCAATTTATTGCGCACCCAGCTCAAGCAAGCTAACTTGCGAGAAGCTAACTTAAACGAGGCCAATTTAAATTCTGCAAACCTACGCGAAGCGGATTTGAGTGAGGTTAGTCTGAGCCGTGCCAAAATGCTCAGCGCTGATTTCAGCGCAGCTATTCTTGATGGTGCTAACCTGACCAGTGCGCTTCTCAATGGCGCTATCTTAGACGGGGCCAGCATGATTGGGGCCATATTGAGCGGTGCCAGTCTAGAAGGGGCAGATTTACGTGGGGTTGATCTCAACCGAGCTCGGGTCAAAGGGGCAAATTTAGTCAACACGAATTTGAGTCAGGCTAATTTGCGCAGTGCTAACCTCAGTTGGAGCTCTTTCCGGGGGGCCAATTTGCGTGGGGTAACCCTGTATCGAGCTAAGCTCAGTTGGTCAAACCTTAGTGGCGCAATTCTGACCGATGCAGTCATGATTAACGCCAATATCGAATACACCAATTTGAAAAATGCTGACTTAACAGGGGCGATCTTGCCTGATGGCCTCATTCAAAAGAACAATGCTCAATATTAATCATGCTCAATATTAATCTCCATTGAGCACCCATTCTAAGCACTCCCTAACCTGGCGGTACCCCATTAATCCGCAGCAAATCGCCTACCGTGGGGCAAAAGGTCTCCATCCCAAATGATTCAGGGCTAATTGGATTTTCGTGGGTGAAATGGCGATAGGTCAAACAAAATCGATCCCAAGCCGCCATGCGGATATTGAATGCTGAAATAATCACATCGGCTAGCGCTGTAGAGAGTGGAATACGAAAAAAGACCTTGTAGCCCAGATAGTCGCACATATCTTCTACGGCTTGATTAACCGTCAGCGCTGGATTCCCGAGCACTAACTCTCGGGGGGCATCGGCGGCTGGGGGGTGATCGACTAAGTGATAAACAATTTGGGCAATGTCTTTTGCATGGATAATGTGAAAGCTACCGTCCGCTTGAAAAAAGCGAATCCACCGCGTCCATTTAGTAGCGATATCGGCTAGTGCGAGTGAAATGTGCGAATAGGGTTTATCCTTATCTCCCCCGAATACTAAGGTTGGGAAAAGGGTAGTAATCCGGGGCGCGATCGCCAGGTCCTTGAGCTTCTGATGGCAAATATATTTACTGCGAATGTAGTCTGTACCAATTTCCCCAGCTTCCTTTAGGGGGCGATTGTGGTGATCAAGAATACTCTCGGTAGAGAAATAGATCACTTGCTGACACTGTTGTGGGTCAAGCAGGGTCATCAGCTTTAACGTTTTGACCACATTGATGTCAAAGGTCAGTTGCGGATCTCCCCAGGCAGTTGCGGTCAAAATTGCCACATCCATAGTGGCCAGCAAATCAGCCCAATTTTCAATGGCCTGTAAGTCTCCCTGTACCACGTGCACGCCAGGACGACTGTTGACATTGATTTGCAACTTATCAGGGTTGCGCAGCAATAAAAACAGCTCGTGGTTTGTTTGGTGAATCAGAATCTCGACAATACAGTGCCCGACGCAACCGCTGGCCCCGGTGATGAAAATTCGCTTCACGCCTGCGTCATCGACGGGATTGGGTGAGTTGGACGGTGACTCTAAAGCTGACTTGATTGACATTCGATAGGAACACTGGGAAAAACTCGTCTCCCCATCGTAGGCGATTGTCAAATTAATGGGCAATTGAGGCGCGATCACGCGCCCGCTCTACTAGGGGCTGCCATCAATTAGATTGTCCATTGCTTTTAGAACAACGGTTATAGCCCCTAGTTCGTTGAGTTGGGTCGGGCGCGGCAAGGTTCAGCCATAAAGCTTTTCGCGTTTAATGGATTAAACACCCTAGAACTACTGGTTTACCTACTGGTTTACCTACTGGGTCACCAAGAGTTGATCCACCTGTTTTGCCGTTTCAAAGAAGAATGCGGCATTTTCCTCAGGCGTACCGGGTAAAATCCCATGGCCCAAATTCAGAATATGGCCATGATTGCCAGCTTTGTGAATGGTGTCCAAAATGCGATCGCGAATGAAAGCCTTAGATCCAAACAATGCTGCAGGATCCACATTCCCCTGGACTATCATCTTGGGCCCTAAGCGACGACGGGCATCGGCCATATCCACTGTCCAGTCCACACTGACAATATCCACCCCCGACTCAGCCATCAGCTCTAGCACACCAGCACTGCCACTGATGTAAAGAATCAAGGGGGTGTCGGGGTGGGTTGCCTTGACCTGTCGCACGACCTGTTTTTGGTAGGGCAGGGCAAATGTTTTGTAATCTTCAGGACTTAACTGTCCGGCCCAAGAGTCAAACAGCTGTACCACCTGTGCACCACTATCAATTTGATAGCGGACATAGCGGGCAATGTTATCTGCAATTTTGCCCAAAAGCTGATGTAGCATGGCCGGTTCTGAAAACGCCATGCCCTTAATCACGGTGTAGTTCTTAGAGCTTTTACCTTCAATGGCATAGGCCGCTAAAGTCCAGGGGGAGCCAACAAAGCCAAGTACTGCTGCCTGATTACCCACCTCCTGGCGCAATGCCCTCAAGGCTTGGCCCACAAAAGGTGCGGCCCCCTCAGGGTCAAGTTCATGGACCTGATCAATTTGGGCTTGAGTACGGATCGGCGGATCAATCACCGGGCCTTTACTTTCAACAATGTCAAAGTCAATGCCCATGCCCGGCAGCGGGGTCAAAATATCGGAGAACAAAATCACCCCATCAGGGCGAAATGCGCGCCAAGGCTGAAGAGAGATCTCGATAGCTAACTCCGAATTCTCAGACCTTTCCCGAAAAGAAGGATACTTCTCTCTCAAATCGCGATACACCTTCATGTATCGACCCGCCTGTCGCATCATCCAAACCGGGGGACGATCTAAGGATTCACCGCGAACGGCTCTTAAAAGGTAAGGAATCTGATGTGTTCCGGTCATGCAAAGGTCACCAAAAATACGCCAGCTATAGCTTTTGCCACATTACTTAGAACGCCTAGTAGGGCTAAATCGCCTTGTTCAAAGTCAATGTGACTTGCAACCGCGCAAAACGGTGTAAGGGGTTGCTGTACTAAGCGTATTGGTTAGCTTACCACTCCCTAATCTCCGAAATAGCAGGCAGAGCCTGTGACTGCTATTTTAGCTAATTCGGAGTCAAGATTTTGGATTGCCCGCTTCGGCTTAAAATGAGGAAAGTTAAGCATTGTGGTGAAGTATTGGGCGTTCAATGGACATTGTGAACTTTTTTGAAAAGCTAGCGGGGAAGTGGTTTTCCCAACGCACAATTCATGACTTAGTGAGCCAGGTCTCTAAGTCTGGACAGTCAGATTTGCAAGTTGACTGGGTCGATTCCACCAGCCCCAACGTTGCACAGCTCTGCCAGCGTGCTCAACTTGATCCCGCTACAGCATTAGGTGGTTTTCGCGTCAGCCAAAACAGTTTGATGGACGGCGAAACTCAGCGACAACAAAGCACTACTTTTGTTGTTCTGCTGGAGCCCGTTCAGGGTCACCAGGGTAGACTACTGCGCCAAGCCCAAGATGACAGTCATCCCCCCATTTTGGGATACTATGCCCTCGAAGATGAGATATTAACCCTAGTATCGGAAGCAGATCATTTTCGAGCTGAAGAGCGCCTGTGGTTTGCTAACCCCAATCTGCGGATGCGCACAAATGTTTTGGAAATAGCTAATGATATACATCTGACTTCATTCTGCTCTGAGATCAGGCTTGGGACGAGTCGCCCGAGCTCAGAATAGCCTGATTCTGTCTCTACCTAAACAAAGGCAATGCCTGCAGGTATGGTTCAGCTGCTTCATTCGGGTTGCTTCAAAAACTAGGTCGGGTTAATAAAGCTTCGGTTCAAACGCAGCGGTTAAAAAAACTAGCTAGGGTAAACTTGCCGAAGCTTGAACGGCTTCAAACGCTTCCCAATCTCGATTGAAGGCTTGATCAAAATCAGCAACGCTGACTTGGTTACCCAAAGTACTCGCATGGGCAGTTTGGGTCATATAGACCATGTAATGTCCCATCAAAAAGTAAACAGTCATCATGGCTGCTGCAGTAGAAGCTACTAAAAAGCCAGCTAGCATGAGAGAAAATTCTTGGCACTCAATTGCTCTCTCCATTAAACGGAGCGCCCAAGCTACCAGAGCAATGACAACGACCAAAATCAGAAGCAACATAAAAGCGGGGAAGTGCAAAGGGCATAATTTTCCTTCTCTAATCATCGTAACATCTCTTAAAAGAGATGCCCTCATTTCTTTAGAGTTATTACAGATTGGCCTTTGCTTACTTATTCTTACCCAGGGTAATTCACCCTTAATGCCTACGCTACCAAGGCTCTCACAGGGATTTGTCGATTTCTTAGATAAGTTTTAATTTCCTTAACAGTGAGTTGCCCGTAGTGCAAAAGCGATGCGAGTAGGGCTGCCTCGGCTTGTCCTTCCGTCAGGGCTTCGAAGATGTGCTGGCAGGTACCCGCTCCTCCGGAAGCAATCACAGGAACGGCGACTCGCTCGGCAATCGCTTTGGTTAAGGTTAGGTCGTAGCCTGCTTGGGTTCCGTCTGCATCCATGCTAGTTACCAAGAGTTCTCCGGCACCCCGATCGACTACTGCTTGTGCCCAGGCGATCGCGTCTAGGCCTGTGTTCTCTCGCCCCCCCCGCACATAAACGTCCCATCCTGGATTATTGGGGTCTTCCCGGCGGCGGGCATCAATTGCCACAACGATACACTGCACGCCAAAGCGATCGCTGGCGGCCTTAATTAACTCAGGATTGCGTACCGCCGCTGAATTAATGCTGACCTTGTCAGCCCCAGCCCGCAATAGTTTTTTAATCGTCTCTAAATCGCCAATCCCGCCGCCCACCGTCAGGGGAATAAACACCTGTTCTGCCGTACGGTGCACCACGTCAAAAATAATGCTCCGGTCTTCATGGGTGGCCGTGATGTCTAAAAACACCAGTTCATCGGCGCCAGCTGCATCGTAAACTTGGGCCAGTTCCACCGGATCTCCGGCGTCCTTGAGGTCTACGAAATTGACCCCTTTAACCACCCGTCCGGCTTTGACATCTAAGCAAGGTAGAATTCGTTTCGCCAGCATGCTGCCCTCCCACACCCCAGTGACCTGGCTATCAGTTACCTTAGCTATTCTGCGTCAGAATCCGCCAATTGGGGACAAGACGCTGATAAACTGTGGATTGGTTTTGCTGTAATCAATCTGGGAAATTTGTCGAGTCTGGGTATGGAAATCGGACAAACAGTTAAGGTCTGTCGCCTACGCGATCGCGTCTCTGCTGAAATCGCTCAACGCCTTGGGCAAATTGGCATCGTTCAAGACTACAAGATGGTTGATGGTAGCGATGTGGGCGTCATCGTTGAATTCGACGATAAATTCTCCACTTGGTTTTTCGAAGATGAAATTATTCCTGCATAGCGATCGCTGAGCCGCCTGTTCAGTCTAGCTAACGTCATTTTGCCCTGAGGACACCAGATAAGCAGAAAGACAAGCATTGGGATAGGTTTATATCAATCAAACACTTCTGACCTCTATTACATCGTCATGGCTTTTCTCTTGACATTTTTAGGCAAGGGAGGGGTAGGACGTTCGACAATGGCTGTAGCCGCTGCCAAGCGATTTGCAAGCGAGGGCAAGCGAGTCTTATTAGCGATTCAAGACCCGACCCCTGCCGCTGATTACTTAGTAGGGCAATCTCTCACCATTGACCCCCAAGTCTTAGCCCCCCAACTGTGGGTTGTGCAATTGCAGACTGCTGCGCTCTTAGCTAAAAGTTGGGACTCCGTCAAGGAACTCGAAGCTCAGTATCTGCGTACTCCTTTCTTTAAGGCGGTATATGGTGAAGAACTGGGTGTATTACCCGGTATGGACAGTGCCCTTGCCCTCAATGCCATCCGTGAATACGATGCCGAAAATGCCTATGACGTGATCGTCTATGATGGCCCGGGGGGAATCACAACCCTGCGCATGTGGGGCATGCCTGAAATCTTGAGTTGGTATACCCGCCGTTTTCGTCAGGTGTTTCAAGATTCTGACTTGGGTCGGGCACTCTCTCCATTTGTTCAGCCTATTGCCAGCGCAGTTCTCAACGTCAATTGGTCGGGCGATATCCTGGATCAACCCACCAATCAAATGAGTGATGTGTTGGGTAGTGGACGAGATGCCGTTAATGATGCTAATCGGGTTGCCGCGTTTTTGGTGACAACCGCTGACCCTGCGGCCGTAGCTACGGCGAAATATCTTTGGGGCAGTGCTCAACAGGTTGGGCTGACCGTCGGTGGTGTGCTGCTCAACCCAGTTGTTGGAGACAGCCTTGATCCCTCAAATTTTGCGCCGCTGGCTATCACCCCCTTACCTAAATTTGCCAATCAAAATTGGGATGCCCTCGTTGCTGCCTTACCCGATCTGAACCGTGCCGCTTCAATGCCGAGCCCGGTGGCGATTGATCTGGAGCGCAGTACTGTACGGCTATTTTTGCCTGGGTTTACCAAGCAGCAGGTGAAACTCACCCAATATGGCCCAGAAGTTACCATCGAAGCAGGTGATCAGCGGCGGAATATCATCGTGCCGCCAAGCTTAGCGGGTAAGCCTGTCCAAGGGGCTAAATTTCAGGATCAGTATTTGATCATCACTTTCTAACCTCGTCTTTATGCGAATCCATCGTCTTTCCCTAACCTAAAAATTCAACTTTTCAGATGGATGCAGTTTAAGCGCTGCAAGCTGGGCAACAATCATGCCACGATAAAGAGAGCCGCGCCTGTTTTTGCTGTTGTCTTGCATTTTTACCATGTCTGATCAAGCCTCCCAGCCAGTTGAGAATGATTTAACCAAGGTCTCTGAGCCACAAACTGGCCAACCGGCAGAGACTGCCGTCTCGCCTGGAGCTGAGGCTAAATCTGAGACTGACGCTTCCCAGGGTAAAGCTCGACAGCTTTTAGGGATGAAAGGGGCCAGGGGGGGCGAAACTTCCATCTGGAAGATTCGCCTGCAACTGATGAAGCCCATCACTTGGATTCCTCTAATTTGGGGAGTTGTCTGTGGCGCAGCTTCGTCGGGCAACTACGTTTGGAGCGTGGAATCGGTGTTGATTGCGGCAGCCTGTATGTTGTTGTCTGGGCCATTGCTGGCAGGCTACACGCAAACTCTGAATGATTTTTACGATCGCGACATTGATGCCATTAATGAACCCTACCGGCCGATTCCATCAGGGGCAATTTCAATTCCGCAGGTGGTGGCGCAGATTCTCGTGTTGCTTGTGGCTGGGATTGGACTGGCTTACGGTTTAGATCAGTGGGCAGGGCACGAATTCCCATCTATTACGGTCTTGGCTATTGGCGGATCCTTCCTGTCTTACATCTACTCTGCCCCTCCGCTCAAACTGAAGAAAAATGGCTGGTTGGGCAATTATGCTTTGGGTGCTAGCTACATCGCATTGCCCTGGTGGGCTGGCCATGCCTTGTTTGGCGACCTCAACCTGACCATTGTGGTATTGACGTTGTTCTACAGTCTGGCCGGCTTGGGTATTGCTGTCGTGAATGATTTTAAGAGCGTCGAGGGCGATCGCCAGTTAGGTCTCCAGTCTTTGCCGGTGATGTTTGGGGTGACGACTGCCGCCTGGATTTGTGTTTTGATGATCGATGTCTTCCAATGTGGAATCGCAGCGTATTTAATGGCCATTCATCAGAATTTGTATGCGGTGCTGCTGATATTGCTGGTAATTCCGCAAATCACGTTCCAAGATATGTATTTCCTAAGGGCTCCTTTAGAAAATGACGTTAAATATCAGGCCAGCGCGCAACCCTTTTTGGTGTTAGGGATGTTGGTAGCTGCCTTGGCACTGGGGCACGCTGGGGTCTAAACCAAACCCTTAAAATGAGAAAAGCGTCGTTCTCTATCAGGCTTGTCGATAGAGAAATCTTTGAAAAGGATGTAGATTCCTGATAAATTACGAAGAATCTTTGAAACATGATTCGCTCGGTTGTGTCAGGGTATTCAGGGGGCGATTCGTGGTTTTGTTGTTAGGATCGTCAGTCATGGGTCGCGCTGCGCTAGAGCATGTTGTGGTGAAAGAGGATCGACAGTGACAAACTTGTTCTCTAGGCTAAAGCGACTTACTCGCCAATCCGCCAGACCCCGGCCTTCATCAAGTAGCGTTTATGGTGCGCACTCTGACATGGGAAAGCGATCGGAGTTAGTCCGCGATGCTAATGGACTGAGTCGTAAATCTCATGTTAGGCAGAAGCGGCGGCCTTTGCCCCATACACCCTATCGGCGGCCACTCTATTTTCGGCCACTGTTTTGGATTGTTCTGTTCCTAGGCGCGAGTACGGCCAGTGTGATCACCCGTGGCTATCGCATTTGGGACGCAACCGTGGTTGATCTACCTGATGTGACTGCGGTCACCACCTATGAGCGTGATGGCACGATGACGCTGATCGCCTCTGATGCCACGATTTTGCAAAAGATTGGCCCGGCGACACGGGATAAGGTGAGCTATGATAATCTGCCCTCTCAGCTAGTTGAAGCCTTTGTTGCGTCTGAGGATCAGCGCTTTTATCAGCATGAAGGAGTTGATTATCAATCCATTGCCCGAGCAATCCTAGCCAATTTCCGAGAGCGAGAAGTCGTTGAAGGGGCCAGCACGATCACCCAGCAACTGGCTCGGATTGTTTTCCTGGATCAAGAGCGCAGTATCCAACGCAAGGCCCGAGAAGCATTGCTGGCACTTAAGATTGAGCAAGAACTCGATAAGCCGCAGATTCTAGAGCGCTATTTGAATTTGGTGTATTTGGGGGCAGGGGCCTACGGTGTCGCAGATGCCGCCTGGATCTATTTTGGTAAAACCGTTGATCAGCTCACCCTAGCTGAATCGGCGCTGATTGCAGGTATGGCTCCGGCCCCCAGCGTTTATTCTCCCCTGGTAAATCCAACCGCTGCTCGTCGGCAACGCAATTTAGTCATTCGCCGCATGTTGGAGAACGGCAACATTACTGCTTCCCAAGCTCAAGTCGCCCTTAGTGCAGACATTGCAATCACACCCAATGAACGCAAATATCTCTATAGTCGGTTTCCCTATTTCACCATCTATGTGCAGCAGCAGCTGGCTGAAATCTTAACCCCTGACCAGCTTGAAGCTGGTGGCTTACGGGTTGAAACGACCCTGAATATTCGACGGCAGCAGATTGCAGAAGAAACCATCAGCAACACGATTGAACAAATTGGCCCCAGCCAACGTTTTGAGCAGGCGTCTTTAGTTGCTATTGATCCGCGTACGGGTGAAATTCAAGCCATGGTGGGGGGCAATGATTTCAATGAAAGTCAGTTTAATCGAGCCGTTCAGGCCCAGCGTCAACCGGGTTCGACCTTTAAGGCATTTGTTTACACCACTGCGATTGCAGCTGGGTTATCCCCACACAAACCCTATACTGACGCTAAGTTTGTCGTCGATGGCTACGAACCCAAAAACTATGGCGGTAGCTATAGGGGTAATGTGACCATGAAGCAGGCGTTGACCTCATCGATCAATATTGTGGCGGTCAAAGTATTGATCGACATTGGTTTTGACCCCGTGGTGAAGATGGCTCAGCGCATGGGCATTAAGTCTGAGCTGGTGCCCACTTACTCTATGGCCTTGGGGGCATCTGAGGTTAACTTACTTGAGATGACTAGCGCCTATGGCACCTTAGCAACGCAGGGCAAGCATTTTGAAGCCCACAGTATTCGTCGGATTATCGACAGCCAAGGCAAGGTCATCTACGAAGCTAATATTGAATCTGAACAAGCGGTTGATCCAGATACCGCTGCCATTATGACTTGGATGCTGCAAGGTGTTGTTCAGGGAGGAACGGGGCGAAACGCGAACATTGGTCGGCCTGTTGCCGGTAAAACCGGGACGTCCGAACGCAACCGTGATTTATGGTTTGTCGGTTATATTCCCCAGCTGGTTGTCGGAATTTGGTTGGGCAATGATGACAGTAGCCCCACTTGGGGGGCCAGCAGCAGTGCTGCTTACACCTGGCGTCAGTTTGTTGCCCAATTTGTTGATGATATTCCTGTGCAGGATTTTCCGCAGCTCCCCAGATTGGCCGGGCGTGAAGGCAGTATTGAGGCTGAACCCGTTAGACCGGGAAGAACCACCACTGCCCGCAGTGATGATAGTGGCGAGACCACAAATGCGCCCTCATCAGGCCCTTCTGAACCGACAACCGCTGATAGTAACAACGCTCCCAGCGGCAGTGAGGGAACTGGCACATCGCCTTCTAGGCCTGCTCAAAACGATCAACCGTCTGGGAGTCCTTCGCTACCGAGTTCATCTGACCCAGCTACAACCCCAACGCCACCAGAGCCAGCATTGCCGATCTCAGACTCTCCTCCTAGTGGCGCAAATCCGGCACCAACCTTTCCGCCTGAGCCCGCGCCGCCATCTGAACCTGCGCCAGTGCCAGTGACGCCCCCAGCGGCCCCCACGCCTCCCCCAGCACCGACTCCACCTGCGGCACCTCCACCCCCAGCGCCCAGTGAGGATGGGGCCAGCAGCGAAGGAGACGGCTAGTGTCACTCAGCTGGCCGAACCCATCTCGGTGATACTAGACTTAGCAGTCAGATCTTGGTAAGGGCATCGGTTTGTTGGAGGCGATCCCGTCGTTCCCCCTCACGTTTGATTTCGAAAACAGTTAAAGGATTAATTCAAAATGACGATGTTATTGAGCGCAGCGGCAGGAGAATCAGGGTTTCCCTTATATTTCACGTTGGTTTACGTGGTGGGCTTTGTCGCCGCAGTGGGAATTGGGTCTATCGCTTGGTATAACGCGAAACGTCCCGCAGGTTGGGAAGGTAGGGACAGACCAGACTTTATCCCTGAAGTGAAGTCTGATTCTGAAGAAACGGATAGTTAAACCACATCCGACGACCGCTTGTTGAGATTCCGCAACTCCCGAATACCGCATCCCGTCTTTTCTCGAAGTAGAGCCCGCAAGGTAATACCGTCCTGATAGCCAACAGCTTCAGCAATTTCTTCAACACCGTCATTAGTCGTTTGAAGACGGTATACTGCTTGCTCAACGCGCAGGTCTCGAATAAAAGCGATGGGCGTACGTCCTAACACCTCGCGGAGTCGTCGTTGCAAAGTACGCTCACTAGTGCCTACTGCCTTTGCAGCAGCTGCCATCGTAAAGCTATTGAGATTTTGACGGGCCCAGCGCTCAAAGCGCTCGATCAGATCGTCATTGTGGGCTAAGTGATCGGCCATTGCGTAAACGGCTTGAGACGCTCGACCATCCACCATGAGGTAGCGAGACACCATCCGTGCTAACTCAGGGCTCTGCTGACGAACAATCCACAGCGCCAAATCAACATGGGCTAGTGCTGCTCCTGCCGTCACTCGCTGCTTTTGGATCACCAGCATTTGTGAATCATCAAGGATGACTCTAGGGAAGCGTTTGCGAAAGTCAGGCGCAAGCCACCATGTTGTTGTTGCATGCACATTATCGAGGAGCCCTGTCGCCGCCAGGATATAGGTTCCGGTACATGCTGCAGCCACTAGAGTGCCAGACTGATACCAACGCTTGAGTACATCCTGCGCCTCAACCACGTCATGACGTTGTAATGCTGTACTCAATGTCTCCGGTGTTTTGTCGGCTAGTGCGGGAACAACGACAAGGTCAGGAAGGGGTGATGATTTTGCTAGCGTAGCTGGCACCTGCAAACCCAGCCGAGTACGCATCAACTTGCGGACACCCACGATTGTTACCTCGAATCGCACCTGCTTGCCTGCCACTGAAGTCAACTCATTAGCAACGGCCAAGACATCGAGGATGGCTGTGAGCCCGGTATCGAACATATCGTTGACAACGAGTACAAAAATTTTCATGTCGGAAACGATACCATTATTGGCGATTACGACAATATGATAAGTTCTTTCTTTCCCTTACATTGGAGTCCGTGAGCTTACACAGACCATTTTCCAATTACAAGGAAGGAGATTGAATATGCTGAGTCATGCACTCGTTGTCAAAATCGTAGCCAAGGTCGAGCGCAGTGAAGATGTTGCGGAGTTTCTCGCTGGGGCGCTGCCGCTTGCCCAGGCGGAATCCTTTACACCTCTATGGTTTGCGCTGCGTGCGAATGCAACTACGTTCTATATCGTTGATTCCTTCACGAGTACTGATGATCGACAGAAGCATCTGGATGGACAGATTGCTGAAACTCTCATGGCCAAAGCATCAGAGCTCCTAGCCGAGCCTCCAATAATTGAGCATGCAGATGTGCTAGCGAGTAAGTTGCCAGCGTAAGGGGCTTATGCAGCCAGGATGTATAAAAATCAGTATCAGGCTACTTGGACGATTAACTCCCTGAGCGCAGTTTTTCGAGGACGCTTTGGTCTTCCATCGTTGAGGCATCGCCAGCGACGGCTTCACCACTGGCCAGGTTACGCAAAAAGCGACGGATGATTTTGCCTGAGCGGGTTTTGGGTAAGGCATCGGCGAAACGAATGTCGCCTGGACGGGCGATCGCGCCGATTTCTTTAACCACATGCTGCTTCAACTCGTCTTTCAAGGCATCGCTGGGGCTAAAGGTGCCTTCTAGGGTGACAAATGCAAACACATCTTCCCCTTTGAGATCATCTTTTCGACCCACAACGGCGGCTTCGGCTACGGCAGGATGGGACACCAGGGCTGATTCTACTTCCATGGTGCCTAAGCGGTGACCCGACACGTTCATCACATCATCTACCCGACCCATCACCCAAAAGTAGCCGTCTTCGTCACGGCGGGCACCATCCCCAGCAAAGTAGAGATATTGGCCATCCTTGGGGGCAATGTGCTCCCAATAGGTGCGGCGGAAGCGATCGTCGTCTCCATAGACCGTACGCATCATGCTGGGCCAGGGATGTTTCACCACCAGATAGCCGCCCTCATTATCCCCAACGGGGTTGCCTTCTAAATCAACCACATCAGCCAAAATGCCAGGGAAAGGTTTAGTCGCTGAACCTGGCTTGGTCGGGGTGGCCCCTGGGAAAGGCGTCAGCATGAAGCCGCCAGTTTCGGTTTGCCACCAGGTATCGACGATTGGGCAAGTCTCGCCGCCAATCACCTGGTGATACCACATCCAGGCTTCCGGGTTAATCGGTTCACCCACAGTGCCCAGGATGCGCAAACTGGAGAGGTCACGAGCCGCTGGTAAGTGATTGCCCATTTTGATAAAGGCACGAATGGCCGTAGGGGCTGTGTAGAAAATGTTGACGCCATATTTTTCCACCACGTCCCAAAAGCAGCCTGGATTTGACGGCCGCGGCACTCCCTCGTACATCAAGCTCGTAGCCCCATTCGACAGGGGGCCATAGACGATATAGCTGTGCCCGGTAATCCAACCCACGTCGGCAGTACACCAGTAGACATCGGTATCGCGGATATCAAAGATCCACTGGAAGGTCATGTGGGTGTACAGGTTGTAGCCGCCAGTGGTGTGCACAACCCCTTTGGGCTTCCCGGTTGTCCCGCTGGTGTAGAGAATGAACAGCAAATCTTCAGCGTCCATTTCTTCGGCGGGGCAATCAGCAGAAGCCGTTGCCTGGAGGTCGTGCCACCAGTGGTCACGCCCAGTCATCATGGGGATATCTTCTTTAGTGCGCTGTACGACCAGCACGTTTTCAACGCTGGGGGCACCGTTATCGGCTAGGGCTTGATCGACTGCGGCCTTTAGCGGAATCACCTTATCTTTGCGAAAACCACCATCTGCGGTGATCACCAACTTAGCTTCGGCATCATTGAGGCGATCTTTCAAAGCTTCGGCACTAAAACCGCCAAAGACGACCGTATGGGGTGCGCCGATACGAGCACAGGCCAGCATCGCGATCGCAGCCTCTGGCACCATCGGCATGTAAATTCCCACGCGATCGCCCTTTTTGACCCCAAGCTGCTTCATCACATTGGCGATTTGGCACACTTCATGGTGCAGTTGAGCATAGGTTAAAGTTCGCGTATCACCTGGTTCCCCTTCCCAAATCAGAGCAGCCTTGTTGCGACGCCAGGTGGTTAGGTGTCGATCCAAACAGTTGTAGGAAATATTCAGCTTACCGCCCACAAACCACTTGGCAAAGGGCGGTTGCCAGTCCAGCACAGTGTCCCATTTTTTGAACCAGTGGAGTTCTTGCTCGGCCAAGTCTGCCCAAAAGCTAGCTGGATCTGCAGCCGCTTTGTCATAGAGCTTTTGGTATTCCTCCATATTTTGAATTCGAGCTTGTTTAGCAAACTCAGCTGGAGGATTAAACAGCCGTTTTTCTTGGAGAATTGATTCTATGGTGGGTTGTGACATGGCCATCGTATTGAGTCTTACCAAAACCATACTTTCTTTTGGGCCTTATCCTCATCCTCCTCTGAGATTCTTTAAGCTTTTGGGGCGTATCACGACTCGGCCCAATACAGAGCCCTGATAACAGAGCTTGTGGTAAGCCCCACGATAACGATTAGGAATTCCGAAATCGTATATGCTTAAATATGCATATTGTTAGTCCCAATGATTTCAGCCGTTATGGCTCTCTCCCACGCAATTTTGGTATCGCTATTAGAAGGCCCCTGTAGCGGCTACGACTTAGCCAAAAGTTTTGATGGTTCGGTGGGTTTCTTTTGGGATGCCAGTCATCAACAGATTTATCGAGAACTTTCCAAGTTAGAGTCGGCTGAAGCACTGCGGGTCGAAAAGGTAATGCAAGACAGCCGTCCCAACAAAAAGCTTTATCACATTACCTCAATCGGAGAGCAGATTCTACAGGCGTGGATTGCAAAACCCTGCCCGATTAGTCCGATTAAGGATGATCTGCTGGTGAAGCTGTTTGGGGGGTATACCGTTGAGCCCGATATCCTGTTGCAAGAGCTGTTAACCCATCGTCAACAGCATCAAGACCGTTTAGAAGAATACAAAACCATTAAGCAACGGTTTTTCCAAAGCCTAGACGATGCACCACCCCGACGGATTTTTCAATACCTTACCTTGCGCAGCGGCATTCGCTATGAAATTAGTTGGTTGGGTTGGTGTGATGAGGCGATCGCGTATTTGCGAGAAAATAAACTGCCGCCAGCGTAGGGATGAGGCGAGCAGCTTGAGCTTTGGCATCGGCTCGGTGATTGGCGGTTTAATCTATCTTGGTTTGGGATTGTTAGTCCGACTGCGATCGCAGCCAACGCTGTCCATGATTGCTTTGATTCTGGGAATTCTATTGTTGGTTGTGGATGGCATTGCCAATATTGTGGCTATGGTAAGGAATCCTATCAGCGGTAAAAAGCTGCTACCTCATCAAGGGTTTGAATTTATTAGGAGTTTTCCATGAACGTTTGGCGTGTCGTTGGGTTGATTTTGATTCTTGTTGGCGTAATTTTGTTTTTTGTTCAACGCAATCAAAAAAGCCGCGTTTTTAGTATCAAATCGGCCCGCAGCACCCAAGCCGCAGAACTACACACCACAGCCCAAGCGATCGCCAATGAAATTGGTGGGGGCAACTGGCGAGACTACGTCAAAGTCTGGGGAGAAATTGTAGTCAAACACCCGCTTGCCTCTGAACTTAAGCAAATGCCTTGCGTTCACTACACCATGAGCGTTCAGCGCGTCTATGAAGAGACCGTTACGAAAAAAGATGCTGAGGGGAAAACAACCCGCACCACTGAACGGCGGAACGAAACCATCTCTAGCAATAAACAGTCGGTGCCGTTCTATATCAAAGACGCATCTGGTGAAGTCTTAGTTGATCCAGACGGTGCTGCAATCGAGACTGTGAAAGTGCTCGATGAGTTTCGTCCGCAAGACGAGGTTAGTAGTGGTCTGCTAAAGTTTGGCAATTTTTCTTTGGCACTGGGCAACCAAGGGGGGGTGAGAACTTTAGGCTATCAATACACCGAATCTGTCCTCCCAACGGGTCGCAACGTTTTAGTCGTGGGCAGCGCCAGCGATGCCACCGGCACCATGACCCTATGCAAACCCACCAGCGGCGACAAGAAGTACATCATCTCTCTCAAAACCGATGAAGCCCTCACTACCAGTGCTGAAAAGGGCGCTAAGCACTTATTCATAGCAATGGCAAGCTGCCTTGGGTTAGGGGTTGTGTTACTGGTCATTGGGATTATTCTGTAATCCCATCGGCAAGGTCAATTACGGCATAATGCTGAATATCAACCGATAGTGGCCCTAAATCAGTGCGTCTAATCTACAAACAACCCGTGCATTTATAAAGAAGTAGATGAACCAATCGCCACCCCTGAGCAATATCCTCGGTGCAGCAGTTTTTGACCCCAACGGTCTGCCGCGTGAATACTACGTTACCCAAGAGCATCAGGGCACTGAGTGGGTACAAACTGTATTTCAAGCTTTGAGTCTCAAGGCTTTGATGACCTCATCTTTGCAGTTAAAGGGTTTTCAGAGCATCACCATACGGACAGGTGAATGGGATGCTGTTGTGGTGCAGCTCAAGAATAGCTACACGGCGCTGCTGTTAAAGCGTGGTCAATGGTTGATCGATAACACCACAGATCCAGCTTTTGATGATTGGGTTCGTAATTTTGAAGCTTCTATTCTCCGCAACAGCGATCGCTTCCAAATTGCCTAAAGGTCGCCGCAAAATGGGTCTAACCTTTGATGACATGGGGTAGGCGTTGACGCTCGCCTTGTATTACTGTCTTGGCGTCTGCCATATCGGCCAGAATCGCGTCGCCCAATTGCTCACGCAAATCAGGCATCACGGCTAGTGCCCTAGTCCAGTCAGGGATTTGGGTACCAGCAGGTGTTTTAAGATACTGCTCTCCGGCTTGCAAAATCACCTTTTCAAAACACTCTAAAGTAATTTCCTCGCGATGGCGATCATAGAACAAATCGTTAAAGCGGGCATCGACAAAATATTGTCGCGTTAGATTTTGGGCTTCTCGGCGAAACTTAACGCGCAGGGCTCGGATATGGTCATGGGAAATAACCACCTGTTCTGTTTCGGTCAGGGTGTGCAGTACAGAGTGTAAGATGTCGCGGCACATCTTTTGTAAGCCCTTTTCAGGGGAAGTGCCCAAGGGTTGATGTTTATGTTCAAACACGCCGAGATCGATTTGAGCAATTCGCTTAAGGGCAACGTTGCGATAAACCTCAGCCAGCAACCCCACTTCTAAGCCCCAGTTTGCTGGAATCCGAGTATTCAGGGCCAAATCATTGCTCAGGGCAAATTCCCCCGAAAGCGGATAGCGATAAGCATTGAGATAGCGCAGATAGTCACGGTAGCCAAAGAGCTCCATCAGCGATGTGATCAATGGCGTCACAAATAGACGAGTGACTCGACCATGGAAGCTACGAGGGGACTCGCCACCAATGCGGGCGTAGTAGGCTTTACTAAAGGCAATGCCAAATTCTGTTTCGAGTAGGGGAAAGAGAAGCTTTAGCGGATAAGTGCGATCGTAGGTGGTGATGTCAGCATCATGTAGGGCGATCGCAGTGGCATATAGCGACGCTACACCCAAACCTAGCCAAACGGCTCGGCCTTTACCGCTATAGCGCAGTAGATCCAACCCTCTGTCTTGCAACACCTGTAAAATATGACTCACCCTAGGGCCGTTTTCCCACAAAACCAGGGTGGGTTGGGGTAGCGGCTCAAAAAATTGAACGGCTTTAAAGAACTGTGTTTGGGTCTCTGCATAGAGGCAAATGACGACCTGATTAACAAAAGCGCATTGCTTTAAATGGTCACGAATGTTCGCTAGAGCGGGCCGTTCAAGTTCTTCATAAAGCGATGGAATGATGACGGCAGTGGGCGAGGTTTGACTGAGTTGAACCAAGCGATCTTCAAGTCGCTCTAAATTGCAGCCAAGATCATGGATTGTTGTAATCAGTTCTTGCTTGTAATCCATAAGCCCGTCTCTCCATATGTGTCACTATCTTAGAGATTTACTCGGAAAGTAGATGTCTAAAAGATTACCGTCGCCACAAGATTATCCGATCCTCACATCTCTTAACTCAAAACCAATCGCTAACCTTGAAGCAGCATGATGGTTGATGATTCACTCCCTGGTTGAAAGTGCTGGAGTAGATGCGCTCGGCAAAATCCCCTGATCAGACTGAGAAGTTTGATCAGGGGAATTGGGGAGGCAATCCATTTATGCTTTACCGTCAATAGACCGTTTTACCGTAACCAGCCCTTCAGCCGGGAAGCGACTTGGGGGCGGCGTAGCTTGCGCATAGCCTTGGTTTGAATTTGACGTACCCGCTCCCGCGACAGATTAAAGATGCCACCCACTTCTTCTAACGTGTGAGGTTCTCCAGTGGCTAACCCGTAGCGTAGGGTAATAATGTCTTTCTCTCGCTCGGTCAGCACTTCAGCCAAGACGCTACAAATTTCTTGGCGCATCATGGTCTCGCTGATTTTAGATTCCGGAGATTGGGTGTTGCCGTCTTCTAGCAGTTCCATCAGTTCGGTGTCTTCGCCTTTCCCCACTCGGTGGTTTAAAGATAGCGATCGCCGTCTGACTTGCTGTAAACTCCGCAGCTGATCGGGGGTAATTTCCAACGCCTCTGCCAATTCGTTTTCGTTAGGGTTACGTTGGAGTTCGCGCCGCAGTTCTCGATGGGCCTTCTTAAGCTTATTGAGCTTTTCAACAATATGGATTGGCAGTCGAATAGTGCGTGCATCGTTAGCAATTGTGCGGGTAATTCCTTGGCGAATCCACCAGTACGCGTAAGTCGAAAACTTGTATCCTTTGTCTGGATCAAACTTCTCCGCAGCGCGATTCAGTCCTAGCGCGCCTTCTTGAATTAAGTCTAAGAAAGGCACGCCACGATTGAGATATCGTTTCGCAATGGACACGACTAAACGTAGGTTTGAGCGAATCATCCGACGTTTAGCGGTTCTGCCCTGATACAGATTTTGCCGGAGCTGTTTTTCTGAAATATTAAGTGCTTCAGCGACTTCAGCATTATTGGGTGCTCGGCTTAGATCTTCTTTAAGGCGCTCACGCAGATCTTCGACTTCGCTTAAAAACTTCACCTGACGCGCCAGCTCAATTTCTTCTGTTGCTTTCAGCAGCGGGTAACGGGCCATCTCTTTAAAGAAAGCGCCCACGGCATCATCCGTTATCGACTTACTGTAAAGGCCTGTCGAGATCCCCGAGTCCCTACCTTCGGGATCTGAAAACTGAGCGATGATTTCATCGTCGGAGACAGGGGATTCAGCCGTATTGTCGTCTTCGTTAGAATCCCAACTCAGGACATCGGCATCTAAATTGGCAGCCATGCCGGGCAATCCAGAGGTTTCGGTTCGCGCCCCTGGCTGCAAGGTAACGGTATCGATATCAGCCAAGGTTGAAGATAAATTGGTCTGGGAATTAAATGGGGCGGCCATATTTAAAAGATTCTTAACGAATTCCTTGTAGGTTGGGCGTTTTGGCTGTGTTTGCCTACACTATAGCAACCTCAAAAATGCAGATTGGTTACTTTAGTTGTTGGTTTACCTTGTATTGCCAGGGATTGCTAGTTTTTTCAAGGCCGCGTAACTTTTCTTTATGTTTTTCATTCTGTAATATTTTGATCAAAAGTCAAGGATTTGAGGAGAGGGGCAGCTTTAGAAGCCTAAGGTCAGGTACATAATCCCGGGTTGAACGAATAATATTTGTTTCATTGTGCTAGTGCCGAGGTCGAGGTTGAAGCCCGTCAAATTTTATGAGTCAGATCAAAATACTGACCGAATAAAAAGGAATCTCGAGTTTCGCGTTGACATGCTGATTAATCCTGGCAATCTTCATCATGGCAATCTTTATTGGTGGGGTTGCTCTTGTTAACTTGTCGGATTAATCTGCTGAGAGCAGTGCTGGTGATTTTTCCTGGACTGGACAATCTAGATCAGCCAATCTAGGCCAGCCAATCTTAGTTTGAGTTAGTGGCGATCGTGGGAAGGAAATGAGTGGAGTAGTGGGGTGATGGCATAGTAGGTTGCTGAGCTGCCAGAGCAGTTATTTCGAGTTAGAAACGATACTGTTCAGCGCAAATCAATCTGCGTGCGGCGTAGGAATTTACTGAAAAATTTCATATTACCTGTAGTCTCAACCTATAGCCGTAGCCACAAAGCTTTGTGCGCTACGGCGAGCCAAATTGCTTGTGTATTGAGCATCCCAGCGCTACCCGGTGCATTAAGCAATCTGGCCAGCGCTATAAAATTGAGCGCTTCCCGCAGGGCTAGTTTATGCCTTTACACTGGACAAGGCTTGTTCACGGTTATTCCTTTGGTCAGTTCTAATTCTCCAGCAGGTCGTCCCCAGTGGATTGAGGTTTTAGTTGATCATCCCGGAGCCCAGGGGGTTTATCTCTATTCTCTCCCCGATGATCTAGTGGTTCAGCCGGGTGATATCTTGAGTGTGCCTTTTGGGGCACAGCAGGTCGGCGCGATCGCGATTCAACTGGTCAACCAACCAGCCGTCGATTTCAATCGGCAAAAAATTCGTCCCGTCGATAGTGTTGTGAGTGCCGTTTTTTTTGCGCCCCACTACTGGGAATTGCTGCAACATGTCGCCAGCTATTATCAAACGCCACTGATCCAGGTGATCAGAACAGCCCTACCCCCAGGCCTGTTGGCAAAGTCCCAACGGCGAATTCGGCTCAAGCGTGAAGC
The DNA here is from genome assembly GCA_039815185.1 of Cyanobacteria bacterium P01_A01_bin.123. Classification (GTDB taxonomy): domain Bacteria; phylum Cyanobacteriota; class Cyanobacteriia; order Phormidesmidales; family Phormidesmidaceae; genus JBCBZT01. Next base: position 1,011 of record JBCBZT010000060.1, on the reverse strand, counting down.
AATCCCTGGCGATCAAAGTGGCGATCAAATCGGATTGAGCCAGAGTGCCTTGATTCTTCTGCGATCGCTGCAACACTCTGCCACAGGTGATTACACTTGGCAACACCTGAAAAAGCAAACGAAAGCGGCTCGTAGTGGATTACAACAGTTGCTCAAGCAAGGTTGGGTTGAGAGTTACCTGGCTTCCCCCCAACCCCCCCGCCCCAAACTGCGTCAGGCTGTGTCATTGACGGCTGCAGGCCCGGTTAACCCTGATTTAACGCCGCGCCAGCAAGAAGTGGTCGCACTGGTACAACGCTTTGGGGGGGAGTTATGGCTCAGCGATGCCCTGCAACAATGTCGTACGACTAGTGCCACCCTGCGCAAACTTGCCGCCCAGGGCTACTTGGTGATCGAACCCCGTGAAGTGCTGCGCACGACACTGATTAAAGGCCCAATTGAGGGGGCTGAGTCCGATCGTCCCAAACCTCTTAATCCTGCCCAACAAGCTGCTCTCGATGCCCTACTGCCGATACAGACCTATACCCAAGTGCTGCTCCACGGCGTCACCGGGTCTGGCAAAACGGAAGTCTACTTACAAGCGATCGCCCCTCGCCTTGCCGCACATCAATCCACCCTGGTCCTTGTCCCCGAGATTGGCCTCACGCCCCAGTTGACCGATCGATTTCGCGATCGCTTTGGGCAAAAAGTGTGTGTCTACCACAGTGCCCTTTCCGACGGTGAACGCTACGACACCTGGCGACAGATGTTCAGTGGCGCGATCCAAGTCATCATTGGTACTCGCTCCGCCATCTTTGCCCCCTTGCCCAACCTGGGCCTGATCATTCTCGACGAAGAACATGACAGCAGCTTCAAACAAGATCAGCCTGCGCCGTGTTACCACGCCCGCACCGTTGCTCGTTGGCGAGCTGAGTTGGAGGATGTTCCACTGCTGCTGGGGTCGGCGACGCCCTCGTTGGAGAGTTGGGTTTGGAGTCGAGAGGGAGGCGTGGGGGAGAGGGGGAGAGGGGG
>JBCBZT010000090.1:0-19359 GCA_039815185.1 Cyanobacteria bacterium P01_A01_bin.123 | reverse complement strand
TGCTTATCTGCTCTTGTCCAACCTCTTGAAATACACTAACTCCGGATCGCCTTCATCAAGATTGTTGATGATACCACTGGGGATTTAGCGTAATTTTGCCATCAAAGCCTGCATAAGCAAATTGGACTCGTTCGTCGAGGTGAATAACTTCTCGGTTTTACAAATGGACTCGACATAGCGAACGATTTCAGATCCAATTCCTTTGCGCCTGTGCTCTGGATGGATGTACAGCATGGCCATGAAGCCTTGCGCAAAGAACGAGTATTCAAGCACAGCGTATCCGACAACTTGGCCATCTAAAACCGCAACGGATGCGGTTCCCGACCGAACTGAGTTCTGAATGAATCTCCTTCGTTCCACTATTTGGGCAAGGTGGTCGAAAGAACAGATGGCGGTGATATGCTTCTCTTCTGCTTGTCTAATTTCCACCCTATCAGCTCCGTTCTTCTATTCAGATAACGTTCCAGATGAGCGGCTGTAAATCACGTTTCGCCATTGTATGACAATCTTGAAAGTCCGCTCCATCTGGGTTGTTATCTTGCGTAATTGACGTAAGCACCATCAAACAACCTAGGAATGCAATCACTCACATCTATTTCTGAGGCCAAATCAACATCTTGCTCAAAGCCTCGCTCAATCAACTCTTGACCAGACCCACATTGCTTTATGAGATGTTTTAGTGATGATCGAACACCTCGATATGCTTCGACCGCTAATTGTGCTTCTGGCGAAAATCTACCTTCAAGATGACTCATCACCGCACCCGCGCCAATCAAATCCTCAAATGAAGGACGAAGACTACCATCATGCCACTTTTCTCCCGCTGGAATTACAGCAATGCGCTGTCCATAATCCATTGCGGCTAAAGCAACAGATCGACAATTCCTCAAACATCCGGCTAAAGTCGGGATTCCTTCTGTTGCCAAGCTCAGAGCCGATCCATTAGGGGAAGGCAGCACCAAGCGAGTTCCAGTATTAATATCAAGTAGTGAAGCTGGAGATAGTGAATAACGGCTACCACCACGCTTTTCTGCGATCTCTGCACCAACAGATTGTGCAAATACTTGAACAGATTCATCCTTCCATTGACAAGGAAAAACGATCGCTCCTCGACTATTTGCAATGTCGATGCAGGTTGAGAAAGACAGGACATCAATAATAATAACCACGTCACTGATAGGAGCTAGCTGCAAGATTCCTTTCTCGCCCCACTCGCAACGCACTTCAAAATCAGCTTGGTCGAAGTTCATAAATTACGATTAACACTTACCTGATACTGAACTTCTCACAGAGAAAGTGACTGCACTGCTCCAACCTAGAAATGGCGAAAGATAACGGTTTGGGCTTCAGCAGACGACAATAACGTTTGCCTTATGTCAATCGTATATATTTCCGTTCCGTTGCAAGCTCTTGCTAGCCATATTCGGAGAATGAGCGTATTTGTTCTTCTGAGCGAGGCCATATATAGGCTGAGCGCTGTTTATGCCAACCTAGTTTTTCATAAAAGCTGCTTTTCCCTGGTGCGGCTGTCAACATCGTAGTGAGAAAAGGCTTGAGGTCGTTTTCAAGTTCACCAAGGATTTTAGAGCCAATCCCATTCCTTTGATATTTGGGCAACACAGCCAAATCAACTATCCATCCATAGTAATATCCATCGTCAACTGTTCTACCTACACCAACCAATTCATCACTGATATAAGCAAAGCGTTTAAAGGAGCTTCTTTCGAATGAAAGTTTAACTTGTTCCGAAAGCCTTTCTCCCCATCCGACAGCTTTGAATATATCGGACACCTCCTTCCAGTTTATATTTTCAATTGAAGTTGTATACCTGACATTCATTTTACTACTTTTTGATAGCTAACGTTTCGGTTCAGCGGCGGCAGTAACTTAGAACGCTAATTTATTGTTTATGCCCCCGCCGTTGCAACGCAGTGTTAACTGGGTGACTGCGGATTACCATCGCACTGTTTGCAAACCTTCTACATGCTGAAAATGTGCATCGCGAGTAACCAAAACTAAACCATACTGTAGAGCCAGGGCTGCAATCCAAATGTCATTTTCAGGTAGTGGACGTCCTTTTACTCTCAATCGATTTTTAACGTCACCGTAATGTCGGGCTGTAGCAGCATTGCAGTCAATGATAATGACATCCGCAACAAACTCTTCAATCCGTTCTAGATTTTGCTGAACTCGCCCAGACTTCCGCGCACCATAATGAAGCTCTCCAAGAGCAATGCTGGGGATAAAAACTTCATCAGATTTCTGAAGATGGTTAATAATCGATGCTTGCCCAGCAAATAGACCAATGATGATATTGGTATCGAGTAAATAGCTACCACTCATCAAAGTCTACCTGTTCGCAGCCTTCCTCAATAGCATTCCGCATCAGGGCTAGATCGTCCGATTGGATAGAGCCAGAAAACTTAAGCAGCTTGTGACCAGGTGTACCTTGAATTCTAACTTGGCCCAACATACGAGCAAATTGAAGAACTTGCTGCTGTAGGGACTGCGGCATATTACTTAACTGCTCAATGACTTGATCAATGATAGATAAGCTCATTTTCACCTCCTGCTTGTAGTCAATTTTACAGGTTTTCAAAGGGCTATGTATATTAGCCTCCTATTTCTTCCCATTCCTGAAACTGTCCTGGCACCTTATCAGCAATAGAATAATGCTTAATTTTTTCACCTTGAAAAGATTCGATACTTAATGGCATGGTTGCGTAGACATTATGGAAGACAGAAATGGATAATTGCTGTTCTAACCCACTGTAAAGAGCCGCAACTACGCTAATGGATGTGTTGCTCCTTGGGGTCATTTTTCGTTTAGGGCCAAAACCACGATCTTTTACACTTACTTCAGATGTATTCGAAGCAATACTCAAGTCAAATTTTTCCATTCCATACATTGCTGTTTTAATTTCGTAAGGATTTGTTCCTCTTCTGCTAATCGGCACGTTGTTGTATAAAACGACCATGCTGGGGACAGAGCCAGCACCACGAGACCTAAGCTGTTTAGCTGCAGATTGAATCTTCAACCTTACCTTGGCACCAGGTTCTCTGCCAAAGGCATCTGTCCAGCCTCTATCTTCCAATTGCTTTTGAAGTCTAAGCTCTTCTGGATTTGGATCAAATTGCTTAACTTCAACCAATACAGTTCCCAAAGATGTTGCTATCTCATAATCAGGTTCCTTTTTCCCAGGAATTGTAGAAACTTCAATTCGAGATAATTGGATTTTATTTTCTTTACAAAATCTTTCAAACAGTTTCTCTGAGATTGTTTGCTTACTCATATCCGAAGAATCTTCAAGTTCTTAAGCAAGATATATCTGACGGCTAACTCTTATTAGATCGACAGCTGCAGTCTATCTGTCCAAACCAGGATGGATATACGGATTAATTGCAGTATATCTCGCTAAATTAGGTGGATAGGCAGCGGGCTGTCCATATAGTACGCAAATATTAGGTATACATATTGCAAGTTTCAGTATAGCTGCTGAGTTTCCTCAGTATGTCACGGTGAATATGTGCAAAAAATACATATACACTGCGTCTGCCACTGATAAAAACTCAACCTCGGGAACTGCTGGATCAAGTTCGAGACCAAATCCGGCTAAAGCACTACTCCTATCGCACTGAGCAAACCTACGTTTACTGGATTCGTCGCTATATTCTGTTTCACAACAAGCGTCATCCCAATGAGATGGGAGTTCCAGAAATTGAGGCATTTCTCATCCATCTTGCAGTTAAGGCGCATGTCGCCGCGTCTACTCAGATTTCCAGCTTTGACTCGCTGCCGTGATCCTCGGAGTGGAGCAATAATAAAGTGCTTGCCCCAATACTTCTGAGCGCTGGGGCAAGCACTTTATCGGTATAAATCGCATCCAAAGGGGTTGGTTAATGTGACCGTCTACGCCAACCAAGCAGCCCACCGATGAGGAGTAACCCGCCTAAGGTGGCAGGTTCAGGCACATCAGCGGGAGATGCCCCAAATCCAAAGAAAATAACGCCAGGGTTAGTTCCCACTAAATCCCAAGAACCATTGCTCAGGTCGTAGCGAGCGATCCCACCTAAGCGCTGAACTGGCGTTGCGGGATCGTTGTCATCATCGATAAAGTTAACATTGCCAAAGAGCGCATCAAACTGGCCATCGGCGTCGCTGTCAACCCCTGTCAACGCGGCAAAACCGCTAAATACAGCTCGATCATCTGCGGTTACAGCACCCACTTCACCGACGACAGCCGCATCTCCTGTCTCTGGATCAAACTGAATTAAGGACTCGGTATCAAGGTCGATACCATAAAGGCTATTATCGACCGACCCCAGACTAATTACAAAAGGACTGGCTGTACCCAGTTGAGTGCCGCGGGTATTATCAATCGCATCGCCAACTGCTTTAGATGGGCCCAGAGGAACGGCTGCTCCCGTGGTTGTGTCAATTTGATGGAGTTGCTGGGTGTTGAAGCTCTCGTCAAAAGGCACAATAAATCCTCTACCATCCTCCAGGATGTCAAAACTGGTGGCGGTGAGGTCATTGGGTTGACCGATGGGGGTTTGGGCCGCAGAGTTTAGATCAATCTCCACCAGTTGGCCGCTAAATTGATAGCCTAATAGTCGCTGATCAGCTGTCCTCGCTAAGGCCGACGGTAATCCACTGGTCTCAGGTGAAACGGGCGTGGCAATGCCCGTTGTTGAATCCACCGCGAACAAGAAATTTTCGCGAATGTCATCATGGATACCTGGAACAGACGGGGTCAGGCGTTGCCCCGTTGCGTAGAAGATAGCAGCTTCAGCAGATGGTGCTATCAGCAATGTCCCCACCAAGGAAGCGTACGTCCAGCTAGCAATTCGGAAAAAAGATTTAGGCATGGAAGTCTCGAATAGTGTTTTCGCTGGTGTCAGGTCTTAGCGAGTGACTTGTGAGGTTCGGCGTAAACGCAGAGTCAGCAGCGCGATCGCCCCAAGTCCGGCTAATGTACCCGGTTCAGGTACCTGGGTCGCAATCATCCTTTGGCCGAGTTGATCGCCTGCACCTGGATCATCCAAAAGCTGTGCCCGTGTCCGGGTAAAGAAAGCTACATCGAGATGGGAACCAAAGCCTATCGGCAGGTCAGGAAACTCATTGCCAAAATCGGTTAGGTGAACGTGGGGGATGGGTTCCCCATCTGGAGTCAATGGAGCCGCTGACCAGAAATTTAGCCCCGTTGCACCAATGGGTTCCCCCGCGTCATCGAACAGGACCGTGTATTCTCCAATATCAATGCCATTAGGCTCATCGAAAAAGCCATCTTGCAGAATCTCCTGGGTTTGGGTGTCGAAATTGAAGTTGAACCCTGAATAGGTGAGGTGGTTATCCTCAAACGCTTGAATTAGAGTGCCTTGCGGATCGTAAAAGGCGATGTCAAACGCTTCTAAATCGTCACCTCGAACAATCCCGTCTTCATAGGTTTGAGTGTCGTCGTAGCTGAAGCGACCCTCAGCACTGTAGCCCAGAATTTGCCCCGTCCATGAAATCCGAAACGTAGCTGCCTGGACAGGATTGATGGTGAATAGACCCAGGGTTGCTCCGATGGCGATCGCAAAACCTCTCTTGTGAATCAGAGAACCAACTGATTTTTCAAGACTCAGCATGAAGAAAACCTCACATACTTAATTAGAATGATTATCATTCTCACAATATGCGGTGTATTCCGAAATATATGTGAACTCCTTGTAAAGTTAGTGTCGGTTTGGGAAAGTGGCATGCGGAGCTTTCTTTGAACCAAGACAATCTTCACTATGCGGAACAGCTCTGACGGCAGGTAAAAGTTGAGGAGCCCACCCTTTGAGAAATCACCACATATTCTCTATCGCCATGATAAATTGAGAATGATAATCATTTTAATTTTGACTTTCTATGGTCAGTCAGGTCTCCCGTCCGCAGTCTGCAGCCAGCTCATTGGCTAGTGATGCAGAGCAGCTAGCGCAGCTTCGCCATACCTGTGCCCACGTATTAGCCATGGCGGTGCAAACCCTGTTCCCAGAGACGAAAGTCACCATTGGCCCCTGCACAGATACGGGCTTTTACTACGACTTTGACCGAGCTGAGCCATTTACGCCTGACGATCTCAAGCGCATCACAACCGAAATGCGGCGCATCATTCGAGCAAATCTACCGATCATTCGCGAAACCGTGGAGCGCGATGACATTCGCGCTGAAATTGAGCAACTGAACGAACCCTACAAACTGGAAATTCTCGACAGCATTCCCGCCGATGAGCCCATTACCCGCTACTACATCGGCTGTCCCGACTCGCTGCCCACTACCGTAGAGCCGTCTCTCTTCAATCCGCCCCCAGCCAATGCCCCTAGCCCTGCAACGCGTTGCTGGTGGGACTTGTGTGCAGGCCCTCACCTAAACCACACGGGCGAGCTGCACCCCAAAGCCTTTGCCCTAGAAAGTGTGGCTGGAGCCTACTGGCGGGGCGACGAAACTCAGCCGCAGCTCCAGCGCATTTACGGCACTGCCTGGGAAACGCCAGAACAATTAAAGGCCTACCTGACCCAGAAAGAGGAGGCCAAACGCCGCGACCATCGCAAACTGGGGCAGACCTTGAACCTGTTTAGCATTCAAGAGGCTGCCGGGGGCGGGCTGGTGTTCTGGCATCCCAAGGGAGCCCGCATGCGCCTGTTGATCGAAGACTACTGGCGTCAGGCCCACCTGCAGGGTGGGTATGAACTGCTCTACACCCCACACATTGCCAATCGCGACCTCTGGCAAACCTCAGGGCACCTCGACTTTTACCAGGAGAACATGTTTGAGCAGATCGCTGTGGAAGCGCAGCAATATCAGCTCAAACCGATGAACTGTCCCTTCCATGTGCTGACCTATCAGCATCAGCTCCACTCTTACCGGGAGTTGCCGATTCGCTGGGCCGAACTGGGCACAGTGTATCGCTATGAGCGATCTGGGGTGCTCCATGGGCTAATGCGCGTCCGCGGGTTCACCCAGGATGATGCTCACATTTTCTGCCTGCCAGCTCAGGTGACAGACGAGATTCTGGGAGTGCTGAACCTGACAGAACAGATTCTGTCGGACTTTGGCTTTACCGACTATGAGGTGAATCTTTCGACCCGTCCGGCCAAGTCTGTGGGCAGCGATGACATTTGGGGGCTGGCGACTTCGGCGTTGCAAAAAGCGCTTGATCTCAAAGGGTGGGCCTACTTGATTGATCAGGGGGGCGGTGCCTTCTATGGTCCAAAAATTGATATTAAGATTCAGGATGCCATCGGTCGGCTGTGGCAGTGCTCTACCCTACAGGTAGACTTTAACCTGCCGGAGCGATTTGATCTGCACTACGTCGCAGCGGATGGCTCCCGGCAGCGTCCGATTATGATTCACCGGGCCATTTTTGGCTCCCTGGAGCGATTCTTCGGCATCCTGGTGGAAAACTATGCGGGGGATTTCCCCCTGTGGCTGGCTCCGGTGCAGGTGCGGCTGTTGCCGGTGAGTGATGCTCAGCGAGATTACGCCAATCAGGTGGCCCAGGCGCTGAAACAACAAGGGTTGCGAGTAGCGGTGGATGCCAGCGACGATCGCTTGGGTAAGCAAATTCGCACCGCAGAACTGGAGAAAATTCCGGTTGTTGCTGTGATCGGCCAGCGAGAAGTAGACTCCCAGACTTTGAGTATTCGCACCCGTCAGAGTGGTGATTTGGGTGCGCTGACGGTGCCAGAAGTGATCGAGAAATTACAAGCGGCGATCGCTCAAAAGGCTGTCTGTTAGTTTTTACTCCCGGTTGCAACAGGTTCAAAGTAACCTTGGTGGCTTTCACAATACTGTCTAAGCAATGAGGTAAACGTCCATGCCTACCGTCCAGCATTACGCAACCAACTATCTGGAAAACGTCAAGGTGATGCTCATTTCTCCGAGCCAAACGCTAGCGTCATCGGCGGTGGAATATTGCATTGCCAGCGGATATGTCAAAATCATGCCCGCTGATGGTCGCACCTTGATTACCCACATCAGCAACGTCGTCATTGAAGTGGAGTCGTAACAAAATCCACCGCATTCCGCTCGTGCTGCCTCCCCAACCCTGAGTAATGTTTTCTGAAGCGTTCATCCTGTTGGTTCAGACGCCACTATGCACTCCCTTAAACCCCTGGTAGAACTCCAGGTTCACCGATCGCTGTCGGAGTACATTACCGCTCTGGTCTGGTCACCGGTCGGGAATCGATTGGCGATCGCGTCTGGGGCCGGGGAGGTGGTTCTGTGGCAAGAAGACTTTCAAGAAACCATACTGCAGGCCGCCAATGGCGCTTCCATTAATGCCCTAGGGTTTTCCGGAGAGGGTCAGTGGTTGGCGGCAGCCGGGCAAGCCGGGGCGGTGACGCTCTGGCGGTTGTCTGCTGCCTCACCTGAGCGGGTAGAGACGCTGACCTGGGGCTCAGCCTGGATTGATCGCCTGCAGTGGCACCCCCATCAACCCTGGCTGGCCTATAACTGTGGCAAGACAGTTCATATTTGGGATGCTGACCAGGGTGAAACCCTGGCCACCCTGCAATTGCTCGCCAATGTGCAGGATCTAGGCTGGTCTCCCGATGGCACTCACCTGGCGGTTTCGGCTCAGCAACGGGTTCACATTTGGGCAACATCTCGCTGGATTTCCCCTCAATATGAGTGGGAACTGATGGCTGCCAGTCGAGCCTTGAAATGGTCCCCTGAGGGAGCCTATTTGGCGTCAGCCAATCAGGATAACAGCGTCGGCGTCCTCACATGGGACAATGTCCGTGCCCTAAAGCAATCTTCGGATCATCAAGCCGATTTGCCCGCTCTGCTGGCAGGGCTGCCAGGCAAGGTGCGGCAACTTGCCTGGGCCGATATTCCCGATGCTGATCGCTCCCCCATTTTGGCAACCGCCACGCGGGATCTGGTTGCCATGTGGATACTGATTCCCGATGAGGGGTGGCAGAGTTGGGTACTAGATTTACATCAAGGCACGGTTCTGGATGTGGCCTTTCAGCCCCAAACCGGATTGCTGGCCTCTCTGTCAGACCATGGCTGGATTCTGCTGTGGCAGGCTGCTGTAGAACCGGTTCAAGTGCTGGAAGGTGCAGAGGATGGCTTTTCCTGTTTAACCTGGCATCCGACCGGAGAGTATCTGGCGGCTGGCGGTCAGCAGGGTGAGGTGCTGGTGTGGACCCTTTGCCCCGACACCAGACAGCGGCTTTCTCAGCAACCGGAGGCGCTATCGTGAACCTGGGTTCTCTCTTACCTGCGTTAGGCGAAACCATTCGTTGCCCCTGCTGCGATTCTCCACAGGAGAGGCTTCGCCATCGCTCTATTCCAGCGCTGATGTTGACGAATGCCTATCTCTGCCCTCGCCACGGTCTGTTTGAAGTTGATCCTGCTGAGAATGGCATCATCCATCTCGACTCAGGATGGCACTGGCGGGTCTGGCAGGGCCAATGGTATCGTCAGCACCAACAAGTTGAGAGCCTACGGGCCGAAATTTTTGCTGCGCTAGATCATGTTCACCATCAGGGGTTTCACGCAACCGGGATAACCCTGGCCCAGCGATATCGAGAGCTGGTGACCCCCTATCTGGAATCCCGGTCTGATTGGTTTCGCCAGATCTACTACGGCAAGCTGCGTTTATATGGTTTGCCGGTAACCTTTCAGCCTGATACCCAGACGGGTTCTCGATGGCAGGTCATCGCATTCGAATTCGCCCAGGCTCCTGGTTTGCCCAAAACCTACACCTATTTCACCTGCACTCGCACTCATAAGGGCTTGGGGAAATGAGGACTGGAAAATACAGCGAGAATAGCAACTATTCTTGCTTGCCCATCTCGTTCACAGTTTATGACTTCCTGATAGGAGGACAACACCATGGCTCCGTTGCTCATTCTGGCTCATGTCGAGGCGGCCAGTCGGTTAACGGCGTTGCTGAACGGGCAGTTTACGCCGATGGCAATCGCAGCGGGAATTGCCATCGCCTACGTCTTTGGTGCGGCGCATGCCCTTTCCCCCGGTCACGGCAAAACCCTGGTGGGAGCTTACCTGGTGGGCAGCCGAGGCACCCCGCAGGCCGCTCTCTGGCTGGGGCTAACCACTACGGTGACTCATACCCTGGCGGTTTTCATCTTGGGAGTAACCACTCTGCTAGCCTCCCATTACATCGATCTCGACCGGGTTTATCCGATATTGGGAGCCGTCAGTGGGTTGGCAATTTGTCTGGTGGGGCTACGCTTGCTGGCCATGCGCTTGAGGGATGGACATCATCATCATCACCATCACCACCACGACACCCATCACGCTCATCATCACCATGACGACCAACCGAGGGCAGACTGGTCATCAATTTTAGCCATTGGCATTTCGGGTGGGTTGATACCCTGCCCATCAGCCCTGGTCTTGCTGCTGAGCGCGATCGCGCTGCACCAGATCGCCTACGGGTTAGTGCTCATCGGTGGCTTTAGTCTAGGTCTAGCATCGGTACTCACTACCCTGGGGTTAGCTGCAGTTTATGGACGACAGTGGCTTGAAAGTTTCCCTATCGGTAATGGGGTTATGCAGCGGCTGTCAGTAGTCAGCGCTTTAGCGACGGTCTGCGTCGGTCTCAGTCTAACCACCGTGGCGTTCATGGGATAAGGCGTGGGAACGGTTGGGAGCGATGGTACAGCGATCGCTGCTCCCGACAAGGCAGCCCTGATGTTTTGCGAGGATTCGGCACGCTGCTGGCTTGTGGTATCAGGAATTCAGAGATACGAATTCTACAGAGTCAGTTGGCAACTCGCCTATGATCGCGTGGGTAAAAGCGGCTCAATGTCAGTAAGCAACTGAGGCAGGCTGGTTTGCAGCGTAGCCCAGACCCGTTTAATATCAACATTCCCATAGTCGTGGATGAGTTTGTCACGCATCCCGGCGATCGCTCGCCAATCAATGGCTGAATGCTGCGTTCTGAACTCTGGCGACAGCCGTTTCACAGCTTCTCCCACAACGGCGATTTGATAGAGCACGGCTGACTGAGTTTTGACATCGGCGGCAAAGTCATCCAGGGTCAAGCCGTCCACAAATGCTAAGGCTGACTGAGCGGCCTTGGCAATATCGAGCAGCGATGCTTGATCACGCGGGGACATAGGTGTCAGAGTAAATGACCTGAGCGGTATCAAGAATTTCGTCGCGGCGCAGCCAGTTATCGCTACTTTCAATAGCCTGTCTTTCCAGCAGGTCGATATCGCGCCCCGTCAAATCCGTCAGTTCATACTCCATATTGACGAGATCCAGCAGGGTCCAAGGAGCGTCAGGGGTAAAGGTGACGAGCACATCGATATCGCTGTCAGGACGGAAGTCGTCTCGCAAAACGGAGCCAAACAATGACAACTCCGTAATTTGCCATTTCTGACAAAAGTATTGAATGGCGTCGGGGGCTAGGTCAATTGGAAGACTGTTCATGCTGCCATTCTAGAAAATAATGGTCGCTGCCAGCCATTTAGCTCAACTGTAGCCTGCATCAGTAGAGCGCGATCGCCGAAGACCGATCTTTGACCATCGCGCTCCACCAAATTGCCTACGGGTTAGTGCTTATCGGTGGCTTTAGCCTGGGTCTGGCATCGGTGCTCACGACCCTAGGGTTAACCGCCGTTTATGGACGACAGTGGCTTGAAAGTTTCCCTATTGGTAATGGGGTGATGCAGCAGCTATCAGTGGTCAGCGCTCTGGCAACAGTCTGCATCGGCCTCAGTTTGACCACAGTGGCGGTGATGGGATAAGGCATAGGGATAGACCAGGCGCTAGCATCCTGAATCTAGCACCTGTCATCTAGCGAGAAGCACCGAATCTTGTTTTAGGACAGCACGGTTGATGACGTCTAGAGGCTTCCATGGGAACGGTATTGGCCTGAGCTAGTCATGAAATGGATTGAGTAAACGAACTCCTGTCTTATCAAAGTCTTGAACGTTGCGAGTAACCAGTGTGAGATCGTAGGTAAGGGCAGTTGCAGCGATCTGTTTGTCAATGGCATTCTGAGCTTGGGGCACTCGAAGACATCCCCAAACCTGTGCTTCCGTAGCGGTAAAGCTGAGAATAAAGTCGCGATAGTCCGTCAGAATTCTCTGTAGCCAAGCTTCCAGCAAATCGGCCTGGCTCTGATCACCGCGATGACGAATGAGATCCACCCCACGGCGCAGTTCGCCAATGGTGATCACGCTCAGGTACAGTCTGGTGTTTTGGTCTATGGCCTTGCTAAAAAACTGTTGCACGCCAGGGTTTGCTTTCTTCTGCTTGCGCAGCTCGCTAATGACGTTGGTATCAAGCAAATACATCGGCGGGGGTGTCATCTTGAAGGCGTTGAAAGTCGCGATCGCTGCCTACGTTGGGAATCAGGCACAGGACTTCAGCAAAGGACTTTTGGGGCGGATGCAGCAATACCTGCTCCAAAATTTTGCGGTGCTCAGCTTCGGCGCTGACGCCGTGGCGGCTGGCCCGCTGTTTTAGAGCTTTGACAATGGCATCATCAATGTTGCGGACAATTAAGTTGGCCATGGCGCGGTCTTGAGAAGGAATGATTTTGCTCGAATGATAGCATTGCTATCAAAAAGGATGCCATTGTATTCTTACCGGGGCATTATGTGTCCATAAATCGCCTACGGGTTAGTGCTTATAGGCGGTTTTAGCCTGGGCCTGGCATCCGTGCTTACTAGCCTGGGGTTAGCCGCCGTTAGTGGACGAAAGTGGATTGAAAGTTTCCCTATCGGTAATGGGGTTATGCAGTGGCTGTCAGTAGTCAGCGCTTTGGTCACAATAGGTTTTGGCCTCGGTCTAACAACAGTGGCGTTGATGGGATAAGACGCAGGCATAGTTAGCAAAGAGGAGCAACTAGGCACTAGCATCCTGAATCTTGGCACCTATCATCCGTTCACAGCCGCTCCAACTACTCGTTAGGCCGCGACAGAATACGGTTCTCATAGGCCTAGTCTTCGTGACATACGACTTCAATGTTATGGCCATCTGGTCCAATAACGAAAGCGGCGTAATACGTTCCACTATATTCCGGGCGTATGCCCGGTGCACCATTGTCTTTTGCTCCGGCTTCTAGCGATGCACGGTAAAAGTCATCAACCTGCTCGCGATTTTGCGCAACGAATGCCAGATGAAGGTGAGAGGGTGTTTCTTCGACTCGACGGATACACAGTGAAGACTTGCCATCAGAGCTAAGCTCAATGCCGAGCGGTCCCTCTGAAACGACTTCTATACCGATTGGTTTCAAGGCTTTAAGAAAAAAGGTTTTACTGGCTTCATAGTCGCTGGTGCTAAAGACTACGTGATCAAACATATTTACTCCTAAAACGTGCGATCTCGCGGTGATTGGGTTTCTTTTCGGTGACTCTCGGAGCACATGGTTAAGCCCCTAACGATCCCGTTCATCCATCGCAGTAACCTCTTAGACTTAACGAAAAGACTCTATACGGTCAGTGTGCAACGGGATTGTTAGACTTCACTCCTCTACTCCTCTGAGCCCCGTTGACTCACGGTCACGCTCGTAGTGTCTGGTGAGCGAAAAAGGGGGTAACCAAGATTCGCGTCGGATTGTCCAAAGTTCGTAAGTTGGCCTAAGTTGATCAGGTGCGTCCAGGGATCCTAAGTTCACTTCGATTTCGTCTGCGGTGCGTGAGTAAACAGACGATCCGCAGCGGGGGCAGAAGAACCGCCCGGCGTAGTCGCGTGTTTCGCCCGTGATCGTCACCGCATTCTGCGGGAACACCGCAGAAGCGTGAAAAAGGGCACCATGATGCTTGCGGCAGTCGAGACAGTGACAAAGGCCAACCCGGTATGGGAGTCCCGTCGCCACAATTCGGACGTTGCCGCACAAGCAACCGCCGGTGAATTGATCCATGCTGCATCTCCTCTAAAATCAAGCAGTCGGAAGGGGTACAACGAATGGCACTAATACGCTTCTTACGGTGTATCCGCCGCTGCCGCTACTAATGCCGCGAGAAAGAGGTATGGTGGTGCACACGATGACTGCTAACGACCAGCGTAACCGGGCGGCAACATTACGCGTTGATTTCAGAATCCGCCGGATTCGCCGCTCCGGTTCACGCATTTGTTATCAGGGCAATTGAGTCACCAAGAAGGCTCGAATCTCAATCGGGCAGTCATGCACACTCGAAACTACCATCGGGTTCCGGTACAGGCAAAATCACCTATCAGCAGAAGGTCCAGCTGAAACCAGTTGCCTCTTCGGACACATCCCAAAGCTTGGCCGTAACATGCTTGTCAACGGCATACGGTTCCAATGTGCCCTTACCGACCGGGCCGACCATTTCCATGCGGCCAGTAGGACCATAAAAGACACGCTGTTCCAGCCCATCTTCGGTGGCGCACATGACTTCTGGATAGGCGCCTTTCTCGGCTGTTTGAACCATTGGCGACTTGGACATGAGCCACCACATAATTCGTGTTCCAATACCGCCACTGGTGCTAATCAACGACGTCGCAGATGAGCCGGGATGGCAGACGAAGACTTTGACATTCTTGTTTGTTTCTTTGAACTTGTCTTGCAACTCATAGGCGAACATCATCTGTGCCAACTTGCTGTGACAGTAGGTACGGTTTTGGTGGTAGTTTTTGTCCCAGTTCATGTCGTCGAACTGCATTGTCTTCAGACCCATCTTGTAACCAAGACTGGCAACGACCACGATTCGGCCTTTGGATTCTTCGATCCGGTCAAAAAGCATACCGCACAAAACGAAGTGGCCGTAATGGTTTGTACCCAGCTGGCTTTCAAATCCATCTACAGTGAATTTCTGCGTCGGCACCTGCGCGATGGCTGCGTTGCAAATCAAGGCGTCGATCTGTGGAACGGTTTTCAGAACTTGTTCTGCCGCTTCGCGCACGCTTGAAAGATCGGCAAGATCCATACGAACAAAGCTCACATCGGCATCCTCGCCGAATTCTTTTTTCAACTTCTCAACGGCTGCAGTCGACTTTTCAGGGTTCCGGTTGAGCATCACAACTTTTGCGGTTTTAGCCAAAAGGATGCGTGATGCTTCAAATCCTGCGCCAGCATTCCCACCAGTGATGACAAACGTCTTACCCGCAAGTGAGTCAATGCGGTCAGGTGTCCAGCCGTTGGGTCCAAAAGTTCTATCTCTCATTCCAAGTATCGCAGAAGTTTGGCCTGCGTCGTGGCGAGCAAGCGGACTTGTGTAGCAAGAATCTCGAAAGCCCTGATAACTATTAAATAGAGAGAACCATTCCACATAACTCACTTAAATGGGTATTTAGGTAGAAACTTTTCAGCCTAATTCCCTGATTTGAGCATTTTAGGTAGAAATACGTCAGCCTCATCCCCCCATATGGGTGATTAAGTGGACAAGCTCAGTATAATAACCCTTCCATTGCACACCTGGAACTGCATAGGGTTTGTTTATAATTTTGGCTGGTAGTCTACTCAATGCAATCTGCCTCCCCAAACTGCAACCTACTTCCCCCAAGCTATACAGTTCATTAGCTTTGCTGCCATCACCTTGAGGTCTAGTTTGCGACCAATGCAGACCAATTGGGTGCTGGGTGTTCCTGGCCATTCAGAGCCTTCGAGCTTAAATCGCTTACCTGTGAGTGGGCAAAAGTGACGGCTGAGCTTTCTGATAACTCACCCATCTGCTTCCCTATGATGCTTGCCATATCGAAGTCCTCCTGAGGACTTCGATATGGGTAGTACAGGGAGCGTCAGTTTATGGTCAGAGTCTCTGTTAGTTGCCATGATTCAGTATCCGGTTCCAGTCATCACTGGCCCAGAAGATACAGAACATTGGTCGTTACAATTTGACAGCATCGCTTTAGCTGGCGGCTGGCATAGGCTTCACATTCTCTTCGGCAAAAATGCCCTTGGGAATGATGCCATGCACACCCCAGTTGCCATCGACCACCTGAGTAATGGCAAAGTCAGTCCCGACCGTAATCAGCGAAAAGGCTTCATCTTCGGTCAGGTTCATACCATTCATCAAAAAGTCGCGTGCCTTGGCGGAGCTATCCTTGAGCGCCGGATCGAGAGAAGACAACGTATAAATTTCCTTCTGGGCGTCTTCTCCCAAAGCTTCTAGGTAGTTCGGGTAGGTGAAGCCGTGAACAATCCAGGAATCAGGGGTTTCCAGCAAAGGATAGTTGACGCCCTCCAAAATGGTTCCCGCCAGGTCGGTTTGCTTATGCAGAACAAATTGGAATACTCCAGTAATTGAGGTCTCAATGGCGGTGCCATCCAGTTCTGAGTCGCCCTGAGAAGCGTGGGCATCACCACCGGAGAACAGAGCACCGGGCACAGCTACTGGCAGATACAGAGAAGTGCCAACGCCAATGTTGCGGTTATCGATGTTGCCGCCAAAATAGCCAGGCGGAATGGAATCAACCACATCGGCTTCGCTAGGAACTACCCCCATAGAGCCAAGGTGCAAACGCAGGGGAATTTTGACCCCTTCCAGGGTGTCTTCAATTTCGGTAACGGTGTCGTGATCAACAATGATGCCAGGGTAATCAATCGTTTCATGGGCTTGCCCATCGGGGGTAGTTTGGGACGTCCACTGGTAGCGGTAGACGGCCTCGGCCCACGGTTTCTCACCCGTAGCATCCATTTCATATAGCGTAATCACCTCGCGCGGTTTGGGGTCTTCCTTGTAGTTGTCGTACTGATAGCCCCACCAAGCCGAAGCGTTGGAGCCATAGGTTTTGGTCGGATCCATGCCGCTGGGACGCAACTTCAGATCAACGACACGCACCTCCAACAGATCGCCGGGTTCTGCACCGCAGACATAAACGGGACCCGTGAGAATGTGTACGCCAGGCCCGCGATCGCTGACGATTTTGCCCTCAGCCGTCCAGCTGTAAATGTCTTCGACGGCGGGGTCGCCGGCAATCATGCGATCGTAGTCATCACCCGCGTGGTGAGTAATGGTTTCTAGGGTGACGTAGTCCTTTGAATTAATGGAAATCACCGGCGCCCGATTTTTGCTGTAGTAGCCCCAATGCACCGTTTCAGGGCTGGCAGCCACTTCGTAGTGGCGAGGACTGGTGGCGCGACTGCCACAGCTAGTTGGCACAGTGTTTTCAATAGGAGGCACCGCCGCACTCACCAGGGGCATGCCAACAGGAAGAAAACTCGCCATCAAACAGAGAACAAGCGTGGCAACAAACAAAGACGGCCAGGTCTTCAGCCCACGCATTTTACGATTTTCAGCCATTTTGTCTTTCCTGAGGGGGATTTGGCTTAAGAATTTCAATCATGTTTCTACAGAATGCCAATAACGTTTGTTATCTAGATGACACTACTTCACTGATGGAGGCGATCGCTGCCGCATCGTGCGGGGCGGTTCCTGGCATGAATGTGGAGTGCATTTGCGACAGGTGAGCTGAATGACGAGGGATGGTGCAAGATCATGTCTATGTCCCACCTGCCACCGAGCGTTGTCCTTATATCCCCGAATGTCATGGCTGCAGCCGCCTTCATCCCCCTACCCATCGCCGTTCTCACTGTCTCTGACAGCCGCACCGAAGCCACGGATAAATCGGGCCAGCTGTTGGTGGAGTGCCTGCAAACCGCAGGCCACACCCTGGCCGAAAATTAGTTCTAAACCTTCCATAGCGCATTTACCAATGCCCCAGAGATGATTAACGTACCGCCTGTTAACGTCCACAGAGTAGGCAATTCACCAAAAAATATAACGCCAAGGATGGCGGAAAAAATAACCTGTATATAGGAATATGACGTTACTTTACCCGCTTTTTCTGCTGCCATCGCTTTAGTGAGTCCAACTTGCCCTACCTGGGTAAACACACCAACCAACAGCAATAATAAAAGCGCGTTAAAGTCTGGGAAAACAAAGTTTTTGCCCAGTAAAAGCAGTGAAACAGGAAGTGCAATAAGCGGAAAATAAAAAATAATAACTGAGCTGTCTTCCGTCTGACTTAGACGTCGCACAAGCACATATGCCACTGCGCTACCCAATGCACCTACCAACGCGGCCATTACACTTAATGGCGGCAGCCCCACCATAGCGCCACTGGCTCCAGGTCGCACCATGACTATCAAGCCAATAAAACTTAGGATGATACAGATCACCGTTGAGCGCTTCACTGACTCACCCAGAAAAAGCAGCGCCAGAATAGCGGTAAAGGCAGGATGCGTATACTGGAGCACTGTCGCATCAGCTAATGGTAGCGTGGAGACTGCATAGTAAATACAGACCAACGCCAGTGTCCCCACAGTACCCCTGGCAACTAGCAGCAGATGATTATGCCCCCACACAGAGAGACGCTTACGCTTTACATCTAAATAACTCAGTAACAAAGACACTGATGCCCGTGCAGCAATAATCTCTAATACGGGAATGCCATAACCTGCCACAGTTTTTACACAGGCCGACATCATCGCAAAACCTAAGGCCGACAGCAAGATGTAACGGATAGCAACAGGAATTTTGCTCGGAGTCATTTTGTTAGCCGTGACCAGCTCGATAAACCTAACTCCAATTTTTCAGTCATAGCAAAGTAAGGATGCATTCTTACTTTGCTAGTCGAGTTGCCTGCTGCTACGTAACGGGTTAGGCCGATGATAGTGTCCTAAGCAACTCGACAGAAGATGTACTTACAAAATCAAGATGAACAACTATAGTACGACACGCCACCAACGTCAGAAAACGCGCTAGGCCTTAGACGATAGTATTTATCTTCTACGTCTTGTGATTGCTCATCATAGGGATAGCTAAGAACGTCTTGCAGCTCCTTAACTAACGTGTAGTCACCCTGCATGGCTTGTTGATAAGCAGGGACAATCAACCACTCTCGCCATGTGTATTTTGGATTGGTCTGTTTCATATTGGTTGATATCTCAGCCAAATTGCCGTCGTTAACAAGGTCGCGCCAGCTTTTTAGCCAAGATTGCCATTGGTCATCAAATTGTTGTGACGTTTTACCATAGAAGCTCTTTTTTAAGGCTGAGACATCCTCTGGTATGTGGGATAACTCGCGGAAGAAAATGGTGTAATCCACATCTGAGTGGGTCATTAATTCCATTAACTTTCTAAACAGCTCTGGGTTAAATTCAGTCAAGCCAAGTTTGGCCGCCCACATTTTTTGGACTTGTTGTTGCATAGCTTCTGAAAAGCCACGGCCTACTTGGTCGAACTGTTCTAAAGCGTCAGCATCTTCTGCCAGTAGCGGTCTCACAGCTTTCCAAAACATATAATAATTCGCTTCTGCTGCCTTTGGCTGATTGATGAATGCAAAGTGATCGCCGCCGCCAGTCCAAGGTTGAAACCAAGGGTCAAAAATTTCACAAAACCCAAAGGGTCCATAGTCGAGGGTAAAGCCACCAGCGGCGC
>JBCBZT010000037.1:0-86071 GCA_039815185.1 Cyanobacteria bacterium P01_A01_bin.123 | reverse complement strand
GCGGCGATGGGGATTGACAAGCTGAGGAAGGCTCTTGATTCTACGTCGCAAGCTCTATGGGCTTGAGGATGCGTCCAGAGTCACTTCCAGCATTATTATTGCTGATGGCTTGCCAATCCCAACATACAAGGATGGGTTAGCGATAGCGTAACCCATGCAGGCGTTGGGTTTCGTTCCTCAACCACAACCTACGCTTTCTTATATTTAATTGGGCCTTCCTACTTAGAACTAAGGGCTTGATAATTCACAAACTTTTTTACTCCAGTAAATCGCAAGCCTCGGGCTTTAATTCCCGCTCCATCAAATTAGCAACCGCTTCTTGAGGTGTGATTTTGCCATGGAGTAGTCGGTAGACTTCGCGCGAAATCGGGACTGGAATTTCCTCTCGATTGGCAATGTCCATTAATACGTTGGCGGTGTTGACCCCTTCTGCGGTGCTACCCAGCGCTGTCAAAATCTGTTCTAGCGGCTTACCTTGGGCAAGGCCATAACCAACGCGGTAATTACGGCTGAGGGGACTGGTGCAGGTGGCCAACATATCGCCCAACCCGCTCAAGCCAAAGAAGGTTTCGGTTTGGCCGCCGAGGTGAGTGCCCACACGAATCACTTCAGGAATTGCGCGAGTAATCAAAGCGGCCTTCGCATTTGTCCCTAAATTCAGACCGTCGCAAACCCCAACCGCGATCGCCATCACGTTTTTCAATGTCCCGCCCAACTCAGCGCCCAAGGGATCGAGACTGGTATAAACCCGAAATATCTCGGAAGCAAAGAGGGTTTGTACCGCTTCTGCGGCAGCCTCATTTGCGCTGGCGGCTACCGTTGCTGCGGGTAATCGCTGTTCGATTTCTTTAGAAAGGTTGGGGCCAGACAGCACCACGATGGAATTGTGAGGAAATAACGCTTGATAAATCTGAGAGGGCGTGCAAGTTGTGGCGGGGTCAAGCCCCTTTGTGGCAGTCGCGATGATCGTTTTCTCAGGAATACCAATGTGCTCAAGGCGTTTGCCCAATTCTGCCACACCCTTCATAGAGATAACAGACAAAATCACGTCTGCTCCCTCAATGGCATCCTCCAAAGAAAGATCACCCCGGCGAGACCAGAGTTTGAGTGGATGCTGATTAAGGGAAGCAAGGGAAGCTAAAGCAGTGCCCCAAGCCCCTGCACCGAGAATCGTTAAGTTCACGCGGTTGTTTTAAACGCAGCGACTTCACCATGCAGGGTAAAGGTTATGGGGCGGTGGGGCAAGGGGGTGCATTAACCTGCGGTTGTTTGCAGCGATCGCTCGGTGGCTTGAGCTGCGAGAACATAGTCAGGAATGCAGTTGTCTTCCATGAATTTGCGATAAGCTGCGATCTGGCGATCGCATTTTTCATCAGACCAACCACAGTGCTGTTTGAGTGCGTCTACAATCGCTGGTAGGGCATCCAAGCCATAGTTGGCCTGCATTGATAGCGTTGTTCGACGGCGGCAAATATCTTCTATGGTGTAAGCCATTTCAGCCCTCACGGCATAAACTGCTTGGGCTTTGATGTCGGGTAGATGAGGGACGATCCGTTCGCCTAGGCTGGCGTCTTCATCGATCAAAGCTAAAACCTGTGTTGCTTTGGCACCATAGACCACAAATAGATGGTTCACAGCTTGGATATCAACGCGGCCTTGATAGTCGCTCAATGCTTGGTCAATGCGCGGATCATCAGGCAAAATTGCCCCAGGTAAGGTTTGTTTGTGGGTTGGGCAGGGGGGGGTGGCTTGCTTGCGGTAGCGATAGACCAAATCGACCGCTTCTTCTCCGACTCGACGATGGGTTGTTAACTTGCCCCCAATTAGCGAAATTAGGTTTTTTACCCCTTCTTTGCCGTGGTTGAACAAAATGTGGTTTCGGCTAATGCTACCCGGTTTTTTCCCTTCGGCATAGGGCAAGGGACGCACCCCAGAGTAGGTGAAGCGGACGTTTTGCCGGGTTAGGTGGGCCGTGGGGAAAATGAGATTGGTTTCGTTAATTAGATAATCAATCTCATCGTTGTTGGCTTTGATGGTGTCGATGCTGCCGTTGTAGCGTTCGTCGGTAGTGCCAATCAAGTACATGCCCAAACGCGGCAGGATAAAGAAGGGGCGATTGTCGGTTTTGGCTTCTACATAGAAGGCATTCTTGGGTGCACCCGGGAAGGGCTCGACGAAGATATGGCTGCCCTTAGTGCCGCCAATCTTGCGCGTGTTGCCGATTGGAGCGCGATCGCTGCCTTTGCGTCCCAAATCCAGCACCTTATCTACCCAGGGGCCAGATGTGTTGAGCACAATTGTTTTCTCGTTACACTTGAGGCTGAAATCTTCGCCGGTTAGCTGATCTTTACAGGTGAGGCTAGTAATGCGATCGCGATCTCGCTGAATGTCGGTCACAGCCACATAGTTCAGCACGGTGCCGCCGGCCTCTGCAGTCGCCAGAATGTTTTCCCAGCAGAGGCGCTCGGAATATTCGGCTTGGGCGTCGTAGTATTGGGCTGCTCCCGCCAGGGCCTCAGGATTGACTGAACGATACAGTTGCCGCATCTTCTTGACGGGCAACATGCGATGGTTCGGCAGGGTTTTGTCGTAGCTCAAGATGTCGTAAAGCACCATCCCCGCCTGAATCTCCCAGTAGCTGCGAGACCCAGATTTGTAGATCGGAATGGTCATCTGAATGGGTTCAGCTAAGTGGGGTGCTGCATGGAGCAGAACTTCCCGTTCGTGGAGCGATTCGCGGACTAAGTTAACTTCAAAATATTCTAGATAACGCAATCCGCCATGAATTAACCGAGTTGACCAACTGGTGCTACCCGAGGCAAAGTCATTTTTTTCAATCAAAACTGTTTTGAGGCCACGGAGTGAGGCATCACGGGCTGCTGCTGCGCCATTAATACCGCCTCCGATAATGATGAGGTCGTAGGCAGTTTTCTCGATCGTTTGGAAATCTCGCATAGAACTGTCTTTGAATACGACGGATATGACTGAGCGTGGTATCACCGATCGGGCTCTTTCCCAATGTAACTAGCTTTGTTGAGAAAGGCTTGCTCCCTGAGGTAGATGGCTATCAGCTTAAAGTTGCCGCATTACAGAATTAGCTCATTACTAACTGATCCCAGTTGTTCATACTGATGCTTCAGTGCCTCGAAGGATAAAAATTAAAAAACAAGCATAAAGATTAAAGTTTCTATGACTCAATTACAGCGATACATTCAATTTCTACCAACACGTCTTTAGGTAAGCGGGCTACTTCAACACAGGCACGGGCTGGAGCCTGATCACCACCAAAATACTGGGCATAGACCTCGTTCATCGCCGCGAAGTCGTTCATGTCTTTAAGAAAGATGCTGGTTTTAACTACGTCGCTGCGGGTTGCCCCAGCTGCATCGAGGATGGCGCTTAAATTTGCGATCGCTTGGTGAGTCTGCTTCGCAACATCTCCGTCTCCAACAATCTGACCCGTTGCCGGATCTAAAGGAATTTGCCCCGCCACAAAAATCATTTGCCCCGCCGCCGCGACCGCTTGGTTGTAAGGGCCAACGGGGGCTGGAGCTTGATCGGTGATGATGATTTTGTGGGGCATGGGAGGGAAGGGAAGAAAGAGGGGGTAGGGGGTAGGAGTCGGAGATAAGGGGTTAATGGTTGATACTTGGCAAGTTTATGAAAGATGAGTTTCAGAACCCCCCAGGATTGGGGGCAAGGGGGCGGCTCAGATAACCCTTGATTACCTTTAAAGCAACCTCTTAGCAATTTGACCGCTCACCATTAACCCTTAACCACTAACGATTGTGGGCCTAATGCCGTAATCACGATACCTCAAATAGTCTTGCAAAATCAGATCGTGATCGAAGCAGAGGTTGGTGGGGATTTCCCAGGGGAGAAAAATTTTGTAGGCTTTAGCGTCGTCTCCGGCGGTGGGTTCACCTGTGGCAGTGGCGATGAAGACGATGCTGATGGTGTGTTTACGGGCGTCGCGATTAGGGTTTGAGTAGACGTAGAACTGTTCTAGTAAGGAAACCTGTAGGCCAGTTTCTTCGGCAGCTTCGCGAATGGCGGCGGCTTCTACTGATTCGCCATAATCGACAAAGCCACCGGGGATGGCCCAACCGAGGGGCTCAAAGTGGCGTTCGACTAGCAAAATGGGGCGATGGGGGCGATCGCGCAGTTCAATAATTAGGTCAACGGTAGGCGCAGGATTACGGTAGGTCACAGAAACAAGCCATTACATCAAAGGGTCACAGAAACAAGCTGTCACATCAAGGAGGCACAGAATATGAAGCGGAGCCATAGTGTTGGCAGCTGAGGCATCTCCAGCATATCCATACCATGACAATTCCTGCTTTTAGCTTGCGAATTGTTCAGATCCTCTGCCAGTCTTTTCTAGAATGCACTTAATCATCCGTCCAACCTTTCCCCAATAACTTTATGTCTTTTCCCAGATCGAGCGGTATTCTCCTTCATCCCACGTCTTTACCGGGACGATTTGGTATCGGAGATGTTGGTTCAGAAGCCTATAAGTTCGTCGATTTTTTGGCCGAGGCGGGGCAGCAGACCTGGCAGGTTTTGCCGTTGGGCCCCACGGGGCATGGCAATTCACCCTACATGTGTTATTCCGCAATGGCAGGCAACCATGTGTTGGTGAGTTTAGAGCAGTTGCGCGATCGCGGCTTGCTCACCCAACAAGATCTCGATGACTTGCCTGAATATCCAGCTCACACCATTGATTTTGACAGGGTGATTCACGACAAGGTGAGGTTGCTCGAAAAAGCCGCTGAAGCCTTCAAGCTCCAAGCAGATGAAGCAGAGCAGCAAGCCTTTGCGGAGTTTTGCGGAGCCCATGATTTTTGGCTGGACGAATATGCCTTTTTTATGGCGCTGAAGCGAGAACACAGTGGAGCCAGTTGGCACAAGTGGGATGATGCGATTGCCCGTCGTCAACCCGAAGCGATGGAACACTGGCGGTTGAAGCTGGCGCCAGTGATTTATTACCACAAGTATTTTCAGTTTGCGTTCCACTGTCAGTGGAGCGACCTCAAAACCTACGCCAATGAGAAAGGTATCCAAATCATTGGCGATATGCCCATTTACGTTGCCCACGATAGTGTAGACGTCTGGGCTTTTCCAGGTAACTTCATGATCGATCCCGAAACCCTAGAACCTTCTGAGATGGCTGGGGTACCGCCGGATTATTTCAGCGAAACGGGGCAACTGTGGGGCAATCCCACTTACAACTGGGAAGAGCTGGAAAAGCGTAAGTTTCGCTGGTGGCTGCAACGGCTTAAAGCCCTACTTGATTATGTGGATCTGACGCGCATCGACCATTTTCGCGGGTTTGAATCCTATTGGGCTGTGGCAGCTGGGGAGACCACTGCCATGAATGGCGACTGGGTGAAAGCGCCTGGGGAGCTGTTTTTTGAAACGGTGAAGCAAGAATTAGGGAGTCTGCCAATTTTGGCTGAAGACTTGGGTGTGATTACGCCAGAAGTAGACGCGCTGCGAGATCGGTTTGATTTCCCAGGGATGAAAATTTTGCAGTTTGCCTTTGGTTCCGATCGTCATAACCCTTACTTGCCTTATAACGTGCCGCAAAACTGTCTGATCTACACGGGAACCCACGATAACGACACCACGGTGGGTTGGTATGAGCGCGCTAACGATTACGAAAAAGGTCGCTTGATGCAGTATCTTGGCTGCACCAGCGAAGACGGTATTCACTGGGATATGATTCGTCTGGCGCTGGGGTCGGTGGCAAACCAGGCGATCATTCCGCTCCAAGATGTGTTGGGGTTGGGCAGTGAGGCTCGTATGAATACACCGGGTAAGCCGAGTGACAACTGGGAGTGGCGCTATTCTGCTGATGCGTTGACAGACGAGATCCGCGATCGCCTGCGGAATCTAACCCAAATCTACGGTCGTGCCCCAGCTCATTGGCAGCCATAGAGAGTTAAAAATAGGGGGCTGCGGGGACGATTGAGGCGACTGACTGTTTAAGTGACTGGCAGCTGAAAACGCCCTCGAGTAAACTGCCTTGTATGCCCTTCGATTTTAAACGGTTTGAGCCATGAGGCCCGAGAAAAAAGGTGTCCAAGACCGGGCTGAGCAGATGAAAGATGGTCTGCAAAGTCTGAGTCGTAAGTATTTCGGTTTGGGGCGGCGGGTGTCTCCTCAAGGTCTGAAACATATGCGTGATAGCCTCATGGATGATTCCACCCTGGAAATTAACTATGTGGTGCTCACCATTGGGGCTTGTATCATTGCCACCCTGGGTTTGCTGTCGAATAGTGCAGCAGTCATTATCGGGGCCATGTTGGTTGCCCCGCTGATGCAGCCGATTCGCGGGTTGGCCTTTGGCATTTTAGAAGGGGATATTGAGCTGATTCGCGAGGCGTTTAAGGCACTGCTGGTGGGTACTGCGATCGCGATCGTGTTGTCTTGGCTCCTGGGGATGGTTCTAGGACTGGAAGAATACGGCAGCGAGGTACTAGGGCGGTCTCAACCGACGCTATTAGATTTGGGCATTGCGATCGCCGCAGGCGGCATTAGTGGTTATGCCAAAGTAGAAACCAAACTGTCGAGCACTTTGGCAGGCACCGCGATTGCTGTAGCACTGATGCCGCCAGTATGTGTGGTGGGCATTGGCTTTTCCCAAGGGCTGAGTCAGGGGGGCTGGGGGTTGAGTCAGGGGGCGAGTTTGCTCTACATCACTAATTTGGTGGGCATTACGCTTGCCTGTATGCTCACCTTTGTGTTGACTGGGTATGCGGCTATTCGCGATGCTCAACGCCCTTTGGGCATCACCTTTGCCCTCACAGGGATTCTGCTAGTGCCCTTGGGGTTGAGTCTGTTTGATTTGGTGCGACAAAATCAACTCGAAGCCTCCGTACGGCGGCAACTGCTGACCGAAACTGAAACCTTTAAGGGCTTACGGCTGGTTGAGACCCAAACGAATTGGCTGGCTGATCCACCCGAAGTGCGTCTCAGCGTCTATGCGGCTGAACCTGTGTCGCCGAAGCAAGTCCGCTTACTCGAAAAATTTTTACAAAAGCGCATGGGTCGCCAGTTTGCCCTCATCTTTGAAGTCAGCTTGGTGGAACAAGTGACTCGTGATGGCATTGTGGTGAATAACCAAGAAGAAATAATACCTTCAAGCGAATGGCAGCAATAGAGTCTACCTACACGTTCCCAACCGATTTCCATTGGGGTGTTGCCACTGCAGCGTATCAAATCGAAGGTGCGATCGCAGCTGAAGGTCGTAAACCAAGCGTGTGGGATCTTTTTAGTGAAACACCAGGGCGGGTGCTGAATGGGGATACGGGGGCGATCGCCTGCGATCATTACCATCGGTTTGAAGCTGATGTGCAATTGATGGCGCAGTTGGGGGTGAAGCACTACCGCTTTAGCATCGCCTGGCCCAGGATTGTGCCGGATGGTCGAGGGGTTGTCAATGAAGCGGGCATCGATTTTTACAAGCGCCTGCTCGATGCCCTTGAACGCCATAAGATTATTCCTCATGTCACTTTATTTCATTGGGATAGCCCCCAGGCTTTGGAAGAACGCTACGGATCTTGGCGCAGTCGCGAGATGGCCCAGGATTTTGCTGACTATGTCACCGCTGTGGTGAGTCGCTTGGGCGATCGCGTCACGAACTGGATTACGCTGAATGAAATCTTTTGCTTTATCCATATGGGATATGGCGTGGGAGAGGTGCCGCCCCATGCGCCTGGCACGGTGGTCGAGACGCTCAAACAAATTTGGCAAGCCTCTCACCATGCTCTGTTGGCCCATGGCTTAGGCTGTCAAGCGATTCGGGCAGCCTCACCGCAACCCTGCTCTGTCGCGCTGGTGGATAACTTTTTAGCGACCATACCGCTGATCGAAACGCCAGCGCATATTGCAGCAGCCCAGCAGGCATTTCCCCTGTGTGGCACGAATGGCGGCATTATTTATCCGGCTTTGACCGGGGAATACAGTCCAGAACTGCTAGAGAGCTTGGGGGATCAGCAACCCGAGATTGCAGCAGGTGATCTCGCCACCATTCACCAACCCCTCGATGCCCTGGGCTTCAATATCTATTCTGGGGTGTATGTAAAAGCAGCTAAAAATGATGCGGGGTATGAGGTTTTAGATTTTCCCCCCGGTTACCCAAAGCTACATATGCCCTGGCTACATATCGTGCCCGATAGCCTTTACTGGGGCATTCGCCATGTGGGCGAAACCTTAGATTGTCCTGATTTGCCAATTTTTATCAGTGAGAATGGCTGTGCGGCTCAGGACGTTTTAGACAAATCTGGGCGGGTAATGGACAGCGATCGCATTATGTACCTGCGCCAATACCTGCGCGCTGCCCACCGGGCTGTCGCCGAAGGTTATCCCCTAAACGGCTATTTCCTTTGGAGCCTGCTCGATAACTTTGAATGGGCTTGGGGCTATGACCGCCGCTTTGGCATTACCTACATCGACTATGCCAGTCAACAACGCATTCCTAAAGCCAGCTACGAGTGGTACCGCCAGTGCATTGCAGCCAATCGGGTCGTTTAGTCAGCGGCGATGATGGGAGCCTCCCAAGCACCTCAGGATTACAAGTAGCATGTGGCGATTCAAGCCGCTGTTTCTACAGGGGTGGGTTCTAATGACGTGATCAGTGCTAGCTCGATCTTTTCTGCTTCAGGTTGGCTGATTTCAGCGATGATGCTGGGGCCAAAGAAGCGCTCAATTTTTTCCCGCTTGGTTTGCCAGGTGTCCAGGTCAATGCGGGGTGAGTCAAAGGTCAAAATCAAAGCGTATGCTCCATTCACTTTTGCTTCCCGCAAACCGCTGAGCACAGGGCGTTCGATGTCATTGGGGCTGAGGCCCAGGCGCTCTAGCGATTCATCCAGGTGGGCTTCTTGGCCGTAACGATAGCGGGTGACATCACTGCGAATCTGATTTTGGGTTTGGGTCGCCTGTTGGGTTCTTAGGGTGACTACATCGTTGTTGGGTTGCACAAACGGAACAGGTTCCAATTCTGCGGCTTTAAGCGCCAGTCCCCCCAGCAGAACGGGCACACCGTAGAAAAAACCAACCAGATTGAGGGTTGCGTTGTCCTGAAAATAGGCCACAAACCCGACCACAGTCAAAATGCTACCTACGGTTAACAAGACAGCCCCAAGGGGAATGCGACGAAACATAGCCAATTACTCACCCAAAAACATAACGATTACTGTGTCCCAGCCTATCACTAGCTTAAACTAAACCCTTGCCACATCCAGATTTGTCGTTTTCCCCGGTAAAAGACACACAGCTACCCCTACTCAAGTTTTCAGAGCAGATGTGGCCTAGCTGGATTTGCGACTCAAGTGCCCAGAAGGTTAGGTGAGCTGAACCAAAGTTGCTTATCCTGGTGAAGGAGTATTGAATCAAAACCCTTTTATGGAATTACAAGTCATTCGCGATCGCATCGAGCAAATTAAGGGCAAGCGCGACTCCCTGGTACGCCTACTAGAACAACCCGATTTGGGAACCTTACGAATCGATGTCAATCAGGCTCTCGAAGAAATGGACGATTTACTCGAAGAATTTGACCGCACCTTCTCTGAAAACGGCGACAGTTAAACCTAAAAGTTTAAGAAACGATGGCTACTTATACCGTTGAAATTCGCCACCAAGGCAATACCCACACCATAGAAGTTCCCGAAGACAAAACTGTCTTAGTTGCTGCCCAAGAAGCCGGGTTAGAACTCCCTTTTTCTTGTAGTGCTGGTGTTTGCACCACCTGTGCTGCCAAACTTTCAGCAGGCAGTGTTGATCAAGCCGAAGGCATGGGCGTCAGCCCCGAACTCCAGTCAGAAGGCTACGCTCTATTATGCGTGTCCTTCCCCCGATCTGACCTCAAACTCGAAACCGAAAAAGAAGACGAAGTCTACGAGCGGCAGTTTGGTATGGGGTAGCGGGGAGTGGGGTAGTGAGGGAGTAAGGGAGCGGGGAAGATGGGGGAGGTGGGGAGGAATTCGCTGACGCTCCCCTAATCACTGCTAAACCCACTTCCCGATCTCTCCATCACCCCGATCGCCCCTTTGCCCCCTCTCCCCATCGCCCCACCAACCCAATCCTAAATAGATACCCACCATGACTACCCACTTCATTACTGCTGAAATCAACCTGAGTGAGTCTACAGAGGAACTCCAAGCTGCGATCGCCCAAGAACTTGAAAAACGCGGTGAGCCGCTGCGGTGGGCGGTAACTGAGATCGATCAGGAGAAGCAAACCGCTACAGTGGAAGCGGTGGTGACCCGCGACGATGCTGACCGTGACACCTAAGCCGTATACCGCTGTTTTAATCGTACCGACCGGGATCGGGGCAGCAATTGGGGGGTATGCCGGGGATGCGTTACCTGTGGCGCGTGCTGTGGCTCAGGTCGCTGATACGCTGATTACTCACCCCAATGTGCTAAATGGCGCACAGCTCTATTGGCCCATGCCCAATGCCCTGTATGTAGAAGGCTATGGGCTCGATCAGTTTGCGGCAGGGCAGTGGGGGTTGCGCCCGGTGCATCAGAATCGGGTGGGTTTGGTATTAGATGTTGCCATTGAAACCGATTTGAAGTGGCGACATTTACAAGCGGCTGATGCGGCTCGGGCAACGCTGGGGTTGGACTTGGCCGATTATGTGGTCACCGATACACCGCTGGATGTGACGTTACGGACAGCAACTTCGGGGGCGACTTGGGGCACGATTGGTAATCCCGGCAGTTTACTGCGCGCGGCAGAACGACTATTGGATGTGGGGAAAGCCGACGCGATCGCAGTTGTGGCCCGCTTTCCCGATGACGAAGATGATCAGGTTTTAAACAACTATCGCCAAGGGCAAGGGGTTGATCCGCTGGCAGGGGCCGAAGCGGTGATTAGTCATTTAGTGGTGCGTCAGTTTCAAGTGCCCTGTGCCCATGCTCCCGCTTTACTGCCGCTGCCCTTAGACCCAACGATTTCGCCGAAGTCAGCCGCAGAGGAACTCGGCTATACGTTTCTGCCCTGTGTGCTGGCGGGGTTGAACCGAGCCCCTCAATTCGTGACCCGTGCCCCGGCTCAAGCTCAGGATATTTGGGCTGATCAAGTAGATGCGGTAATTGTGCCTGCGACTGCGTTTGGCGGCAGCGGTGTGATGAGCCTTAGTCGTACCCGTGCTCGTGTTATTGCGGTGTCTGAGAATACGACAACCCTGAATGTTGATGCCCGGTCATTGGGAATTGAGGCAATCGCAGTTGAGTCTTACTTAGAGGCGTTGGGAGTTTTGGTCGCTCACAAAGCAGGGATTAGCCCAAAGGCTTTGAGGGCGGATATGACCGCGATCGCCCCTGAAGGCCATTGTTTTATGACAATAACGCAACCGCTATCGAATCCCAGGAAAACGCCTCCATAGCTGACAAAACTGTGAGGACTTCATCATGCATGCCTATAGCAGCTTGCTAAAACTCGCTTTAGCAATTTTGTTGTTTGTCTGCCTGCCGTTGCTGCGTTGGCAGCATTATCCGCCAGTATTGGCACAGCCGTCTGCTCCGGAAACATCAACTGATTCGGGCGATGAAACCGATGAAGTGCCAGTGTTGATTGCAGAAGTTGTGATTGAAGGGGCTGACGGCGAGTTTGAAGACCTGATCTATCAAACTGTGCAAACCCAGCCAGGGAGCGCAGTGACGCGGTCTCAAGTGCAAGCCGATGTTGAGGCTATTTTTGCGACGGGCTATTTTTCTAATGTGCAAGCGATTCCAGAGGATGTTTCTGCCGGGGTGCGGGTTACCTTTGAAGTTTTGCTCAATCCAGTCTTTACGTCGGTGCAGATAGCCGGGATACAAGTATTGCCCCAAACAGTTATCGATGAGGCGTTTGGGGATCAGTATGGCAGCGTCTTGAACCTCCGTCGGCTGCGAGTCGGGATTGAGCAACTCAGCCAGTGGTATGCGGACAACAGCTACGTCATAGCTCGGTTTGTAGATGAACCCCAAATTACGGATGGGGTGGTGGCGTTTGAGGTTGCAGAGGGCGTCATTGAGGATATTCAAATACGGTTTCAAAATCGTGATTTTGAGGCCATTGATGGGGCAGGAACGCCGATTTCCGGCTACGTTACAGAAGCGGATATCTTAGCCGCGTTGGCGATAGAGCCAGGCGATATTTTTCACCAGGAAGAAATGGTAGCAGCGTTGGAGGCAGTGTTTGCATTGGGGGTTTTTGAAGACGTGGGGCTTGAATTAGACGTGGGACAGGATCCCCGTCAAGTGATTGTGATTATCAACCTATTTGAGCTGCCAGGGGCAGGGTATGACGAGAGTTCATGTGCTCAGCAAGTCACGGCAGGACAGTTTCAAGCAGCCCTTGAGTCTTGTCAGGCTCAGCTCGAGCACTATCAAACGAATGGCGATCGCAGGCGAGAAAGTTACACCCTAGGCAATCTGGGCCTTGCCTATGCGGGCCTCGGTCAACCGGCTCAAGCCGATGAGTTTTATCAGCAATCGTTAGGGTTGGCACGTCAGATCAACGATCGGCGCACAGAGGCAATTGTGTTAAACAATCAAGGGCGAGCTGCCCACGATAGGGGACAGTATGAACAGGCGAATACCCTTTATCAGCAGGCATTGAGCATTGCTCGTGACATTGGTGAGCGTGCTTTAGAAGAACAAATTTTGCTTAACCTCGATGGCCTTGAGAATGCCGTGGAATAAGCAGGACACTAATCAATCTGGCCAGCGCTATATTTTGTGCTTTGGACAAACAGAAGCGATTTTTGTACAGTAGACGCTTGTTCGCGTGGGGAGACTTATGGCAACTGAAAAAGTAGCAGTGGTGACAGCTGGTGGCAGCGGTATGGGTGCTGGTGCGGCCCAGAAGCTGGCCGCTGAGGGATTTCATGTGGCTATCTTGTCTTCTTCGGGCAAAGGGGAGGCGCTTGCCAAGGCGCTTCACGGCATCGGCGTTACCGGATCTAACCAAGTCAATGATGATCTCAAGCGTCTGATCGACTTAACTGTGGAGAAATGGGGGCGTGTGGATGTGTTGGTCAACAGTGCAGGGCACGGGCCGAGGGCACCACTGCTGGAACTCTCGGACGAAGATTGGCACCGGGGGATGGAAGTTTATTTTCTCAACGTTGTTCGTCCAACGCGATTAGTAACGCCGATCATGCAGCAACAGCAGTCTGGGGTGATCATCAATATTTCTACCTTCGCAGCATTTGAGCCCGATCCTGTTTTTCCCACATCGGGTGTGTTTCGGGCCGGGTTGGCGGCCTATACAAAGCTGTTTGCCGATAGATACGCAGCAGAGAATATTCGGATGAACAATGTATTGCCGGGTTTTATCGATAGCCTGCCAGAGAAGCCAGAATTCCTCGATCGCATTCCAATGAATCGCTATGGCAAAACTGAAGAAATCGCCGATGTCATTGCCTTTTTAGCATCCGATGGGGCTGGCTACATCACCGGCCAAAACATTAGGGTTGATGGTGGCATTACCCGATCGGTTTAAGGCAGTCTCGAATTGAACTGTCAGGCAGGTGCAGTCGGTAAAACAATCATACAGCGGTAAAAAACTAGGCTGGACGAAAACGGGCGGCACCTCCAGCGGCGATGCAAACCAGCGCGATCGCAATCATCGCTCGTACTGCCAACACTTCTCCCAGACCTACCCAGCCAATCATCGCCGCTACGCCGGGCTCCAAGCTGAGTAAAACACCAAACACCTGCACAGGCATGACTCGCAGCGCGGATAGCTCTAGAGAGTAGGTCAGCACCGATGACAAAATAGCCACCACAAACCCCGCCAACATCAGGCGGGGGTCAAGCAGGGTCAACCCATCAGTGGCAATGCCAATGGGCAGCAAGACGCAGGTGCCGATGACCATAGCCCAAGCTAACCCTTCTCCGCCGGCCAATGCCTGCCCTGTGCGGGCCGACATCAAAATATATAGCGCCCAAAAGCCTCCTGCCGTCAGAGCCAACATCACCCCCAACCCATCTAAGGTAAAGCCACCTAAAGGGGTCAACAGCAATACGCCAATTGCCGCGAGTAAAGCCCAAAGTCCATCTAACCACCGTCGGGAATTCACCATCGCCAGCCCCAGCGGCCCAATAAACTCTAGCGCCACCCCAACTCCAATGGGAATGCGCTCAATGGCGCAGTAAAAGGCAAAGTTCATCAACGATAGGGATAGGCCAAACCCAATGAGCATTGGCAGATGGGTGCGGAGATCGCTTCGCCACCGGGGACGCCACAACGCCATCAGCACTAGCGCTGCGAATCCCACCCGCATGGTCACCATGCCTGCTGGACTGAGGTAAGGGAATAAACTTTTGGCAAATGCAGAGCCCAGTTGGGTTGAACCAATCGACAGCAGAACCAAACCAGTTGGGGGTAAAGATATAAGAGCAGCAAGCTGTTTCATGGCAGGAATCCAGTAGGCAATACTCCTAGCCTAAAGGGAGCCGCCAGACTGAATCAATTCATGGGTCATATGGATACCATCTGCTGAGTTGATAGATCAAACTCAAGGCGACGCTAATTGAACTGCTCAGTCTTGCATCCATGCAGACTCTTTACCAGCCCATAACAGAGTAAAACTCAGAGATTGAGGGTTGTTCATCGCTGCTGGGCGGGGCGTCATCTACCAGTCGAGTTTCGGCACAGAAGGAGGCTGTGTTGAATCCACCAAAGCGTTTGACGGTGCTGCTTCTCAAGCGGAGATTGGGATTGGGAAACCAAAATCGTTCTACTGAACTCATGGTTTCATACTCAGTGATCAGCACTAAGCCATCTTGCTCATCCACTTCGTAGCGCCCGACCACAGGTACGATTTCGGCATAGCCCTGCTCTCTCAGCAAGCGACCCTGTTTGGGGTCGTCTGCATCGGGTACAAGTACCATTACCGTTGCCCCTTCGTGATTTTCACCTTCTTTATCCCAGTCCATCGAGCCATGCCAGTTAACAGAAATCCCGCCGATGGCTAAGGTTGCGTCGATATCATGCATTTTGCACACTGCGGCAACCCGCTCATCGTCTGCTTCTAGGGCTGTTGTCTGGATTTCGAGTTCGCCGAGTTCTGCCCGCCGAAAAGGCAAGTGGTGTGTGGTTCGCTGCGATCGCCACCGTCCGCCACTCAGACGAAAGAAATCCATTGCTTCCATATTGATTATGACTCCTGACAAATTAAACCTTGGCCACATCTAGAGCTGTAGCGAAAGCCTTCAACCCGGATGTAGTTTGCTTCTCTATCTTCACAGGAAACTCTGTCAGATTTCAACCCATCGAGAATCGAGCCTCTTCCGTCTTCCTAGTGAGAATAGCTACGGTGTCGCCATTTATTCAGTTGAGTCTCACCGATGGTGGCGGCTTGTCGCATTTGCAGCGCTTGCTGTTTCAGGGTTGCGATTAACTGAGCTTGTTCGTCGGCACTGTGTTTGAGAGTCGCGTATTGATACTGGTGAGTGGTTGCTTCTGTTTGGTGACGGTCAAGTTGCTGTTGTAGCATCGAGACCTGTTGCTGCAAGGTTTCGATGGTGTGACATTGGGTGTCAACGGTCTGCTGCAATGTCTCTACCTCTGCTGCCAGGGTTGCGTTGTGGCTACTAGGAGCAGGCTGGGGTTCGGGTAAGGGTATTGGTTCTGGTAAAGAACTAGGCGGTACTGTTGAGCGGGATTGGCTGACCAACGTGACAGCCTCAACAACATGGGGCTCGGAAGGAGGGGTTGATTTTACCGTCAAATGGAATTCAGCTGTCGCTTCATTGCTAGAGAGCTCTACCTGTCCGCGGGCTAACTTTTCTACCAAGGCAGACCGGGAGAGGTTGGTTTCCTTGGCCATCCGATCGAGAATTTTGGCGCTCTCTGGAGTCAAAGACAAACCGATTTTGACCTTTTTGGCTTTAGCGCTGGCTTTGGTTTGAGGTTGAGTCTTGCCTTGCGTTTTGCTGCTTGTCGTCGATCGGGGCCGCGATCGCGTTGAAGATTTAGAAACAGTCATAGTGGTGAGGTATCTTTCATGCTCAGTAATTTTCGCGTTTAGTATAGGAGATTAATTTTGTAGGGGATCAAGCCGTGCCGGATTGTCTACAAAATGATAAAAACTTGAGTTGGCGAGGGTTCAATGGGGCTGAATAGTTGTCAAATCGGCAGGCGTATTGCAGTTGAATAACTGCTTAAAGTCAACGCAACTTAGCGGCTGTACGGTTTGACTTGACAGCCATCGCTGAAATGATCGCCCGCCATCATCGATAAATTGCTGCAAATTGGGTAAACAGCGACGGCGATAGAATCCGCATAGAGGTTCCCATCCTTTAGGGCCTTCCGGCAAGCGCGCGATTGTGTGTTGATCGACTTTGGCTAATGAGGCCATCCAACCTTGGAGAGTTGCTGCCGTCAGATGGGGTAAATCGCAAGCCAATAACAGCACCCATTCACACTCGATTTGAGCTAGCCCCTGGGCAAATCCGACCAGGGGCCCGTGGGCGATCGCGTCTGCTCTAGGTAAAGCGACCTCTTGAATAAATTGGCAAGGGAGCGGAACGACTGACCTGTAGCGATCGCGCCACGGCGTTACCACATAAACAGATTGAGTACAGGCCAAAGCCACCTGACACATGTGCCTCAACATCGGCACCCCATCGATTGCAATCAAGGCTTTGTCTCGCCCCATTCGAGTGCTGTGACCCCCCGCTAGAATTAGTGCCGCCAGGGTGATTTCAGCACTCATAGAA
This sequence comes from Cyanobacteria bacterium P01_A01_bin.123, assembly GCA_039815185.1. Classification (GTDB taxonomy): domain Bacteria; phylum Cyanobacteriota; class Cyanobacteriia; order Phormidesmidales; family Phormidesmidaceae; genus JBCBZT01. The sequence continues at coordinate 69,350 of JBCBZT010000037.1, read as the reverse complement.
CTAAATTACTGCTTAGCGTTGGGTTTTACCTTGACTGTGAGTAGAGGCATGGGGCGATCGCTTGATTGTCTGAGCGGGTCGCACCACTTTACGCAGAGCCTGAGGGGGGTGAGCAATTGAGCGCTGGGGTTGCGATTGACGCTGTGTTCTATTGTTGGCTAGATCCACAGGCCTTGGCGTTGTTTTGCCCTTGACCGATGCGGGTCGTGTTCGTGGCTCAGGCGTGGGCAAAGGTCGCCGCATTATGCGGCGATGCTCGACCCAGTCGAGACCCTTGAAATAATAGATAATGAAAGTAAACCCTGCTAGCGCCATGTAAAAGCCGCGAATGCCCCATCCGGCAATACTAAACATCCGTGAAAAAATACCGGGTTCTAGACCACTAAAACGGGTTAATTCTGAGCGAAACCATTTTTCATCATCCGTCAAACTGGCAATTTCACTAGTCTTGATGGGCAGAATCGGAACTTGAGTTGTGTAGCGATAAAATCCCCAAAACCCGTTTGACCCCGTTTCGGCAGTCAAAAAATCATTGGTAACCGTTTTGGCTTGGGCAAAAGAAATGCTGGCTTCGTCGGCCACCTGCTGGATCCAAATATGCTGTCGTGTGGCATAGCCAAGACAAAATACGCCACTAGCCAGCACCATCATGACCAACAAGATCGCCAGCACTTTGAGCTTGTTATGGAGATACGACAAGAAAATCGTCGTCATTCCCAAGCCCAAGCCCAGCAGGGCAAAAACCAAAATATTGCTAAGCTCGACAATCTCTAGACTTTTCAGCAGCCCGCCAACAATTGGAATTGAATAGAGATGAGTCTCTGACGCCCAGGTAATTCCCACCTTGAGTGCGCCAATCGCACTGGTTAAGAGGATGACCCAGGTCAAAAATAGCAGTGTGGGTTTTAGTTGGGAAAATTTCATCGCGTTGGGTCTGGAAACATCAAGAAACCAACAATTGCCTCCACTGGTCTGGATATGCTAACGATATCGCACTGCAACGTTAACATAGCCTACTGCAAAGTTCGCAAGGTGAACGATGAAGGCTGGGGGAATTAGCAATTTGTGCAATTTGTCTTAACGTTTTTGAGTCACGAGACCAATAGACCAAGATTGAAATAAAGACAGTTGAAGCGATAAATCACCCTCTACTAAAAAGGTGTGGGTGCTGTTTATCCAAAGCAGTTAAGCTTGGACAAGCTATACTATTGGTAGTTAGAGTATATAGAGGCGTTCCCATGGCAGTTCGCCAGCGACGTTACAGCAAAGAAGACTTAGCCCGCCGAGGGCAGGCGCTCTATGAGTCCCGAGTGCGGCAGCAAGTAGAGTCAGAGAATGAAGGCAAGATTGTCGCTATCGACGTCGAAACTGGAGCCTTCAGGGTTGCTGACAACGTCATACCTGCAACTAAGCAATTGTTTGAGCGATATCCTGAGGCGCAACCCTGGGTTATCCGCATTGGTCACCGAGCCGTTTATCACCTCGGGGCCCGGAGTTTAGCGAGCGCTCGATGATACGAGGCATTGTGAATTCACGCCGTGAGGCAACGCTTTCGATTGTTGTTGGTAATGCAAATGGAAGACAGCAGGTGACCGATGCCGTTATTGACACGGGATATAACGGGTTTCTCACCTTGCCATCCAAAATTATTACGACCCTAGATTTATCCTGGAATGCTTCTGACATCCTCACTTTGGGTGATGGCAGTGCCGCTGTATTTGATTTATATGCGGCAATTATCCATTGGGATGGACAGTGCCGCGAAATTGATGTAGCTGAATCAGAGACTGACCCTCTGATTGGCATGGCGCTACTGAATGGATACAGATTACAGGTAGATGCGATTGTGGGTGGCATTGTCAGAGTCGAATCGTTGTGATCTGAATCAGCTTGCCTGGGGCGTGATGATACTGGGTTTTGACTGGCAATAGGGCGATCGCCCTATTGCCAAATCTGCTCGCTGCTGTCCATCGGGATAGCAATTACGTTGAAGCTACCGCATCGTTTTTGCCAGTTCCACCGCTGCCCCTGCATCGACTAAGCCTTGCCCAAAGTAATACTGCTCTGGAGAAATCGGCTCAGGAAAACCGAAAATTCCCGTGGGTCGAAGTATCTGGCTATCTATTGCAGTTCCCAACCCTACCTCTGCCTGGAGGCGATATTGGTTGGCCTCTGCTTGCCTCAGCGACAACCCCTCGTAGCTGGCAGTGGTTCGCAAAACCTCTGTGACCTCTGCTCTGTCTAAGTCTCCATTCGCTGCCAGTACCAAAGCGGCTACCCCCGCAGTGGCTGGGGCTGAGAATGACGTGCCTTGCACCTGCACGTAGCTTCCTAGCGGGTCAATCCCCATACCCCAAGCGGTACTGGGTTGATCGATGCCTTCCCAGAAGGCGGGTACCCAAGTGCCCCCCGTCGTCAAAATACCAAACGTAGACAATTCAGTAGTGTCCCCCCCCGGGGCAACCACATCTAGGCCACCGCCATAGCTGCTATAGAAGGTGCGAGTCCCGTCCAGGGTGGTCGCTCCCACTGAAATTACGCCCGGAATCGCAGCGGGGAATCCCACTCCATCAAGGCTTTCATTCCCGGCTGAGGCGACAATCACGAGGTCAGGGTTGGCCTCTAGCACGGCCATCACCTGATCGGTTAGTTCCCGATCGGGCAGCAGCCCTCCTAAGCTCAGGTTGATCACATCAGCCCCCCGATCGGCGGCATAGCCAATCGCTTCCACCAGGGCCGCTACAGAAATTTCGCCGTTCAGTCCAAACACTCGCACAGGCAAAATTTCTGTTTCTGGCGCCACGCCAACAGCGCCGCGATCGCTGGCCGGATTCGCGGCTACTACTCCGCTGGCCCAGGTGCCGTGAAACTCTGCCATGATGTTGCCTTGAATCCAGTCACGAACAGTGTTGGCTATTTCTCGCTGGGACCATTCGGGTTGTTCGAATTCGATGAACCAGGCGATATCTTCATAGATTTCTAAAATCTCAGCGTCAGAGAGGGTAAACGTATTTTGTAAATCTTCTCGCAGCAGGTCTACTTCGGCATTGTTAATCCGGGTGTCTGCATCGCCCGCAACGCAAAGTTCCAGATCATCTGTACAAGTCACTTCTGGGTTAGAAAAGTCCCAACCGTGGATTTCACCCGGGAGGCGATTAGGCTGAGTTTCTGGCACGGTATAGAGGTTATCGGCTAAATCGGGATGATCCCACTGAATCAGGCTGTCAATGACCGCAACGACCACCCCCTCACCCTGACTCCCCTGCTCCCAAGCCTGAGCCACACGTAAATCAGTACGGGGCTGTCGGGTGCCCCGAAAGCTACTGCTGTCTAAGTGCCAATGCAGCGGAAAGAGGTCTGTATCGACGGGCCAATCGCCATCTCCCGATAGTTGCGTGAGCTGCTCCTCAAGGTTGTTACGGAGGGCAGCGGCGCTGAGGTTATCCACACTGTAGGGCACGGTTCGGTAGGAGAGCGTTTGCACAAAGTTGGGCGTGGCTGATTGAATGCCGGCCACACCGTTGAGTTGGTTGGCCACCGTGAGTACCCTCAATCCTGCGCCACTGCGAGCACTCACCAGATAGCGATTTTGACTGAATTGGATGGGGCGAATCATCTCCAAGCCGTAGCGGTTGAGGGTGAGTTGTACTTGGCTTTGGGGCGTATCGGGTTCAAAGCTGACGATGATTTGATTGGGCAGCACAATGGTATTCTCGCTGTCGGTTCGGCTGAGGACAGGCAAGGTGGTTTCTACGTAGGGTTGCTGGAGCCTTTCTTGTACAGCGGCGGTTAGCTCAGCGTCGATACCCGGGAGTTGAATGATGGCATAGCGACTGCCTAGAGGTTGTACGGTGACATCTAGGGCGGGTGCCGCTTCGGTTGCTTCCCCACCGCGAACGCCAACCGTAGGCTGTCCCAGCAATGCTCCCTCTAGTTGCTGATAGGGGGAAGTGCCACCCCGCAGGCCAACAGGTGGGGTTAACAAGACGGCGATTTGGTCTTGTCGTAGGGTGAGGGGGATGCGCTGGCCGTAGAAGGTGTAGTAGATTTCATCGTTGGTTTGCGCCTGAGCGGCCTGGGTTGTCATTGCCTCGGGCAGGCTCAGGTGGTTGGTTGGGCCTAGGGCTATGGATGTGGCTCCCACCATTAACCCGCTTAGCAACAGGCTGGGGACAATTTTGCGCATGATTATGATCACTCCTCGGTAGGTTTTAGCGTTAATGATTATTGGCAGACGTGCGTTGATTGGCCCATCCCTGTAAATCTTGCTTTCGAAGCGTTTGGTAGGGCAATGTCGACCCTTCAGATTTATGCTTCAACGGATATAGTCGTTATCTCGGATACCCAGCTAATTTTTTAATAACGAGGGTTGGTGCGCAGGTTGATGCTTGCTGCTGGAGGGTGATCGCACAACGAAGAAACTACCGTTCTTCATTCACCTGGGTTGAAACCTTTGTTAACCGTCAGTTCCACCATTACCTCCCATCAAGGGGATGCACGACTCCCTCAACCCTGTGAAAAGCTAACCTAATTTTAGGTTCTCCCTAAATGCTAAAGCTGCCTCTAACGGGTCTGATGCATTGACATACTGCGCCAATATGCCCAAATCCAGATCAGGTAATACATCACTCGCGGTCATTGCCTCATAGCCCGCTTTTCGCAGGCAATACACCTCAAATTGTCCGTTCTGAAAGAACCAAACCTCTCGCACACCTAGCCGCTGATAAACCGTTAACTTACTCACGCTGCCACTGGTGACGATCACCGTAACACCATAGGAATTGCCTCAACCTTGGATCACAGCTCACTGACTTAAACTTTACCGTGCGCGGATTGAGAGGTGTGCGATCGCGAATTCTTTTGAAATCGCAAAACCTCAATAATATAGTACAAAAATACTATATAGTAAAAATTAAATGCCTGTGCGCCACCTGTTTGGGAGATTTCCTCACTATGTCTGTCCAACAAACCAGCCAGCTGATTCAGCTCATTCTCAATTCAGCGCTGATGATTGGTGTCTGCGTATTGCTTTGGGGTGGGTTGTGGCTGCGGTACACGACCTTAGCCGATCGGCTTAAAGCGCTGCATATCGACTATGTCAAGCTGTCCCATGCGTTGCCGCTCGGGCCAGGGGCAGACCACCGCGATCGCTTGCGGTATCTCAAGCAGCAGCGACAAAAACTCCAATATCACTACCGCCTGTCTAAACGGTGCACACTGATTTTGCACTACGCGCTATTGGGGTTCCTCCTCAGCATTTTTGCCCTCGCTGCCCGCACCTTGGTGAATCTAAACTGGCTGATCTTGGTTGCGTTGGGACTGTTCACGGCTGGAACCGCGCTGTTGTTGCTTAGCGTTGCGATGACGCTGCTTGACTTTCAGCGATTTCAGGCTCAACCGGGGACAGGTTCGAAGCAAACTTCCCTTGGGCAAACTCTGGGGCGGCGTATGGGGCGGTTAATGTTGCAGCGATCGCGACGCAGAAAGCGATCGCTCCCGGCCCATCCCCCAGTGCCTGCCCTCAACCCAGCGGAATACCCAGTTAAAACAGGCACCTATTAAACCTTGGCCACATCCAGGTCCATGATTTTCCCTCAGCTACATTCCAAGTCTGCAAATCGGATGGGGTTTAATACCGCCATACATTACGCTTTGAGAAATTTACCTGCCGGTTTGCGGGTTCCCTAGGTCTGATGGCCTAACGTAGGCTCAATAGACGTTTGGGGGATGATCTCGGTGCTCTTTGCCGATCGAATGGCGCGATTGGGAACAGAATCGGCTTTTGAAGTGTTGGCAAAGGCCAAACGCTTGGAAACCCAGGGACGGTCAGTGATCCATTTAGAAATTGGTCAACCCGATTTCCCCACGGCTCCCGATATCTGCGAGGCGGCCTATCAAGCCATGAAGGATGGCTATACAGGTTATGGGCCAGCGGCGGGGTTACCTGAACTGCGCAGCACGATCGCCCACCATATTTCGACTACACGCCGGGTTACCGTTGCGTCTGAAAATGTGGTGGTAATGCCCGGTGCCAAACCCGTCATCTTTTTCACGATTTTGGCGTTGGTAAATCCTGGTGATGAGGTAATTTATCCTGATCCTGGCTTTCCTATTTATGAATCAGTGATTCGGTTTGTCGGTGGTGTCCCCGTGCCACTTCCTTTGGTAGAAGCCGATGGGTTTCGCTTTCGGCAGGAAGACTTGCTATTGGTGGTCTCTGATCGGACAAAGCTGCTGATTTTGAATTCGCCCCAAAACCCCACTGGTGGTGCATTGAGCCAGGATGACCTGAGCGCGATCGCCACCTTAGCCCAAACTCATGACTTCTGGATTTTAGCTGACGAAATCTACTCGCGCATTCTCTACGACCAAGATCACCACAGCATTTTGAGCTTGCCGGGGATGGGCGATCGCACTATTTTGCTCGATGGTTTTTCTAAGACCTATGCCATGACTGGGTGGCGGTTGGGCTATGCCGTGGCGTCGAAACTGATGGCTGAGCAGCTTGAACAGCTGATGATCAACTCTAATTCTTGTACAGCTTCGTTTACCCAGATGGCTGGCGTAGCCGCACTCCAGGGGAATCAAAAATTCGTCAACGAGATGGTGACAGCGTTTTACCAACGACGGCAGGTTCTCGTTGATGGGCTTAACCAGATTGAGGGTATCCACTGTACCCTGCCAGCAGGTGCTTTCTACGCCTTCGCCAATGTCAGCCAGGTGCCGCTGAGTTCCCAAGCACTGGCAGATTACTTGCTCGAAACCGCTGGTGTAGCGACCTTAGCGGGGCAATCCTTTGGCCAGCATGGAGAAGGATATTTGCGGTTGTCCTATGCCAATTCGTTAGAGAATATTGAGCAGGCGTTGGGGCGGATTAAAAACGCGATCGCTCAACTAAGCTAGGGTCTTTGAAGTGGGGGCATCAACCTTAGCTTGTGGTGGCAAGGGCATCTCAGCTTTTACATGCTGTAGCTAAAGTCATCTAGCGTAAACTGCCCACCTACACAGTGGACTCGGATACTGGCAATCCCTTCTGCCTGCAACAGCATAGGACTGTTGGGGGGCACTTCATTTTCCCCATTGTCTAGGTTAGCGCCGGGTAATTCGATTTTCGTTAAGAGCCGATCAGTGGCGTCAAAGGCACTCATCAACACTGACCGTGATCCAGTCACATAGGCCCCAACCCAGGCCACTGGTTGATGGAACGTGGCTGATAACCAGCCCGAACTCGGTGCCCCAATTAAAACCCGTTCGCCGCTGTGGGTGGGATAAACCGGGTTTGAAGGTTTAATGGCGATCGCATTGTGAAACGTTACCCCGATGTCTGCGAACTGATCGGTGACCACCGTAAAGCGGTCTAAATTGTCGAGCTCGATATGAATCTGATGGCACTGATGAAAGCCAAGGGTGCCTTCTGTGGCAACTTCTGCCGTCCAGCTAGGCTGCACCTCAGGTTCTGCAAAATTAATATCCTTGCGTTCAACGTCTTTAGGTTCAAAGGAAGAACCATCGCAACTGATAGCGTCTTCAAGACTGCCTGGAGCGTTTCTAAACATAATTTAGGTGTAGAAGGAGTGCAACAGCCTGATACAGATATGGATGGCGTAGATGCCCTGGCTATCGCAGATGGTGAATTTTTCTTCGGCCAACCGACGAGAGAAGCCATCACCCTGATATCACTAACACGAAACTAAACACAATATAGTTTAGCGGTATGATGCAATGCTTTGATGAACTAAGCAGTATTACTGCTTACATCCAAATTGTCATCTCGTCCGGGGTAAGGGTAGATACTCAGATAAAACGGACGCGCTTTCGCTAAACTCAACAACCTCACACTCTTATTCATGCTACATTCATCGAATTTCGGGAGAATGAGCCAAAAGGCCTATTCTTCTACCTCGGACTCCCTTGCTCGCTCAATGAATAGGATAGTGCTGTTCCACTGAGTCCTCTCAATCGAACTGCTTCAGCGACTCTAGGCTGAGGATTCTAAGTCGAGTCTGTACCCTCAACTCAGAGCAACGCTATCCTTGCACTATCTTGATAGATTCCCTGGAGACTTCATAAGTTCCTCATACCCTCTATTATCAGCCTTATTATGTTTATGGCAACTGGCTTCTACCAACGTTCGGTGGTAACTGGCCTGGGAACTTTGGTTTACGCAGCCCCAACATCGTTTTGGCAAGCCGATGATGGGCGATCGCCCTTAGTGTTTTTTCACGGGTTTGGCGGCGGTTCTTCTGCCTACGAATGGGCCCATGTGTATCCTGCTTTTGCCTACGACTATTGTCCGATTGCGCCTGATTTAATCGGGTGGGGTGGTTCCGATCATCCCGCTCGGGCTTATACCATTGATGATTACCTCGAGACGATCACCCAATTTTTAGAGAAAACCTGCGATCGCCCAGTTTCTGTGGTTGCCTCATCGTTGACGGCAGCGATGGTGATCCGAGTCGCGATCGTCCGCCCAGAACTTTTCAAATCCCTAGTTTTAGTTGCGCCAGCGGGCATTTCAGATTTTGGCGAAGATTACACCCGTAGTTTTTTTGCTCAGTTGGTGAGTACGCCGATTTTAGATCGGGTACTGTATTCGACGGCCTTAGCGACGTCAGGGGGCATTCGTAGTTTTTTAGAACAGCGACAATTTGCCCAACGGAGTCGAGTGTCTGAAGAAATTGTGTCGGCTTATTTGGCCTCGGCCCAGCAACCGAACGCCGACTACGCCGCGCTTAGCTTTGTCCGCGGTGACCTGTGCTTCGATTTATCACGCTATATCGGCCAGCTGACGATTCCCACCGCCATCATCTGGGGCGCAGAGTCCCAATTTACCCCGGTGGACATTGGCCGTCGTTTGGCAGAGATCAACCCGACTGCGGTTCGCGCCTTCGAAGTGATCCCCGATGTTGGGTTGACGCCTCATCTTGAGTTGCCTGCGGTCACAACAGGCCTGATTCAAAAATTCTTGCGGCAGTTAGACGATTAGCCGTGAGTTGGTCTTGCACTGTGACTTCACTACTCGTGTATGGCAAGCTATCCAAGCCGCTGGTTTAATCGCACCCGCTTCATGAGACTGTGCTACATAACTTTCACTAAATTGTGCCGGGTTCGTGACAGCGTTCTTGGCTATGCTCAGGGATAATAGAAAACCTTAGTTTTTGGATTTTTGGCTGTGGCTTCCTATCAATTTCTTCCCATTGCCTATTTTCAAAATCAATTCGTGCCCTTTGAGCAGGCAAATCTCTCTATTGCCACCCATGCGCTGCACTATGGCACTGCAGCTTTAGGGGGACTGCGCATCTATGCCTTGCCTGACCAACCGGGCAAATTTGCCTTATTTCGACTCGATCGCCACTGCCAACGGCTCAGCCACAGCGCCAGATTTCTGCACTTTGATTTGCCTGCTGATAAAATTGCCTCAATTTTGCTAGAGACTGTGCGGCAGAATCCGATTCAGACCTCGGCCTATCTACGTCCCCTGGTTTACACCTCAGATTTAGGCATTTCACCACGACTCCACGACATTGAAAAGTCGTTTTTGGTCTACGGTATTGAACTGGGTGACTATCTCCCTCCGGATGGGATTACCTGTCGCATCAGCTCGTGGACTCGACAAGAAGATCGGGCTATGCCGCTGCGGGGTAAGCTCAGCGCCTCCTACATTACGTCTTCATTAGCTAAAACCGAAGCTGTTCACTCGGGGTTTGATGAAGCCATTTTGCTAACATCGCGGGGCAAGGTGAGCGAAGGCTCCGGTAGTAATTTATTTATTGTGCGCAACGGTACGCTGATTACCCCCACGGTGGAGCAAGATAACCTAGAAGGCATCACCCGTGACAGCGTTATGAGCCTGGCTCGCGCTTTGGGGATCACAGTAGTAGAGCGGGAGGTAGACAAGTCGGAACTGTTCATCGCTGACGAAGTCTTCTTGACCGGAACAGCAGCCAAGATCGCCTCAATCAAACGCATTGAAAACTACCCACTGCCCTCAGAACGCCCTTTGACTGAACAATTGCGGCAAGTGTTCGATACGATCACAGCCGGACGCAACCCCAACTATGCTGATTGGTTGACGGTAGTGGCGTGATCAAGCGTCAGGGCAACTGTCCTGATGGGTTGTAGGGGTGAGTACAGTGACGCGATCGCGTTCTCTATAGACTTTCTTCAGAGCGTTAAGGGGATGAATCAATTGCAGATTCGCGAAGATGATTTGACGGGTCAAAAGATCATTGCATTGCTTCAGGAACATCTCGATGAAATGCATGAGATCACGCCCCCTGAAAGTGTCCATGCCCTTGATTTAGAAGGGCTGCGATCGCCCCAAATTACCTTTTGGTCAGTTTGGCAAGGCGATCAACTATTGGGATGCGGTGCCCTTAAAGAACTGGATGTCAGCACGGGTGAAATTAAATCAATGCGGACTGCTAGGGCATATCGGGGTAAGGGCATTGGTTCTCAGGTGCTTGAGCACATTATTCAAGCAGCCCAGCAGCGTACTTACACATGTCTAAATTTGGAGACCGGGGCCATGGCTGAATTTGCCCCGGCACGAGCGTTGTACAGTCGGTATGGATTTGAGTATTGCAATCCCTTTGCTGACTATATCGACGATCCGAACAGCGTCTTTATGACTAAAAAGCTTTAAACACTCGCTTCAAGCAAGTCATGGCCATAGGAGTTATCAATAGCACAAACCCAGGCATTAGCAGCATCTTTTTTGAACACGTAGGTTGCTTTGCGTTCTACAACCGGGTGGCCATCAATTCTTGTGTGGCTTAGAATTGATGCCTTAAAAAAAAGTTTATAGCTAAAAAATATTTTTTCCATGCTTTACATTCGTAATGATGTCAACGTCCATAGCCTTAACTAACAATCTGTAATCGTTCATATTGGCCTAAAGGTTTTCTAGGCATGGCTGATTTTGATCATATCTTCAGTGTATCCCCAGGGACACACTGAAGATATTGCACGACCTTAACAGTGAACAAACATTAATGCTGATCAGCTCAATAAATCCCCGGTGGACTGTAACTGGTGTAAGCGAGCATATAAGCCGCCATGTTCCAACAGTTGATGGTGATCCCCCACTTCTAAAATTCGCCCTTGATCCAGCACAACAATTTTGTCGGCTTCGCGGACGGTGCTGAGTCGGTGGGCGATGATCAACATCGTGCGAGTGCCCAAGATGTTTTTCATTGCCAGTTGAATCGACCGTTCCGATTCGTAATCCAAACTAGACGTGGCTTCGTCAAACACCAGCACATCGGGGTTAACCAGCAACGCCCGGGCAATGCCCAACCGCTGACGCTGGCCGCCAGACAGGCGTACGCCTCGTTCGCCCACCACGGTGAAATAACCCTGGGGCATCAGGTGAATGAACTCATCTACGCGGGCGATCGCGCAGGCTGATTCCACCTCGGCCATGGTCACCTTAGGATTACCGTAGGCCAGGTTATCGAGCAGGGTGCCGTTGAAGATATCCACATCTTGGTGAACGATGGCTAACCGCTGCCGATAACCCGCCACATCCAAGCGCCGAATATCTTCGCCATCGAGCAAAATCGCCCCTTGCTGGGGTTCAAAATAGCGAAACAGCAGCTTAATCAGCGTGGACTTACCCGACCCTGAACGACCAACTAAGGCCACGGTTTGGCGCGGTTCAATCAACAGATCAATGTCTTTCAAGACCGGACGTTCGACGTCGTAGCCAAAGGTGAGATGGCTGAAATGCACCTTCCCCGTGAACTGGTATTGGGGAACTGCATCCGGCGCATCGCTTAACACGACGGCATCTGCCCCCCGAGGCAGTTCCATAAACTCATGGAAACGCAGCATCGACGCATAGCGGCGGGCAAAAATCTCAGCCAGGTTGCTAATTGGTTCTAGCTCGGCATAAGCCATGCTGGAAACCGTTAACGTGGTGACAAAATGACCCAGGGAAATGTCGCCCCGTAGGGTAGCCCATAGGGTTAACCCCAACACCCCAAACACACAGCTTTGAATCACCAGCTCTTGCCAGGCGAGCAGCATCACATAGCCCCGATGGATGACTTGCTCCACGACTGTCAGCTCTCGCTCAAGCCGCTGACTTTGGCGTTTGAGTTCGGCCTCTTCGGCGGCAAACGCTTTCACCGTTTTGATGTTGGTGACGATTTCGGACGTGCGGCTTTCGGTATTTTCCATATAGCGATCGAGCCGCTCTTCTTTGACAATCAACCGCTTAAGGCCGCGTAGGCTATAGGCCAAAATCACCACAAACGACAGCAAAAACAGCAGGGCAATGGGCCAGGCGATTAAGAAGATGATGCAAAAGATGCCAGCCACCCGCACCATTTTGGGCAAAAGCTGCCCGGCAATTTCGGGGTAAGTCCAGGTGTGGTTGGAGAGCCCCCGCGCAACCCGTCCCGCGATGCGGCCTGGGTTATTTTCGTCGTAGTATTCCAGGGGCAAAGTCAGCAGCTGTTTGATCACCTGCCGAGCATGGTCGCGGCGGGCGCGTAGGGCGATATCCCAGTGAAACCAGACCCCGAGCCAGGGTTCAATGGGCGCGCGTACCACGGTCACGGCAAAGATAAAGCTGAGCAGTACGCCCAGGGATAAGGATTGATCGGCAGGCAGTCCGGTCAGGGCAGAGACCTGATTGACGACTCCCTGACTGAGGGGATCAATGGGTTGGCGAGAAAGGACGTTAAGAATTTGACCAATGGCATAGGGCACCACTAAGTCGATCAGTTCAAAGCTGCTGCTAGCAGCAATGCTAAAGAGCGAGATCGCCCTGTATTTTTTGTAATACCGAATAATGTCTTTAAACTGAGCCATGATGCGTTCAGTAGATACAGTGCTGACCACATTGCTTAAAGCACCTAGCGTCACTGAGTTGCCGGGCTAGGGTAGCAATATGGCAACCCAAACAAAGCGGCACAGTTAGAGCTATGCCGCTGATTTGAATGGGTTGGGACTAAGGTCAAACTTGTCAGGTCTACAGGCGGCGATGGTTTCTGAAGGCCGATTTTTGACCATCGCGGTTATGAATCAAGATGCGATCGCGGGGGAACACAACTATGAAACTAGAAAATTTTTAATCCATTCCTTAGTATATACTACAAAATTTATTTGTGTAGTATCAGAATTTTTCACAAGTTGAAGCTCGCCTGTTGCCCTGAGGTAGTGTTGTTATCTCGCCAGAATTGGTTCCGAGACAGTGCCTATTGCTGCTGGCGAAGCCTTCCCGTCGAAGCAAGCGCACCATAGATATCATCGTTATCGGTCGGTAGCCCAGCTGCGTCGGATGCTACGTTATCGATGAACGCTATTGGGTTGCCCAGTGCGAGAACGCTGGGTGGATGATCTGCTATCGGGCTTGGCGTAATGAAAATAGCGCCGCCTTTTCCCTGACCTGGCGAGGGGCCTGGTCCAGCGATCGCGGCATTGCGAATAAACTGCACCTGATTCAAAACGAGGTGACCTGAGCGGATCAAGATTGCCCCGCCAAAGCCCCCGCCGCTGCCGCCAAAGCCCATGCCGCCATCCCCACCGCCAAAGCCCCCAGACCCCGGTTGACCCGGCTGGCCTGCATCACCGCTGTAACTGCCCCCCCTGCCGCCAAAGCCCCCAGCGCCCCCGCCGCCCCCGAAGCCGCCATTGCCGCCATTGCCGCCATTGCCGCCATTGGCGATCGCGACCGTAGCATTGCCGCCATTGCCCCCGTTGCCTGCATTCCCGAAGCCGCCAAAGCCGCCCCCACCACCAAAGACGATTGTGCCGATGCTGCCTTGATCTTCCCAGCGGGCAAAGCTGCCAAAAATGCCGACGCCGCCGTTGCCCCCATCGCCGCCGTTGCCGCCGTTGCCGCTATCTGTTCCGCCATTGCCGCCGTTGCCGCCATTGCCCGCATTGCCAAAGCCGCCAAAACCGCCCCCACCGCCAAAGGCAATGCTGCCAATGCCGTTGATGCCGATGCCGCTAACCCCTGCGATCGCGCCGCGATTGGCGTCAATTTTTTCCTTAGTACGGCTGATTTCCGCAGTCAGGGGAAGACTGTCTAGCGTCTCTGCTAGGGAGAGACTGATGCCATCAACATCAAGAATTGCCCCTCGATTCACCGTCAAGCGGTCGTCGTGATTTTGAATCTGAACCTGGGGAATCTGGACTTGGGAAATCTGACGGTGGGCAGGCGGGATATGCGGGCTACCGCTACCGCCAATGGCCTGGTTGTCGACAAACTTGACGCGACTCAGGCGCACTGCCCCCTGATTAATCAATAGGCCGCCGCCCATGCCTGCACTGCCCCCTGCGCCGTCAATTCCATCGGTGCCTTGGGCGAGGCCGTCCGCCAGGGTGAGGTCGCGAATCGTGACATCCCCCCCCTTGATTTGTAGGACGCGATGGCGTTTATTGCCGCTAATGGTCGTGTGGCCATTGCCGACCAGCGTCAGGTTGCTGGTAATCGTAGGTAGGGGACTTTGCAGGGCGATTGCCCCTTGAACGCTGCTTAAATCAATCAAATCATCATCGGGGGCTGCATTGGCTTGGGCGATCGCCCAACGCAGCGATCCCATCCCTTTATCGGCTAGGGTTGTGACCCGAATCTGTTTGAGGGATGGTTGCGGAGGGCGGCTTTCTGTAATGGGAGGACTGTTTGCTGTAATTGGAGGGTTGCTTCCCGCGATCGCATCCAGCCCCCCAACGCAAAACCAGCCGAGAATAACCCCACCCATAAATCCCCATAGGCTAATTTTGAGGATTGATTGCAACCTATCCCAGATCGTGAACTGTAATTGCCCCCAAAATTTGTAGATGCTGCTCCTGTGCCTACTCATCTAGCCTAAAACCCATTAAAGACCAGCACCATCAGGCCCAGGGCGGCGACAATGATGCCAGTTCCCAGCGCATCGGTTTTCCAAGAAGTGGGTTGATGGGCGGGTTGGAGCCAAAAGCCCAGCAGCCGTGTGACCAGGGGCATGACGGCCCAGGTCAACAGGGATGAGGTGATGATGTTATTCACAATCATGGCATTGGGCAGCGACCAAGATTGCATCAGACCCAAGGCCGCAAAAAGCGCCGACTGAATCATGACGGTAGGATATAAGCCCAGCACAACCGCTGCGTTTTGCTTCCAGGCGGGCGGGCCGAAGCCCATCTGTTCTGTGCCGGTCTTGCGGGAAAACCAGCCTTCGAGCCCTGTGGAAAAGGACATGAACTGGTAGGAAGCAAAAATTTTGCGCCCAGCTTCGATTAATGCCTCGCGATCGCGCGATTTGAGCCATTGGTTGAGCTGGTTGGGGGAGTCAAAGTGGATGATGGAATACCACTTCAACGGCTGATCGGACTGTGAGCCTTTGACGGGGGAATATAGGTCAGTGCGGATGTAGCCCTTGAAGCGTCTGGCGGTTCGCGTCACTTTTGAGTGCCACCACCGAAAGGCCAGCCCCTTGCCGCTGGGGACGGTATGTTCTACCACCAGGCTGGCACCAGCCAGCGAACTCACGTCGGTGTCAGCCATTAGTACTGGTTTTGATTTTGATTTTGATCTTGCTGCGAATAGGGTTGAGCGCGTCCCTGGCTGTCGGATGACGATTGGCGATCGCCTAAATAACGATCGCCCCGATTAGCCGTGGGATTCGCGACCTGCTGACCTGGATTAGCTGAATCTGCCGCTTGAAACGATACAAATTCTTCCTGCACCCAGCCCTCGGCGTAGGGGGGCGCATCGAAACGAATGTGGTTCCAGGTGGTGCCTTGATTGCTGCCTACCTGCTCTAAAACCGTGACACGATCGCCGCCGATGCCATACCCAATGCGACGTTGGCGCGGCTCTGGCTTGGGATAGATGGCAATTTCAGTCTCCGGCTCGGGGGACACGAGTCTCGCGGGCTGATTGATAGCCTGATTGCCTTGATAGTCGGCGGCCCAGCTTGCTGTGGGGTAAGAGACTAGCGTCATGAGTGCGATCGCCGCCAGCGCCACAACGCTCAATAATCGCCTGTTAATCACCATAGGGAGTCTATGTGTCATATTGACTGGCAGTGTATCTGGGCTGGCCTAAGTCAGGCAGTCGCCCTGATTACAGTATGAGTTGCTGTGTATACGGTATACACGATTAGAATGATAATACGTCTTTGCGGATCCAACTGCTGATACCAATTTTGTGATGCCAATTTTGGATGTTAGATTTTCGAGCGCGAAAGTTTGACTGTCAGCCCCTTTTGCCGTGGCGATTCGTAGCCCTACTGAACCCAAACAGAAGCGTTCGTCTGACCTGCCATTTAACCCCAGTAATCGTTTGTGACTTTATCTTCTCGCCCCCCGATTCGACGTAATAAATCTCTCTCTGAGCAGGTTTACACGGCTTTGCGCACCGGCATTTTAACGGGTGAATTTGTGCCAGGGAGTCGGTTGATTGAAACTCAACTGACTGAGTGGCTGAATGTGAGTCGGACACCTTTGCGAGAAGCCTTACGCCAGCTTCAGAAGGAAGGGCTGGTGACGGCTGATACGAATGGGGGGTTACGGGTCACGACGATATCTGCAGCGGATGCGGCTGAGCTGTATGACTGCCGTCTAGCGTTAGAACAGCTTTCTGTGGCGGGGGCTTGTGAGCATGCCAGTGGTGATCAGCTCAAGGGTTTAGAGCAGTATGTGATTCAGGCTGAGGCCCGCGATCCGCAGGATTCTCAATTACAGATGCTGTTACAACGGTTGGATTTGGACTATCAGTTTCATCATTTAATTGCTGAAAGTTCGGGTAACAAGCGGTTGGTGTCGCTGCTCGACCAGCTGTTTGATGCGATGGCGCTGCTCCGGATTCAGACGCTACAGCATAATCCAGGCGTGTTGGAGATTCGGTTGGAGCATCGTCAAATCTATGAAGCGATCGCTAAGCGGGATGCGGCGGTGGCGACGGAGGCGGTGCGGGTTCATTTATTGGCGAGTAAGGGACGGGTGGTGCAAGAGATTCGGAGTTTTCAGCCAGGGGAATGAGGGGAGGTCGCTAGACTCCACTCAAAAGTACCCACAGGAAGCAGGATTTAAGCTGGCTGGCTAAAATGGTAGCTAAAGATACCGTTTTAGATTCTGGCCAAGTTTATGCAAAATCAACCCAACACCAATCAGACTCATGTCAATCGTTCTCGAACGCTGTGGCAGTCTCTGCGGACGGGCTGGAAAGCCTTTGCTCGTTTTATGGTGCATCCACCGCAGGTCTTTGCTCAGCTAGAGAGCAACTCGTCTTATTATCGCGATAGCGCTAAGGCTAGGTTTTATGCGTATCTGCCGCCGAGTGAAGAACAGCGGGATTGGCTCGATAAGATTTATCATCAGTCTTAACTTCCCACTAAGGATGACTGGCTATACCCAAAAACTTTGCATAGATTTAGAGGCTCGGCATTTTGGCTCATCTCATCTAAGGCAGCGAAGCCACGTTTGAGTTTACGCACAAGAGTTTTGGAGAGTATCTGACTGCCCGGCGCATGGTGTTGGAACTGAAGCTGATTCAGCAGCAGTTGACCCAGCATCGAGATAATCCCGATATTGGCTGGGACGAAAAAGAATGTCTGAAGCGCTGGGCAATCTTTGTGTGGCCCAATGGCGATGGATGACTATCTACTCAGCTTTCTGCGAGATGAAGTCAAGTTACAGCCTGAAGCGCAAGTGTGGCAGTGGCAACAAACCCTATGCGATTTGATCGGCTATCTATTGCGCCACAGTATGCCGATGGAAGAGTTGAGCCCTCGCCCCAAGTTTATCGAGGAAACGAAACAGGCTCGCAATGCTTCCGAAGCGCTACTCGCAGCCCTCAGTAGTTGTGTCGGGGTTAGTCAGGCATTGTCCACGATCGATTGGCCGAGCCTCGAAGCATTTGGCACTTGGCTAAAAACCCTCCAGGGGCAGCGAGTGAGCGTTGAAAATCCAGTTGCGTTTAGCTGTTTAAATCATCTGAATTTGGGTAATTGTATTCTGTCCTTTCAGGATCTTTGTAGAACGAACCTTTCTGGGGCGAGACTTGTTGGGGCTAACCTTTCTAGGGCTAACCTTTCTGAGGTGAGACTTGTTGGGACTAAACTTTCTGGGGCTAACCTTTTTGGGGCGAGACTTGCTAATGCAAGACTTTCTGAGGCTAACCTTACTGAGGCGAGACTTGTTGGGACTAACCTTTCTGGGGCGAGACTTGATAGGGCTAACCTTGCTGCTGCGAACCTTTCTAGAGCAAACCTTTTTGGAGCGAGACTTTTTGGGGCGAGACTTGCTAAGGCGAGACTTAACAAAATTTCTTGGGATGAACAGACTGATTGGCAACAGGTCGAAGGAATTAATACCGCACAAAACGTTCCTGAAGCGCTGAAGCAGCAACTGGGCTTGAGTAGCCGTTTTGCAGCGAGGTCAGCACAGTCTCACCCGTAACGTTTTATGTGGCACGGATAGAGAATGGTAGCCTCTACGACAACGCCTTAAAATCTGATTGTATACAGTATGCAAAACTAGCCCAGCGGCCCATCTCTCCCCGTCAGCCCACGATCGTGGCTGTCTCTAAGCACGAGATCGAGGCTATCGGGCACAACCGTTTTCTGGAGCATGCTGTATGAGTCACAGTCCGATCAAACTTGAACAAAAACCCCCCGGCGCTTCCCCACCGCCCTATTCCGGCTGGCAGGCGAAGGTGGCTGAATATTTCAACTTCGACTACTACAAAACCAACTTCCGCACCGAGATCCTGGCCGGGTTAACCACCTTCATGACCATGGCCTACGTCCTCGTCGTGCATCCGCTGATCATGTCAGACGCGGTGTTTTTAAACGAGTCCGGCGACCTATTTCGAGAACTGGTCGTGGTTACAGGCGTGACCGCCGCTATCGGCACCCTGGTCATGGGTCTCTACGCCAAATATCCCTTCGTCCTTGCCCCCGGCATGGGCACCAACGCTTTCTTTGCCTATTCCGTTGTGTTGGGTTTGGGCATTGACTGGCGGGTCGCCTTGGCCTGTGTCCTCATTGAGGGGCTGATCTTCATTGCCTTGACCGTCACTGATGTCCGCCGTCACCTGATTGCAGCCGTGCCCGCCTGTATCAAAGCCTCAACCACCGTCGGCATTGGCATGTTCCTGGCTTACATCGGCCTCAGCGGTGCCACTGAGGTTGGCGGCGCTGGGCTGATCGTCGCCAGCGAAGTCACCAAAACCACCTTCGGCAGTTTTCGAGAACCCGCTACACTGCTGGCCACCTTCGGTATTTTTATTTCCGCCATGTTCATGATCCGGCGGATCAAAGGGGCACTGCTCTGGGGCATTGCTGGAACCGCCATCCTGGGCTGGATCTTTGGGGTTGCCAATGCCCCCAGCGGGATTATTGCGATTCCGGTGTTTCCCGCTAATTTATTTGGTCAGGCATTTGTCGGGTTCAGCGGCATCAACGGCAGCAATATTATTGATTTCCTGGCGATTCTGCTGGTCTTCTTATTTGTGGACATGTTCGACACGATTGGCACCCTGATGGGCGTCGGTACCCAGGCGGGCTATATCGACGACAACGGCGAATTGCCCCGGGCTAATCAGGCATTGTCTGCCGATGCGATCGCTACTACAGCCGGGGCCGTCATGGGCACTTCCACCGTCACCACCTTTGCCGAATCCGCCTCTGGTGTCGCGGAAGGGGGCCGCACTGGACTCACCGCTGTGGTTGCTGCCGGGATGTTTGTCCTGGCGCTGCTATTTGTGCCCATTTTTGAAGCCATTCCCGCCTTTGCCACCGCCCCTGCCCTGTTAATTGTCGGTGTGTTGATGATGTCCAGCGTCTCCAGCATTCGCTGGGGCGACCTGACCGAAGCGATTCCTGCTTTTGTCACCATCTTCTTTATTCCCCTCGGCTTTTCCATCGCCGCCGGGCTCTCTGCGGGTATGATTCTCTATCCCTTTGCGAAAGCCGTCAGTGGCCGCGCCCGTGAAGTCTCCGTCATCACCTGGATTCTCGCCGCCATTTTCATTGGCAGATTCGTGTTTACCACCGTCCGCTTTGGGTAAGCAGCAGTTGAGACGGTGGGTGAAGCCCCCAAGCCTCGAGAATTGGAGGCTTTGAGTTCTTGCTCACGCTGGACAATTAAATGTTTCGCGATATCGGTAGTATGGCAACAATTTCGGAGGCCTCCAACCCCTGAATTCTGAGGGCTTTGAGTGCTTGCTCCACCTGGATTGGGGGCTGGGGACTTCGAGAAGCTTGATTTTATCGCCTGATCCCTTTAGCCCAATGGCAGTGAATGCTCAACATGCCCTTAACCCTAACCATCAACGGAGAGCAGACTCGGCTTGAGAACATTTCCCCCACCCTCACCTTGCTAGAGTACCTGCGTCAAAGCGGACGGGTCGGCACTAAGGAAGGTTGCGCCGATGGTGACTGCGGGGCTTGCACTGTCGTGGTGGTAGGCGATCGCGCGGATGGTGGCCTACATTATCAAGCCATGAATAGCTGTCTGATCCCTCTAGGATCCGTAGCGGGTCGGCAGATTATCACCGTTGAAGGGGTGGCCAACGGCAAGCTGCATCCCGTGCAGGAAAAAATGGTTGAACTGGGCGGTTCCCAATGTGGCTACTGCACCCCCGGCTTCATCATGAGCATGTTTGCCGCCTATTACGATGGCAACCCAGATGATTTAGCGGTTGAGGGCAATCTCTGTCGCTGCACGGGGTATTTGCCGATCCGCCGAGCGTTGGCAAGTTTGTCCCTGCCCGATCCGCAAGATCCGTTTCAGGCGCAGTTAGAACAGGCCGAGGTTGACCCCCTCCCAGCGCTGGAATATCAAGGCAACGGGCAGCAGTTTTATCGCCCCACCCAGTTGAGTGATGTGTTGGCACTGATGCAAACGCATCCCGATGCAACCCTGGTGGCAGGCGCGACGGATCTAGGCTTAGAACTCACCCATCGGCGTCAACAGTATCCGGTTTTGATCTCTCTGGAAGCGGTTCAAGAGCTGCGAGTTTTGAGGCAAACCGATTCTCAGGTGACCATTGGTGCAGCCGTCCCGCTCAGCCACTTCAAAGTCTCTCTCCAAGGGGCTTTCCCTGCTTTAGATGAGATGCTGCACTGGTTCGCAGCGCGCCAGGTGCGGAATCGCGCCACGCTGGGTGGCAATATCGGCACGGCTTCTCCGATTGGCGATTTACCCCCGGTTTTGCTGGCGTTGGATGCCACGCTGATGTTAGCGAGTCCGGCTGGAACCAGAACAGTGGCGATCGCAGACTTTTTCACCGGCTATCGTCAAACCATCCGCCGACCGGACGAGGTGATTGTCACAGTGACGATTCTCAAAGCGATCGCACCGGGAGCGACTCGACGGCTGAGCCAATCCTACAAAGTGGGTAAGCGGGGGACGGATGACATCAGTATCGTCGCCGCCACCTTCACGATTGACTTGGATGAGCACCGCACCATTGTGCTGGCCCGGTTAGCCTATGGCGGGGTGGCGGCGACGCCAATTCGGGCGATCGCGATTGAAGAAATGCTGGTGGGGCAACCGTGGACGCTGGAAACGGTGCAGGCTGTGAAACCGCAGCTCCTCAGTACATTTACGCCGCTATCTGACCTCCGTGCCAGTGCAGACTATCGCAATCGACTGGTGGCTAATTTGTTTGAGAAGTTTTTTGTTGAATTTAGCGATGGATAAAGTTGTTGGAAAAAGACAAAGTCACGAGAGCGCCATTGGCCATGTCACCGGGCAGGCGGTCTACACCGATGATCAACGACTGCTGACGGGCATGCTCCACCTGTGGCCCGTCCAGGCTCCCCATGCCCACGCCCGGATTTTGCAGCTGGATGTGTCCGCCGCTCACTCGGTACCCGGTGTGATCACCACGGTTACGGCTGCCGATATCACTGGCGTCAACAACATTGGCTCGATGGTAGAAGATGAGGAACTCCTGCCCGTCGATACAGTGAGCTATTGGGGGCAAGCCGTGGCCTGGGTGGTGGGCGAAACCGAAGAAGCGGCTCGGTTGGGAGCTTTACAGGTGCAGATCGAGTATGAGCCGCTAGCCCCACTCCTCGATTTGCACGTCGCCATTGACCAGCAAAGTTTCCACGGGGGGACTCAATCGGTGCAGCGAGGCTATCCCCTAACTGCACTGGATGCAGCGGAAAACCGACTGAGCGGCGAAGTGACGCTGGGCGGGCAGGATCATTTCTATCTTGAAACCCAGGCTAGCTGGGTTATTCCAGCCCCTGACGGCAACTATCAGGTCTATGCCGGGACCCAGCACCCAACCGAAACTCAGACTGCGATCGCCCACGTCCTCGGCATTCCCCGCAGCCATGTGGTGGTGACTTGTCTGCGTATGGGGGGCGGTTTTGGCGGCAAAGAAACCCAGGCGAATTTGATGGCGGCAGCGGCAGCGATCGCGGTGCAAAAAACCGGGTGTCCGGTCAGAGTCAGACTCAACCGCCAGCAAGACATGACCATCACTGGCAAGCGGCATAATTTCTTGGCCCAGTATCAGGTGGGTTTTACCCAAACTGGGGTGATCACAGCCGTCGATGTTGATCTGTTCGCTGATGGTGGGTGGAGTACGGATCTGTCGCCCCTGGTGGTGCAGGCCGCTGTCCTACGCATTGACAACACCTACTACGTACCCGACTTTGCGGTTCGGGGGCGGGTTGTGAAAACCCACAAAGTCTCCAACACCGCCTTTCGCGGGTTTGGCTCCCCCCAGGGTATTTTCGTGATGGAAGAGATTGTCGAGCGAGTGGCCCACACGCTGAACCTGCCACCCCACATTGTGCGAGAACGGAACTTTTATCGAGGTTCAGGCGAAACCAACACCACCCACTACGGCCAGGACGTCCGCGATAATCGGATTCAGCGGGTTTGGGATGAGCTGAAATCAGTTGCCAATTTTGACGCCCGGCGGGCAGAGGTCGAGCAGTTTAATGCCATGCATCCCTACCAAAAGCGGGGCATTTCCATCTGCCCGATTAAATTTGGCATTTCCTTCACCTCCCAAACCCCAAACCAGGCCGGGGCGCTGATCCTGATCTATCTAGATGGCAGCATTCAGCTCAACCATGGGGGCACCGAAATGGGCCAGGGGCTCCACACCAAAATGTTGCAGGTGGCCGCCCGGTCGCTGGGCGTTAACCTGAATCGATTTCGGATGATGCCAACCAGTACCGACAAGGTGCCGAATACCTCAGCCACAGCCGCCTCCAGTGGCTCAGACCTGAATGGTCAGGCGGTTAAAGATGCCTGCGAATGCATTAAAGAACGGCTCAGCCGAGTCGCCGCCCGTATGTTGGATCTGTACGCCCCAGAAGAATTGGTGTTCGCCGAAGATTGGGTTTACTGCGCCGGGCATCCAGAGTGCCGGGTCAGCTTTGATGCGGTGGTGCAAGAAGCTTATAACCGGCGCGTCAGTCTCTCGGCGACGGGCTACTACCGCACTCCCAATATCTATTTTGACAAAGAGACAGGCCAGGGTCGCCCCTTCTACTATTTTGTCTATAGTGCAGCGGTCAGCGAGGTTGAGGTCGATGGCTTTACCGGCACCTTCAAACTGCGCCGGGTGGATATTGTCCACGATGTAGGCGAGTCGCTCAATCCCCTGGTCGATCAGGGCCAAATTGAGGGGGCCTTTACCCAAGGCATGGGCTGGCTGACGATGGAAGAACTGGTCTGGGCCGAGGATGGCCGTCCCCTGGTGACTGCGCCCAGCACCTACAAAATCCCCACCATTAGCGAAATCCCGGAACAGTTTAATGTTCATCTGCTCACCCGTGCCTCTCAAGACGGCACTATCTATGGCAGTAAAGCCGTGGGGGAACCGCCGCTGTTGTTGGCTTTGGCTGTGCGACAGGCTGTGAGGGAGGCGGCGATCACATTTGGCAACACAAACTGGGTGCCCTTAGCCTCTCCAGCCACCCCGGAAGCAACTTTGAGCGCGATTGAAGCAGCTAGATGTGTCCATCCCATCTCAGTAGAAACTTGATGCATCTCTACACCAAAGATGACCTATCGATTTCAGTTTCAAGTTATTTGGGATAATTGGGATTTGCTGCTCAATGGCGTGTGGCTCACCCTACGTCTGTCGGTGTTGGCAACCTTGATCGGGTTGCTCGTCGGTGTGGTGGGAGCCCTGTGCCGGACGTCTAAAAATCGATTTTTGACTACGGTTGCAACTGCCTACGTTGAGGCGATTCGAAATACCCCTTTCTTAGTCCAGCTACTCTTTATCTTTTTCGGTATTTCTAGTTTGGGACCAAAGTTAGGGTCTGACCAAGCTGCGCTGCTTGCCCTAGTGCTTAACTTTGGCGCCTACGCCACTGAAATTATTCGAGCCGGCATTCAAGGGATTGACCCAAACCAAATCGAAGCAGGCTTATCTTTGGGACTCAAGCCCCTCCAGGTTTTCCGTTTGGTGGTCTTAAAACCTGCGATTGCCACTATTTACCCAGCACTTACCAGCCAGGTTATTTTGCTGATGCTGCTGTCAAGTATCGTCTCTCAAATTTCGGCTGAAGAACTCACCTTTGTGGGCAATTTTCTGCGATCGCGGACCTTCCGTGATTTTGAAATTTATTTGGCGATCGCCCTAATTTATATTCTGCTGGCCCTCAGTTTTAAGTTGATTGCCCACCTACTCCACAAGCAATTGTTTAAATTCACCCGTTACATTTAAGTCCATGAGAGATTTTAGCCATCTCGAAATTCTATATACGCTCTTGTGGGCTACCCGCTGGACGCTCTTGTTGTCTGCTGTCGCCTTTGTTTGTGGTGGTATTGCAGGCGGTTTGTTGCTCTTGATGAGAATTTCGAAGTTTAAACCGATTAAATATTTGAGTTGGCTATATACAGAAATTGTCCAGGGTACGCCGCTGTTAATTCAATTTCTTCTGGCCTTCTTTGGTTTGAGTATTTTAGGGATAGAACTCAGCCCCTGGACATCGGCCACTATTGCCTTAACGACTTTTACGAGTGCCTTTCTAGGCGACATTTGGCGTGGGGCCGTAGAAGCTATTCCTCGAGGTCAGTGGGAAGCTTCTAAATCCTTGAGTCTCAACTATTTTCAACAATTGGGACTGGTTATTTTGCCCCAAGCGCTACGGCTGGCGATCGCTCCCACGGTTGGTTTCTTAGCCCAGGTGATTAAGGGAACTTCTTTGGCTTCTGCCATTGGTTTTGTCGAGCTAGCTCGTTCTGCCACCAACATCACTAATGTCACTTTTCAGCCCTTCTTTGTCTACTTTTTGACTGCGGTGATTTATTTTGGAATCTGCTTTCCCATCTCTGCCTGGAGCCGAAAATTGGAAAAAGTCTTAGCGCGGCAATAAAAAATGTATTCTCGGATACTTCGATCAACCCGATGCCTGTTAATTTGAGCATATTCAATGAGGATAGTATCTATGCGTATTTCAATGCCAAAGAAGTGGTTACAGACCGTTTTAATCGCTTGTTTTGCCTGTATCTTTTCGTTAGTTGCGGTTGCTTGTGTTAATGGCGGCGGTACGCCCAGCGTTACAGCACAAGATGAAGTAGTGGTCTCTAGTTTAGATAACATTATTGAAGTAGGCACCATCAAAATTGCTGTGCCCCAGGATTTTGCCCCCTTCGGTTCAGTTGATGCCAGCGGCAATTTAGAGGGATATGATATTGATGTCGCGACACTACTGGCAGAAGATCTGGGTGTCGAATTGGAGTTGGTGCCAGTGACCAGCGATAATCGCATTCCTTTTTTACAAACCAACAAAGCCGATTTGGTGATCTCCAGTATGGGAGCCAATCCTGAGCGGGCTAAGTCAATTTTCTT
The DNA here is from genome assembly GCA_039815185.1 of Cyanobacteria bacterium P01_A01_bin.123. GTDB lineage: Bacteria > Cyanobacteriota > Cyanobacteriia > Phormidesmidales > Phormidesmidaceae > JBCBZT01. The sequence goes on along the minus strand of JBCBZT010000037.1, from coordinate 43,570 downwards.
CTCGATTCCCTATGCACCCTTCTTCTCTGGGCTTTACGGGCCGACAGAGATTTCTGATGTGAGCGAGTTCGCAGATCTGGGCGGTTATAAAATCGGCGTTACCCAGGGTACGTTAGAAGATCTTGAACTCACTGATGCGGTCTCTGATGATGTTGAGATTGAACGCTTTGCCGATAATAGCTTGACCGCGTCGTCTTTAATTTCTGGTCAAGTTGATATGATCGCTACAGGTAATGTTGTGGCAGCTGAGCTAGCACAAAATAATCCCGATAAAAATATTGAGAGTAAATTTATTATCAAAGAATCTCCGGCCCATATTGGTTTGCGCCGGGGTGAAGTTGACCTGTTGCAGTGGGTCAATACCTTTATTTACCACAAGCGTTTGGGGGGTGAGTTAGATGACTTTTCTCAAACGTGGTTGGGTGAACCTCTACCGCCTTTGCCTGCTTTCTAGATAAGGAATTTTGCCCCTATCTTTGCAAAGTTTTTTGCCGTTTAGCTTTGATGGGGCTAAACGGCCATTTTTTCTGATTTCTTATGATTCCTCGATGGTGACTTCTAACGATCTTGAATTAATCACGGCTAATGTCCCACATCATGATAGTGAATGTATATACTGTATATACGATTTTTGTTGATGTGAACTTATGCGTACTCGTGTTTTTCAAAGTGGTAATTCACAAGCTGTTCGAATTCCGAAAGAGTTACAGTTCGAGCAATTAGATATCGAGTATGAAATTGAGCGCCAGGGCGATCGCTTGATCATTACCCCCATAGGGACTCCTCTCACCAATGTTTTAGAGCTGTTTGCAGCCTTTTCTGATGATTTCATGGCTGAGGGGCGCCCAGAACAGACGACCCAGGAGCGAGAAGCGCTTTGAAATACATGCTCGATACGAACATCTGTATTTACATCATTAAGCAACAGCCGCCCTCCGTCGCTCGTCGTTTTGCCGAATGTCGCCAGGGGGAAGTTGTCATTTCAGCAATTACCCTGGCCGAGTTGGAGTATGGCGTTTACAAAAGTAGTGCAGTAACGCAGAAGCAGAATCGCCTGGCTTTAGATGCGTTGCTCAAAATTATTCCAGCGCTTCCCTTTGAGCAATTGGCAGCTAAGGCGTATGCATTGGTTAGATCTGCCGCCCCGGAACGACGGCGGGATGCACTAGATAAGTTGATTGCTAGTCATGCCAAAAGTCTAAATTTGACACTGGTCACGAACAATCTCGACGATTTTCGCGTTTACCCTGGCATCGTGCTTGAAAACTGGGTGGAGAATGGCTAGTGCATGGTGGCTTCGGTCTTGCTGAGTTTGCACCCCAACTGCTGATCTTTAACTTGCAAAGCTCCTGTCCATGACCATTGCCCTCTATCAAAAATTGGCTGAAAAGCTGCGATCGCAACCCGTCGTTATCGCTACTGTCATCGAGACCAAGGGCTCCGTTCCCAGAGAAGTCGGGGCGAAAATGCTGATTGGGGCAGACTGGATCTTTGACACCATCGGTGGCGGTGCAGGTGAAGCCAAAATGATTGCACAGGGGCGATCGCTACTAGAAACGGGCCAAAAACAACGGGCTCATATCGACTTAACCGGAGAGGTTAACGCCTTAAAAGAAGGCATTTGTGGCGGTCAAATGAGCCTTTGGTTAGAACGCTGGTCAGGCCCTGAGGCGCTCAATTTAGCTGAATCAATTGTGCTAGCGCTTCAAAAGGGGCAAAGCCTTCAACTCATTACGCCATTCTCAACTGAAGAGACGCCAATCATGGGGCCAGCGGTGCGGGTGGCAGTTAACAGACAACTCACCCCGACAGCCTTGATTGAATGTTTGACGCCGCCGCCGCTGCTGTTGATCGTAGGGGCAGGACATGTCGGCGAAGCCCTGGCAAAGGTCGCGCACCTAGCCGGATTTCAAATTGCGATTCAAGATGAGCGATCGCAGTTTGCCAATCCTGATCTCTATCCGCAAGCCAACTTCATCTTTACCACCGCCATTGACCAGGTACTGCAACAAGTCAGTCAATATCCAGCACTGTATGTGGCATTAGTCACGCGGGGATATCCTTTCGATCTAGCTGCCTTAGCCAGCATTCTTGAGCAGAACATCGCCTGTCGCTACATCGGCATGATTGGCTCTCAAAAGCGGGTTCAAATTGTACTGCGATCGCTGCGGGAGCAAGGCATATCAGATGCCCAGTTAGATAGTCTGCATGCGCCAATCGGCCTTCAGATTGGCGCATTAACGCCAGGGGAGATTGCCGTCAGTATCTGTGCAGAGTTGATTCAAGTTAGGCGGGAGGCAGGGGGAGATGGGGAGTAGAGGGAGATGGGGAAAATAGCTAAATCGCATCACGTCTTACAAAAACGTTTTGATGTGTACTGTATACAGAATGCAGAGAAGCTTTCTTGGATCAACCCATTATGTTAGTCACTCAGCAGCCCGTATTCCGTCGCTTTTGGTATCCTGTGATGCCCCGCCAGCATCTCATGGCGGGGCCGCAAGCCTTTGAACTATTGGGCGAACCCCTCGTGCTTTGGCTAGATCAGCAGGGGAGTCCGGCGGCGGTGCGCGATCGCTGCTGTCACCGCACCGCGAAGCTTTCATTGGGGCGGGTCGAGGCGGGTCGCATTTGCTGTCCTTATCACGGTTGGGAGTTTGATGCCGCTGGAACTTGTGTTCGGGTGCCTCAGCTCAAAGACGACGGCAAGGTTCCGGCGAACTATCGGGTTGAATCCTATCGCTGTGCCGAACGCTATGGCTATATCTGGGTGTGTCTCGATGAGCCGCTGATCGACATTCCCGAAATTAGTGAGGCCAGCGATCCGGACTACCGTCTGATTCAAGAATTCTATGAACCCTGGCAGTGTGCCGGACTGCGCGTGATGGAAAACGAGTTGGATCTGGCCCATCCTACCTTTGTGCACACTGAAACCTTTGGCAGTGGAGATCACCCTACCCCAGACGAACTGGAGATTACTGAAACAGACTGGGGAATTCATGTCTATGGCACCCTAGGCGTCGTTAACCCAGCTCTGCAGCAACAAAATCTCAAAATGTCTGAGGCACAGACCCTGCGCACACTAGCCATGGACTGGTTGATGCCCTTTACCATCAAGCTGAAAATTACCTATCCCAATGGCTTGGTTCACATCGTGGTCAATACGATGACTCCGATTAGCGATACCTGGTCACAGATGGTGCAGTTTTGCGTCCGCAACGATACCGAAGTAGATACCCCTGCGGATGACGTGATTGCCTTTGATCGCGCCGTCACCCTAGAAGACAAACGCATTCTAGAGTCAACCGACTACGATGTACCCCTGCATCCCAGCCGAGAAGAACACATGTTTACCGATCGTCCCGGCATCATGATTCGCAAAAAAGTAGCAGCTCTGTTGAAAGCTCATGGCGAGATAGAGCAGTCTCGAACGAACCGAGACCCTCGACCAACCGCTGCCCAGCCCGTCTCACTCTCCCTGCAAAATCTGACCCAACCCTGCGCCACCAGATAGGTCGTCTCTCAGTGCCCCTACCTTGTCAGCAAATCCTGAAGTTTGCGGCCTATTGTATACAAAATACAGTATACAATTCTCAAGGGAATAGAGTTCCGATACGGTAACGAGCTTGTCGTTCGCAGACATTGCTGTCCCCTTAGAATCGGTGGGTCACGGTCGACCGTGATTAATGCCCACAGACGATAACCCACGCACGCCTATGCAGATTCAGAAGTCCGATTTGGCGAAATCGCCTATCTTTCTAGTCGCGCCATTCTTCTTTCTGGGGACGGCGATGGTGGCGATGAAATTCATCATTCCTCACACATCGCCCCTATTTTTAGCGGCATTTCGGTTGCTACCCGCCGGTATTTTGACGCTAATTGTGGCGGCAGCTTTAAAGTTGCCCCAGCCTAAAACGTGGAAGGCCTGGCTGTGGATTGGCCTATTTGCCCTAGTGGATGGGGCCATGTTCCAAGGGCTGCTGACCACTGGACTGGTGAATACGGGCGCAGGGCTGGGTGCGGTTTTAATTGATGCTCAACCGCTCGTGGTGGCTTTATTGGCCCGGATTCTCTTTGGTAATCTAATTGGGCTGTGGGGATGGTTGGGTTTGGCGATCGGCATTGCCGGTATTAGTCTGTGTGGACTCCCTGAAGCGTGGATTTACAGCCTGATGGAGAGTGGCATTCCCCTCGGAAGCTGGCTCCAGAGTGCTGAGGGTGGGGGCTGGGATGTCGCCGGTCTGCTGCAAAGTGGTGAATTATTGATGCTGCTGTCAGCGTTGTCGATGTCAGCAGGCACGATCATCGTTGGCTATGTGAAACGTCATGCAGACCCGATCGTGGCCACGGGCTGGCACATGATCTTGGGGGGGATTCCCCTGGCGGTGATGTCGGTTTTGTGGGAAACCAATCAGGTCTCTAACTTGCTACCAGGCGATTGGCTCGGCCTCGGCTATGCCACTGTATTCGGAACGGCGTTGACCTACGGCATGTTCTTTTATCTCGCGGCCAATGGCAATATGACTAGCGTCAGTGCACTGATCTTCTTGACCCCTGTGTTTGCGCTCCTGTTCAGCAATCTGTTTTTGGGTGAGCAGTTGACTCAACTCCAGTGGATTGGGGTTGCCCTGACGCTGGTGAGTGTCTATTTGGTGAATCAGCGGCAGCAGATTGCCGCAGCGGTTGCCACTTTGACGCGGGGGTTGAGGGCTCAATCGGGTGGCACTGTTGAAGTTGTGGTACCAGGCTCTGACGGTGCAGAAGTCGATGCCCCAGTGGACTGATCTACGGCTTGAGCCACTACTACTTGGGTCACTATTGGCCATCCGTTTTTAAATGAAAACGCTGCGGGTTGCGATATTCCCCATCCGTGTAATCAAATTCAATCCTTAGGAGATATGAAGAAGATGATTCGTAGAATATTCGTCGCGATCGCGATCGCATTTATCGCAGTCAGCACAGTCCTTTGGGCACCCCTATCCGCTACGGCTGGTGCTCAAGACTACAGCCAAAATCAGCAAGCCAGCCAGTCCTATGCCCAATCTGGCGACCAATCTAGCGGTCAAACTGAGTATGGCCAAACCCAAGACGCCAGCGACTATAGCTACGCCAATAACCAGTCAAATCAGGCTGCTGCCCAAGACAGTACTCAAGAGAGCCAGTATGCCCAGCAGGAGCAGTCCTATCAGAGCGAGCAACAGTCCTACCAGGGCAGCTAGTAGAAGCCATGCATGGGAGGATGAGAGTGGATGACTCTTTTTCTCATCCCCCCTGCTCCCAAGCTCCCTATCCCCCCATCCCCCCTGTTCCCCCCTCCTCAGATGCCCTTTCTAGCAAGCCAATCGGGTCAGCATCGCCTCAAAGCCATTCGCGGATCGTTTCTAGATTTTGTAGACGATCCCTTTTATGTGTCTGAAGAAGACAGCGTCCGTTATTGTGCCGATGGACTGATGGTGCTGGCGGATGGCAAGATCAAGGCCTTTGGAGCCTATGCCGAGCTGCAAGCCGAGTATGGCGAGGTGCCCACGACGGTCTATCCCGAACGGTTGATCCTACCGGGATTTATCGATACCCATATTCACTATCCCCAAACTGGGATGATTGCAGCCTATGGCGAACAACTGCTGGAGTGGCTCAATCAGTACACCTTCCCCACAGAACGCAAATTTGAAGACAAGGCCTACGCCCGTGAGGTGGCGGAGATCTTTCTAGATGAACTGCTGCGGAATGGTACGACCACCGCGCTGGTATTTGCCTCAGTGTTTCCGCAGTCTGTGGATGCCTTCTTTGAGGCTGCCGAGCATCGCAACCTCTGCATGATTGCGGGCAAGGTAATGATGGATCGCAACGCACCAGACTTTATCTGTGACTCAGCGGTGTCGTCTTATCAGGAGTCTAAGGCGCTGATTCAGAAATGGCATAAGCAGGGACGCTTGCGTTATGCGGTCACGCCTCGTTTTGCAATTACCTCCACCGATGAACAATTGCGGTTAGCGGGGCAGCTGTTGGCGGAGTTTCCAGACGTCTATCTGCACACCCATCTTTGTGAGAACGTGGATGAAGTGGCCTGGGTGAAACAGCTTTTTCCAGATTGCCAGGGCTATCTTGATGCTTACGATCAGGCGGGGCTGGTGAAAGCGCGATCGGTCTTTGCCCACGGGGTTCAACTCACTGATGCCGAATTTCAACGGCTTTCGGAGGCCCAGGCAGCCATTGCTTTTTGCCCGACCTCAAATTTGTTTCTCGGTAGCGGTCTGTTCAAACTAGAGCAGGCAAAATCAACAGAGCACCCCGTCAAAGTTGGCCTAGGGACAGATGTTGGCGCAGGAACGAGCTTTTCCATCCTGCAAACCGCTAATGAGGCTTACAAAGTGGCGCAGCTGCGCCGACAAAAGCTTTCCCCTTTTAAAGCTTTGTTTCTAGCGACCCTGGGCGGCGCGAGGGCACTCTATCTGGATGACACTATTGGCAGTTTTGATGTCGGTAAAGCGGCAGACTTTATCGTGCTCGATCCGCGCGCGACGCCGCTGATGGCCTTTCGCAACACCCCCTCACCCCCAAGTTCTCTAAAGGAACTGGCAGATCGGGCCTTTTCATTGGTGATGATGGGGGATGATCGTGCCGTGCAGGCGACTTATATTTTAGGAGAGTTGGCCTATGAGCGGTCTTAAGGAGATATGGCGCTGGCCAGATTGCTTAATGCACCGAGTATCGCCAGGATGCTTAGTCCACAAGCAATCTGGCTCGCGGTAGCGCACAAAGCTTTGTGGCTACTGCTATACATGATGCTAGCGGTGTGGTAAATGTTGACCGCTTAAGCACCCTTGACCTCACCATTCAGCGCGATCGCCCATGGGAATGCCCTGCGAAATCAACAGCATCCTAAAACTCAAGCCTACCCAGGGCTATCCTGCCTTATTAGCAATAGGTGCCTGCCATCAAGTTCAAAAAGAGGGGTATCGTCTCTTTCCGTTGGATGTGCCTATCTGCCTCGTGGACGAAAACTGGCTGGCCCATGCTGATATTGTGATTGAAAGACTCGCCTGGGAGAACCAGACGACCACACTGGAATTTAGCATTGCTCGAATTTACGCCACTCCTTTTTCGGTGAAGTAGTTTCAAAGTGATTTGCTATAGGTTTCGTTCTTACCTCGAATCACAACTTGGGTTGTTTCAGACATGCCGTAATCGATGCGGGCAATTTGAGGTCAGTGTAGACAGGCCGCTGTCAAGACCTGAGCCTGGTTTTGCTGGTTCAGCACAGCCCAGAAGTTAGACAGAAGTTAGACTTGCTGACGGGTTGATTCAGGCGCTTTGAAAGCGCCCGCCAAAGCTGGCTCCCTACAAACTTGAGGTAGTCGGTGTCATAACCCGTTTTTTGAGCAATGTCGCCATAGGTCAACCCTATCCCAAGTGCCCCGGATGAGCTGCGCTTGTAACGTTGTTAGGGGTGGGGTAGGCGAGAGGCTATCGAGTACCGCTAAAGCATCGTCTATCGCCAAAATCTCAGCCGCCGCAGTACCAGCGGTAGCGTCCGTCTTGCCAATAAACAAACAGCCTCACCGCTAACGGGGCAAGGCTGTCTAGAAAACGCTATCAACGCTAAGCGTCAGGATTATTTCGTAAGTTCTCAATTTCTTGACGCAAGACAGCCAGTTGCTGCGTTAGATCTTCCAACTCTGCCTGCATGCCCGGATCGGTTGTGGGTCTGGCCACGGTATCTACCGTCGCGGTGCCCGGTGTGCCACCGGGTGTAAAAGGATTGGGCATTTGGGCCATCACGCCATCAACGAACGTGCGCGCTTCGTCCTCTGTCGTTTGCCCTTTAATCGCGAGGTCTTCTGCCAAACGATTCCAGTCGCCGTTGATTTCAGAAAATCTCTCGCTTTGCTTGGCAGGGTCTTGAATCGCTTCAACTAGGGTTGCGGTCGCCCCTAGTGTGACGTGTAGTCCTTTCTGTAGAATTTCGCCGATGTTATCAGGATTCATGGGTGGCTCTGCAATGCTCGTGCAACAACAACAACAGTATGCGAAGGTCAGGGATTAATCCTAGAGGGCCGTTGCGCCCTATACGCCAGTAATCTTCATCAATAGCCAATTAACAGGGCATTAGAACTCATACTAGCGATCGCCTTCATTCTACCTTGCCTTATAGAACACAATTTCCCACGTTGATGGGCTAGCCGCCCGTCAGTCTACCTGCTCTAAATACTGGTTTACGTCTTCAATTAAGCGCGTCAACTCAGCTTCGGTACTGAGGCGAATGCGATCATCGCGTACGGTTAACAACACCTTGGCTGCAAATGGGCTAGGCCAAATGTTGGGGTTGCAAAATACCTCTAAAAAGATTTCTCCCGCATGGCGAAACTCCATTGGTTTTTGAGGTGATATCGCCCCACTTCTGCCCGACTTTGCCAACGCGATCGCTTTAAGTTTTGACACCAAATCACCCAAGGCTGCTTTGAGTTCACGGGCCGCATTCACCGAAAAACTCATGCGAACAGAGCCTTCTAATAAGTTGAGCGTAATCTGTGAAGACATAGACCCGATGCTTGAGGACAACTCATTGTGCCATGTGCCCAGTCACGAGAACCATTGATCGATGAATTGATTGAGCCACCGACATACTTCGGCTTCGTAGGTGTCATGATCGCTAAAGTGGGAGGCTTGGGACTTTGCCCCGGGTAACACCAGTTGATCAGCAGCTTTAGTTGTCCAAGTTTCGATCATATTGCGAGTAATTTCGGGATGAAATTGCAATCCATAAGCCGATTTACCATAGCGAAACGCTTGATTGACAAAGGTTTGCCCCGTAGCAAGCAACGTTGCACCTGCAGGCAGATCGAAGCCTTCTTTGTGCCATTGATAAACGTGCATCGGTTGATCAAACCAAGCTTGTCCTGCTGAGGTTGGGTCAATCGGGTGATAGCCAATTTCTCGCATGGCATCTGGGTGAGGTGAGACGCGGCTGCCTAAGACCCGAGCTAGCAGTTGTGCCCCCAAACAAATTCCCAAAAAGGGTCGCTCGGCTTTCACCACCTGGGCAATTAAGTCCATTTCTTGCCGAATAAACGGTAGGGTGTCATCATCATTAGCGCTCATAGGGCCACCAAAGACGACAATGGCATCATAGGCTGCGATCGCCTCTCGGGTTTCGGGTAAGGCGTCACCGATAGCTGGGCAACGCTGATCGAGCTGATAACCCCGCTGGCTTAAAATTTGGCCGATGCGACCTGAATCAGAGGTGTCTTGATGGACAATAACTAACGCATTTTTCACAGTTGCTCATTTGAGGATCCGACTCAAAAATTGTAACCAGCCGGAAGACTATTCATCGAAGGCGGATAATACAAAGGTAACTACCAAATTTGACAGTTTGCTCTGCTTCAAAACAAATCGCTCACATCCAAAGCTATGACTTTTTGCAAGGGATGCTCCCGTAATGTTCTCGTTGGCCTGTTGGTTAGTTTCATCTGGATGATGTCAGGGATCTTTGCCCCTGCCGTTTTGGCCAACGGCTTTGTCCCGAGCAACCCCGGTAGACCTGGAAACCGGGTTGGGGGAGGTGTGAGGGGTTGTTTGTCTGGGGTCCCCCCCCGGCTGATGGCGATGATTCCAGACTCTAATTTGGGCTATACCACCCAAGATTATCCAAATTTTTATGCCTACGTGCCTAACAACACGTCTCCCCTGATGGAATTTAGTCTGTTTAAGACCGACGCAACGGGTGAAAATCGCCAACTGCTCTACCGCTCGGTAATGCCGTCTCAGCAAACAGCGGGGATTGTCAGATTTTCATTGCCTGAAGATGTCGGTGTTGCTCCCCTCGACTATGGCCAAGACTATCAGTGGTCGGTGGCGCTAATTTGTGATGTCAATAGTCCTCGAGCAGCTTTGCGGACGTTGAGTTGGGTACAGCGAGTTGCCCCTGAAGATGAGCTTGTGGCTCAACTGGCGAATGCAGATTTATCCCAGCAGGCCCGTTTATATGCCGAAAATGGTTTTTGGTTTGATGCGCTAGACAGTTTTGTTGCCCTGCGTAACGAGAATCCTGAAGATGTTGATATTCAGCAGCGCTGGCAAGAATTTTTGACGTCAGTAGAGCTTGACGCAATCGTTGATCAATCGGTTACTGATGCCAGGGCTGAATGATTGACCTAACCCCTCTTCCCCATCCAGCTCTATAGTTTTTCTGTAGCGTGTGCACAGCTATGTGACCCTACTCAAATCGGATGTGATTTGGTCACTTACAATTTGTTAAGAAAATTTGTTAAGGTCTTGATGGCTGCTTGCTGCCGATGGGCTCCGCTGCCGTATAAATTCCTGCCTGAGGGGGATCTGATTGGTGGCAAAGTTGACTGAAGACTTTAAACAAGGGGATGGGGAACAGTGCTGCGATTAGAACACATCAGCAAAATGTACCCCACCGGGGAGATTCTCAAAGATGTTAACTGGGAAGTCAAACCCGGCGATCGCATTGGGTTAGTGGGTGTCAATGGTGCGGGTAAATCAACCCAGCTCAAAATCGTCATGGGGTTGATCGAACCCACCACAGGTACGATTGTGCGTCCGGCAGAGTTACATATTGGCTACCTGACCCAAGAGTTTGAAGTTGACCCCAGCCGTACCGTGCGCGAAGAATTTTGGACGGTCTTTGAAGAAGCCAATGCCGTGCACCATGCCTTAACTGAAATGCCCCACCGCATGGAGCAAGCAGAGCCCGATGAGCTTGAAAAATTAATCAATCAGATGGATAGGCTACAGCGTCAGTTTGAAGCCCTTGACGGCTATGGTCTCGACGCCCGGATTGAGAAAATTTTGCCTGAGATGGGATTTGGGGCCGAAGACAGCGATCGCTTAGTGAGTGCCTTTAGTGGTGGCTGGCAAATGCGAATGAGTTTAGGCAAAATTCTGTTGCTAAAGCCAGACTTGCTACTGCTTGACGAGCCCACTAACCACCTCGATCTCGAAACCATTGAGTGGCTAGAGACCTACCTCAAAGGTTTGAATACCCCCATGGTGATTGTTTCCCATGACCGAGAGTTTCTCGATCGTCTCTGTACTCAAATTGTTGAAACAGAACGGGGCACTTCTACCACCTATTTAGGTAACTACAGCACCTACCTGGCTCAAAAAGCCGAAAGTAGCGCTGCCCAACTCAGCGCCTACGAGCAACAGCAAAAGGAAATTGAAAAGCAGCAGGCTTTTGTGGAACGCTTCCGAGCCAGTGCTACCCGCAGTACCCAAGCCAAAAGCCGTGAAAAGCAGCTAGAGAAAATCGAACGCATCGAATCACCCATAGCCGATCTTAGGGGTTTGAAGTTTCGATTTCCCCCTGCCCCTCGTAGTGGTCGTGAGGTGGTAACAGTTCAGGATCTAACCCACATCTATGGAGAAAAGATTCTCTTCTTAGGGGCCAATCTGTTGGTGGAACGGGGCGATCGCATCGCTTTTCTAGGCCCCAATGGTGCTGGTAAATCTACCTTACTGCGTTTGCTGATGGGGCTAGAAAAGCCTACAGAAGGCAGCGTTACGCTGGGAGAGCACAACGTAATGCCCAGCTATTTTGAGCAAAATCAGGCTGAAGCCCTCGATCTCAGCAAAACTGTCATGGACACTATCCATGACGAAGTGCCTGACTGGAAAAATGGTGAGGTCAGAACGCTGTTGGGACAGTTTTTGTTTAGCGGAGATGTGGTGTTTAAGTCTGTCAGTGCCCTCAGCGGCGGTGAAAAGGCCCGCCTTGCGCTGGCTAAGATGCTGCTGTGTCCAGCAAATTTACTGATTCTAGATGAGCCGACCAATCACCTCGACATCCCAGCCAAGGAAACCTTAGAAGATGCACTGCAAAACTACGACGGTACAGTGCTGATTGTTTCTCACGATCGTTACTTTATTTCCAAAGTCGCCACCAAGATTGTTGAAATCCGCGACGGCGAACTCCATCTCTACCGAGGTGATTACCAGTACTACCTAGACAAAGTCGAAGAAGCAGAAGAAAAAGCTCGCCTTACTGCCATCGAAGCCGCAAAAGCCGCCAAGGCTGCTGCTAAGCGACAAAAGCAAAAAGACAAGGCCACCGCTAAAAAAGCATCAAAGGCAAAATAAAAACCTTTTCTGAGGCGTATTTTGGCATTGGGAATCCGCCCTCCTAATCCTACAAAATGAACCCTAGGCTCTCTTGTTTGCCTGATTATAAGATTTGTCAGCTTATATAGGCAAAATGGTTACAATTTAAAGCCAAGGGTTAGATTTAAAGTATGTTTAAGTGCTAACAGCGCCTGCAGCAGAACGCTGTGTGGAAGGTGTCGTCATGTACATTAATCAACTATGAATTACTTAGGTGGTTTAATCCATGAGTTTATTTTCAAAAGAACAGGTCTTAGTCCCCATTGACTTTTCTGAAGAGACGTTTAAAGCGCTTTCGGGTACGATTGAATTCGTTGGTGAAGGATCTACAGTTCACGCATTACACGTGCTGCCTAGACTAGAACCGACTGATCCTGGCATGGTTTGGGAAACTGTGAATCAGGAAGCCCGAATAGAGAATGTTGAAAAGACCTATAAAGAGCGATTTGATCGGCCTGAATTTTCTGGTGTTCAGTTTCATGTAGAAATTGGCGACCCGAGTTCAGAAATTATTGATTTTGCAAAATCTAACAGTATTAACTTGATTGTGATTCCGTCCCATGGACGAACAGGCCTTGGACGCTTCTTTATAGGCTCTGTAGCGGAACGAGTAGTGCGCTTTTCCCACTGCCCCGTATTGGTCTTAAGACAATAATCTACTGGCCGTCAGTATAGCTTTGACGATATTGCCTAAGCTGCTGAAATCATATCTAGTTTGAAACCTTGAGTATTTGCTCAATAGGAATATTTGCTCAATAGGAATTGTAGGTTTCGATGTGGCTAAAGAAGGATTGAATCGTATTCCGGAAATGCTTTTGTAGCGCATCAGCGTAATGTGACGCTGTCGCAGGTTGTCGTGTCGGTCGTGACAAGTCATATCAAGTGTGTCACGGTGAAGGCTGACGCGCAATTTTGAGACTTGAGACACATCGATACAATCGTAGCCACTCCTCAAAGCAAGATCAGACTTTAACCAACTCAATCACTACGCGCGATGGTGTTGAGGCTGTGACTTTTGCTAATGCTTGGGGAATGCTTAAATCAGCAAGCGTTGGCTATCGGATGCGATCTGATTGTCACACTCGCCATAAATCACATTTGCTTATATGGAGCGGAGAGCAATTGCCTTACATGGCTATGCTGGGACAACGTCTCAGCGTTGGAAAGCCGTGACTTGAATCGGATTATCCAAGTTCTTCAAAACTGTACCTGTTCATTAGGATGCCTGCTGAACAAGATGGTAGTGAGGCGGGAAGGTGAGCTAAATCCATGGCCCACCTTTAATGCTGATGAAGTTAGTGATGAGCTGGAATGTCTGGCTGACCGTTCACGTGCAGGTTCAGATTGTCATTCATCGATAAGGTTCATGCAAACCATTCATGGGTACGTTTGTCGCCCTTAAAGGGTTTGTTTAAAGTAAAAACATAGATTTGAGCCCTGCCATTTGAGTGCTGGATGGACTGGATGAATTGATCTTTAAACCTCCTGCTCAATAGCCCATTGACTCTTCCTTGGGGATATGGGTTCCACAAACTTGAAAAGTCATAGCAATATGAATCTGGGGTGAATTGAATGAGTCACATCCGGAACTCATAAGGGTCTGAATGAAGATGTCTGTAACTTACTGGAAGATGATTCCGGGAGAATTTTTACCATGCCTTGGTCAACTTTACAACTCCGAAAAACATCCTCTGATGTGCAACCTTACCGCCATCGAGTTGGACGAATGCTGCGATTATTTTGGCAGTTTAGTCAGTTCTATGGTGAGTATCAATCTCGGCCTATAAGCGAAAGACGCCGCTTTGTTCAAGACTATGAAAAGCAGCGCCTTCCTCAACAACTAAAGTAAGCGAATGTTGATTATTTTTAATCGACATTCGCTATAACCTTGGATCATTACTCCTTAGCAGAAGTTGATAAAGCTAGCTGTTGGTCGTAAGTCAACATCTCGCCACTGGTTAGCCGCTGCATATAGTCTTTCAGATCGGCTGCAACTTCATTGGAGAGAACGTATAGGCCAAGCAAATTAGGGAAAGCCATCCCTAACAGCATCAAGTCACTAAAGTCGATGATCATGCCCAAACTGGCGAGGCAACCTATGAAGGTGCACGTGACATAAATGATTTTGAAAACAATGGTACTCCGGGCACCAAATAGATAAGTCCAGGCCTGAATACCGTAGTAGCTCCAGGAAATGATGGTTGAAAACGCAAATAGACAAACTGCAATGCTCAAGATGACTGGGAACCAACCAATCACGCTTTCAAAGGCGCTAGAGGTCATGGCGACGCCACTGAGCTCTTCCCCAGTATCCAGGTAAGCACCCGTTAAAACAATCGCGATCGCAGTCATGTTGCAAATCACAATCGTATCGATAAAGGGCTCAAGTAGGGCAACAATGCCTTCTCGAATCGGTTCATCGGTACGAGCAGCAGAGTGAGCGATCGCGGCTGAACCTACACCTGCTTCGTTCGAAAAGGAGCTGCGTCGAATCCCCTGAACCATCACACCCACAATGCCACCGCCGACAGCTGTGGGCGCAAAAGCCTGACTCACAATCGTGCCAATTGCGGCAGGAATTTCTGTAAAATTAGTCAGTAAAACAGCTAAACAAGCCAACACATAAATTCCGGCCATAGAAGGTACTAGCTTTTCAGCGACGGCACCAATCCGTTGGATGCCACCAATGATTACGAAGGCCGCCAGCGCAGCCAAAATAATGCCAAAGAGCCAAGCAGGCAGACCCGGGATAATGTTCGCGATCGCGGCATAGGCCTGGTTAGACTGGAACATATTGGCCCCGCCCAAGCTACCGCCAATGCACAAGACCGAAAATAAAACGGCCAAACCTTGGCCGACAGGACGCATACCCTTCTGGGCTAGCCCTAGATTTAGGTAATACATCGGGCCGCCAGCAATTGTGCCATCCTCAGACACGCGGCGATATTTAACGGCTAGGGTGCATTCTGTAAACTTGGTCACCATGCCGCAGAAGCCTGCCAGGGTTAACCAAAACATCGCGCCTGGCCCACCTAGCTGAATTGCCACCGCAACCCCGGCGATATTACCCAATCCAACGGTGCCAGAGACGGCTGTTGCCAAAGCCTGAAAGTGGGAAACCTCTCCCTCATCGTGAGGACTGTCAAACTTACCTTGGACAACCTGCACCGCGTGTTTAAAACCGCGTAGGTTGATAAACCCCATGCGTATAGTGAAAAACAGGGCACCCACGAACAGCCACAGCACAATGAAGGGAAATCCGTTCTCGCCACCAATTTTGAAGAATAATAAGAGTGCTAAAAGATCAACTATGGGGCCAATAACGACATCGACACCCGTCCGTTGTGCTCCCTCCTGAGCTTGGGCTTCAGGGGCAATAAGGGCCATCAGCGTAATCACCAAAACAATGGTAATCCAGGGGCGATTAGTCAACACCTGTTGGAGTGACAACCATAACTGCTGGGGGCGCTGTATTAATTTGAGAGGTTGAGAAAATAATGTCATCGGTTTACCTTAACCATTCGCCAAAATTAAAGTTGAGTTTGTCTTAGATGATTCATAACTAGGACAAGCAGATGTGAACCTTGATAACTAAGTGAACCTTAACAACTAAGTGGATCCTTTAATTACAAAGAAATAATGCTGGCACGCTGGTGAGCTGATTGGGATCTGCCTAAGCAAACCCGCTACAAGGTGGACAGAATATAGGCTAGCGATCGCTAGTATGGGGAGATAAATAGCATTTGTTTGAGGGGGCATACTGTTTAATCTGAACACCTGGGTCGTTTCCCTGTATGAATCTGGAGGGATAACCACGGCTCACAAAATTGGCAGGAATCCTACTGAAGCTTTATTCGTTTGCTTGCTAGAACCCCCTAAACTAGAGTGATGGGCACTCCCCCCAGCCTACTTTCCGTTCCAAATGCCTATCTCATAAGGAGGCAAAGTTTGTTCAAGCTTGCCCTAATCGTCATACTCAGCCTGTTAATGCTAGGACTAGGGTTAGAGCTGCTGTTGCGGTGGACCCTAGGCTTTGGCAATCCCCCGCTATACGTTGCCGATGAAAATACTGGGTATCGCTTTGCCCCTAACCAAACTGTGCGGCGGTTTGGCAATCGGGTTGTGATCAATCAATATTCCATGCGGAGTAATCCGATTACTAAAACCCCAGCGCCTGATACCCTACGGATCTTGTTACTGGGCGATTCCATTGCCAACGGCGGTTGGTGGACTGACCAGCAAGATATCCTTTCAGAACGCATCGAACAGGCGCTGGTTGCTGATTTGCCCGGGCCTTACAAAACGGTAGAAGTGTTGAATGCTTCTGCTAATTCTTGGGGGCCACGGAATGAACTGGGGTATTTAAAGGCCTTTGGCCACTTTGATGCGGCTGTGATTGTGCTGCTGATCAACACGGATGACTTATTTGCAACGGCTCCAACGTCAGTGCAGGTGGGGCGCGATCGCAGCTACCCTGCCCACAAACCTCCCCTGGCGTTGGCCGAGGTCTACACCCGCCTCTTTATCAAACCCGAAGCAATTCCAGAACTTCAGGCTGTGCAGCAAGAGGGAGGCGATCGCGTTGGGAATAATCTCCAGGCAATCCACCAAATTCAAACCTTGACACAAGCAGAGCAGAGCCATTTACTCTTAGCGATGACCCCTCTACTGCGAGAAGTTCGCCCCCCTGGCTCGCGCGATTATGAACTAGAAGCTCGCCAACGGGTGAATGACTTTACAACTGATAAAGCCATTCCCTATCTAGACTTTTTAGAAGACTTCAAAGCCCAAACGGATGTGGACGCCCTATATCGCGATCACATTCATTTAAGTCAGGCAGGCAATGAACGGGTTACTCAGGAGATCGCCCAAAAAGTCCAGTACCTCCTAAACTCTGCTAGGCAGCTTTGACGTGACTGATGATTTAGCGCGACTGATGATTTGACGTGACCAATCAATAGTGACCTAGCTCATGACTAAGGTCGCTTCAAGTTCAGCGATAGAACGATTGATATCACCAGGGTGCCAGGCTTTGCCATCAATCGCCATCTGCTCAATTAAGCTCGCCAGTCGGAGTGCTTTGAGGGCTTGTTCACCTCCCACAGAAGGTTGTTCTCCTCCGCGAACACAGCTAACAAAATGTTCTAACTCGGCTTGCAAGGGTTCAATATTACTGGTGTAGACCTTCTCAATTAAACCGTCTTGACGGTAAAGCACCTGCCCATAGTCGGCCATGCAGTTTGCAGTGGTTTGACGATGAATCAAGATCTCGTTGTTAAGAAAATCGGCTTCTGTTAACGAATGCTTGCAGTGGGCCGCGATACTGCGGATCTTACGATGCGTGACCTTACTCGCAGTTAAAGTTGCCACAATACCGTTGGCAAATCCCAGCGTTGCCGTGACATAGTCGAGATACCCAGAATCTGCTGCTCGACTACCACTTGCATTAAGCTTGACCACGGCTGCACCAGCCAACTCCAATAGCAAATCAATGTCGTGAATCATCAAGTCTAAAACGACTGAGACATCGTTCGCTCTTTGGGAGTAAGGACTCATACGACGTGCTTCTAAAGCTAAGAGCTCTTCGGTCTTCAGAACCTTATGCAGCTCTTGGAAGGCTGGATTGAACCGTTCGATATGGCCTACCTGCAAGATGCAGTTGTGAGTAGCAGCAGCATTCACCAATGACTCAGCCTCTGCAATGCTAGCTGCAATGGGTTTTTCAATTAAGACATGAACCCCTGCCGCCAGACAAGCCATGCCAACAGTATGGTGAAGCCGAGTCGGCACAGCGATACAGACTGCATCGACGTAGTTGAGTAGATCGTGATAGTCCTCAAAATACTGAACTCGGTACTTACTGGCGGTATCTAACCCCCGCTCAACGTTGACATCGGAAACGCCAACGAGTTCTACATCCTTGAGCCGACTCAAAACTCGAGCATGATGTTGGCCCATATTGCCAATGCCGATGACACCGACCCGAATCGGATTCGGTTGGTGACGACTCAGTTTGTCGAGTCCTGTTTGCCCATTGGACTGTTGATCCTGCACGCCTGTGTCTCCTTTTGCTAAGTGCCTTGGCAAGTCAGCGTTTGAAGGATTAGCCTCAGCTAGTAAACAATACTTAAACCTTAAGAATTCATCCAGATATTATCACAACGCATCCTTTTGTGAAGAAAAACAAATATTCCTGGCTCAAATTCTGCCCAAATCTTCGATTGTCTGTGGGTAGATGCGCTGCTTTTTGACTGCTATTGTGAATTTGCCAAAGTTAAGAATTTAAATAGCTTGTGTCAGTTTAGACTTTGGCCCACAGTTTTTGGTGCTTAAGGAGGGAGGCGGTCTAGGTCTGCTTCTGGAATGATCGGATTGGCGATGGCTCCTGATGAAGGTATCAGCTGGCTGTCTTCAGTCTGGCTGTCTTCAGTAACATGGTGTACCCTAATCTCCTGAAGACGAGGGCCGTCTGCAGCCATAACGGTTAAGTCTAAATCTTGATAGCGAAAGCGCTCCCCTTGGCTAGGGATTTTTTGAAGCTGGTAAATTAGGAAGCCCCCCAAGGTTTGGTAGTCTTCTGTGATTGGCAAATCAATGTTGAGTAGTTCGTTAACTTCTTCGATATCGGTTTGGGCTTTCACTAGGAAGGTTTGCTCATCGATCATGCGGACGATCGGATTGCCATCGCTTTCGGCTTCATGGGCATCGCCGATAATTTCAGCAGTAAGGTCTTGGAGGGTCAGTAGCCCCGCCGTCCCGCCAAATTCGTCAACCACTATCACCATGGCCTGGCCAGAGCGCTGCATCAGGTGGAGTAATTCATGTAGCGGCATATATTCGGGGACAAAGCGTGCTGGGCGAATCCAGTTGATGATCGGAGTTTTGAGGTCAAGGTTTTGGTTTGCTAGGGGAGCTGCCAGCTCTTTGAAGCAAATGATGCCGCAAATATCGTCTAAGGATTCTCCCATTACCGGATATCGTGAATGGCTAGAATTAGCGATCTCATCAAGCAAGTCTTGAAAGGTTGCGGTTTGGGAGATCGCTGCAATGCTAGTTCTTGGCACCATGGCCTCGCCAGCAGACACATCTCTAAACTCAAAAATATTGTTGAGCAATTCTCGTTCTTCTTCCTCTAGCCCAGGAGATTCTGTAGAGGTACTGATGATGATCTGAAGTTCTTCTGGGGTTAATCGGGTGTGTGAGTTTTGCTCGGCATATTTCACCCCAACCAGGCGCAGTAGCCAGCGAGTCGATTGATTTAAAATCCAGATAAAAGGGCTAAAAAACTGAGCGATTGTTAGGCTAGGGGGGCCCAGGAAGCGTGCCAATTGCTCAGGGTAGATTAAGGCTAAGGATTTAGGGCAAAGTTCGCCCAAGACGATTTGCAGATAAGCAATGGTGAAAAATGCCAGCGGAATCGCAAGGGAGTGGGATGCCAGTTGAGTGGTTGGTTCAACGAGAGCCCACTGGCTTAGCCAGTGGGCAATAATCAATGCCATAGTGCCTTCTCCAATCCAGCCTAGGGCAAGGCTAGAGAGGGTGATGCCCAGTTGGGTGGTGGAGAGGAGCCGATCGATGCTGCGCTGGAGATTCTGGACCGTCTTGGCCTGGGTGTCTCCGCCAGAAACGAGTTGGCTAATGCGCGATCGCCGAACAGCGACAATCGAAAACTCGGCAGCGACGAAAAAAGCATTGATGCCAATGAGCACCACAACTGCCAGTAACCGAGTCGCAGTCTCGCCAGCAGTGAGTGGCAGTGGCGAGAAGGCGATCAAACCAACAACATGTAAAGCCATTATTTAAGTCTGGCACAGGGTAGCAACCTGTTTGGATAGCCAAAATTTCATGACCTACTGTAATCCGCCCTCAATTCTAGCCTTTGCGTTTTCAAGAATGTCCGCTTCTTTAAGAATGACCAGATTGTGGCGCTGGGAAACATCGCCCTCTTGACTCGCGTAATCGTTAAAAGGTCTAGAGTCTGGCTGTCTAACGCCAGTCAATGCTTCTCTCCCAATGGCATAGCCCCATGTCGCACTGACAAATCCTGCGCCGACCATTAAAGACAGCAGGATTAAGGTGAAGGCAATGGCTGGGTTAATCCTCATAGACCGTATCGCTCACTGATTGAAGGCTAACGTCGAATACTCATTATAGGAGGGTGCCATTGATTGGCCTACAGCTCTGATGGAATGATAGAAGAATTTTTCTAAAAGGAACAGCGCTTGGCTTCGATCTCGCTGCTATGTTTGAAACTCCTCTCACAATTGCCACTTTTAGAATTGAGTCGTCGGGTTAAAATGGAGAGCAGTGGCCAGGGTTGGCCGAGCGGTTGAGGCAGCGAACTCATAATTCGCGTTAGACAGGTTCGACTCCTGTACCCTGGATCGAGTTTGTTTTAGGGCTACAAGGAAGGCTGCAAGCTTTACTTAGTAAAGCTTGCAGCCTTTCTCAATTAACTGCTTAACCTTATGGTAGGGGTAAACGCTCAAAGATCAACTCACTGCCAACAACGCGGCTCCCAGATTGGGTGGTGGGTAATAGTTGCATAGAAGAATCGTAAGGATTGCGCAAATCGGGGACACGTAAATAGGGATCACGAACGGATTGTTCTGCTAATAAATAGCGAGTGACCAGTGCGATCGCTTCGGCATCTCGTTCGGATTCTAGTTCTGGAAAAGCTGCGTTACCGAAGAAGCCCGGACCCGCTATGAATGAAAATTGCCGCCAGAGAGTACGGTTTTCAAAGTAGGTGCCAGAATTGGAAGAGAGAATTTCGTCAACTGCCTCAGGTATCGTCTGAGCACCAGTGCGGGGAGCTTGCTGAGCGTTTGCGACTGTTGAAAACGCAAGGCTAGCTGCGATCGCGGCACCGATTGTGCCGATGACTCTTTTTGTCCTAATGCCCATAGTTTAGTATCCTCACAAATTGCCGTTTATTGCGCCTGCTGCTGGCTTCTACAATTGTTCAGCTAATGATCTAATTGCAAAAGCTTCGTAGGTCAAGTGCGGCCACATTTCAGTACTTAAAAAGTAGATTAATTGTGGGCGCAAGTCCTTTATACCCAAAAATCGCAGTTTTGGACTCAAAATTATGAGCTTAGATATGGATTTCAACCTGAAAATTGATTTTTCGTTGACTGATGCACCCCTTGAACAAGTCAAACAGACATTGTTAGCGCTATTTTGTAGGACTGCGTATCAAGAAGGCGACTTTGTATTATCTTCCGGGCAAAAGAGTTCGTATTACATTAATGGCAAACAAGTTACGCTCCATCCCCAAGGAGCCTTGATGGTGGGACGACTGTTGCTCGCCTGCTTGCCAACGCAAGCTCAAGCCGTGGCGGGTCTCACTCTGGGAGCAGATCCCATGGTGACTGCGGTGAGTCTGGTGGGTGTTTATGAAAATCGATGCGTGGCACCATTGATTGTGCGAAAAGAAGCTAAAGGACATGGAACGCAGGCGTATATCGAAGGATTAGTACTGCCTCAGGGGGCCGCTGTGGTTGTGCTTGAGGATGTCGTTACGACAGGGCAGTCTGCCCTCAAGGCTGTGGAGCGTTTGCAGCATGCAGGTTATCAAGTCGAGCAAATTATTGCGTTGGTTGATCGTCAACAGGGCGGTGCAGATCTTTATCGCGATCGCGGCTTGGCTTTCGAGGCAGTGTTTACAATTTCTGAGATTCAAACGCACTGGCAGCAGCAAGGTAGAGGCTAAAGGCACCAAGTCGGCCTTATCTTGAGTTAAAGGGGTGTCTTGTCAATTTAGGAGGGAGTGCGAAAGATTTTGGTGGGGTCGCTTGCTCCGAATACAATTGTGGGCAACCTATTTGTGAGAACAAAAATCAGGTTCATTGCTATTTTTAAACCAAGTACTGGTTGATTTCGTTGATGCTTTTCTCTCAGGAAGGCGGCTTGCCTGGGCTTAAATAGGGTTAGGCTTTTTATCAACAGCGTCACTACACAACGATTAGGAAGGGTTCTATGACTGATGCACAGCGTCCACCTGCGCCTCCCCGCATGCCGCCCCCGCCTCCGCCGGGACGACCAGCGCCACCTCCGCCTGCCGCGAGACAAAGGCCGCCTGCGCCTCCACCCCCTGGACATCGTGCTGCTGCTCCTCCGCCCATGCCCGCTACGGCGGCTGGTGTGAAGGTTGGGAGTGGGCCAACCCTTGAAAAGCTAGTGCGTGAAGCCTTCGATAAAGGATTTTCAGATATTCACGTTGGGGTAGGTGAGGTGCCCCGTTTCCGCAACCGTGGTGAGATTGATATCACCAACTATCCAGTTACCGATCGCCAAACCTTTTTTAGTTGGCTGGGTGAGGTGCTTAAACCTGATGAAATTCAAGAGTTTAAGCAAATGATGGATTTTGACGGTGCGGCTCAGTTTGATTTTACCCGTGTGCGGATTAACGTCTTTGGCACTCTGCGGGGGCCTGCTATGGTGATGCGACTGATTCCGGTCAAAATTATGACCCTGGATCAGTTAAACATGCCGCTAGTGTTAAAAGACATTTGTCACTATCACAAAGGGCTGGTACTCGTAACAGGGCCAACAGGTTCCGGTAAGTCAACTACGCTAGCAGCGATGATTGACCATATCAATACTGAAATGCCCCGGAACATTATTACGATCGAAGATCCGGTTGAATTTGTGCACACTAGCCGCAAATCTTTGATTAAACAGCGTGAAGTTGGCTTGCATACGTTAAAGTTCGACAATGCTTTAAAGGCGTCGCTACGGGAAGACCCTGATATTATTCTTGTGGGTGAAATGCGGGATAAAGAGACTGTTAACACAGCACTCAAAGCTGCTCAAACAGGCCACTTGGTGATGGGAACCCTACACACCAACAGCGCGGTGAAAACGGTTGAGCGGATTCTTAATCTCTATGAACCCGATCAACAAGCACCTGTGCGGGTGTCTTTGGCAGAATCCCTAGTGGCAGTGGTTGCCCAGGGGTTATGTCGGACGACAGATGGTAAGCGGGCTGCCTTTCACGACATTATGATCAATACAGACGCCATTAAGGACTATATTATCCGAGGCGATCTCGATGAGATTGAAGCGTTGATTCCGAAGTGTGGTTTTGATGGTATGTGTACCATGAACCAATCCCTCTATGCCCTCTATGAAGCGGGCCGGATTACAGAGGAAGTCGCCCTTGAAATGTCACCCCGACAAAACGAGATGGCTCAAATGCTGAGAGGTCGTGTTTAGGTCCGTCTGTGAATCTTGATGCTGCTCCACTCCATCTCCCTCAGACGTTTAAAGGCATTGCCCTGTTTACACCTGGGGGAGATTTAGTTTACGCCATTGATGTAAAAAAACAGGCCCGTTGGCATTTGCATCTCTGTGCCACACTCCAGGAAGTCTTTGACTTAAGTGAATCGCCGCACTTTCTAGTGCCTTGTTATACTGCCACGATCGATCGTTGGCTCGATTCCCAAACCCACACGATTTATACTGCGGCTGAAGCCTATCCCCCAGTTTTAAGGCATCAGGCTATTCTAAGTGCGGTGTTTGGCGTCGAAAGCACGGCGTGGAAACCTATTTATGCAGAAGCGGAGTTGTGCGATCCATGGATGTTGCGGACTTATCAGCCCCAGTTCGCCCCCCTTTGGGAACGTCACGACCTAGTGATGCAGGTAACGGCAACTGGATATCCAGCTAAGCTAGCATTATCTACGGCTAAAACTGATTTGCCCGAACCCTCTGGGCTAAAACCTGCTTCTGGGTTTGTGTTCCGGCTGTATGTGTCAGGCCAAGGAGCAGCGACAGCTAAGATTTTGGCAACCCTACACCAGCTGTTTGAACAGTTTCTCCACCAACCGTATACCCTCAAGATGGTCGATGTGGGCAAGCATCCCGAGCAGGCAGAAACTGATCAAATTTTGGCAACACCGACTTTAATTCGCATCTGGCCTCAGCCTGTGCGCCGTGTTGTGGGGGATGTCACCAATCTGCAAGTATTGCTTCAAACCTTGGTTGAGGAAGACGCTGGAGAATGAGTGTCAGTTAAAGCCGTCAGTGGTTGGAGAGAAGGCGGTGCGAGGAGAGTGAGTTGCGATCGCCAATGGGCAACCCTATCGCGCAAATTCGGGGGTAGCCAGTGATCATATTGGGGATATACAGGTAGGCGTGGGGACAAATGCCAACCTTTGGCTCCTAACGCTTGCCTCAACTGGGTTAGAGGATGATGGAGATAGTCTGGGTTGACTTCGTCTTTGGGGACTAGTCCACCTAAATCCCTTGCGCCTGAATCAATACAAGCGATCGCGCCCGTTAGCGTAGTTAAATTAGGCGGAATTTGTAGCGTGATCGCCTTTGGAAGGATTTGGCGCGCTAGCTTGACTGCCTTGACTAACTGTTTGGGCGTCAAGCTTTCACCCAGGCGCGATTGGCGGCTCCCGGGTTGGTGGGGTTGGAGAATGACTTCTTGAACATGACCATGGCGTTGGTGCACAGCCGCGATCGCAGCTAAGCTCGCTTCCCAATCGGTTTCATCTTCACCAATGCCCAGGAGTAATCCCGTTGTAAACGGAATCTCTAATTCCCCTGCCCACGCGAGCTGTTGTAGTCGGAGTGCCGGCTCTTTGCTCGGAGCATGTTGATGGACTGTTGTTAATAGCTGGGGATTCAGCTGCTCTAGCATCAACCCCATGGAGACATTGACCTGTTTGAGCTGCTGCATTTCTGCAAAGCTCAGCGGGCCAGCGTTGGTATGGGGTAAAAAGCCTAGGTCTAGCGCCAAGGCACAAAGATCATAAATGCGCTGAAACCAAGCCTGTCTACGGTTACTTTGGGGATGAACCTCGCCGCTAAGCAGCAGAATTTCAATAATTCCCTTGTTTTGTAAAGCTTTGAGATGTTGTCTAGCAGTCTCTAAGGTCAACCACTGATCCGCTAGGGGATCAGTCCTAAAGTTGCAATAGGTACAGCGATTGAAACACTCGTAAGTCGGAACTAGGGTATAAGCAGGGCTATAAGTTAGCGTTAGGACAGGCATGGATAGGCTTGGGCATTTATCAAACGTTTGCTTACTCCCACTCAATCGTGCCAGGGGGCTTAGAGGTAATGTCGTAAACTACCCGATTCACCCCTTTGACTTCATTAACCATGCGATTGGCGATGGTTTCTAGCAAGTCATACGGTACCCGTGACCAGTCAGCAGTCATCCCATCTTCGCTGCTAATTAGCCGCAGCACGACGGGATGAGCGTAGGTACGCTGATCGCCCATGACGCCCACGCTGCGAATAGGCAATAGGACGGCAAAAGCCTGCCAGAAGTCGTGGTACATGCCTTGCTTACTGATTTCATCCCGGACCACAAAGTCTGCATCTCTCAAGATATTGAGTCGTTCTGCTGTGACTTCACCGATGATCCGAATAGCTAGGCCAGGACCGGGGAAGGGATGCCGCCGCACGATTTCTGCCGGCAGGCCAACAGACAGTCCAACTTTGCGCACTTCGTCTTTAAAGAGTTTGCGTAAGGGTTCTATCAGTTTGAATTGGAGATCTTTGGGCAGTCCGCCGACGTTGTGGTGGCTCTTGATTTTGACAGCAACGCGTTCTCCTGTCTTTGGATCGACGTTGGTGTCGGCAGATTCAATGACATCGGGATAAAGCGTGCCTTGAGCTAAGTAGTCAAAGGGGCCGAGTCGCTTTGATTCTTCTTCAAAGACGCGAATGAATTCATGGCCAATGCGTTTGCGCTTTTCCTCGGGATCAGTGATGCCCTTGATGCGGTCTAAAAAGCGATCGCGAGCTTTGACATAACTCACTGGGATATGAAACTTTTGCTCAAATAGTTCGACTAGCCGTTCGGGTTCATACTTGCGCATAAACCCTTGATCAATAAACATACAGGTCAGCTGATCCCCAATAGCCTTATGCAACAAGAAGGCCAGGGTGGATGAATCTACACCTCCTGAGAGCGCTAGTAAGACACGTTTATCGCCCACTCTAGCCCGCACTTCTCGAATGGCTTCTTCGACAAAAGCTTCCGTCGTCCACGTGGGTTCGCAATCGCAAATGTGATAAACAAAGTTACGAATCAGCGCGATGCCGTTTTGGGAGTGCACCACTTCTGGATGAAACTGAACGCCATAAAGGTTTTGCTCATGGTGAGCGATCGCAGCACAGGGTGTATTGTCTGTGTGCGCGAGCAGTTCAAATCCAGACGGCATTTGTGTGACTGAATCGCCGTGGCTCATCCACATTGTGGAGCCATCTTCGACGTTGGTCAGTAAATCGGTGGGATCGTCAATTTTGAGCGACGCTTTGCCGTATTCTCCCCGATCAGCTCGGTCGACTTGACCGCCGAGTTGTTGCACCATCAATTGCATGCCATAGCAGACCCCCAAAATTGGAATACCCAGATCCCAAATTTCAGGATCACAGTGGGGCGCATGGGCGTCATAGACAGAACTAGGGCCGCCAGAGAGAATGATGCCTTTGGGGTTGAGCTGCTGCAGTTGTTCTGCTGTGGTGCGGTAGGAAAGAACTTCGGAATAAACCTGAGTTTCGCGAATACGCCGAGCAATCAGCTCAGAATATTGGGAGCCAAAGTCCAAAATGACCAGCATCTGACGATTAATTGCCTGCGTCACAGGAGCCTGGTGTTTAGGGATAGAATCTGTTTGGAAGGTCACGGTGGTTCCTGAAAGTGGTGAGGGTGAGCAGTAAGCTAACGAAAATTGATTCCCGCTGAAATGCAGGTCAAGCGGTAAAAGCAGCTCATTAAAACCTATAGGTCAGTGAGGGTAATGTGATGTTAAAAAGCAATTCGTTAAAAGACAGTTATTTCAAAAATTTCAAAAATTGTTTTAATTAGAATAGCAAAGCTTAGGAAGTAAAGATGCTGCTGTTTGGGTCATGATGATTGGATTGCGATCGCGATCGAATAGCAATATACCAATTGAAACCCCTGATCCCCCGTGCTTTTGAATGTAGGTCTGAACTCTTTGCTCAATTGTGATGCCGATTTGTTGGTAAATCGGCATCACCCAACTTTCTCTAGAATTGGCTTCAATTTGGCGCAGTTCCTGCAGGCTGGCTTCAACGGTACCGTTCTTTAAAATCTTCTGAACCTGTTGGGTGTGGAGCCCTAAACTGGCAGCATGGGCTGCTAGAATCTCCTGTCGTCCATCAGCAACATGGTGATGGGTATGAAAAATACCACCTGCAAGTTTGATCAGTTTACCGTGATACCCCAGCAACAATAGCGATCGCACCCTTAGCAAACTAGCTTCTACTAGCATGGGGCCTATCCAGTTAGCTGTTTTTACCCGTCGTTCTGGTTCAATGCCCAATTTCAAAGCGACATCGAGCCCGTTTTCCCCTAAGCAAAAGACCAAATCTGAATAGCGACTTGCCGCTGTGCGCAAACTGGCCCGAAATGCCTCCAACTGTCCCGGCGTGCTAAGGGGTTGAGCAATTCCCGACGTGCCGAGTAGAGATAGCCCCTCCACCACGCCAAAGGCAGCATTGGAAGTCCGCTCTGCTAACTTGCGACCTGCTGGCAAGATAATCGTGACGTGAATTTTCTGGTTTGGGGTTAATCGTTGCCTGAGATTATGATGTAGCAGTTGGTGAGCATAGCTATAGATGGCGGCATCCCCCAATCCATTAGCTTGACGGCCAATGCCTTCTCCACCTGCAATTACAATGGTGTCAACCTGATCAAGGGTTCCCCATCTGACTTGAGCCCAAATGGGTGTATCGCGCGTTAGATCCAGGTTGTTGCCGGGATCGCTACGACTAATGGCCAGGATCGATCCGTCGGCTAAAGGGGCAACTTGCTCAATCGGAATGTCAACGGTTTGATCTGGCTGAATTAAGGCAACGCTGACTGTGTGGACGTCTTTTTTAAGCTGTTGTAGTTGAGTCAGCGCTGCAATCGCACTAGCGCAGGCAAATACAGGTAGGGTATAGCCTGATCGCGAGGGAATTTGAGTGACGTTCTGTTCAGATTCAGGGACAGCGTTGTTGATATCTGAGGGCATACTTTAACAATGAAAAAGTTGCTAAACTAAAGCTAGCCTAAACGATATCCGATTTGAAACCTTGCGTTTTTAGCTTGGTGAAAATCAGGGCTCTGGATGTAGCAGGGTTAATTAACGCTTGGCTGAAAGCGTTTTTTAAAAGAGAATACTCCTTGTGATGCGGAGAGATTTAGTGTACCTCAGGCGCATTTTTTAGACACTTTTTCCATGAATTCTATTGATTACCTCCGCATTAGCCTGATTGATCGCTGTAACTTTCAGTGCCAATATTGCATGCCCGAAGGCGCTGATTTAACTTACGCTCTGCGCCAAGACTGGCTGACTCAGACAGAATTGCTCACTTTACTGCAGGCCGTATTTATTCCTTTGGGGTTTACGCGATTTCGGCTCACAGGGGGTGAACCCCTACTGAGACCCCATGTGGTTTCCCTCGTTGAGCAAATTGCAGGATTGCCCCAAACTCAGGATCTGGCGATGACGACTAATGGGTTTCTGCTGGCTGATAAAGCTCAAGCGCTTTACGACGCTGGATTACGGAGAATCAACATCAGTTTAGACTCTCTAGATCCCAAAATTTTTCAACAGCTAGTAGGGGGGCGCGGGCGCGATCGCTGGTCTCAAGTCTGGGCAGGTATTCAGGCAGCTCATCGGGTTGGCTTTGTGCCGCTAAAGTTGAATGTAGTTGTGATTCCCGGCGTCAACGATCACGAGGTCTTAGATTTGGCAGCCCTATCGATTGACCGGGCTTGGCATGTACGCTTTATTGAATTTATGCCTATTGGCAATGACTATTTGTTTGATCAAAAGGGCTGGATCGATTCAGCTACCCTGCGGCAGCAAATCCGCGATCGTTGGGGTCTCGCAGAGTCTAACGTGGTGGGTAATGGTCCTGCTGATGTGTTTCAAATTCCCGGTGCTCAAGGGACTCTAGGCTTTATCAGTCAAATGTCTGAATGCTTCTGCGATCGCTGTAATCGTATGCGTCTTTCCGCCGATGGTTGGTTACGACCTTGTCTCTTGAATGAGGTAGGGCAAATTAATCTGAGAAGTGCGTTGCGCAGTGGAGAGGCTCTAGAAACTATCCGTGATCGCGTGGCGGAGTTGTTATCGATTAAACCAGAAATTAACTACAAACAGCGACAGTCAGGAACTACCGGGTTCTACCATCGCACCATGTCTCAAATTGGTGGGTGATTGCCGCCAGGATAGGCATCAAATCAGACTCATCATCTGCGTCTCAGCTTGAAACAGGCGATAGCAGCCTTTGCCGCCGCGTTTGGCTTGATACATAGCAGTATCGGCGTTTTGCAGGAGTTGGTCGACACTAATTTGTTCAGGGTTATTCAAGGCAGCGCCAATACTCACGTTGATTGGCAATGGTTTTTCCTGCCACATAACCGGAGCCTTGAAACTATCAAGTATCCTTTGCACCAGTCTACCCAGAGCTGCTAATGAGGATACAGCCTCAATCACTACAACAAATTCATCTCCACCAAACCGAGCGATATGGCTAGGTTCTGCCGTAAGGCAGCTGCGCAAGCGTGAAGCGACCTCGATTAAAACGTGATCTCCGGCGCGATGACCGAGGCCATCATTGATGGCTTTAAAGTCATCTAAATCGAGAAAAAGAACGACTAACTGATGTCCAGGGATAGTTTGTTTTAAGAGAGTCTCTTCTAAAGAACTGACAAAGTGGGGGCGATTTGCTAAGCCAGTTAAGGCATCGTGGGTGGCTTGGTAGGCCAATTGAAATTCTAGACAACGACGGGCTGTAATGTCGTAGACTACCCCTTGCCAGCATTTCGGAGCCCCCATCTGATCGCGCACTAGAACTGCTTCATCCCGAACCCAAATGGTTTTGCCATCTTGACGCACCATCCGATATTCGTTTTGGAAAGGCTGTTCGCTCAAGGTTGCCTGTACTCGAGCCTCTGCGACCCAGGCTTGATCATCGGGATGGATGACGTGAGGCCAAAACTGCGCGTCTACCGTGCATCGATTTGGGTCGTAGCCCAAAATGTCTTGCACTTGAGGACTCACATACAGTGTGGAACGGTTATTGCCCAAAGCATTGATATAAATAATTGCGGGTACTTGCTCTACCAAGGTACGGTAGTCAACTTTGGCGCTAAGTTGATTCAAATTCAGCTTGAGGGCAGACAGCGTTTGCTCTAAAACCGCATTGGTTAGTGCCAAGTCAGTTAGGTAAGGATCCTGAGGCAACGGCGTATATCCAGATTTTCCGGCGGTTACCTGCTCAATTTCTCGGGATGCGATCGCAGCAACATCAATCAAGTCTTCATGGTTCGCCTGAGACCATACCTGCGGTTCAGGGTTCATCACGCAGAGATAGCCCAAGCTCTTTCCCTGAGAAGTCTTAAGCGGCACCTTGAGATAAGCAGTCATGTTGAGCGCTGTGGTCAACGGCAGTTGCTGGTCACTAGGGCCGTCCTGCTTGTCTGCAACAATGAATGATTGTTCTAAGGTGTCTAAAGGATGCCATAGCGCCTTGGGGAGTGGCGTTTCCTGGAGTTTGGCCCAATGGGCTGATAATCCTACTTGGCTGACAAAGAACTGCCGCTCTACTTCGATAACTGTCATCAAAGCAACAGGAGCATGACAGACTTTAGCAGCTAAGCGGGTTAAGCGATCTAGCATCAACAGATTTGCCGACATCAGGGCGTTTAATATCTATTCACAAGATACCCAACTTAATCACTACAATTACCAAAAAATAAAACCCCCTGGCTGACGGACCAGGAGATTTGAAGAAAAACTAATTGCCGCGCGGTAAAGATACCAAAGGGTACGCCAAAAACTGCAACTCGAAAATGCTGATCTCGATTTAAGCTTTGCGCGAATAATACTCAACCACCAACAGTTCGTTGATGTTCAGGGCAATCCACTCACGCTCAATAATGCTATTGACTTTACCTTCCAGCTTTGCCTTGTCAAACTCCAAATGGCTGGGGATATTAGCCAGCCCTGGAAATTCCAAGTTGGTCTCAACTAGCTTACGAGACCCATCCTTATTCCGAACCCCAATCACATCACCAGGACGACACTGATAGCTAGGAATGCTGAGCAGTTTGCTATTGATCGTGACATGGCCATGGTTAACCAATTGACGAGCGGCTGGAATAGTGGGAGCCATACCCATGCGAAAAACAGTATTGTCTAGCCGCATTTCCAGCAGCTGCAGCAGCACCAATCCGGTAGAACCCCCTGCCCGGCGAGCCTTTTTCACTAAGCGTAGGAGTTGCTTTTCAGTCAATCCGTAGTTAAAGCGAAGCTTTTGCTTCTCTTCTAAACGAATTGCGTACTCCGACTTCTTTTTACGAGCTTGCCCGTGTTGCCCTGGGGGATACGCCTTGCGAGGTGTTTTCCGAGATAAACCCGGTAGTTCACCAAGTCGACGTACAACCCTCAGCCGTGGGCCTCTATATCGCGCCATTTAGTCCATTCCCCGAAGAAATCTCTCCAAAACTCTCATTGTAGGCTCAAGAGACGAATATGGCTAGTGCTATAGCCACAAGTACGCAACTGAGCCAGTTTAGATCCAGACATTTTTAGATCCAGACATTGAGACGTGAGTGCTGATCGAGCTAGCGGTTGATTTGTGAGTATTCTAATGGGAATACCAGTCATTACTCCAGATGTCGGCAGC
Organism: Cyanobacteria bacterium P01_A01_bin.123; assembly: GCA_039815185.1. GTDB lineage: Bacteria > Cyanobacteriota > Cyanobacteriia > Phormidesmidales > Phormidesmidaceae > JBCBZT01. The sequence goes on along the minus strand of JBCBZT010000037.1, from coordinate 11,770 downwards.
GCTCGAGGGCTCAAGCTTACGTTGCCAAGCAGCACTGCTACCGTAGGTGCCAGGTCGCCATTGGCGACTACGCGGTGGTTGTTCTTGTTGAGATGTGTTGTCAGCTGAGAGGTGCTGCTTCAGGGCAGGTAAAAGACTCTGCCAGGTCAAATTGGGTGCGTTTAGTAAGTGACGGACTTCTTTAAGCGCTGTCTGGGCGGCTTCGAGTTCTTGTTGTGTTTGCTTATCCTCAAAGGGAATGGGTTGGGAGAGGCGTAGGGGATCGAGTTGCACCGCTGCGAAAGCTTGCTGGACAGCGGTTGCGATCGCCTGCTTCAATTCATCTTGGGCGCGGCGCTGTTGAAAGTTCCAGCCTCTTTGACTGGAGGCGTATAGGGCTGGCAATCGATTGAGTGCATAGGTCTCAATCTCAATGGGAGAAATATGGCGAGCGATGTTGGGTGAGAGCTTTGGAAATAGCCGTTTTACTTCCTCAGCGACTAACATTTCCATGGCGTTTCTATAGCCTTTTGCATAGGCTATTTGGGCAGCATTCATGCTTGGTAGACTCCTGTCTAGACTAAAACACAATTGGAAGCGTGGTGACCTATGCTGGAATTAAGTTATGCCTGGGGCGAGGCGACCACGAAGACTAAAACACAATCGATCCCTGGGTGGGGCTACTACGAAGCTAAAGCGCAAGCAGTATCGGGATGATCTGTGCTTTTCTTGAGCTATCTCTAGGGTGGGGCCACAACCTGAGAAGGGGCAGTGAGACTTTGACCGTCAAGTAGCTTGGTTTACAGAGGGCAACTACCTGAATTTAAGTGATGTATAAAGATATAAGCTAAATCAGGCAACCTAAGAAACACCACATAACGGTGAACGGTTACTGATCGTTATTTACATAATACCACTGATGTAAACTATACAAATTTATACTTATGGAATCTATCGATTTGCGCCAAAATCGCTGATTCTTTTCAAGATTTTTACTTTAGCTTTACAGTTCGCGTTAGATATATCCAAAGGAGTGGTCATGCAAAAAGGGGTTTTGCTTTTGATTGGCGGATATCGGCGCTTCATTTCTCCGCTGTTGCCACCCACTTGCCGCTTTCAGCCGACCTGCTCACAATATGCTACGACAGCAATTGAGCGCTTTGGTCTGGTTAAGGGTACTGGGCTAGCCCTGCGTCGAATTACACGCTGTCACCCATTCCATCCAGGGGGATATGATCCGGTACCGCCTCGGGGGCATGGCGATAATGCTTCTTCCTCTTAGCTTAGATGGGGCTAGCAATGGGAGCTACCGTTGACGTTGATTGGCGAAAATGTTTCTAGCTGCGATCGCGATGCGGCTTAAATCTTCATCTAACATGGGTGGCCATTCCACGCCCGAATTCAAGCCTGTGTCATAAAGCACACGGCTTTCGTAAGAAAGAATAAATAAAGCATGGGCGAGTTCCCGCTCTAGCGTATCTACCCTGTGTAACCCTTCAAATAGAACCTTTAACGCCAACAATAGCGAGGTAACTTGGCCCGGAATGGGGGGTTGTCCTTGTTGGAGTCGTAGATAAAAGGTATCGGTTTTAGTCTCTGAGTCTAGGGTTTGGCTGAGGATAAATGTGCGGGCTGTCGAAAAATCCATAAAAACACCGACACTAAGACAATGGTTAAGTTCCCGTTGAGATCTGACTGTCGTGAAGACAGCGACTATCGGGAATGCTGAAGTTATAGCTTTGGTTGCATTATTTATCGCCTAGTCTGGTGAATCATTTGGCTGGATAGCAATGTTACAGCAACCCCACAAAATACTATGGCGGTTGCTGTACATCCGTTGTGGGATATCAACTCCCTAGATATAGATGACTCAAGATGGCATGAAGTTTCATAAACACTTCATCATTCTACGGTGATGCCCTGTGTTCAAAAGGTTCTAACTTCGTTCACACTGAGAATCAAAGCTGCATGTGTCTTCATTCACCTTGTCAGTAACTTGCAATGACTAATTCTTCCTGTATGCGTGTCCCGTTCGTGGATTTGGCCAGCCAACACGATGATATTAAGGATGATCTGACCGCTGCGATGCAATCAGTTCTGGAGCAGGGTGACTATATTTTGGGGCAAGCGCTGGATGAGTTTGAGCGTAGCTTTGCAGCAGCATGCGGCAGTGCTCATGGGGTTGGGGTAGCTTGTGGGACTGATGCGATCGCATTGGGGCTGCAAGCCTGTGGCATTGGGGTTGGGGATGAGGTGATTTTGCCCGCCAATACCTTTGTAGCCACCTTAATGGGCATTTTGCGTACTGGCGCAACGCCAGTGTTCGTAGACTGTGATCCAAAAACAGCATTGATTGATCTGGTGGCAGCTGAAGCTGCCGTGACTCAGAAAACGCGAGCTATTCTTCCCGTTCATCTCTATGGACAAATGGTTTCACCTTTATCTTTACTTGATTTGGCAGACCGTTACAACCTGCTAATCTTCGAAGATGCTGCCCAAGCCCATTTGGCTGAACGAGAAGGATATCGGGCAGGCTCTGTTGGTATCGCAGCCGCCTTCAGCTTCTATCCCAGTAAAAATTTAGGCGCGCTGGGCGATGGAGGTATTGTCGTTACCCAGAGCGAATTAGTGTCCCAAACGGTGCGCTCATTGCGTAACTATGGGGCAACGCGTAAGTATTTTCACACGGATCCCAACGGCACTAATAGTCGTTTAGACACCATACAAGCGGCAGTGCTACAAGCTAAGCTGCCTCATCTAACCCGTTGGAACCAAGCTCGCAGCCAAGCGGCTCAATACTATGGGCATAAACTTCAACCCTTGAAAGCGTTTGGCATCGAACCATTAGAAAACCAGACTGGCGCCACCCACGTCTATCACTTGTATGTGATTCGTTTAACTCAATCATGTCCAATTGACCGCACGACACTGCAACTGGCGCTCCAAGAGCAGGGTGTGCAAGTGGGCATTCACTACCCAGTTCCCTGTCATTTGCAGCCTGCATTCCATACCTTGGGTCACCAGACAGGAGATTTCCCCAATGCTGAGTGGCTGAGTCAAGAGATTTTGTCTTTGCCCATGTTTCCTGGCTTGACGTCCAACCAGATTGACCACGTGATTGCTGTGATTGAACAAGTATTGTTCAAAGCTAAAAGTAGCCCGCGCCAAACTATTGATTCAGTTGCCTAAATACCTATGCAGTCTTCCCAAAAGCGACTCACTCAATTCCTGCCAACCGCACCGCTAGAAATTTCATCTCTAGCATTGTTGGCGGTACTGTATACCCCACTGCTCTTGCACTGGGTTGATGGTTGGTTGAGTAAATCGATTAGCATTCAGCACGAGTACTTTAGCCATGCACTGATTGGTCTGCCGTTTGCAGCCTATATTGTTTGGGGTCAACGCCGCCAGTGGCGATCGCTGCCGGATAATAGTCATCCTTTAGGTTGGGGGCTCTTAATTGTAGCGATTGGGTTTTATCTCAGCGGCTTGTCTGACTGGATGAACCTCTCTTTGCCCTTGATGCTGCTGGGACTGATTCTATCGCTCAAAGGTGTGGCTGGGGCAAAGCTACAGTTTTTTCCGATGCTGCTAGTTTTCTTTGCCACACCAACACAGGTTCCTTATCTAATCGAACCCTATATCCTGCCGTTGCAGCGCTTTATCGCGGCAACGGCAGGCTTTATCCTGCTACAACTGGGAGTTGATGTAACGGTTGATCAGATTTATTTGCTGGTGAACAATCAGCCCGTGGAAGTGGCACCTCACTGTGCTGGGTTGAAGATGCTATTCACGAGTTTATATGTGGGAATGATGCTGATCTATTGGACAGGCATATGGCAGTCGCGGCTACGCACGGGATTTTTCCTGTCAGGTGTCGTGTTTATCAGTGTCGTGGGCAATATTCTGCGTAATACTGTTTTGAGTTTTTTCCATGGAGCTGGCATGACAGACGCGTTTCACTGGCTTCATGACAGTTGGGGTGGCGATGTTTATTCAGCCGCGATGTTGTTTTTGCAAATTCTGTTGATTCAGGGGATTCGACGTTATGTACCAGAAAAGTTGACGTTGAAGGTCACCTCAGGTGATCGCCAATTGAGTGATTTTTAGGGGACTTATTTAGGATTGTCTGGGAAAGCGATTATGCAATTAGTCAAAACCAACCCAAATTTTCAAAGGCTTATTCGAATTATGATCGTGGCGCTTTTGGCTGCGATCGCGGTAATTGCTGCTGTACCGCATTACCTTAATGGCCAATGGCCTTGGACTAATCCCTTAGAAGTTGCTGAACTGAAACAACTCCAAAGCATCCAAGACACTGGCTTAGAGATTCAAGGCTGGGCTCCTTTGAACCATCAGGTAGTCTCTATTAGCGGCCATGATTGGACATTGATGGAATTTGAACCTAGCAGTGCTGCCCCAGAGACCCCTAATCCGGTGCCTGTGGTTACGGTGCTGACCCATGCCCAAACTTGGTATAAAGATCAGCCTGAGGTGGAGTGGATCGATCTGGCTGGCACCCAAAAATGGCAGACTGATTCTTACCAAACGCTGGCGTTTAAGGCTAAGAATGCTGAAAGCATTGAAGTCCCTGTGACAGCGAGGTTCCTACGCAGTTGGAATGACCGTCAAACCTTTGCCGTTGTGCAGTGGTATGCCTGGATTAATGGGGGACACCCTTCTCCGGGGCAGTGGTTCTTTGCCGATCAGCGGGCACAGTGGGGCGACCGAGTCCGTATGCCCTGGGTAGCCGTCAGCGTATTGATTCCCATCGAACCCCTGGGTAAGATTCGGGCTTACGAAACTTTTGCGTTAGATATCAGTCAAGCCGTACAGAAGTCCCTGAATGCTGGCCCCTTAGCAAAGGCCATGCCCAAGCAATCTTGAGTTTGCATCCCGAGTCAGGAGTTTCTATGCTGACATCGGGCCCCAGGGTCGTATAACTTAATAACTGAGTTAAATCAAAGCGTTAAGCTTTAGAGCCATAGTCATACTAGGCAGAGTATAAAGGAGTAACCCATATTGAAGCTCCGACTGCTTATGCCTACTTACTCTATCGGTGTCTGCTCAGCTTTATGCACTTGGGTCAGGTTATCTGCTCCGAGAGCTGCCACATGACTTGTGATTGCCGATATGGCTTCCCTGTAGTCAGGGTTTTGTTCAACTCCCTAGTTAGCGCGTAGCCCCATGCCCCATATTTCGTTCCGCTTACGGCCCCTGTTACAGTTAATAGCTCTACTACAAAGTGCTGTCAAGTCTCAGCGATTGATTGACTTATTTCTCAGCACAGTCTTGATTTTAGGGGCGCTTGTCAGTGACCCTGTCAGCTTGGGGCGGGCTAACGCAACTGAGAATGGTGATAGGACTTTAACTTCTGAGCGATCTGTCTCAAAGGATTATCTTGAGCCCGATGAGATTTTGCCGGTTGAGTCCCAGTCTGTCTCTAATCATGGGGCACAAGCGTTGTCCCTGAGTGTAGACGAACCGCTATCAATTTCTACGACAACCGATTATGAAGATGTGCGCGTTGTTCTTGAGCAGTCTGTTCCAGAAGGAGATATCGCTGCGCCTAACGCGATCGCGCAAGTTGAATCTAATAACGATGATCCAGAAGTGACTCCCCCGAGCCTGGATGAGCCGTTGTCAGTGCCCATGCCAGAAGGCGATCGGCCAGTCTTGACACCAGAAATTTTGAACTCGATTATGGAGCAGCCAAATAGCAGTGCTCCACCAGAATTTGATGTTTATCGATTGGGGCCAGGGGACGGCATTTTTGTAAGTGTCCAGCGATTCCCTGATTTGAGTTTTCAGGCAACCTTAGATTTGCAGGGCAATGTGATTATTCCTATCGAAGGGTCAGTCAATTTAGAAGGGTTTACCCTGGCCCAAGCCCAAGCACAAATTCGTCAAATCTATAATCAATACGTAGTTGATCCCGAGGTTGACCTGACCCTGACAGCACAGCGCCCTGTAGAGGTGACTATATTGGGGGAAGTAGTTCGCCCTGGATTTTATCCGCTACCTGCGCCTCAAATCTCAACTGCGCTACTCGCTTCTGGTGGTGCCACTGGATTTTCTGATCTCCGATCGGTGCACATCAGGCGACGGTTACCCGATGGACAAGTGATTGAAACGGAAGTTGATCTATTTACACCTTTAGCCGACGGTGATGCCATTCCAGATTTGCGCTTGGAAGATGGTGATGTGATGACGATTCCCCGTCTAGACCTTAGTGAACTAGATGAATATGATCGCTATTTAGTATCTCGTTCTACCCTCGCCCGTGAAGCGATTACTATCCGTGCCTTAAACTATGCTGCAGGTGGCGGTATTAACGCCAACTTTGGTGCGGTTCAGCTACCCAACGGTAGTCGCTTATTAGATGCTGTTACTGCCACAGGGGTCAATCCAGACAACGCCAATTTTCGCCAAGTTGCACTGATTCGCTTTGATCCCGAGCAAGGTACGGCAGTTACGATGCGGTTCAACATGTTTTCAGCCTTAGAAGGAGATCTCTCTCAAAATCCACCTTTGCAAAATAATGATGTTGTGATTGCCAACCGCAACTTTATTAATCGAATTACCTTTGCGTTGAACACCTTTACACAGCCGTTTCGAGATACTTTGGGCTTTTTGTTGTTCTTTGATTCGTTATCTGATGCTGCAGATGATTTGTTTCGTCCTTAGTCCAGTTTGGTGAATCCCGTTTGGGGATTGAATGGGTTTGTTGATTTAGAGCACTGATTCATAAGGGGTTAAGTGCGTCTATCATTAGATATTATAAATGTGAGTCAAGGCCATGGTCGCTGCTTTCGTCAAACGATACATAATCGCGCTTGATCGCTACAAATGGGCTGGTTTAGCAGCGGTGCTAGCTGTGTTTGGTGCTTCAGGGGTTGTCGCTCTACAACCCCCTCCAGAACAAAAGTATCAGGCCGATGGTTTATTGGTGCAAAATGCGCCGCTTGTTGTTTTAACTGAAACAGGAACTGCGATTCAAGAGCAGGGGCAGGGCATCATTACAGAAGACTTTCTGCTGGCTGATATTTTGCTCGATCAGGTATCAGAACGCCTGAATGAGCAGGGAATTGAACTGGCTCCTGATGAGATCAAAGAAAGTACCACCATTAGTATTGGTGGCGATGAAGAGGCTGGACAGCGGGTCGCTGTGCGTGTTGTGTTAGATGATCCTGAAAAAGCTGAGTTGGCCTTGTCCTTGATGTTTGAGGGCATGGTCGAGTTTAGCCGTTTTAGTAATCAGGCGCGACTGCGGGCGATTATCGAAGCGCTTAATGAACGATTACCCCAAGTAGAATCTGATCTACGTCAAGCGGAGCAAAATTTAGAAAGGTATGACCGGGTGGAGGGACCCGCCATTCAAGCGGCTTTGGATGGGAGTTTGTTGGGAGCAATCTCGGGCAGCCAGACCCAGCGGCGGCAAAATGAAATTGGCCTTGAGGGTATCGATGCCCAGATCCGCAGTTTAGAGGGGCGATTAGGCCTGAACGCTGATCAAGCCTATGCTTCATCGGCGTTGAGTGCTGATCCGATCATTGCCAATTTACGAGCTCAGATTTACGACGTTGAAAGCCAGATGCAAATTCTGGCGGCGGATTTGCGTCCAGCTCACCCTACGATGGTGGAGCTGCGGCAGAGTTTGGCGGCTTATGAGAATCTGCTAGATGCAAGAGCTGGGGAAGTTATTGGGGGCGGAGAAGCTGCTCCGCTGCCGAGTGGCACTGCTGTGCGTCAAGATAGCAATTTAGATCCTGCTAGGGCTGCGTTGGCGAATCAATTGGTGGCATTGCAAACTCAGCGCGATACTTTGGTGCAGCAACAGCAGACGCTAGAACGCACTGAGGAAGAATTGCGTCAGCAGTACGCTAACTTACCGAACAAGCAGTTGCAGCGAGAGCGGTTAGCTCAGCAGGTTGGTCTTAAGAAGGCTCTGTTTGATCAGCTCCAGGCGCGACGGATTGATGCCCAAGCAGCTGAGGCAGAAACAGTTAGTAGTTTGACCGTGTCCCGCCCACCTGCGACAACACCCGCACCACGGCAAGTTCCAAATCCTTTTATTGTGCTAGCGCTTGGAGGGTTGCTCGGTGTTGTCGCGGGTGGTGTGATTATCTTCTTGTTGGATATGATCGACAGCACAGCCCGGACGCCAGAGGAGTTACAGACAATTTTGCAAGACCTGGAAATTCCTACTTTGGGCGTGATTCCAGCTATCAAGACTCGGTCCTCGAAGATTCCACCCCTTTTACTGAAACTTAATTCACCGTACGAAGAAAACTATGAGCGCTTTCGTAGTAATATCCGATTGGCTTCTGGCACCCTAGAAGAGGGGCGAGCTCCGCGAGTTGTTTTGATTACCAGCACCAAGCCCCAAGAGGGTAAGACTGTGAGTGCTTATAATTTGGCGATCGCCTCGGCTAGGGCCGGCCGTCGCACTCTCTTGATTGAGGCCGATTTGCGATCGCCGTCTCGGGCCAGTTGGCTTAATATGAAGTTGGATCGCCACATTACAGTAGAGCCTCTGCGTCATTATGGCGGCAAGCTTGGTGAGCCGATTCAGCTAGTGCCAGACATTGAAAACCTATATTTGTGTCCTAGTCCAGGACCTCAGCGCCAGTCTGCAATTTTACTTGAATCTAGCGAAATGAAGCGTATTTTAGAAGATGCGCGGGTGCGATTTGACTTAGTTGTGATAGATGCTCCTCCCTTAACCTTGAACAACGATGCCAAGCTGCTGGAGCCTTTAACCGATGGCATGATCATCATTACTCGGCCTGGGGTGACTGAGAAATCCATTTTGTCTGCTGTTCTGGAGCAGCTTGAAGAAGCAGAAGAGGTTGAACTGTTGGGGGCTGTCATTAATGGGGCCGACATTTCTGTGGCAGATACCCAGTCCTTTGAGTCTCTAGCAGTTGATGATGATGATGATGACTTCCCACCTGAGCCCCCATCGTCATCCCAGGCACGTCAAGTGTCTGTGGGTCGGGTTGACTTTTAATCTAAGTAAATTATCCCTATGATATGGCCCATTCCTAAGAACCCGTCGGGTAAAATGGGTCTTGGTCAACTTGAGTTGGGGAGTGTTTCGGTGCCGACATTGATAACCTACTATTACGTTCTGGGCAGCCAAAAATTTTTGCTTGAAGAAGAACCTCTGGGCGAAGTGCTCAAGGAGCGGACTCGGTTTTATCAAGAGCAAGAGAAGGAAACAGATTTTTGGCTAGTTTGTCAACCTGCTTTCTTGGAAGCGCCTGAAATGCATGTGGAGAAGGCAAATTGTCCTCAGCCTGCGGTGGCTATCTTGTCTACTAATCGAAAGTTTATTAGTTGGCTTAAGTTACGTTTAGAGTATGTGGCTACGGGAGAATTTCAAGCTCCTTCAGACACGATTCCTGATGCCCTTGCCTCATTGACAACGGCTTAAGGATTTGGCACGCTCAGATGTTCCTGCATACTATTGCCGATGCCCCTAAAACCTACAAAGGCTGAACTGAAAGCGGCCTATGGGGCAACCGTACCCGATATTATCGCTCCTCATTTAAAGATTTTGTTTTGCGGCATTAACCCCAGTGTTTATAGTGCTGTCGTAGGTCACCACTTTGCCCGCCCGGGTAACCGTCTGTGGAAAACTCTTTATGCGGCGGGCTTTACCGATCGCTTGCTTGAACCCAAAGAAGATCGTCAACTACTGAACTACGGCTACGGCATGACTAACATTGCCGAGCCCGCTACTGCCCGTGCCGATGAATTGTCTAAGGCTGACTTGCTCTCGGGTTACAAAACTCTGGCTATAAAAGTTAAACGTAATTGCCCTAGAGTCTTAGCTGTTCTTGGTATTAGTGCCTACCGCAGTGCCTTTGTCCAACCCAAAGCGACTTTGGGATTACAACCTAATGAGTTGCACAACGCTAAGCTTTGGGTATTGCCCAACCCCAGTGGTCTTAACGCCCACTACCAACTGCCCGACTTAGCCCGAGTCTACAGAGAACTCTTTGACTATTTGGCAATCGAAATGCAACTCTAGCCATCACTGATACACTGCACATCCATTGAGAGACTCACCATCCATCGAGAGACTAAAGCTGAATCGAACTCGCTTCATGACCCTGACACTCTCATGCTGATATCTAGCCAAGGCGATCGCGTAATCGGCGCACTCGTTGAAATGTAGTCTACTCCTGTTTGAGCAACGCTCCGAATCGTGTCTAATGTAATATTACCTGACGCCTCAATTTTGACTCGGTCATCGAAATCACGAATCACGGTTACCGCTGTTGTCATCTCGGCGATAGGCATATTATCAAGCATAATGATATCTGCACCGTGGGTTAGTGCTGCTTGTACTTGGGTTAATGTTGCCGCTTCAACTTCTATAGTCAGGGGATAGGGCACCCGAGCACGAACCAACGTAATCGCCTCACCTATCCCGCCCGCTGCAGCGATGTGATTGTCTTTGATCATGACCCCATCATCTAAGCCCATACGGTGATTGATGGCTCCTCCCACCCAAGATGCATATTTTTCTAAAATTCGTAGCCCCGGTGTTGTCTTGCGGGTATCCACAAGTTGGGCGGGTAAATCTGAAATCTGTTCTACGTACCTCCGAGCCATTGTGGCGATACCGCTAAGCCGCATAGCTAAATTCAACGCAACCCGTTCTCCGGTTAGTAAGGTTTCCATGGGGCCATGGATGTAAGCAGTAATCTGACCTCGATCGCTCCATACCCCTTCATCAACGGTTGCTGTAAACATCACCTGACTATCAATCAGTTGAAAAACTCGTCCGGCAATCGTCAATCCTGCTGCAACGCCCTTTTCCTTGAAAAGCCACTCCGCTTTGCCTACTTGAGATAGCTTGGGGGTGATGCCCATTGTTGTACGATCGCCTCGGCCAATGTCCTCAAGTAACCAACTACGTATTAGCGGATCTAGTACCATCCAGCTTGGCAACATAGCTCCTAGCCCATTTCAAGCAACATCATAGCGACTAGATTAATCCCAATCATGTCCCGCATTGCCCTTTACTTGAGAAGTAAGGTAGCCCTAGGATGGCTGCATCCAAACAAACACCCTTATTCTGAATCTCTTGAACCCAAAAGAACCCAAACTTTTCCAGCACTCCTGGAAAAGCGGGATCGCCTGCGCCTAAATCCCTGTAATGCTGAATGTGTTTAACCCGAAAAGAATTCTCGCAGCGAATTTCTTGACAGGGTTAGATAGCTTAGATATATTAGTAAAGCGCCTGAAGCGGGGGGCACGAAATGTGACCCTGACGGAGGGCCTAGAACCTAGATAATTCAATAGTTTGGAAGTCAGCGAGAGATAAAGTACCTCGTCAAGAGATTAAATTTCCAGCATTGTAGCATGTTCTATGATGCGTTAGGGAATGGAACCGGATACGAGAGTATCGGGTGAGAACTGAAATGAGAGTCTTCTAAATTTATTTAGGGGACTGATTAACATGGAGAGTTTGATCCTGGCTCAGGATGAACGCTGGCGGCGTGCTTAACACATGCAAGTCGAACGAACCCTTCGGGGTTAGTGGCGGACGGGTGAGTAACGCGTGAGAATCTGCCTTCAGGAGGGGGACAACAGTTGGAAACGACTGCTAATACCCCATATGCCGAGAGGTGAAATGGTGAATTCCGCCTGGAGATGAGCTCGCGTCTGATTAGCTAGTTGGTAGGGTAAAGGCCTACCAAGGCGACGATCAGTAGCTGGTCTGAGAGGATGATCAGCCACACTGGGACTGAGACACGGCCCAGACTCCTACGGG
>JBCBZT010000125.1:0-3637 GCA_039815185.1 Cyanobacteria bacterium P01_A01_bin.123 | reverse complement strand
CGGTTATACGGGATATATTGGCAGCGAATCAACATTTGTATTTTATCAAACCTCCCATCGGGGAAAAATAGAGTTCGGCATATGCATTATTGGCCTGATCTCAATATTTACTTTTGTTTATATAAAACATAAAACTAGAAATATAGAAGCGATTTCTAGAGCCTTGATCGCAGCTTTTTCTGCTTTTATTTTTATCGCAAGGAGAGCTCAAAGTCTATGAGCTAATTGATGCGGAGAAGGAGAATTTTCCAATTGCCATGATGTGCCAAGCACTGGGTGTTTCAAGAAGTGGGTACTACGCTTGGTCCAGGCATGGCACATCTACCCGAGAAAAGGAGAATGAGATATTGTCCAAGCAAATTCAACAGATTTATGATGAGAGCCGTCAAACCTACGGCTCGCCCAGGATACAGGCAGCTCTGGCAGCAAGAGGTTATCCAGTCAGCCGAGGGCGAGTAGTGCGCCTGATGGCCCAGCTTGGTATCAGAGATCGTACCAAGCGTCGCTTCAGGGTGACAACCCATTCCAAGCATGGTTTACCAGTTGCTGAGAACCGCTTGAACCGCGATTTTACAGCAAGTGAGCCTGACCAAAGCTGGGTGGCAGACATCACCTACATTCCAACTCACGCGGGCTGGCTTTACCTGGCGGTCATCATTGACCTATTCTCTAGACGAGTTGTGGGATGGTCAATGGCAGACCATATGCGCACTGAGCTTGTCCTAGCAGCCCTAGAATCTGCCCTGGGTCAGCGATCGCCCTCAGTAGTGGGCTTGCTGTTTCACTCCGACAGAGGAGATCAATATGCCAGCGGTGACTATCAAGCTGCTCTGCGGCAAGCTAAGATAAGCTGTAGCATGAGTCGCCGTGGTAATTGCTGGGATAACGCGGTCGCTGAAAGCTTCTTTGGTACGCTCAAAAGCGAGTTGATTCATCCCACAGCCTTTCTAACGAGAGCCGCTGCTAAGACTGCTATCGCCGAATGGATTGAGGTGTTCTATAACCGACAGCGGTTGCATTCAACGATTGGATACCTGTCGCCTGTTCAGTTTGAAGAGCAGTATTGGGACTCTCTAGATTGTCCACTAGCCGCTTAGATTACCCGTCCACTTCTTTGAGACAAGGTCAAAGTTTGGCAGCAGCAGCTAGGCAATTGGTATGAACTCCAACGTCACCTCTATCAAGAGGTCGTTCGGCAGTTCATCCTCCAAGCGCCTTTGACGGGGAAGACGCCTTGAACCCTGATGTTGTTGAATTTGTCAATGCGTAAGTCCTGCAAACCTGCTTTTGTCGAGTGACTGATACGGATGTCAGGCACTTTCAGCAGTGTTTGCAATACCTTGATCAGATGCCGCGTTCACGCTCTGACTTAGAAGTGGGGTAAGACTGGAGATGACCAATAGAATTGGCCTAGCGATTACCTTTTTCTATCCAATCAAAAATTAGGTCTAGTCGATGAGTTGTTACCAGTCCATATTGCCAAAGCACCATCGGCAGCAGATTGGGCATGGTCTCAGACTGCCGCAGTCCAAGTGCAACAGACTCTGATGGTAACGCTAGCTCTTGCTGTAGGAATTTGACTAACTGCGTTTGGTTGCTGGGGGGCATAGCTCAGCCATCATCTTGCATTTGCCAAGTGTAGCGACGAAATCTGATTCTGGTCTGTGTTGAAACAAAGTGATGCTTTCTATGTGGGTGCCTAGTTGCTGCGGGATGCAACTAGTCCTCCATGAGTCTCAGCTATCTCATCGCGAACGATACCTTTTTGAGGGGTTGTGCAAAAAACCCCTCATTCGACTGATGCTCCGGCGACTAGCTTAAGCTCTACTTTAGAAATCAGCTCTAAGATGAATTGGTGAAACAGTTTGGCGAGGCATCGTCACTCTTCTTTAGCCAACCTCTTAAGGGTAAGGCTATTTCCGCCGTTCAGTACTAGCCAGTTCCATGAATGCGACGGGGTATTTGAAAATGATTTTCCAGCCGTATCCCAACACCAAACTCTCACACCTTGTTTTTGAGCTTCAATCTTGATTTCATCATGGAAAAAGCCTCGAAATGTTTGGAAACCCCGCGTCTTTAGACCGGGGAGGAAAAACGAACGGCGACTTTAGTCGCATTCTCACATTGCACCCGCCATAATGTGAGGTATGACCCAACGTGCTTATCGGTATCGTTTCTATCCCACGCCAGAGCAGGAAGGCTTGTTGCGGCGAACACTGGGTTGTGCCCGTCTTGTCTATAACCGTGCTTTGGCCGCTCGAACCGAAGCCTGGTATGAAAGGCAGGCGCGTGTGGGGTACAAAGAAACGTCGGCAATGCTGACTCGGTGGAAGCGGGAAGAGGAGCTTAGCTTCTTGAATGAAGTTAGCTGCGTTCCGCTGCAGCAAGGGCTGAGGCATCTTCAGAAAGCATTCACCAACTTCTTTGCCGGTCGGGCCAAGTATCCTAACTTCAAAAAGAAGCGCAATGGTGGCGCGGCTGAGTTCACTAAGTCGGCCTTTAAGTGGCGGGATGGTGAGCTTTACTTGGCGAAATGCTCCGAACCCTTGCCGATTCGTTGGAGTCGGCAATTGCCATACGGTACGGAACCATCGACTGTAACGGTCAAGCTTGACCCGTCTGGCCGTTGGTTTGTCAGTGTGTTGGTGGAGGTGCATATTGCACCATTGCCGAAATCTTCCAATCAGGTAGGTATTGACCTGGGAGTCACTAGCCTGATTGCTTTGAGCGATGGGCGCAAAGTTGCCAACCCGAAAACGTTTCGGCTTAAGCACAAGCGACTCAAGAAAGCTCAGAAAGCGCTGGCTAAAAAGCTGAAAGGCTCGAACAATTGGCATAAAGCACGGTTGCGAGTCGCCCGCATCCAGGCTGAGATAGCCGATGCGCGTAGGGATTTTCTTCACAAGCTCACAACTCAATTGGTGCGCGATAACCAAGTAATCGCCGTTGAGGATTTGGCTGTGAAGAACATGGTGAAAAACCCCAAGCTGGCTTTGTCCATTAACGATGCCAGTTGGGGTGAATTGGTGCGGCAGCTTGAATACAAGTCTCAATGGTACGGCAGGGAATTGGTCAAGATTGACCGTTGGTTCCCGTCCTCCAAGCGATGCTCCAACTGCGGACATATCGCTGAGAAAATGCCGCTTGATATTCGTACTTGGGAATGTCCTGAATGTGGGTGTAACCATGACCGGGATATCAATGCTGCGCTAAACGTTTTAGCCGTTGGACAAGCGGTGTTAGTCTGTGGAGCAACCGTAAGACCCGAACAGAGCAAGTCTGTGAAGGCAGGTGCGATGAAACAGGAACCTCTCCGGGTAACCGGGGAATCCCCGTCTCTTTAGAGCGGGCAGTAGTCAAAATGTCCCAAAATCCTGCTATCGTGCGTGAGAGCCAAATCGTTAATTATCAGTGCTTGTGACGTGAGAAAAGCTACTGTAACCGAAGGCAAATTGCTCCCCACCTTCCCCTTCCCTGCCGAGGCTCGTTTGTTTGGCTTGCCGCCCGACCAGGGTCGCTGGCTGTTCATTCCGCTCGGCTTAATGGTGTTGCTCTGTTTAGGTACGGTTTATTCCTGGAGCATTTTTAGCGGCCCCTTTGAGGCAGAACTCAAAAGTCGTCCGGGTACGATTTTACT
>JBCBZT010000083.1:0-24029 GCA_039815185.1 Cyanobacteria bacterium P01_A01_bin.123 | reverse complement strand
GTTTGCCTACCAGGTTGAATCGACATTACCGGAAGGGGTTTATCTGGATGAACAACGATTTCGCCAGGTGCTGTTCAATTTGTTGGGCAATGCGATTAAATTTACCGACCAGGGAACAGTGACGCTGCGGGCATCAGCAACTGCTGCTGCCGATGCTGCTGAGATCAGTCGCCTCCGCTTCTCGGTGGAAGATACCGGCATGGGCATTGCGGATCAGGATATCGATAAACTGTTTCAAGCGTTTGAGCAGGTGGGCGATCGCCAACGATATGCCGAGGGCTCCGGGTTGGGGCTGGCCATTAGCCAGACGATTGTGCAGCTGATGGGGTCTGAGATTCAGGTGCAGAGTGAGTTGGGTGAGGGCAGTCAATTTAGCTTTGCGATCGCCGTGCCCCTGGCACCAGAGTCGGACATTCCCACCGTTAGCAGCACTATCGACTCTGCCATTGTTGGCTATGAAGGAAAGCAACGTCGGCTGTTGGTGGTGGATGACCGTGTGGACAACCGCAGTGTTTTGGTGACTGTGTTAAAGCCGCTCGGGTTTGAGATTGCCGAAGCAGAAGATGGGCAACAGGCCCTCGACCAACTCCAGCGTCAATCGTTTGATGGGGTGATTGCCGATTTGGCCATGCCGGTGATGGATGGATATGAGTTGCTCAAGCAGATTCGCCAGTCCGCCACCCTGTCCCAACAGAAAGTGATTGCGTCTTCTGCATCGGTATCTCAACAGGATCGGCAGTTGGCACTGGATGCAGGGGCGGATGACTTTTTGCCGAAACCTGTCCATGTCGGTGAATTGCTGGATATGCTGGCGCATCAGCTGGGGCTGGAATGGCAATATGCTGCCGAAGCTTTGCCCACTGCAACTGAGGACGCTGCCCCCGCTGAGGAATCACTAGCGCCGATTTTACCGCCGTTAGAAACGTTGCGATCGCTCCGTGACAACGTCGAAGCTGAGAACGTCCGCGATGTGTGCCAACAACTGGAGGACCTCATCACCACCAACCCAGACTATGAAGCCTTTGGGCGATCGCTGTTGGACTTAACCCTGCAACTCAAGCTCGACGACATCAAAACAATCCTGAACCAGGCCATTCAGGATCAAGAACACCAAGGTTAATGTCCATCCAGTGCCAAACAACCAATTTGGGAACTGCCATGAACAATAGGTTGGCTTTGTGGTGATGTCCCTACAATTAGGCTATCAATTTCAGGTTAAAATATCTCAATCTTTTGATATAAACTTCGTTCACATCCAGATCCACCATTTTGCTCAAGCTCAAATTTTAAAATCGGATGTGGTTTAAGTAAAAAATCTTACTTGGAATCATCAATGAACGTATCAACAGCTTCTTTGTCTACCGAATCCTCATTTCCAGCGTCTTCTTCTGAGGCCCCGGAGTCTTACCCCTCCGTAGACGATAAGATTTGCTGGATCGAGGTCAAATCTTATCCCTATAAGGCTGATCATCAAGTTGAGTTGTTGCATCTCCAGGCTGAAGCCGACGCGCTGCTGGTAGAGCTGCAAGCTGTTAATCAAAGGCGAGTGAGTGATCATCAGCGGATTAGCATCCATCAATCCAGCTAACTGTTGTCCCTGAGAATGATCCGATTTGGTGAGAATTGGCTATCCTGAGTCATGCCTAAATCAGGATTGTGGGGGATGGGTTATGAAACTGGAAGCGAAGTACAAGAAAGTTGCGATTGGTTTGGGGATTGGTATTTTAGGCTCGGCTGCGATTGGGGGCACGGTTGGATTGATATCGAGTCGTCACGGGACCCCTGCGTCACGGCAGGCTGAGGCTGGCGAGGAAAAAATCGTTATTGAAGGAACGGCCTCCTTTGACGGTTCTTTGGTAGCAGAATCAGCTGAGCTCTCGGCTGATTTGCCCTCAGCTGCTGATCCTGTGATTGTTCGCTCGACAGACGCTCCCCAGCGGCTTAACTCAATTTCAGCTGGGCGACAAGATCCCTTTTCTTTACCCTTTATTCCTACAACCCCCAGAGCGACCACGGCTCAAACCATGGCAGCAGCGCCAGATAGGGCACCAGCAACACCGTTCAACCCTGCAGCGGGCCAGTCTATTAGCTTGATTCCCTTGCCTACACCACCTGCCTTGCCAAGCTTGCCTGCTCCGGCTCAAGGTACAGTTGTGGCTGTGGCTCCAACGCCATCCCCAACGATAGCAACGATCAACGTCCCTCAGACTCCCCCAGCTTCCCAAGGCTCTTTAGCCGATTCGATTCAAGTGACTGGGGTGGTGCAATTGGGCGATCGCGTTAGCGCTATTGTGCAGGTACCCAACGAGGGGAGCCGCTATGCCCAGGTTGGGGAACGGATTGCGGCTGGCCAAGTTTTGGTTAAGCAGATTGACGTGGCTAATGGCCAAGAGCCTATCGTGATCTTGGAATATAACGGTCGTGAATATTCTAGGATCGTGGGCGGGGCATCCTTGGTTGGCTTGCTGTAGATCCTAACCCCTCAAGTCTATGCCCTACCAATCCGTCTATTTGGGTTGCCATGTCGAGCTCTAGAAATTCCCTAGCCTCATCGGTAAACGGTGCCTCACGACGTTTGTCACTGGATCATACCTATCCGTGCCCTGTTTGTCGTCATGGCCAGATTGAAGCCCTAGTGCTGATGGATGCTTTTGCCTGTAACTTTTGTCGTCA
Source organism: Cyanobacteria bacterium P01_A01_bin.123 (assembly GCA_039815185.1). Lineage (GTDB taxonomy): Bacteria > Cyanobacteriota > Cyanobacteriia > Phormidesmidales > Phormidesmidaceae > JBCBZT01. The sequence continues at coordinate 21,356 of JBCBZT010000083.1, read as the reverse complement.
CATGCTGTCGGCTAACTTAGCCAAGCAATCTGTCCAGGTGATTGATAGCACCCAACCCATGACTTGGTACTGGCTCGGGCGACACTGGAGATCTGCGGTTCAACCCGACTTCAGTCTTTCCTTTATGGTTTGGCTTGTTGCTGTTGCCTTAGTCGTTTTTCCAGCTGGATTAGTTTGGCTCTCAGCCCAAATATTTCCACCCCTAGTGGATAGTCCGGGACAGTCACTACCGCAAATTTGGGCTGGGTTAACCCTGGTATTACATGGCAGTATGGTGGCTTGGCTGTTGGCAGAGCACTATCAACTGTCTTTGTGGGTTGCGGCAAAAGTCTATTTCAGACGTTACTGGCAATCTAGATCAAGCACCTGATTGACGTCAATTCGTCAACGACCCTAGCCCCGTTTGTCAAACAACCCTTAAAGGATTTGTTGATTCAGGCGATTGCCGTTAAGATGACCGCTATACTTCGGCATCTAGGTAATTTTTCGCGACACGGCAGCGATCTCCTGCGGGGATGAGGGCTATGGATCAATGGGAGTTTTTATTACAGCAAGAAGGCGATCGCACCTGGTTGCCCCTGGAATCTTCTACGGCAGAGATTTTGGAAGGGCGATATCGGGTGATGGCCCACTCAAGCTATATCAGCACTGCAGTGGAAATTCGCATTAGCCATATCTTGCCTGACCAGATGCCCCCTAAGCGCCGGGTACATAAACGCCATCATCAAACCAATCCGGAAGGGCTAATTGTCGTCATGCCCTTCACCCACTTGAGGCCTGGCGCTTGGGAACTGCGCTGTATTGGTGGCGATTTGATGGAAGATATTCTGGGCGAGGGTTGGCAATATTCCGTTCAGCTCCAGGTGTTGTCCCAAAGTCGAGAAGAGGATCCAGCTGATTGGGATGATCGAGGGTCAGAGCAAGGGGGAGTTGCCGCAGCGCCAGAAACTATACCAGAAGCTTCACGGCAATCAGCAGATGTTGTTGATACGGAGCCAGTTGCCAATCCGTTCGAATCACCTGTGGATGATCTAAGCCCCCTTAGCACAGTCCACCAAGATTTAAGTCCTGTGCTTGCTGAGGATCAGGCTAATCATCATCGGGATAGTGTTGTCCCGACTGATCTGGATCCCGTTGAGTCAGAAGTGGCGCCAACTGAATCTATTTGCCTCCAGCTTCAGCAAACGGCCTATGTGCTGCCTAATGGTCGTTTATTTACCCTGGCTGGGCAGTTTAAACATCCCTTTTCGAGGGTAGAACATGAGGAGGGTGCAGAACAGGGAGAAACAGAACAAGGGATAGATACATCCCCACTATCCCTATGCTTGCACGTTTACTTACGCGATCCCCAAACGGCTGAACTGATTAAACAGGTTCAACATCCTCTGACTGACGATCCGAATCAAGCCTTTGAAGTTGAGATTCACCTGCCTGATGCCTTAGATACCCGGTTGGTGCTGGGGGAAGTCATGGTGCAGTCGAGTCTTGAAGTTCAACAGTCTTACATCTGGGCAACCCAGGCCTTTACAGTCACCATCGCCCTGAATGAATTATTGGATGTGATTGCAGATCAAGCGGAAGCACAAGATGACTCAGATGTGGATTCGGTTGTCATGCCCCTTTTGCCGACAGAAGCGGCCGATTCTGTTTTGTTGCCCGCAGCGTCCGCGCCGTCCAAAAATAAATCTGTTAAGTTGACGTTGCCCGTTGGGGATTTGCCTAGTCTAGAGGCGCAGTCCTCTCTCTTACCCGCCCTGGGTTGGATCATGCCGCCTCAAATTTATCAGTCTGAGCTTGGTGACGCTGAGACAGCATCTCTGGCTTTACCGCCATTGCCATCGAAGACGACACCTGCAACTACCCGCCCAACTGCGACGAACAGTCAGCCTTTAGCGTCTCATGACCCGTTGCCAGAAATGGGGAATAGTGGGGGTGACTTACGCTCCAAGTCGCTAGAACTGCCTGGGTTTGCCCGTAAGCGATCGCCTCAGTCTCCTCAACCTGATCAGTCAAGTGACGATGCTCCTGACTTAAGCAATTCTCAGGAATCAGGCCTGGACTCCTTCGACCCAAATTCTTTGGTAGATGTAGATGAAGCGTTATCACCAACATCAGAAGCCCTAACCCATGGAGATTTAGACGCTGAGTATCCAATAGATCCACTCCCCTCAGAGCCCGTCGCTGCTGCTAACCCAGTTTTCCGCTCAATTGATGACGATCTAGATGCAGCCTTGGTTGCCCAGGAAGCAGATCCCCATCTTTGGGATGAGCCGCCGTTAGATCGGGCGTTTGCCTTTGTGGACGATGCAGAACTTAGCGACACAGAACTGAGTGCTGATACCGATCAATATTTATTGCTGGATAATGATTTGACGGCTGAATCCGACACTGCCTTAGACTCGAATTTGCCAGAGACTCCCCATACGCCAACTGAAACTAAGGCTCAGGTAGAATCTTCATTTCAAGCATTGAATTTGCAAACCCGCTTTTGGGATCGTCTGAATGCGTTTGCGATTGAAGGCTATCAAGCGTCCCATGAGCTGCGCTCGGCGATGGCGGCCAGTGAGGTGGTTGTGCCTCCAGAGCAGTCTCCGGCAGTTGATCCGCTTCCCCTCGATGATGCGGCCCCGCTGCATACATCCCCGTCTTTGGATACTGATAATGGCATGGATTACGGTGAAGCAAGCTTTGCCGATGAGGTTGTCATTTATGAGGATACTCCTGCGATCGCGGGGCTACCTGATGCGCTGCTTCCTGATGAAGTCCAACCTTCATTTACTGACAGGGATGATCAATGGATGATTCCGCAACCTCAGGTTTTTCTACCCGATGGAGATTTTAAGGCTGGGCAGCAGTTACCGATTCGGATTGTGTTACCCGATAGCGATCAACGGCTTTACGTTAAGCTATGGGTCAGCGATCGCCAAACTCGGACATTGGTCGATGAACCCCGTTGGTTGATGTATCTAGAACCCAATGGTCAGGGGAGTGTCGAAACGACCTTGAGGGTGACGGTTCCTATGCATTGCCTGGAGATACAAGTCGCTGCGATCGCGGTTGATATGCCCACCCAACGTGAGAGTGAGCGGGTCATTTGTAATCGTCGGGTTACGCCTGCGGACTTGCCCTCCCTCTCATTGGACGAATTTGATGTTTAAGCACGCTGCTAGGTAGGACAAGAGAACAAGTTGTCGACTTACTGGTAGAATGCTCTCAGCAATGTAATATTTAATTAGCGTTGAAAAGGAAACATAGCATGACAGCTTCATTTCTTCCATCAATACTGGTTCCTTTGGTAGGCATTATTTTCCCAGCGGTAACCATGGCTTTTCTCTTCCTCTATATCGAGCGTGAAGATGCGGTTTGAGGGGCTGCATTGAGGATGATCAGACATCAATGACAAAAGAAAGCGCTGTTTGTTGTAGCAAACAGCGCTTTCCTTTTTTTAGTTAATGCCACACGCAGATGGAGACTAAACGCTCAACCCATCAAAACAAACCGTGTCTTCAGATAAATTAACAGATAGGGCCATGAGCTGGCACTGGAAGCCTAAATCGCAGACCCCACACCTGCATAAGCTCCGTAGAAAAATAAGCCTACGACAACCAGCACGCCAGTACCTGCAATAGTTGCCACGATCCACAAAGGAATCCGACCGCCTTGATTCACAACACACCTCCTAAGCGTTTTTGAGTCTATACGGTAAAAGTACCGTTAGAGAAATGTTCGAAAATATACTTTGATCAAGTCCATGATCGCGATTTGCCTAAGCCAAAAGCTTAAGCTTTCAGATTGGATGTTGTTTAACTCAACTATGTCCTAGTTGAAGAAATAGCTAGAAAACAACAATCCAAGAACAAAAACAAGCAGTAAACCAAGATAGAGAGAAGTCCGGTTTAGCTCGACGGGTTGCTTATTGGGGTTTTTAGTACGATCCATGAAATACTCCTATCGCTGAATAAATTGCATCGCGGCGATCGCGCCCAAAAAGAAAACAGTTGGTACAGCAAGGGCGTGAACTGAAAGCCATCTGATTGTAAAAATGGGATAAACGGTTGGCTCGTTGAAATTACTGTTGGTCATGGTTCAAAATGGGCTAGCTTTAACTCTGAAACAATAAAGATAGGATTGATCCGACTATGGTGATGTGAAGTCGTTGATTTGCTCGTCTGCCCCATAACGATCTTGGAGAATTGGCAGCTCCATCTGATTATTAGGATAATACTCATTGGGTCGGGGAGTGCCGAAAGCATCGTAGGCCAAGCCAGTGCTAACAAATAGCCAGCCTGCAATGAATAACGCTGGAATCGTGACGCTATGAATCACCCAGTAACGGATGCTTGTAATGATGTCTGAAAAAGGTCTTTCTCCGGTGCTACCAGTCATCTTGATACCTCCTATAAAAAGAAATTAAAACGCTTGTTCCTATCATACGAAATGAAGCTTGCCCGAACAAGAAAAAACTCGATATGGGGCGGACAGGCGTTTTCTAATCTGCCAATTTGGCTCGAAAGGGTACACGCACTAAACAGACTGGGGATCTCCTTCATACTTCAGTAGAATACCTCGTTGCCCCATCACAAATCCCTGATCGGGGCTGATAAACACAATGCGATACAAGTTTGAAGGCACATTTTCTAGGGCGCTATCCTTTTGCCAACTCTTGCCGCCGTCAGGGCTGTAGAGCATACTTCCACTGCCGCCAGACACCCAAATTTCATCTGCTGTGCGATAAGCAATGTCTAATAGCCCCCAACTGGTCGATAACTCAGGATTAATCGGGTCTTGCCACTCTTCAGTGTCGGCGTTGGTGCCAAAGCGGATTTGGCCCCCTCGAGCAATCAGCCAAAAATTGCCATCTGCTGAAAAGCCCATATTCTGTAAGCGGCGAGAGTTTTGTCGATTATGGGGCTGCCAAGTACGCTGTCCAGGCTGCCAAGTTGAATAAAAGTTGCCTCGGGAAGATACTGCGACATATTGACCGTCTTCAGAACGATTAATGTTACGCAAGACGCCAATAGCTGCTTCAACCAGGGCTGTCCAGTTACTCCCTGAGTTTTGAGTAACATAAATTGCCCCCACATCGGTAGCCATTTCGGCAGAATTTGGCCCTAGGGCCGTAATCATGAACGGCTCTCCCGGCAGTTTTGCGCTGAGCTGAATCCGCTCCCAGGATTGGCCCCCGTCTTTGGTGTGGAGCAACAAACTTGGTTGACCCGTTACCCAACCCTCCTGGTCAGCAAAACTGACTGAGGTGAGCGTGTGATTTCCCTCTAAATCCAGAGATTTAGACACCCAAGTGTTCCCCCCATCGAGCGTCTCCAGGAGGGTATTGTGATTGCCAACCAGCCAGCCGTGATTGCGATCACCAGTGAAGGCAACATCAGAGAAGGTGGCATCGTTGGCAGTGTCAATCACCTTCCAAGGGTTGCTCTCCGTTGATGACAGAAAGACCCCTGAGCAACTGGTTGCCAAAAGTGCGATCGCAGCGATCGCCACCACTTTTCTCAACGACTTGACTAAAAACTGACTCACCATAAGAGGGGATAAAAATTAAATGACACAGAAACAAAAGCTAAACAGCTCAGGGTTCAATCGCCTGGAGCTATCTCAACCCATATAGACTAAGAAAGAACAAGAAGGCCAGCGCAAGGGAGCCAAAAATCAAGATGTTTTTCTGACCTGGCGTTAAGGTGTTGACACCTAACCCATAGCCCAGATTTTCTTTGAAACCAGACGCTTTGCCCACCGGCCCAATGTTGCTAAATTGGTTCTTTGGAGCACCACAAACAGGGCAACGCCATGATGTAGGGAGCTGAGTAAACTCGACCCCTGGAAGAATATTTCCCTGACTGTCTCCCTTTGTCGGCTCATATGAATACCCACAGGCACGACACTCGTACTGATCCATCTCAACAGGGGTCAGCGCCTCAGGCTCAGGCTCAATATTAGTAGTGCTCCCAGGCGCAGGGTCTGGAGATGCGTCACTACCAGCTAAATCGTTGGGGGCTGGCTGCGCTTTTGGCTCAGTACTCATTGATGACAAAACTCACACTAATCATTAACGCGCAGACTGTAAGGTCATGCAGCAACAGCTTCATGAGAATACTGTTAAAGATTATGACATATTGCGGTCACCCTTTCTGCGTCCCGACCGATGACTCAATTGCAAGGTTCGACTCAAGGTCTTCGATCTCCTGAGCAGGCTAGCAATTCGCCGGATAACGCCAACAAATGCCATTAGAATATAGGAGAGCAGGTAACATAACTTAGTGACTACAGAGATTTGATGCTGTGTTTGTTTTAAGCGGCTACGAGTATTTTTTAGGCTTTTTGATTATCAGTAGCTTGGTTCCGATCCTGGCGCTGACTGCTGCCAAATTCTTGCGCCCAGCGGGGCGGGGTCCTGTTAGGCGTACAACCTACGAATCGGGTATGGAGCCGATCGGAGGAGCCTGGATTCAGTTCAACATTCGCTACTACATGTTTGCCCTGGTATTTGTGATATTTGACGTTGAGACTGTCTTTCTCTACCCCTGGGCAGTGGCTTTTAGCAGACTAGGATTGTTAGCGTTCATAGAAGCGCTGATCTTTATCGCAATTCTGGTGATTGGTCTCGTCTACGCTTGGCGCAAAGGAGCATTGGAATGGTCATGAAACCCACGGGGAGTCCTCTACTCAACCCCAATGAGCGGATTGAGAATCCGGCTGGACAGCCGACGGTGACTCAAGATTTGTCAGAGAATGTGATTCTGACGACGGTAGACGATCTATATAACTGGACTCGTCTTTCTAGTTTGTTCCCACTTTTGTATGGCACAGCTTGCTGTTTTATTGAGTTTGCGGCGCTAATTGGCTCTCGGTTTGACTTTGATCGGTTTGGGTTGCTGCCTCGCTCTAGCCCGCGACAGGCAGATTTGATTATCACGGCAGGTACCGTCACTATGAAGATGGCACCTGCACTGGTGCGGCTCTACGAGCAGATGCCTGACCCCAAATATGTCATTGCCATGGGTGCTTGCACTATTACTGGCGGCATGTTCAGTGTAGATTCCCCATCGGCAGTACGCGGTGTGGATAAGCTGATTCCAGTTGATGTTTACATTCCAGGCTGCCCACCTCGTCCTGAAGCAATCATTGACGCCATTATCAAGCTGCGCAAAAAGATTGCCAATGAGTCGATTCAAGAGCGGAGTTATCAGAGCCAAGCCCACCGCTTCTACACGACGACTCACAAAATGAAGCCAACGTCTCCTATTCTGACGGGACAATATCTACGTTCTGGTACGCGTGAAGCACCTCCAAAGGAGTTAATGGAGGCAATGGGGCTACCTGTTTCGCCTGCTTTGAGCGAAGCTGAGAAATCAGAGGTGGAAAATGGCTGACCCAGAAAACAAAGCACCTGAGCAAGAGGGCTCTATTGTTGAAGCTGGTAAGGTTTCTAAGTGGTTAACCGAGCAAGGATTTGGCCATGATGTTTTAGAGCCAGATCATTTAGGGATTGAAGTTGTTAAGGTTGACCCTGCTTTCTTGATTCCGTTTTGCACGGCGTTGTACGCCTACGGGTTCAACTATCTCCAGTGCCAAGGGGCGTATGACAGCGGGCCGGGGGAAGACCTCGTCAGCTTCTACCATTTGGTTAAATTGGATGACAATGCTGATTGCCCTGAAGAGATTCGAGTCAAGGTATTTTTGCCGCGAGATAATCCTAAAATCCCTTCGGTCTACTGGATCTGGAAGGCTGCCGACTGGCAAGAGCGAGAAAGCTATGACATGTACGGCATTGTCTATGAAGGTCATCCCAATCTCAAGCGCTTGTTGATGCCTGAAGACTGGATGGGCTGGCCCCTCCGCAAGGACTATATCTCTCCTGATTTCTATGAGCTGCAAGATGCTTATTAGAATCTGTTGAGTCTAGTACGTAGATGTTTGTCGAATCCCAAGCGCTCTCTTCAGAGCGCTTTTTGCTGGGTTACGGTTGCCGCACTAAGGTTGTCATCCCACGACATTACTGGTGTTGACATTGCTTAGCAGAGCTTTAGCTTACTTCACTTATTACCTGCGTTATCATCTGACATGATGCCTTGGCTAGAGAGGATTAAATGCCCCGTAAGAGGTGTGCCCATGCTGAAAGGCGATGATGATAGAAGCTTGTAACAACCGAGACGCAATAGCCGATTTGCTCTGGAGCTGGGCAATTTCGAATCAGCACAATAATTAAGACAACAAGGAAAACCTATGGTTGCAACCGCGTTCCATGATCAGTTACCGCAACTGGAGGAAATTCAATCTGGCTTACCGATGATCTGTGGTGCAGAAGCCGCGATCGCATCGGTGACAAATCACAACGATCCCGTCTTTCTGAACGACTCTAATCTCAACCTCAACCAGATTACAGCCGGGTTTGCCTGTGCCCTACACATGCACCAGCCGACGATCCCCGCTGGCAGTAATGGCGAAAACATTTGCAACTTGCAGCACATGTTTGAGCATCCCCACGATGGCGACAACCATAATGCAGGGGTATTTGCCTGGTGCTACAGCCGCATGGGTGACTTCATCCCTGAGATCGTGGCCAAAGGCGGCAATCCCCGCATTATGCTGGATTATTCTGGCAATTTGCTGTGGGGTCTGCGCCAAATGGGTCGCAGCGATATCTTAGACAATTTGAAGAAAATCACCTGCGATCGCCAATATCAACCCTATGTCGAATGGCTGGGCACAATGTGGAGTCACGCTGTAGTTCCCTCTACCCCGATTCCTGATATTAAGCTGCACATCCAAGCTTGGCAGCATTACTTCGCCGCCTTATTTGGCTACGATGCATTGAAGCGGGTCAAGGGTTTTTCACCCCCGGAAATGCACCTGCCCAACCACCCCGACACCTTGTATGAGTACATCAAGGCGCTCAAAGACTGCGGCTATAAGTGGCTGATGGTACAAGAACATTCCGTGGAGCGTCTCGACGGTTCTGGTATTTGGCACGAACACAAGTATGTCCCCAATACCCTGATGGCTCGAAACTCCCGTGGGGAAACGGTCACTATTACCGCCCTGATCAAAACCCAGGGATCAGACACTAAGCTGGTGGCTCAAATGCAGCCATACCATGAAGCCCTGGGGCGCGGACGTCAGGAAATTGGCAACGGCAAAGTGATCCCGTCCTGTGTGACCCAAATTGCCGACGGTGAAAATGGCGGCGTGATGATGAATGAATTTCCCCGTGGGTTTATGCCCGTGTGGGATGACATTCAGCAAAATGGTCGCGGTGCTGAGGGGGTAGTCGGTCTCAACGGGACTGAATATCTAGAGTTGATTGAAGCGGCTGGCGTTAGCCCCGAAGACTATCCCACCTGCCAAGCGGTTCACCAACACAAGATTTGGGCCAAGGTAACTCCGGAACAAGCCACACCGGAGGCGGTAGAGGCCGCGATCGCAGATCTGAAGCAAACCGACCATCAGTTTTCTATGGATGGGGCCTCGTGGACCAATGACCTCAGCTGGGTCAGCGGCTACGACAACGTGCTGGAGCCCATGAATCAGCTCAGCGCCAAGTTCCACGCCAAGTTTGATCGGGCGGTACAGGCAGATCCCAACGTTACCCAAACGCGGGAATATCAAGAAGCACTCCTGTATGTGTTGCTGGTGGAAACAAGCTGCTTCCGCTACTGGGGTCAGGGGGCTTGGACAGACTATGCCCGTGAGCTTTACCGTCGTGGCGATGCGCTGTTGTAAGTCAACGTCTCAATCATGATTATTCAAACGGGCGATCCCGCAGGATCGCCCGTTTGCCTTACAGATAATATTCCATTAGATAGCGGGTAAAGGTGACCCCATGGCGTTCGACAACCTCGGTGTCGTATTGCTGAAAGCCAAATTTTTTAAACAGTCCCAAACTAAATTCACTGGCTTCTGAGTATAGGCGTTGGATGTGGTGCTTTTTGGCGTACTCAAAAATATGATGCATGAGTTGGGAACCAATGCCTTGACGGATGCGATCGTGTCGAACATAGGTTGCCGTAACGTGGCCATCCGAAGCAATCCCCGCAAATCCAGCAATGCCTGTATTATCTTCGGCCACGTAGGTTATGGCCTCAACAATAAATCGGTGAAAGGGATCGCCAGCGGCGGCAAAAGCAGCCCAGGCTTGGGTTTGTTCTGGGGAGTATTTCTGGGGCGCGATCGCCAATACCGTTTCTTTAAAGAGCTGGGCCAATGCTGGCACATCTGAACCGTCAGCGAGCCGGAACGTAATTTGCGGCGGAGTCATCGCTTTATTTCTGTGGGTTAAACCATCAACCTTAACCCACGTGAGATTCTGGCAACGCCACTGGTGAAGCGTAAGACATCAGCACACCACAATCCAACTCCCCAGCGCAGACGGGTTCTGGAAACGAGAAGTGATGCAGCACGGTGGGATCAATTTCGCCAAATTGGCCAGCGGCTTTACCGTCAATTATCACCGTAGCTGCCCGTCCCACAATATGGTGCTGTGCCTCACAGGGGATCAGCGTGTAGTCGATGTTGAGGGCTTTCAGCAGCGTTTGCACATAGGATTTTGCCCAGGTAAATGAAGCCCGCGCGTCTAAGCTAGCAAAGCCCCAGCAGCAGGTTTCCTCAATCACCTTTGAGGCATTAATACGCAGTACTTCTCCCGTTTCGTAAATGTTGATCGGTTTGGGTGCATTAATATTGCGCGACAAAATATCAAGCAACCCAGCTTGCAGCGTCGTGCGGGTAGCACTGTAGGTGCGGCTTTTCGCATTACCCGTTTGGATTGCGGGGTTAGAAAATAGTGCCAACAAATCCGGATCGGTGAGCACAAAGCTTTTGACCTCCATAAGCCCCATGCGCTGGGCCAAATCTCCCACGCGAAACACAAAAGTTTTCAGCGGATTGGCATCGCCGGTATAAAACTGGATCGCCGTCAGATCAGGGGGCAAGTTTTCGATCCCCAAAGCCACCATCAAATCCCCGGCAATATCCACTTCGCTAAAGATATCCGTGCGATAGGTGGGGATCAACACGATATCGGTGCCGGTCGCATCCAAATCCATCCGCGATAGGTAATTACCCAACGCATGTTTGGGAATGGCGCTCCCCATAATCTCATTGAGATATTTGGCAGAAAACTGAATTGGCTTGCGGGTTAACTCGGGCGTAGTCAACGCACCTTGGGGCATCAGAATCTCAACCGTTTTCACCGTTGCCCCAGTGTCAATAAAGTTATGAGCCAAGATATTCAAGGTGTCCAACACGGTCTGGGGCAAGATCCCAGTGACATCAATCAACAAACTGCGCGTGTTAGCCCCCACTTCGCCTACCCCGGCGGCATTGATAATCGGCGGCATCGACAAGATCTGACCCGTTGCATCTTGCAGTATGGGAACCCTTGTGCCCTCCGGTAGGGTATGGCGATAGAGCTTGCCCACGGGATGCTCAGCCAAAATTTGCGCCGCCGTCATCGATTGACTGGCATTGAGCGGCATGAAACTGAGGTCATCTTTGGGTAATGCCGTGTAAACTAAATCGCCAGAAATTTGATCAAGGTCGTAAACGCCGATGGCAATTTTCTTGCGCTGACGGCCAAAGGTCTGGGTAACTTTCTCTTGAAACTGAATCAGCACGTCCAGCCCACCTGCTTTGAGGTTGGCATTTTCTACCACGAGGGCAGCAATATGCGGGCGGAGGGACTGCACAGATGGATCCACAGTTACCCGTCGTCCAGAAGCTTCTAACTGCTCCGGCACTTCCCGAGACGCACCGTTATAGATATTAATCGCACGGGTAAACCCTTCAGCCGCAAGTAGATCGGGGCGCTCAGCCGTGACCTCGACCTCCAGCGTGTGGTCAAACAGGGCGGCATCTAAGCCGTATTCAAATGCTTGCTCAGCAAGCTGCTGAGGCGGTGTGGCGGTTAGCTGTTGGAGATATTCCAGGGGGAAGGTAACGGTTGGCATGGCAAAGTGGGGGCACTATAGAGCATCAAGGTTTGTTCACGGGCTGAAAAGGATTTAATAACTTGTATCAGTGATTCAACGAGTTGCAGATTAATGATGCATGCATGCGATTCTATGAAATTACCTCTTGAGCTAAGTACGCAAAATAGTAATCAAATTTGAAATTACCTCATTAACTTTGTCAGGTACCAAGGTGCCAGCTATATAAGTGATGATTCTTTCGTTAGCTGTGAATACGCGGTTGGCTTTGACATAGCTATCTCTGTTGAGCGTACCTGAGACAAAATCTCTATTAGAGATGGCAGTTATGTACTGGTCATTGGAGCTTTGACTGGTGATCATACAAAGAATAAGATCTTGACGTCCCAAACTTGCTATAACGAGAGCTGGCCGACGCTTGGCATTGCTCAGATCGGAAAATGGAAACGGAACAATAACAACATCTCCTTTTACAAATGCTGCCATGCTTCGTCCTCTTTAGGGGTAAGCCATTCTTCAGCTAGTAGGGGTTCACTTAGTAAACTGACTTCGAGTTGTTCTTTCTGGAGTTCTTTGGCTCTGACGAATAGCAAAAAGTCCAATACTTCTTTCAAAATAGGAGCGGGGGTCTGATCAATTGCTTGCAGTAACTGCTCTTTGACATCGGTAGTATTCATAGCATTTTCCTTTGTTAGGTTTGAGCGTATCTAGTGTGATTGTGTAGGATTCCATAGGCCAACAACGGACTCGCCTTACTTTTCTTAGGTGGCGAGTTCGAGGTTGAGGATGGAGAGGGGAGTTTTTCGAGGAGATCGTCGATGGAGCTGAGGCCATAGATTTGCAGAACATCATTTCTAGATAATCGCTTTAAGAGTTCCAATTCATACACTAACGGAGTCGAAACGGGCATCTTCAGGTTTGTAGGCAAGCAGTTCCATCCCAATGGGTTCGCCGCTATCGACATCTTTGATAAGAATGACACCATCACCCAGTTCGGTACAGAGTTGGTCAGGGCATGAACTTTGCCAAAAAACGTTGAGCAATTCCATCTCTGGCTCGTAAAATACCTTTACTTGGGCTATGGCACTACTCCTTCTTTCTATGGTGCAGTATCAAGGCGAATGTCTGGCCCAATCAAATCTGACAATTTTTCAACGCCGTAAAGCAGCATGGCAATTCGCTCTAACCCTAGCCCCCAAGCCACAGTCGATTTGCGACCACAACCGAGGGGCTTGAGCATTTCTTGACGAAATAGACCAGAATTGCCGACTTCGATGTAGCGATCGCTGGGGGGGTGATAGGCCAAAACCTCCAGAGATGGTTCTGTATAGGGGTTGTAGGTGGGTTTGAACTTGAGGTCTTTGAAGCCAAGCCGCTCATAAAAATAGATCAGATACCCCATCAATGTGCGGACGCTGAGCAGTTCGCCGACAATTACCCCTTCAATTTGATGGAACTCGGCCAGGTGAGTGCGATCGACGGTTTCGTTGCGGAAGACTTTATCGATGGAAAAGTATTTGCCATTTTTGCCTTGAATTTGGTTCAGCCTGCGGGCGGTGGAGGTTGTGGTGTGTGCCCGTAAAATGGCGCGGCTGGCTTCCGAGGCTTTCCACTCGCCGCCGTAGTTCGCTTCATGGACTTGTTTGACCTGTTCTACCAGGATTTCATCCTCGGGTAAAGGAACGGTTTTAGGATTGGCGAGGTAGAAGGTGTCTTGGACTTCGCGGGCGGGGTGGTCTTGAGGGGTAAACAGGGCATCGAAGTTCCAAAAGGCGGATTCAACGATGTAGCCGGACATTTCATCGAAGCCCATGTTGAGGAAAATGTCGCGAATGTGCTGAATGCATTGGGTCAAGATAGTGGGGCGACCATAGGCCACATCAGGGGCGGGGGCATGGATGTCGTAGGGTTTGAAGCTCACCTGTTGCCATTTGCCAGACAAGATTAGATCGCTGGTGAGGTTAGTGACGACGGGTTGGATCGCGATCGCGCTCAGTCCCGGCAACACTGTCAACGTATAGTCGGTTTCAACTTTGGATTCGATGTAATCTTGGCCTTCGAGCCAGTCTAGATGGGCAATGGGGTAATGGGTAATGGGTTGGTTTTGGGAAAGGGCGCTGAAGACTTGCTGACGCTGACGGTATTGTTCTAAGACGCTGGGGTTGAGAATTGTGACGATTTTGGTGTTTCCTTCCGCTTTGAGATCAACGGCTTTTGCCTTTTTGAGGGCACCGTAGTTGATACTAAAGCGATCGCCCAGGTCTGCCTGCAATGTGGGGACATCAGTTATCCCGCTGAGCAACTTTTCGGCTAGTGCGAAACCAGGAATCACCCCATTGGCATCTTTCCCCTTCGGCGTCAGCCCCCAGGTCTCCTTAGCATTTTCTTGCCATTGGACGTAGTCATTTAACACGCCACTCAGCAGAAATCCCTTGATGAAGTTAAAGTCAAACTTGTGCTGGTGACACAGCGATCGCAGACTGTTGACTTGAGGCTGCTGCTGCAAAAGCTGTATGAACTGTTGCTGTTTGCCAGTGAGTTGGGTGAGGTCGAGCATGGTTGGGCGAGATGGGAGGACAAACGCCTAGCTTATTGAAGTTTATCAATTTAGAGAATTACTTCAGCGATAATCTGGGCCTCAAAGTTGGGTAGTGTGAAGCCACTTTACAATGAAGTCCAATCACTTCGCCTTTACATCTACTCCCAGGTCAAGTTAGTCATACAAAGACCAGTAATTTCTGAGTTTCGAGGTTCAAACTAACCCACACAACGACTCGTTATTGCTCAGAATCGCTTTGCAGAGTCAAGTGGTAGATGTTTTAGGTAAATAGTAGTAAGCACTGTCATAGACTTTGTCATACCATTTCCAATTGTTTTCAATTACTTTCTCTCGGATAAACCCTGCTTTTTCCAGGACACGGTATGAAGGTATATTGTGCAGCGTAACTCCGGCTTCAATTCGCTCAACATCTGTAGAACGAAACAACCAGTCTACTACCGCGAGTAATGCCTCCGTTATATAACCCTGATTGTGTTCCCTAAAGTCGAGGAAATATCCGATGCGACATACGTTGGTTTCTAAGTCGGAGTATTCAGCTTCAAAGCAAACGTCAAAAAGCCCAATGGTCTGTCCTTGTTTTTGTATGATCCAGACTAAGTTGTTCGGGTCATGGTAACTGGGCTCTAGCCAATCCTTAACATCATCAAGACTGTCGGCAACGTACTGAAAGTCTTCGATGCTTTTTCTCTCTTTGGCAATATTGTAAATGGCTGGCATATCAGCTAATTTCAGGGGTTCGAGTGTCAGCCTTTTGGTGCGAAGATTTATGGCCATCACGATACGTACACCTCCTTCACCCCTTCATGGGTAGAAGATCTCTAGGTCTCCTCCCCAAAGTAGGCCTCTTTCCGCTTTAGTTGATAAGTTAGCAACGCGTTGCACTTGCCGCAACTTACTTTGGGATTCGTTGATCGTGTAGTCATCATGTGGCAGTTGCCCCCATACCGCCGATTCAAACAGCTGATCGAGAAGGTGCGCTAACCAGGCCGTTTCTTCCGGATCAAGCCAGCCATGTATCCCCTCTCCGTAACCCCCGCTGCCGTGGGTCCAAAATTCACCCTGTGTATCAAGCTTGTGCGCCAGGAGTAAAAGATCCTTACTGATTGTCAGGTCAGTGTCGTGCAACGGTTGAAGTAACCACGGCAAGCGGTACGTCCGACCAACCACCTCAACTTCTGTGATGCAAGTGGATGCCAGTTGCTCAACGAGATCGGCCAACTCCTCGTATCCCCAACCTCCTGTCCGCCCCAATGGCTTGTGGTCTTCGACAAACAAGCCATTTTCATCGACGCGGAAAAGTCGACCCAGGGGGCTATCACACAGCTCATGGTCAAAAGTCATACAGACAGCCCCAAGCCCACGAAACTTCACGCCCCATCGCCGCTGCTGCCGAAGCTCTGCTATCTCCGCAGCAACGATGCTCGTGGCTTCGCCGATTTTAAGGGCAGGGACGATCTCATTGCACCACCGTTGGAAGTCGAAACAGCCTACGCCACCGAAACAGCCCATGTTCTCCTCCGGTTCAGCCAAAGCAAAGATTAGGATAGCCAAGTCGAGAGCTAGCATGAACGAGTACAGCTCGCCAACCCAGCTTTTGCGGTTCCGGTTCATTCGTTTGTGATGTTGCGATTGTTCTTTATGACGATGTCAATCTGCCTGAAGCCGTTCTTTTGTATGACGTTTCGTTCTATGAAAACGATATCTTCTAGTTTGTAATCAGAAAAAAGCGGTATTCCTGATTCCAATTTGATTGGCATCTCGGCAATGCTCACATTTGTAATCAAGCCTTTCGCCAAAAAGGCAGATGCAAGCCGTCCGCCACCGACCAGCCAGAGGTGTTCAAGGCCGCTTGTGGTTGCCCCACTGATGACTTTGTCGATATCTCCAACCACTATCAGGTTCGCACCGTCTAGCGGTTGAAGATCACTATGTGTGCACACCCATGTCGGTTTATCTTCGTACGGCCAAGATCCGTAGTTGAAGACAAAGTCGTAAGTATTACGCCCCATTACGAGACCATCGATGCTGGCGAAGAACGCCTCCAGACCTGTTTCATTGGTGTCGATATTCATTTCATCTAGCCAAGAGACATCTCCATCCTCTCTTGCAATGAAACCATCGAGACTTGTGGCTACAGAGTAGGTGATTTTCATTTCAGAAGGCTGACTAAGGCTTCAGTAGGATAACAGTTTAAGTTCTGTTATTCGAGACGGACAGGCAGAATCAAAGTCCTGTTCACCCGTGCTCTGCGTGGACAAAACACTCAGGCGTCTGACCCATCCTCTTCTCGCCTTAAACATCAAGAAAGTGATGTTTGGCAACGTCTTCAGAATACGCGATTAAACTCATAGTCAGACCACATGTGCCCCCACGGCCCGTCCTTGATCAACTCGCGACTGTAACTTGCTTTGGGGACGGAGATTATGCAAGCGACGGGGTTACCATCTTTGGTTATTGCTACGGAATTGCCATCATCAGCCCAGATGATCTTCCATTTGTGCGTATGTGGTGACTGACACAATGCGGTGACAGATGCGTAGCCAATTGCAGCAGGCGGCGACCCACCGCGATACGTCTGAATATCTTTAGCTGGTGGAGCGGCGATACGGTTGTATACCCATGCAGCAGCAGTCGGTTTTTGAGTGTTTGGTTCGGTGAGGTAGAGCCACGCGGATGTGCCGTCGTCCTCGAAGATTGCAAATCGGTGAGATGCTGCATGGTGAGAATCAGTGAAGATACCTTGCGGAGAATCGTTATCATTGACGGCCATGTTGTCAGATTTTAGTTGGGTGTGTGAATCGCAATCCCCTTAGCGCGATCGCTCCTGATAAACGCAATTTGACTCTGCCACAAGACGGTTTGGTTCAATAAAGAACGTTTGAAAGCGGTTTCAACGCTTTTCAGGTCGGTTTCATTGAGCGGAGCTGAGAGGCGATCGCACTGCATAACATAAGAGCTCAGTTGCGAGATCGGGCGACAACCACAACTGCTCACGTTTGTAGGGAACCCAAACTCATCAATTACAACGATCTGTAATGCAGTAGAGGTTGTCTGCTGCGCTACAAGATCTGGCTTGTGGGTTATGCGAGAGACTGCACAGTTCTTAGGCTATCGGCCTTTGATAATTCTGGCCCTGAGTGATACGAGCTTCTTGATCTCGTGGGTGATGTCTTCTCGGTGCTCATTCAGGACGGTATACTCAGTGGGCTCAGTCTGAATGAGAGACATCACCAAATCTTCCACCGCGTGTTCGTCTGTCGAGTCAAGGAGGATAGGTTCCATGTCGTTGTTGTCCATTATGTCTCGGTTCACCCATGGTAGAAGATTTTAATTCTAACCAGAACTTACCGCTTCATCGAGTGCAACCGGATAGTAAGGCGGCGATATTAGTCTTAGTAGAAACAGCCGTGGCTCGTTTCAGTACGTACAGAGTGCTTTATCGATTGAAATATCCTCGCAATAAACCCCGTAGCATCGGGGACGAATTTTCGCGGTCTAATGTCTCCGGTTTATCCGTGTGAGATAACTTTTTAGTCCAAATCAAGAACCTCTATTTCATCGGTTATAGCCGAATAGTTAGGTTTGCAATCGTTTTCCACGGAAATACATAAACTAATGCTTATCGACTAAGGCTTGATGTGAAAATAAAGCTCTCAATTCTTTCCTAATCCCCCAGCTCCCGCCGCTAATACCTCGCTTAAAAAGAAACCCCCATTGACCATTGGCATGCAAGGCAGGTAATGCACCAATCGCTAATTCCCCCTTGTATTTTTTTAAGGAAAGTACTGATTCGTAAGAAATCCACCACGAAAATTTCCTTTGACGCTTTATCGAAGAATTAGAGTGCCGTTTGAATGAATCCAAACATGGCTTTAGAAACTCAAGAGAGAGTAAGTTTTGGTTTTCTAATATCCACTTTTCAGATATACACCATTCAACTTTCTGGCAAAACTTAGTCCAGCTCTCAAACTCTTCTGGAGAGTCAAAAAAATCATACACTTCCGTATGTTCACTCTCTCCGCTTAAGGTTCCTCCAAAGCCTTCCCAAATACACCTTTGAACGCTTAGTCCAAATCGTCCTCCACTGTGGGCAACCCAAAGGTCATCAATTTCTTTAAGGATCTCATCAGGAAATTTTTGACATAGTTCAAACCAATTGAGATAGTTCTGCCTGACCATAGTAAGATAAAAAAGCCATGCTGTTTCCTCATCTGCCTTTTGCCAATCGCCTGAACTTAAATATTTCTCCAGTTGGCTGCATAGATCCTTGTCAAGCAGTTCAAATCTAAGCTGCCTCATTTCGCTTTCAAGCACTTTAAAGGCTACATTGTCTTGACCTGCTAAAATCTGACAAAACGCTTGCCTAAACCGATCAGGATCTTTGTTTTTAGTAAGCGTTGAACGGAATAGTTCTCGCCACTGTTCTTCACTGCGATTTGTTTCTCCCATAGATTTCCTTGGTCAGAGCTAGACCATTAATGGCAACTTTGAAGACGGTGCAATTATGGCAATTTCATCTTCTATGTTCTCCTCGAACATCATCTTATACTTTGTGTTGAGAAGTCTGTTGGCTTATCAACTGATGTCCGCGATCGCGGGCACGACGATAGATGCCAACAGCCGCGCCTGTATTGAAATATTCAATAACCCCATAGAGCATTGATCCTAGCCCCAGCAACCACTTCGTTAGCTTGGCGTTTCTACTTAATACCTTTGGACAACCTCTTAACATTCCTCTATCAAAGAGGCAAGTTACCTAACGTTGCCCATCACTCGCCGCAGAGAACCTCTGCATCATACCGACCCATTTTCGGCGGTCGGTGGGCGTGGGCGTTGTTAGGCTGCGATCGCTTGCTTCAAGAAATTTACGAGCATGGTGCGTTCACAAAAATCTATCAGTGGGGTAGTAGGCGTTGCAGTAAAGAACGCACCCTATAAGATCGGCTGGCCCATTGGATGTGAGCCCGAAATCCCTTGCTACATAAAGGATCTAGGATTTTGGGTGATCAGAGCAATCAAACGATTTCTCAACCAAAACATAGGGTTCGAGCGGTTTTAAGCCAAAATTTCCGCCATATTTATTTTGTTGATGATCCTCGTATCCCTTGCTGTGAGAGCATTCCAAAATCCTATCACGCGAGACCAGTGCCGAAAATCCGCAACCGGTTGTTATGTATAGCAGAAAAAATTGAGTTTATTACCATCGAGATCACGAAAATATGCAGCATAAAAGTTTTTTCCACGTGGACCAGGATCGCCTTCGTTAGTTCCACCTAAAGTCAATGCTTTAGAATGCAGAGCATCTATTACAGAAGGGTTTTCGGCTTTCAATGCAACCATCACTCCATTACCTGCCGTTGCAATATTTTTGTCAAAGGGCTTTGTGATAGTTAGAAGCGATGTCCCCTCCCCAAAACTCCACGCTGTTAACTCTTCAGTTTGAAAAGCTTTAGTCCCACCTAGATCTTTTAGAAGACTATCGTAAAAATCCGTAGCTCTTTCTAAGTCATTTGTTCCAATCGTTAAATAACCAATCATATTAATCCTATGGTGAATTCAGATTGAAGCAGCATAACGTTCACATTCAGCGGCGGCTAAGAGGATATTTGAAAAGTAGCAAAGAGCACCCGTATCCAAGAAAGGCTTTCTAGTCATTAGGCTGAAATTAGCAAATCTTAGCCTCCTAGAAAGCCATGACTCTAGCCTACGCCAGTGACCTGACTCAAGCACAATGGGAACTGCTGGCTTCCCAATTACCGGCTCCCAAGCCCACAGGTCGCCCCCGAACCGTAGACCTGTACCAAGTTGTTAACGCCATTCTCTACGTCTTGATGACAGGCTGTGCTTGGTCTCTGTTACCCAAGACCTTTTTGCCCTATTCCACCGTCTACTATTACTTCCGACAGTGGCGCCATGATGGCACTTGGAAACGAGTGCACGACCATCTCGTGCAGTGGGTACGGGTGCTCGAAGACCATCCCTCTACCGCCAGCGCAGGCTCTGTGGATTCCCAATCTGTGCCGACGGCAGTTATGGTGCATGAGGCAGTTGGCTACGACGCAGGCAAACAAGTCAAAGGCCGCAAGCGTTTTACACTAGTGGACACCTTCGGCTTGCTGATGGCAGTTCATGTTGTCGCCGCCAGTGTGCCGGAACGAGAAGGGGCTAAACAGTTACTGTACAAAGTAGAAAACGAACCCCATCGGTTTCCTCGGTTAGTGCGTATCTGGGTGGATGGGGGCTTCTCTGGCAAGGACTTTTGCCAATGGGTGATGGATACCTTTTGCTTGATTTGGGAGGTGGTCTTGCGCCCCGAGGGAGCCCAAGGGTTTGTCCTGCTGCCCAAGCGCTGGATGGTCGAACGCACCTATGGTTGGCTGCACTGGTGTCGGCGTCTCAATGTCGATTATGAGCGCCTCCCAGAGTCCTCGGAAGCCTTCATTCACATTGCCATGATTCGACTCATGCTACGCAGATTGGCGTGACCTATTTTCATCTCTCCGGGTTTCCAAATATCCTCTAACAAATTTTATACCTATACCAGGCTCTCGCTTCCGCCCGCTGCAATGAGTTTGTGTACGCCCGGCACGGGCGTGAACTAATGGGGTGCAAGTCCCCTGTCGGAGAACCAGTGTCCAAATGCTCGAAAGTCATAGGAGCCGAGAGACAACAACGACTAGCTTAAGGCAAGGGCGTTCCCGCGAGGGAGGGTCTGAAGGAAGCCAGCAGCAAAGCTGTGAGCCGACGAACAGAAACGTCATAGCAGGCCGGGACTCCTGGGTAAGTTGGCACAACACAACGAAGCCCATTGGTTCAGGGAGCACGGTAAATGACGCGGTTGTGCAGCGACAGTTCAC
>JBCBZT010000082.1:0-24391 GCA_039815185.1 Cyanobacteria bacterium P01_A01_bin.123 | reverse complement strand
GGCCCTTGACTCGGTCGGGGTATTTCGTTGCTAGCCGATAACCAACCGGTGCTCCGTAGTCCTGCATCCCCAGCACAAACTCGGTGATACCTTTCTGCTCAAGGAATTTGTCAATCGTTGTGGCCAGATTGGCGAACGTGTATTCGTAATCCTGGGAGTCTGGAAAGTCACTGTTGCCAAAGCCCGGATAGTCAGGGGCAAGCAGGTAAAAGTCATCACCCAGTGCAGCTAGAACGTCACGGTACATGTGCGACGAGGCCGGATAGCCATGCAGCAATACGACTGCTCGTTGCTGGGCACTTCCTGACTCCCGGTAAAAAACGTTGATGCCATCAACCGGTTCCGTGCCGTATCGAACTTGTGTCAAGTTGTTCGCTGATTGAGTTGTCATAATCCCTCTTTTGTTAGGGTGGACTCGCGTCAATTACTTCCAAAAATCTTCATTGCTCCTGCGGCATGTTGCTTGAACGGGTCTGAGGCCATCGCAGCCTCAGCGTTGGTGTAGTAGTGTTCGGGTACTACACCAAGCCAATGAGAGACGATAGTGCGTTCCTCTGCTATTTCACTGCTGAAAGACCAAGTTGCTCGAGAACCGGGAATAGATCGCTAGGCTCAGGGCGGCGAGTATAATCCGGATTGACCTCTGCGTAGGCAATGGTGCCATCAGTGTCGATGACATACCTTGCAGGCATAGGCAAGGTCCATTTGTCATCGTTATGGATCTTGGAAAGATCCACCTGGAACATCTTAAAGAATTCAATTACATAGGGCTGCAATGTCCAGCGCAGGCCAAAACGCTCTGCCAAGTCTCCACCTTGGTCTGTGAGGATCGGATAACTCAGATTGTTATCCCTTTGGGACTTGCGACTGCTTGAAGCTCCTTGCTGGGAGATTGCCAGAAGTGAAGCACCTCGGGAACGGATGTCGTCAGCAATTTCTTCCAGTGCTTGTAGATCAAAATTGCAGTAGGGGCACCAGACACCACGATAGAAAGTTAGTACAAGGGGACCTTTGGTGAGCAAGGCTCTCGAAGAGACGAGGTTGCCGTCTGAATCCGGCAACGTAAATTCGGGCGCTCGTTCACCGGCTTTGAGGGCGCGCTCGGCATTTCCATTTTCGATCAATTCACGGGTGGAACGATGAAAGGCTTCCACCGCTGCAGCAGGGGCCTTATTGGCTTCAAAGTCTGCCTTAAAAGCGTCGAGTTTTTCTTGGAGAGACATAATCTTATTCCTGTTTTGTGGGTTTGTAGTGGCAGGGGGGTACACCAGCTCTAATCAAAGACTGGCAATGCTTTCAGGCTTTCGTAAACCACTCTACAGACTTAGGTAACCTTTCCCCTTCTATCCTCTGCTTATGCTTGCATCCTATTGATTCAAAGAGGCAATGTAGGCCTGAACCTTCTGGTATTCTTCAGGATGGTTTTGCTCAAGGTAATTCATGTCAGTTGTGTTAAATGAATCACCGTTTCCTTGGCCCTTAAGGATTTGCTCAAGTGAAGCAACAATATCTGCAACTAATGGTCTGTCACTAGCCCCACCCAGATTCATCTCACTAGGAACGATTGCCCACTTGTAAAGTATCTTTCCTTCAGAGTCTTCAATAACAACTCCGGGTTGAACCATTCCGTTTGGGTAAGCTCCGTCTACATCTTTGAGCGGAGTTTCAGCTTTAGGCGTAATGAAAATCTCGTATTTTTTAGCTTCAATGTTTTCCTCATCAATTTGAATATCAAAGTTGAGGCCAAGGTTTTTTTGGGACTGGTTTCCCGCTTGAGAAGTAATTCCGACAACTTTTCCACCAAGCTCTTGAATTTTATGAAGAGCTTTATCGTTAAAGTCTTTCAAGTAGCCCGAACACCACGGACACCAATCACCTCTAAAAAACACCTTGACAGTAAAATTGCTGCTCATCTTAATTCCTCCAATTCTGTTTATACGCTGTTTAATTTGCTAGTTTTTCGAGTGAGAGTCGCAGACTTTAACACTGTTCTTCGATGAAAGTGAACCGCGCCATCTGCTTATGGATTAAGTATTGCTCATTCGTTTATTGATTGGTAGAGGTAATATATGTCTAATAGTTATTTGTAAAACGAATGAGTGA
Source organism: Cyanobacteria bacterium P01_A01_bin.123 (assembly GCA_039815185.1). Taxonomy (GTDB): domain Bacteria; phylum Cyanobacteriota; class Cyanobacteriia; order Phormidesmidales; family Phormidesmidaceae; genus JBCBZT01. Next base: position 22,288 of record JBCBZT010000082.1, on the reverse strand, counting down.
TCGGATCTCGACCTTACGCTTGTTTTGCCGTGTCGCCATAACCGGTAGCTTTACGGCTGCGGGCCAAGAGATTGACTTGTCACAGCCCTCTGTCTCCAGAATCATCTCCAAGCTGGAAAAGGATCTGGGGGCGGCGCTCTTTGTCAGAAGTACCCATGCAGTGAAATTAACTGAGGCCGGGGCGGACTATCTGGCGAGAATAGACCCGATTCTGGCTGCGTTGGAAGAGGCCAACCATCTAGTTCGTAGTGATGGAAAGTTGCAGGGGCGCTTGAGAGTGGGGGTTGCCATCAGCTTCGCGGTACGCGAAATCATTCCTCGCCTTCCCGATTTCCTAGCTCAACACCCGGATTTGAATGTTGATCTTGTGGTGACTGATTCGTATCAAGACTTGATCGATGAGGGTATTGATGTTGCCGTTCGTTTTGGTCCGCTCCGCGATTCAACCATGGTTGCGCGGCGGCTAGGGGTAACAACACGACTACTAGCAGCTTCTCCCGCCTATTTGGCGAAGGCTGGAATCCCAAAAACTCCAGCAGACCTTGCAGGGCATCAGGTGATTATTGGACCGTCAAGTATGGGGTCAACTGGCTGGAATTTTAAAAAAGACGGCAAAACGTTGTCCGTCAGAGTTGATGGTCAGCTTATGTTAACCGTCAATGAGGCGTCAACAGTTGCTGCTGTGGCCGGAATGGGAATTATTTCCACTTCATTCTGGGGGTGTAGAGCACAACTCGAAAGTGGTGAACTTGTTCAACTTCTTACCGATTGGGAAATTGGGACTGTCGAAGTTAACGCATTGCTCGCTGGAGGAAAAAGTGCAAAGCCTTCAGCTCGTGCCTTTGTGGATTATCTCGTAGCATCGTTTCGCGATAGCGCTTCAATCTAGATGGGATTGAAGCACTATTGAGACCTAAAGCTCCCAGGGCTAAAGTCTTATGTTCAAATAATGGCTCAAGTCCCAGGATACATAGGGCTTTCGCCTCATGTCTTCTCGGATTGCTCTCGCTTACTCTCTGAAATAGAGATACTCGACCAAACAGTTGCTCTGAGCTGCGTCGATTGAACCTTGTTTATCTCATTTCATACATAGTAAGGAGTAACAAAATGAACGCTTCCCTTGATTTTGATCGCCTGGTTTTATTTGGAGACAGCCTGACCGACACAGGCGGTACCTTTGAGCTAAGTAGCCAAAACCTTATTGTGCCGCTACCGCCTGAAAGCTTGGGATATGCGCAAAGGTTTTCCAACGGTGAGGTCTATGCTGATATTGCCCCTTGCCTGCTCGGCATTGAAGACGTAGACAACTTCGCATTGAGTGCAGCAGCCTCCTTAGGAGAACTGACGTTTGGCACGATCCTTGCACTATCGGTTGTTTCACTCACAATTTTTCAACGTGGTTCAGCGGCAGGTTTGCAATTTCGGGCAATTAAAGCAGCGCCTGTAGAAGAACCTCCTAAAGCTATTTCATTGAGGTCATCATGGTACAGTTACTCGAGTCTATTTGTCAGCTTCCAGCAGATTGGCCCAAAGCAGGCGCGATCGATCTAGCAGTTCACGATCTGCCTCATGCGTCTTCAACAATAGAGTGGTGGTACGTCAACAGCCATCTGAAAGCAGCCGATGGTCGAGAATTCTCGCTCTTTGCTTCATTCTTTTGGTTAGCGATTGGGCGAGACCAGCAACTCGAATCATTTCAGTATGCCTATTCTCTGACTTGGGCAATTTGTGATGTTGAGCAGCAAAAGTACCAGCTTGATTCATTAGTAGATCAATCTGCTCCTCAGATCGGATTGCAAATGATTAAGGAAGGGGGAGAAGGCAGTGATCCCTTACTTCAAAAAGCGCTACGAGAGGTATTTGAGAAAGGTAATGTTCCATTACCCGATCGATTATTGAGAAAAGAGCCAAAAGTCAGTTTAACTTCGCTTGACCTTGATTTAGATAGCAATCAATTTGTCAGGCTTGAAGACGGTACCTACAAGCTGGCTCTGATACATTCAGAACAGCAAATTAGTTGCGAACTGTACTTTAAACCTGAAACCGCTGTGGTTCGCCATGGCGATCAAGGTGTCGTTAGAGGAACTGCTCATGAAAATATGTTTTACTATTTCATCCCGAAGTGCCGAGTTGAAGGCTCACTGACGTTAGAGGATGATTCTTTCTCGGTCGAAGGAAGTGGTTGGTATGATCATGAGTTTGGCAAACCCACCGCAGAACAGCCAGCAGGGCATATCAAGCATGATATTGCTTGGAATTGGCTTTCGATTCAACTGAGCAATGGCTATCAGGTCAGTGTTTACGATTTGTTTGATAGTGCTGATTTGGCTAAAAACTGCGGGCGCTGGGCGATTGTGATCGATCCGCAAGGAAAAGCTTGTCACTATCAAGATTTCCTGTTTCAACCGCTGACAAACTGGACGAGCACTCGAACTTTTCATACTTATCCGGTTGAGTGGCGGTTAGAGATTCCAGAAGCAGAGATTAGTCTAATCATTAAAGCAGAATTTCCAGCACAAGAATTCGTCACGATTCTTTCAAAACCAGCATTCTGGGAAGGTCGCATTCGAGGCGAGGGAACATTTAGGCAAAACGGGGTGAGTGGCTTAGGATTTGTAGAGCGGAGTGGGTTTAACCCGGTCCAAAAACTCAGTCATTTCTTCCAGGCAGTCGCCCAAGAAACTCAGAAATCGATTCAGGCTTTGCTGCCGATTTCGCCAACGTCTGAGGAACTCTATCAACTTGTGGCGAATAAAGAGAGAAGTTTTTCCTTAGAGGGGTTAGATCAATCACAGTACAGTCGTGCATTGTTAAAACCAATTCGAGACGTTATTGATCGAGGTGGCAAAGCATGGCGGTCTTATGCCGTCTTAGCTTGTATCGATCTCGTTGGCGGTAATTCACAACCGTTTGCAAATTGGTTGGTCTGGCCCGAATTGCTTCATACGGGGTCGCTAATCGTGGATGATGTTCAAGATCGTTCAGAGATTCGGCGAGGCAAGCCTTGCTGTCACCATCTCTATGGGGAAGCGATCGCAATTAATGCAGGGAATGCTTGCTACTTTTTGGGGCAAATCTTACTACTCAATTCATCCCTGAGCAATGTAGAGAAGCTGAAGATTTATGAGATTTACTTCGAGACATTGCGCGCAGCTCATGCAGGACAAGCAATCGATATTGATGGCTTCCATGCACTGATGCCGGAAGTCGTTGAGCAAGGTGAAGGCAAGCTATTAGAGAAACGAGTTTTGGCAGTGCATCGACTCAAGTCGGCTGTTCCAGCCAGTTCTTTAGCCCAGCTTGGTAGTCTAATTGGAAAAGGAACACCAGAGCAAACTCAAGCCCTTGGGCAGTTCTTTGAGTCGCTTGGCTTAGCGTTTCAGATCGTGGATGATGTGTTGAACTTACGTGGCTTTAAAGGCAATCTAAAATTGAAAGGAGAAGATATTGCCTGTGGAAAAATTACGCTGCCAGTCGCAAAAGCAATGGCCAGATTGCAGGTTGATGCGCGCCGAGACCTATGGCTGACGATTCGTTCAAAACCCACTGATCCAACAGTAATTGCCAGCGTGATCGATAGACTCGAAATGTGTGGCGCGATCGCAGATTGTCAACAGCAAGCTGAAGCATTGGTAGAGTCTGCTTGGAAGCATCTTGATCCTTTGGTTCCAGACTCGGATGTGAAGGTCAAGCTGCGCGCGTTTGGTTGGTATGTATTGGCAAGGCATTACTAAAATCAGCGAATTCAAAGCTATCCAGGCCCCCCTAGCCCCCCAATTCTGGGAAAAAAAATCATGATTAGCAAATCATTGAGCAAGGAGAATTATGAAGCATATTTGTTTACCGAACGGATTAAGCATCAATGCCTTAAGTCAGATAGATACTAAAATTCTCTATCACGAGATGTTTCAGATGCAGCCTTATCTCAAGCACGGCGTGCAAGTTTGCGATGGGGATTGCATTTTTGATGTTGGCGCGAATATTGGTCTGTTCTCGCTCTCGCTCACTCAGTCATTCCGAAATCTCAAAATCTTCGCATTTGAACCCATCCCTGAGACCTTTAACGTCCTGAAAAGCAATGCAGAACGCTATTTTTCAGACACGATATTGTGCAATGTTGGTCTCTCAAACACAGCCAAAATTACACAGTTCAGCTACAGCCCTGCACTGAGTATGACTGCAAGTATGTATTTTTCAGAAGCAGCGACGAGCGTACCTCAAAAAGCCAGCCCCTACGACTGGATGAAGGCAATCGTTCTTGACTTGCAACGCATTTCAGAGCTCAATGCCAAGCTGGCTCAGATTCTAGTCAAGATCCTTTCAATTTCAGGCCTCCGATCGCTGCTCTTTGGAGCCCTTTCTCTTTATCTCAACAAATTTTTCATATTTGAGACACGCGCCTCGAAGCAGGTCAATTGTGAGTTGAAAACAGTTTCAGAAGTGATGAGAGAGAATCATATTAGTAGCATTGATCTCTTGAAAGTCGATGTCGAAGGCAGTGAGTTAGATGTGCTGACGGGAATTGAGCAGGAAGATTGGCGAAAAATTAGACAAGTTGTTGTCGAAGTCCATAACGTCAATGATCGCGTTGAGCAAATTGTTTCGATGCTTGAACGCCATGGATATCGAACCAAAGTTGCTCAAGAGGATTGGGCAATATTCAGGGTAATGGACATTTTCATGGTCTATGCTGTCAGATAGCCTAATTCCACACTATGAAATCTGCACTCTTTGTCTCAATTCCTTTTGTGGGGCATCTAACGCCTCTGCTTCGGCAGGCAGAAGAGCTTGCTCGGCGTGGATGGCGCGTCAGAATTGCTTCTGCTGAAGAAATGAAACCTTTTGTAGAAGCAGATTCTTGTATTGCCCAGGGCGTTCGCTTTGTCAGTTTAGGACACTTATCCCAATTTCAAGATGAACTCTCCCGAATTGAGCAATTAAACTCTAACGAAAAAGTTTTTTTAAAGACCAGTCTCGATATTGTTAATGCACTGTGGTTAATTTGGGACAGTTACTTTGACAGTCTCATGGAAGTTGTGCAACAAGAGCGCCCGGATGTGATGATTGTTGATTTCGTCACAAGAGCCGGAGTCGATGTTGCCGAAGCGGAAGGGATTCCGGTCGTGATTAACAATCCAGATTTGCTGGTGACAGTCTCGATTGCTTATCTGCCGCCTGCGTACGATGTGCCGCTTCCCTATTTAGGACATTCCATTCATCAGATGCCCTGGCATCGACAATGGAGTTATCCCTTACTTCGATGGCTCAGTGGTTGGCTGATCGAGGTGACTGTGGGGCGCAAACTCAATCAATTTCGAGCTAAACGCGGCTTGAAGAAATTGACCATAAATCAAGTTTGGGCCAAGCATCGCGTGATCGTTGATAGTGCCTTTGGTCTGGAGTACGCTCGTCCACTACCGCCCAACATCAAGATGGTGGGGCCAATGTTACCGACAACGGTTGAGCCGTTACCAACTGGGGTTAAAGTATGGCCAGATGAGGGCTTGCCAGTCGTTTATGTCAATCTGGGAACCGTTGCGATCGCGTCTGCCAATCAAATTGATCGGATGTACAAAGCGTTTGAGAATGCCCCTTTCCGATTTTGGTGGATACTTCGACCTGCGATGCAAAAGTGTCTACCGGCTGCGATCGCCCCAAATATCCGCGTAGAGTCTTGGGGACCGCCTTTACTCGCAGTTTTGCAGCACCCCAATGTTCGAGCATTTGTTTCACACTGCGGCATTAATAGTGTGCACGAGTCAATGGCAAGTGGAACACCAATTGTAGGGATTCCAATGCTGGCTGACCAATTTGACATGGCAATGCGAGTTAAGGATGCAGGCGTCGGACTGTTTGTCGATAAGTTGTCTTTTTCTCCCGATGAACTGCGCTCTGCGATCAAACAAGTCATATCAGATCCGACTTTTGTTGAAGCCATTCCAGCGATTCAGGAATCTTTTAAGCAAGCAGGTGGGGTTGCTTATGCAGCTGACTTGATTGAGCAAGAAGGACAGTGTTGCAAAAACGGGACTGAATGCGCTGACGAGGAAAACTAAGGCGTGGTTCACTGTGGGGTTACGCTGCATCGTTTTTTTCAGACCATTGGCGGGGTGTCAGTCAGTGGGCAGATATACCGGGGCTGTTTTGTGTGGCATATGTTTAGCGAGGGTTGCTCCTCAGGTGACCGCAATTTTTGGCAGTCACCTAAGCCATTTGTCATCACTAGAATTTCTCGCATAACTTCTGAGAATCCCTTGTCTTTTTGGCGGGGGGAGTGTCAAAGTCAGCCTAATGCGACGAAAAATAAGTAATTGTGCTGAAAATCTCAGTACATTTGTTGGATGTCTTAAAGATTGAATAGCTATTGCTACAAAACCAAAAATGATGCCGGGAAAAAGCAATTTTAGGACAAATTTAAGCAGCATATAAGCATCTCAATATCGCAAACAAGGTGGCGAAGCGTCTGATGTAAAAACCTCAGATCTCACCAAAAATCGCGTTACTAATTCTCTTTTTCTTGAATTTAACAGGAAAATCGACTGCGACTTCACTCATTCTTTAAGGAAAATTTCAGGGCGATGAAAGTTTTATATCGAAATTGACCCTCCCCATTTACTGAACTACTATCAATAAAGGTTGAGATTTAAGAGTTCCTAGAAAAAATTGCTTTGAGGCAAGAAACTAGCCGTTTATCACCTTTGGGTTGACGGTTTTTGATTGCTAATTGCTTGTTAATTATTCAATCTGAACAGCTTTAAAATTAGAATCCGTCAGAATCTATTAGGTTGAGACCTGGAAGTTGAGACCTGGAATCTGAGAGGAATTGATGTGCTGCTAAAGTTTCAAGTCGTATCTACAGCAGGTTTAAGATCTTCAAATGTTCCTTCCTGAATCCTTAAATACTGTTGAAAGTGAACCCATTACCTATGAAGTAGTCAATAGTAGTGAAGAGACGTTGCAGAGAGTTTTATCTTGCAGCCAGACTCATTTTTCAGGCTGTTTGACCTTAGCAATACCAGGGAAGAAAAAGCAAAAGCAGATCTGGAATTTTTATTTTCAGGATGGATGCCTTGTAGGTGGTATAAATGGGGGCAATCCTGTTCGGCGTTGGTACCGACAAGTTACTCAATACTGCCCACAAGTGAGTCAAGAATTTTCCACTCAGCTAATGGATTCATTCCAGCTTTGGGATTATTCATCCCTGATGAAGCGGGTTGAGCAAGGACAACTTTTAAAAAGCCAGATGATTGGGGTTGTTAGAGGCAATCTGAATGAAATGTTATTCGATTTTATTCAAGCTCATCAATCCCGCGATCGCGCTTCGAGTATACAACTCACTTATCACGACTTTTGCCAGAGTATTACAACTACTCCCCCTGTTTTAGTTCAACCTAACCCCCTCATCCAGCAAGTCGTACAAGTTTGGAATGCCTGGATTCAAGCAGGTTTAGGCCAATATTCTCCTAATCTTGCACCTGTGATTCAGGATGCTGAAGCCTTACGACAACAAACCCCGCCATCGGTTTATAACAATCTTACCCAGCTGATTAATGGCGATCGTACCTTCCGAGATCTGGCAATCAAACTGAAGCAACACTTGATTCCCTTAACCCATTCGATTATGCCCTATGTCAAGCAAGGCATCATAGGGTTAGATACTGTTTCAGATATTGCTTATCCCACCCGTCCAACAACAATCGTTCCTGCCCAGCTGCCACAGCCTCAACCAGATGGCCCCCTGATTGCCTATCTTGAGGACAGCCGATTTGACAGTATGGCAATGGGAAAAATCCTCAATCAAGCCGGGTATCGCTACACCAGCATCGACGATCCGATCCAAGCCTTGCCAATGTTACTAGAACAAAAGCCAGAGCTGATCTTTTTAGATTTAATTATGCCGGGTTTAAATGGCTATGAAGTTTGTGCTCAAATCCGTCAGATTTCTACTTTCAAGCATACGCCCGTCATTATTGTGACCAGTAGCGATGGCATCGTTGATCGAGTCCGGGCAAAACTCATGGGTTCCTCAGACTTCTTAGCTAAACCCATTACGGCTGAGAAGGTTTTAGCGACTTTACAAAACCATCTGCCACTGCCGTCACCGCTTCCCCCTCCCCTAAGGCTGCAGCCCCCGAGTCAACGCCTATACCCGGAAATCCGAGCTTGGCCTAGAAACAGAATTTAGAACGATTGATATCGCAAAGGAATACCCCATGACCACTGTTCTTTTAGTTGAAGACAGCTTGACCGAAGCTGAGCTACTAACTCAGTACCTGAGACAAGCCGGTCTAGCTGTTGTTAGTGCCATGAGCTGTGAAGAAGCACGGCTTAAGCTCCAGTCTCAAATGCCAGATTTGGTATTGCTGGATGTGATTTTGCCGGGACAAAGTGGCTTTGAATTATGTCGCGAACTCAAAACCAGCACAGGTACCGAGAATATTCCAGTGGTGATTTGCTCAACCAAAGGGACTGAAGCCGACAAGCTCTGGGGAACCATGCTGGGGGCAGATGCATATTTGCCAAAGCCCGTGGATCAAAAGGAATTAATGAAGACCGTCTTAAGTCTGACTTCCATGTGATGAAATACCACACCCCGACTCGCTACCCATCATCCTTTCAAACTATTCCCTCAGCGTATTGTCCTAAGCATCAGTTCCCCCAGCGTAAGTCCTATGACTGCATCAGACTCAGCGATCGCAACCACTCAACTGGATTTCCTTAGCCTGGAATCCCTGAACTTTGAACCTCCCCCGCCCGATACCCGTCAGCGGCTGCTGCGCTTTCCATTGAGTTCTAAAGACAGTGGGTTACTGCCTTTAGAAAACATTGCAGAGGTATTGCAGGTCGCTTTGGCAGACATCTTACCGATTCCAGGTGTTCCAGACGAGGCGCTAGGCGTTTGCAACTGGCGTGGAGAGATGCTCTGGTTGATTGATTGTAATGCCCTCATGGGCTATTCCCCCCTCCTGAGTCAGGTGTCAGACTTCTCTCCTGTGCTTGTCTTGGTGGTTCAGGCTCAGGATAAATCTATTGGGCTTGGGGTACCGCGATTCGATGACATTGAGCGCCATGACTTGAGTCGCCTACAAATAGTGGCACCGGGAATATTTCCACCCAAAATGCACGCCTTCATTGCAGGCATTTTGCCAGGAGATCAGGGTGCAGTCTTAGATGCGCCATCCATTATTCAGTGTCCGCTGTGGCGGCAATCACAGGAGGACGTTCCTTGAAGTTTTTTAAGTTGAATACCTCTCCGACCGTCCAGTGGATAAGGCGAGTTGTCAAGGGTCAACCGCGGGAGCGTCCGGTTCATCATCGTCAGTTGCAAAACCCACCCCAGCCTTCGACGTCTAATGGGTTAACTGTTCAGTCCCAGCCGGAACAAATTACCCATTCAGCCTTGAACCCTTTACTGGAGACCGATCAGACTAGCCTTTCAGCTTTCGACCAAACCCTCACCCCAGAAACTCCGGAAATGACCATGCAGAAACTCCAGAAGTCCGAGTACAACCTCTCCCCTAAGTCGGCCGATGACTTGTCCTTGAATGGCAACCTCGTCAATGATGACTGGTCAGTTTTTGATGACAACGGATTCCCAGAAACCCTACCAGGTCATGCTGATCTCCAGGGATTACTCAGTACCTCGCAACGCATGCATCAAGCAGATACGCTCGAGACTCTGCTGGCGGTGGTGGTGGCGGATGTGCATCAGCACCTCAATATTGATCGGGTTCTGATCTATCAGTTTCAGACAGAGACACAGGGAAGCGTGGTTGCAGAGTTGCTGGCAGAAGGCTACACGCCCAGTTTGAATGAGACTTTGCCAGCGATCGCATTTGGGGCCCAATCGCCTCAGGAAGCTCAACAGCAAGTTGTTTCCATCAATGATGTCGCTCAGGTTTCCTTAAGCCCTCACCAGGAACAGATCTGGGCCCAATTTCAAACCCAGTCAAGTCTGAGTGTGCCGATTCTCCTGGATCAAGTTTGGGGATTAATCGTCGTGCAGCAATGTACTGTCCCTCAGCCTTGGCAAGATGCAGACTTGGCCTTGCTCTACAAAATTGTGACCGAGCTGCGGCTGGGTTTGCAATCTCTAGAATTGCGCCAAGAGAAACTCAAAGCAGCACAGTATGAGCAAGAACTGCCTGCCATCATTCAGAAAATCAGTGATGCTTCATACCTTGAAAATGCTTGCCAAACTGCCGTGCAAGAAGTCCGAGAACTCTTAGATGTGGAACGGGTGGCGATCTACAAATTTCGTCCAGACTATTTTGGCGACTTCGTTTACGAGTCCGAATCAGGAGGCTGGCCAACATTAGTAGGGAGTGCCTGGGAAGATACCTATATCCAGGAGAACCAGGGCGGTCGATTCCGCACGGGCGAATCCTACATTGCAGATGACGTCTATGATGCGGGTTTAAGTGATTGTCATATTGATATCCTGGACTACTTTGGGATCAAATCCTTTGCTATCGTAGCGATCAAACAAGGCGAAAAGCTTTGGGGATTATTGAGTGCCTTTCAACATAGTGGCCCTCGCCATTGGTCAGGTCGAGAAGTCACCCTGCTCGCAGAAGTGGGGCGACAGCTGGGGGCAACGCTACAGGGCACCGAGTATTTGGCGCAATTGCAGGAACAATCTGCGCAGATAACTCAAGTGGCTCGCATCAGCCATGCAGTCGCTGAAATCATTCCTGAGATTCGTCAGTCTGCCAATCTTGAGGCTGTCTTCCAGACCACAAAACAGTCCGTCAGACGGCTCTTGAAAAGCGATCGCGTGGCGATTTATCAGTTTCAGCCAGATTGGAGCAGCCAATTGGTCGCTGAGCAAACAAAGAAGGGCCTGGATACGCTAGAGGATGCTAGGGTTGGGGCCACCTGGCCCAAGATCGATCTCCAAGCTACTCAGGGGGGCCCTTATCGCAATCGAGAACACCTAGTCGTCAATAACATTCAAACAGCTGATTTTTCCGCCGAGCAAATTGAGGATTTGGCAGATTTTGCTGTTCAAGCCTTCCTAATTGCGCCGATCTTTAAGGAAAACAAGCTATGGGGACTCCTGGGAACCTATCAGGACGACGAGCCCCGCTCCTGGGCAACGGTTGAAATCAACGCACTGACTCAAATTGCGACTCAGGTCGGTGTGGCCATGCAACAAGTCGACTATCTGGAACAAACCTCGAACCAGATGACTAAAGCCGCCGAACAGGAGCGCCTGATTGACAAAATAGTGGATCGGATTCAACGATCGACTGATTTACAGCGATCCCTCACCACAACCTGCCGAGAAATCCGCCGCTTTTTGCAGACCGATCGCACTGCAATTTATAAGTTTGATGTTGCATCCGACTATCGCGATGGCACAACCGTAGCCGAGGATGTCGAACCGGGCTTTCTCTCGTCGCTTGATGTTTCGATTCGAGATCACTGCTTTCAAGAAAACTTTGTTTCGGAGTATGAGCGGGGCCGAATCTGGTGTATTTCAGATATTCAGCACTCTGGATTAGAAGACTGCCTGGTTGAGATTCTCTCTAATTTCCAGGCCAAAGCGAGTCTTGTTGTGCCTCTAATGAAGGGCGATAAGCTGTGGGGTTTGTTCTACAATCACCAATGCCGTAAACCCCGCGATTGGCAAGATAGTGATATCGAGTTCGTCAAACGCATTGCCGCTCAGCTCAACACCGCCATTCAAAAAGGTGAATACATTGAGGAATTACAACGTCAGTCTGAGCAACAGCTCAAAGTAGCTGAACAAGAGCGGCTGATTAACCAGATCGTCGAGCGAATTCGCCAGTCCCTAGATTTGCAGCAAGCCTTCAACACCACGACTCGGGAAATTCGCAACTTTCTCAAGGCGGATCGGGTAGCGGTTTTTCAATTTGTGCCGGGCTCCAAGTACAGCCAAGGCAAAACAATTGCTGAAAATGTGCGTCCGGGCTACGTCTCTGCCCTTGAAGTCGAAGTTATAGATCACTGCTTCAGCCAGGGATTTGCAGATAAATATCGACGGGGGCATGTCTCTACCTTTGCTGATATCAACCGGTCTGGCATTCAACAGTGTTACGTCGATGTTTTAGAACAGTTTCAGGTGCAGGCTAATCTGGTGGTGCCACTGCTCAGAGGAGAAGACCTCTGGGGTCTGTTCTGTATCCATCAATGTGAACATCCCCGCGAGTGGCAAGCGGATGAAATTGACTTCGCCAAACGCATTGCGGCACAGCTCGACATTGCGATTCAACAGGGCGAGTATGTCAAGCAACTACAGCATCAATCGGTGCAACTGGCTGAAGCAGCCGAGCGAGACAAGGCTGCCAAAGAACGGCTTCAACAGCAGGTGATTCAATTGCTGTCAGCAGTGCGCCCTGCTTTAGACGGGGATTTAACGGTCCGGGCTCCGGTGACTGAGAGTGAAGTGGGGACTGTAGCAGATGCCTACAACAACACTCTCGGTAGCCTACGGCAAATCATCGTTCAAATGCAGGCGGCCTCTAGCCAAGTCACTCAAACCACCCAAACCAGTGAATCTGCCATTGCTACGTTAGCAGACCAAGCTCAGGAACAATTTAAAGCCCTAGCCACTGCGTTAGAACAACTCCAGGTCATGGCCCAAACCACCCAAGCAGTAGAGGTCAATGCTCGGCAGGTGGAAACTGCTGTTCAGCAGGCCAACCAAACCGTACTGACCGGGGATGCCGCTATTGACCGCACCGTGGATGAGATGCAGCAAATTCGAGGCACGGTGGCAGAAACCAACAAACGGCTCAAACGTCTCGGTGAATCCTCCCAAAAAATTTCCAAGGTGGTGAATTTGATTGGCAACTTTACGACCCAAACCCAACTTCTGGCACTGAACGCCTCAATTGAGGCTACCCGAGCCGGAGAATACGGGCGGGGATTTGCAGTCGTTGCGGATGAAGTGCGATCTCTAGCCCGCCAGTCGGCTGAAGCAGCTACAGATATCGAGGAGTTAGTGCAGGAAATTCAGGCCAACACATCGGCGGTTGCCACTGCGATGGAAGATGGGATTCAGCGGGTTGCCTCAGGAACTACGGTGGTGAGCGAAGCCCGTCAAAGCCTCAGTGCCATTGTGGATGCCACCAGTCAAATTAGCCAATTGGTTACAGGCATTACCCAGGCGACGCAGACGCAGACACAGCAATGTCAGTCTGTAACCCTGACCATGCGGGATGTTGCTGAGATTGCCAATCAAACCTCCGAAGACTCCGTTAATATCTCTACTGCTTTCCAAACCCTACTCACGACCGCTCAAGATCTCCAGACGACCAGTCAACAATTCAGAGTGAATTAGGACTCCGCTACGTCCCCCTGAATTCCCTAATTCTGGAGAATTTTGACGCTGATGCTCTCCAGAATTGCGGGGCTAAGGGGGCAAAAGGCACCCAACTGTGTCAGTCCTTTGAATTGATAGGTTCTTTACCCACCCCGCTTTCCTCGCCATGACGACTGACCCGACTATTAGAGCGCAAGGCTATCAGTACTTCCTGCAGGAGGCTCCGGAACTATTGCAGGTTCTGGAGACAGGGTTACTGACCTTACAGGAAGATAGCAGTATCAACAAAGTCAATACGTTGATGCGGGCTACGCATACGCTCAAAGGGGCTGCGGCCAGCCTCGAACTAGAGACGATCGCTAAAGTTGCTCATTCCTTGGAGGATGTGTTTAGAGCACTCTGTCGTCCAGCGGTGTCCATTGATGCAGAAGTTGAAGCTTTACTGTTTGAGGGATTTGAATGTCTCCGTTTAGCCTTAAGGGCCGAGCTGACTGAAGCGACCGTCAATGATGATGAAATCCTGGATCGGACAGCGACCATCTTTGCCCGACTCCAAGATTATTTGGGAGATTATTTTGATCAGAATGCCCATATTCCTACCTCAGTAGAATTGGGTTTTGATGTCACTCAATCGATCTTTGAAGTGGGGGTTGCTCAACGGCTCGATCAGCTTGCAGCGGCACTGGAAACAGAGCCACCCAAAGAAATCCTCACCGTGTTACAAACCCAAGCTGAAGTCTTCCTAGGTTTGGGGGAGTCCCTTAATTTACCTGGATTTGAAGCCATTGCTCAAGTCGCGATCGCAGCGCTCAAGCAGCATCCCGATCAGGTCATCGCCATTGCCCAACTTGCCTTAAAGGATTTTCAGGCGGGACAAACCGCCGTCCTCGCAGGCGATCGCGACCAAGGTGGACAGCCCTCTGAAGCCTTACAAGCCCTAGCTCACATTCAAGCGCATGATCAGGTTGCAGATTACTCCGTAGAGAATACAGCAGTTGTTTTAGGAAATACAGCAGCTGTTATTGAGGAATCAGCCGTTGTCGAAGAAACAGCCGTTATTGAAGAATCAGTCCTTGATCAGGAGACAGAGGCTGTCGAAACGACCACTATTCCGGTTATCCACAAACTCTTTCAATGGATGCGAGGGTCTGTCCAGCCATCATCGGATCAAATGAACGAGGCACAAGGGGTCGCTTCGCCTAAACTATCTGATATTGTTGTTGAGCCTGATCAGGGGTCTGCTCAAGAGGTATATGAAACCCCCGATGTTTCTCTAGAGCAACCCTACGATGATAATGCCAACACGCTCTTAGAAAATATCTGGGGAGCAGATGCCGCTCCAACTAATGCAGACAGTAATCTAGAGTCTGATTCGAACCCTGCGGCACTTGCTATTTCTCCTGAAGCGATTAATCCAAACGTCAAGTCCCAATCAACTGCCGAACCAGAGACGCTTAGGCTCAGGGATTTATCCAATTCGCCCAATGCTCAGCCTTCTGGTCAACAGCCAATCCCCTCGCCAAACAAAGGGCTCATGGCGCCTGCTCCCACGGTGCGGATTCAGATTGAGCATCTAGATCAACTCAATTATGCCGTGGGTGAGCTACTCACCAATCACAATCAGCAGTCCCTTCAGGCTGAACAGATTAAAATAGCCGTGCGTCATCTCTACAAGCGACTGCAACAGCATCAACAAGTGTTGAGTCAACTTCAAGACTGGGTCGATCACCAGCAAATGCCGCAGACTCGGCCTCAAATGGGCGACTGGCAAGTAACGCCTCTACGCCAATCAGTTCCCCCCGCTTTCCAGTCAGAATCTTGGGGGGCCAGTCAATATCTCCAAGTATCGCGCCCCTTGCCCATCGGATTTGATGCGCTAGAACTGGATCAATACAGTGAACCGCAGTTGGTCATTCAATCCCTCCTGGATGACACAGTGCAATTGACGGAGGCTGCCGATGCCATTGAATTGTTTACCCGTCAATCGCGCCAGACTCAGGAACAGCAAGGGCGACTTTTACTCAAAACGCGTGACGCCCTGATTGAAAGTCGGATGTTTCCCTTAGGTCAACTCTTTGAACGTTTCCCCGGCGTCTTGCAACAGTTGGAAACACTCCATCACAAGCCTGTAGAGCTGACGCTGCATGGCACCGAAGTATTAGTGGATAAAGCGATCGGAGAGAGACTGTACGATCCAATCCTACACTTAGTCCGAAATGCCTTTGACCACGGGATTGAGCCTGTAGCAGTTCGGCAGCAATGGGCTAAGCCAAAAGCAGGGCAACTCGAAATTGCAGCCCACCACCAGGGCAAACATCTGGTGATAGAAGTCCGAGATGATGGCCAGGGACTGGATTTTGAGCGCATTCGTCAGCAAGCTGTTGAACGTCAACTGGTCTCACCCCAACAGGCCCATAATCTCAGCCAAGCTCAGCTGACAGACTTGCTGTTTGAACCAGGCTTTTCCACCACGTCTCAAATCAGTAGCCTCTCAGGAAGAGGGGTGGGGCTAGATGTGGTGCGGAGTCAACTGCAGGCGCTTCAAGGTGAAGTTACAGTCACTTCGGTGGCACACCAGGGAACCACTTTCACACTACACATTCCTCTGAGCTTAACCATTGCCAAACTGCTTCTGTGTCAGGCAAATGCCAGAGCCTATGCACTCCTACCCGATGCTATTGAGCAGATTTTGATTCCTCAACCCGATCAAATTCAGCAGCGAGACCATTGCAAAGTCTTATGGTGGGGAGAAGATGAGGCGGCTTGCTGGATCCCCATCTATGCTTTGTCAGATTTGTTGGACTACCATGGGCAGGCTCAACGTCTCCCCACTCAATCGGCTTCTCCTTTAATGCCCAAAACATCTGTGCCCCATATTCTCCTCATTCGCCATCAAGGTGTTCTTCTGGGAATCGAGGTAGCGCAGATGCTGGGTGAGCAAGAATTGGTGATTCGTCCCTTAAATCCTTTACTAGAGACCCATGCTTATCTTTATGGGGCAAGCATTCTGGCAGATGGTCGACTGACCTTGGTGCTAGACGGTGCAGCACTGGCCGAATCTGCATCTAATCTATCCGTATCTAATCTGCAGGCTGATAGTAAGACCCGCTATGATTCGACTCATTTATCAACCGAAACGCTTGCTGCGTCCACCCATCCCCCACGACTACCCATCACCACCGACTTAGAGATTGGCAAGCAACTGGGCCAGAAGCTCTTAATCGTAGATGACTCGGTTACAACGCGCCAAACCCTCACCCTCACTCTACAAAAGGCTGGATATCAAGTTATTCAGGCTCAGGATGGTCAGGAAGCCGTTGACCAACTCTTGCAACACCCCAATGTTCAATTGGTGATTTGTGATATCGAGATGCCTCGTATGAATGGCTTCGAATTGCTGCAGCATTGTCAGAATGATTCAGCGTTAGTCAAGATGCCAGTGATGATGTTGTCTTCTCGCAGTAGCGAGAAACATCGTTTTTTAGCAGAACAACTTGGCGCGATCGCATATGTCAGCAAGCCTTATTTAGAACACAAACTGCTGTCAATGGTTGCAGAGGTCCTGGAAGCAGAAGTATTAAATCCAATTTCTGGGTGAGAGATTAAGCTATGACATCATTAGATTTAGATCAAGATGCGGATCTGCAAAAGTTTATCGCCTTTCCCGTAGCGGATCATGCTTTGGCCCTACCGTCAAAGAACGTTCTGCGAGTTTTGCGCCATGGGCCAAGCGATCGCGATGATGAACTGAATCGCCTGGGGCTGCTCCAAATCGGTAGCCATGTGATTCGAGTGCTCAATCTGCATCAATGGCTAACCCCTACCCCTTCGCTATCACTCTCAACACCCCAACCTTTCCTGATCATTGCCCGTAGCCCTGAATGGGAACCCTTCGGTATTTGGACAGATGGTCTGCCAGATTTGGTTGAGCTATCACCAGATTTACTGCGATCGCTGCCGCCATCCGTCAGCGCGTCATCCCATTTTCTAGAACTGATCAGCCACACGGCTGTTGTTCCCGATGAGGAAGGCAATAAAACAATTTTTCTCTTAAATCTTTCACATGTCCTGAATGCTCGCGCTCCTGAAGTTGCGGCATTGCCACCACAAGCCTGATATTGGGCTCGCAGCATTTGACCTGAGCAATCTGCATTAACAGCTATGGGAGTCTTCAATCAATCGATACGATTGTTGATAGCGCGATCGTAATTCTCAATACGAGTCTAACTAGTACTGATTTTAGTCTATCTATTCAGCCACTAAGTCTATCTTTGAGACTCGCAAGCTGCGCTGTTCTAGTCTTAAGGACAGCCCCATGATGTTAGGGCTAATAGTCCAGCACTCTTATCTTTGACTCTTTTCAGCGCGTTAGGCATTGCATGAAGAGCTTTTGTGATACGGTTTCAGTTTTGAAATGTCCCACGTACCCATAAGAAATCCCAGGCGTAAACCTGGGGTAGTCACGTTGAGATGTATTCCAAGGAACTAGGCAGTTGCCTTCTTTTTCAAGACGCTACCAGCAGCAACAACGCCAAAGACAAAGAAAGCAAGTCTGGAGACAGGTTCTGGTACCGCTTGGCCATTTGAGTCATCCGGCACCACAATAGACTAAAACTGTCTATCTAAAGTTAAGAGTTTGACTAAGCAAAATCAAACAATTATGAGTATCAATTTCGTACCAGCAGTGGCTGATAAAGAGAACTCCACTAAGATTAAATCTCTCTACGAGAATGCGTTTCCAAAAAATGAACGCGCTCCATTTTGGTTCCTTCGACATAAAGCGAAGCAAAGCAATGTTTCTTTCAACTCGCTCTATGACGATGAATCATGGATCGGTCTGCTCTACACGATTGAATACAGGGACATTATCTTGGTGTTCTATTTCGCCATTGACGCTGCCTGCCGATCAGGGGGCTATGGAACCAAGGTCTTAACAGCGTTGAGAGAGAACCACCCAGACAAACGGATTGTGTTGAACATCGAACAAATTGACGAGCGGGCCGATAACTATGCGCAGCGAGTGAAGCGAAAAAGATTCTATGGGAAGAACGGCTATACATCCACTGGAATCATTGTTGAAGAGTTGGGTCAACCGTTTGAAATGCTCATATCGGGGGGCTCCATTACTCCCGAAGAGACGCGGGAAGTGTACAGAAGTCTCCTTGGGAAGATTCTGAGTCTACTGCCTGTGCTTAGAGTTCGTGACTTGAATACGAAGTTATCTTAATTCGTCAAACAAGGCCCTAAAGTAGCGAAGATACAGTACTCAATGGGATATCGCTTCTGACCCGAAACGATACCTCTAGGATACGTGGGACATTTCAAAACTAAACCGTATGAGACGGGTGTGCAGGTGATCACATCTTCTGAAAGATGGCCTGATTGAGGCAAAACTACAACCAAGTGTAAGAAGGATCATGAAAGGCTTCTATATCAATGGTTTAAGGTTTGTATTTTGATGGTACAAATATCCCCGAAAGGCACCTATTTTTAGGGAAGTTCCGTCGTTTCGGCCTCCACTTTTGAGCCTCTTACACTTTGTTACACGCTCGCTTCACTTACCCCTGGCTAGGCTAACTTCTGCGGCTTATATCGATAGCCGCTCAGCCCACCGATGGCGTATTTACACGCTTGCTCATACGTTTGGTACGCTCTCAGCATCACGCTCACTAGTCTTCGACGGGCGGTAGCTCGAAGTCGAGTGGCTTTCGATCGCCTAAACGCTGTTCGAGTTCAACTTCGTTAGGAACAGTGGTAGACGGTTCACTTTGGTGAATGCTATCGAGCAGCCACAGCAGCAGCAGGATGACAACCAAACCAGCGAAAAAAGTACGGAAATGAGCTTGCGGTTTGCGCTCAAGGGAGAGACGATTCCTATTGAGCGCAATAACGGGTTTTTCTGGCATTGAAAAAGGGCGAACAAGGAGAGTTATGTTCTCTCGCCCAACCACTAAAACTCGTTTCGGCGGATCGATACGAATGTCTTGATCTGCAATAGCTTTCCAACAGTTGCCCTGGTAACGTACTTTACCCTGCTGATAAGGCAAAATTGGCTCTTCGACTATGGCAACTTGCTCTAGCATTTTTACTTTTTGAGCAGCTTTACTGATCTGTCTTTGCGTTTGTTGTTTACGCCAAAACCTACTGAAGAGAGGATTAATGCTATTTGGAATCATACTGTTCTCCTATCAATTCATCAGAACCAGAGTTGTTTGAAACGTAGCTGTGACAAAGTGCCTACAGGACTAGTCGGTAACCTGAAACGTTGAGAAAGCCTTATTGTTCATCCCGGATTTTCATTTCCGCTGAACATCAAGAACCCAATGATTATCATAAATTCCTGGCATAACTTAGCTTTTGAGGTTATGTCACTGCGTTGTATGAATGCTTCAGTAACCCCTCTGAAAGCCGTCAGGTTCGTCAACGCAGCAGTGGAAATTAGAATGTAGAAAGTTTGTCGCATAATCGTGCTCCGTCAACGCCATGGCCTTAGTATCATCCTTGGCTCCATGGTTAAGCGTTCAGATTTAGTTCATTTCACGGGTCATTTTGAGGTGAACCAATCCTGAACCGGAAGGTACCCTACGCTCTAAACTGCAACGACGCTAATGGCAGCTACTCTCAAAGCATCGCAAAAAGGGCTAGGGATTGTTGAGACAGCCCGTCGCAAGAAGGGTTGGGCAAAGACAGAGAAAGCATGGGTCGATTCAGCCACGACATCTAAATCCACGTTGAAGCGGTTTTGGCTCCAGAGGGCAATTCAAGCGGAAACTTTCAAGAGTATTTGCGAGACTGTGGGGGTTAATTGGAATGATATTGTCGAAGAGCAGCCGCTAGAGATCGCCAATCCTTCAAGCAGTCCAAATCGGCTTTCATCTATTACGCCGCCACTCAGGCCAGGTTCTCCTTTTCAAGCGCCGCCGCTACCGCCGCACTTTGTGGACCGTCCGGCGCATCAGAACGCAGTGAAGGGGCAGTTGTTGTGTGAGGACGCCAGTGGCTTTGGCATCTTGGTAGTCAGTGCTATTTATGGCTTGGGGGGCATTGGTAAGTCGGTGCTGGCGGCAAAGCTCGCCTATGACCCTGACGTGCAGGCCCGCTTTTCAGATGGCATTCTGTGGGCCACGCTGGGCCAAGCACCGGACATTTTGCCATTGCTGAGTGGCTGGATACAGGCCATGGGGGACTACAACTATAAGCCCACTGTGATTCAATCCGCCTCCAATCATCTACGCACTTTGCTCTACGGCAAACGGGCTCTATTGGTGGTGGATGATGTTTGGAACTCCACCCATCTAAAACCGTTTCAAGTCGGGAGTGACGAGAGTTGTGTGCTGGTCACGACCCGTGAAGCAAGAATCCCTGATGCTAAGCGCTATGACCTGGATGTGATGGATGAAGGTCAAGCGATTGAGCTGATGACCCAAAAGCTATCGGAACCCCTGGATGCTAACGCCCGTGAGCAAGCAGAAGCCTTTGCCAAGCGGGTTGGCTACCTCCCCTTGGCTCTAGAGCTAGCCGCCTCTCAAATTGAAGAAGGGTTCAGCGCCTGGCAAGATCTCTTAGCAGATTTGAATAAAGAAGTTGCTCGCCTAGAATCCTTGAACATTTGTGAGCCAGGCGACACCATCAGTGAAGGAGAGCAGCGTCGGTACAGTCTCCTAGCCTGTTTTAACTTGAGCTTGAAACGTCTTCCAGATGCACAACGCCGTCAGTTTGCCTGGTTAGGCATCATTCCTGAAGATGTCAGCTTGACCGAAGCGATGGCCGAAACCCTGTGGCAAGTTAACTCGCGCCAAGCCCGAGAGATATTGCACAGCTTTAGGAGCAAGTCTCTAATCTTATCCAGTGTGCAGCAGGCCGATGGACAACCAAGCTTTCGCATGCATGACCTGATGCATTATTTGGCGCAGCGCTTGCTGACCACACCTGAAACGCCATTCGCACCCGGTAACTTACCCGGATTAGGCCTAACTACAGTCGAAGCGCATCGTCAGCTACTGGCTCTTTACCGGGCTAAAACAACAGATGGGCAGTGGCATACCTTGCTAGACGACGGTTATATCCATGCCTATCTGACCTGGCACATGGAAGGAGCGCAGCAGCCAGAGGCCATTCACCAATTGTTGCAAGCGAGTAACAAAGCGGGTCGTAATAGTTGGTATGCAGCTTGTGAGGCGATCGGCAAACCCGCCGGATTTGCCAGCGACGTGGGTCGGGCATGGCGTCTAGCAGCATCTGGCTATAAGCAAGCGCCCAGTCAAGCCGTGGCCTTGTTGTTCCATTATGCGCTGATACGGGGTTCTCTCAACAGTCTGGCGAGCAACATTCCGGCTGAGTTGGTCGGCAGACTGGTAGAAAAAGAGATTTGGCAGCCTGCACAGGGCCTAGCCTACGCACAACAAGCCCGCAATCCCAGGCAAAGAGCAGAGTGTATTTCCGCCATTGTGCCTTATATGCCTCAAACCCTATTGCCGGAAGTACTGAACACAATCAGCAATATCAAAGATGTCACCTCTCGCGCTTATGTTTTGAGTAAGCTGGCGGAGCATTTTCCTGAAGTATGGCCAGACGTACTCACAGCGATTCAACAAATACAAGATCGCTATGGAGAGGATCGGAAACGTACGGAGGGATTCTCATACAGAGCGCTAGCCCTGGAGAGTATTGTTCATCTGTTGCCCTCACAATATTGGTCCCAGGCGCTAGCCATTGCCCGCGAGATACAAGATGTCTCTGATCGGGCGCAGGCTTTAGTCGTGTTTTGCAAATACCTGCCGGAGCTGTTGCCGGAAGCCCTAGGCAAAGAAAAACTCAGTTTTCTGCGCATCTGCGATTATATCGCCTGTGTGATCCCCTTCGGCTTTCTCTTTGGCCGTCTCGCGAATTTCGTCAACGGCGAGCTTTGGGGCCGGGCCACCGAGGTACCTTGGGCGATTATCTTTCCGATGGGCGGCGATGCGCCGCGCCACCCGAGTCAGCTCTACGAAGCGGGTC
>JBCBZT010000015.1:0-138402 GCA_039815185.1 Cyanobacteria bacterium P01_A01_bin.123 | reverse complement strand
TAGGAAGCCGCCAGCCCCATCGTTAATCAGAAGCGAGATGGAGTTGGAGCCTTCATCGGTGGTAACCGCGTCTTCCAGGCCATCACCATTGATGTCACCCAGTACCACGGTCGTGGGGCTGGTTCCACCTACGCTAAAGGTGGTAGGCGGTTCAAAACCACCCAGACCATTGGTGGCATAGAGAGATATGCTATCGTCTGCCTGATTGGTTACGACTAATGTCTCCAGGAGACCTACGTACTCATCCAAGCCCTGTTGGCTAAAGCTGGTCTCAGTTTCAATTACCCCCATGACAACTTCTAAATCCCAGTCACCACCAAGGGTAGTAGATCCGGTTAAATCGTTGGAAGCTGCAATATCGGCACCAGTTAAGATGCTCAATTGCGCTACAAAACCTTGACCTATCTCACCTTGGGCAACATCGCAACCATAAAGCAAGATATCAGCTTCACTATTTAGAAATTGAGACCAACCCGTTAGCTCATCTTGATACTCACCTAAGTTGCCTGAGCTAACAGTGCTAGAACCCAGCTGCAAAGAGCCAGATGCTCCATGAGAAACTATCTGAAGACTAGAAACATTGGAATAGTTAGCCAAAATAGATGAGATTTGAGTAATCCCATCTAATTGTTCATTCAAAATAAAAACTTCAGTCTCTTCAGTGACAGAATCGAGCAAACTCTGGTAGTCATCAACGGCAGCATCGACAAACAGGAGATTTGGACCTGATTCTGAGGAATCGAGTAGAGAGGCTGCAGAAGATGCCGAACCTGCACTTTCAGCCCCATCCCCAAATGGATGATTTATATCGCCAGTCGATAAGTCTAAATTCTGCAAGGTTCCAGGAAAGTTTTGCATCGCTTCAAGTTTGAAAGCAGGAGAGAACTTGACGACACCCATCTGTGCATCAAGTTGCCAGTTGCCAGCTTTATTCGGATGTCCTATAGGAGTAGTGGAGGCTGCGATCGCGGCCCCAAGCACCTCATGCAATCGCTGAACAAATGCTGAGCCAATTGATCCCTCTGCAACCCGACATCCATACAGAAGAACTTTCGCGTTAGCCGATAAAGCGTCTGACCAACCTTTCAACTGATCTTGATATCGACTAATTACGCCAAGATCGAGTTGGGTTGAGCCTAAAAATAAGGTTCCCGGGCTACCATGAGAAACAATATGAATGCTTTCAACGTCCTTAAATTCAGATAGCACATAAGTGATTTGCTCAACACCATCCTGATCAGCAGAGAGGATGACAGCTTGATAGCTTGGAAGGAGCCCATGCAGCAAAACCTCCTTGTCTTCCACATCGGCGTCAATGAAGACTAGGTTGGCTACATCACAAGAGCAGCTATCCCACAATTGCTGGATTTCATTAGATATTTTCGATGCGACCTGGGTGTCGTTAACAAGCTGTTTTAAATCTAGATGATTGATAGCTTTCATATCAGCAACTCTCAAAGAAAATACCTGCAAAGAACTAGGGATCGCTCAATCAAAAAAATCGGACACACGAACCAGTGCATCCAATAAAGTTTGGCGCAGTAAATCATCATTAAGCTTGGATTTTGATATCTAACTAAGGCGCTTCACTTCCAGGTAGAAGCTTACTTCTTAGAGAGCCTTAGGCGTGAACAAAC
Source organism: Cyanobacteria bacterium P01_A01_bin.123 (assembly GCA_039815185.1). Lineage (GTDB taxonomy): Bacteria > Cyanobacteriota > Cyanobacteriia > Phormidesmidales > Phormidesmidaceae > JBCBZT01. The sequence goes on along the minus strand of JBCBZT010000015.1, from coordinate 136,765 downwards.
CTCATAAGAAACACCTTCAATTCAAAAATCAAGTAGACGATTGGCGATGAAGAAACTTATCAACTGCATAAGCATGCGCTAACCCTGATCTCATTAGAAAAAGCCGCAATGAGCTGACAACCCACTATCAGTAGGCGTTCATGTGCCTGCGCTTACCGTATATCTAAGTGATTATGGTTAGTGACGGGCAGTCCTTCAAGCTAAAGTTCACCAATGCTTTAAGTAAATAGACGGAGTCGCAGGGATCCTTAGAAAAGTGGTTAGCAACTGTCACAAGCCTTGGCCGTCGAGCATCAAAATTCCCAAAAACCTTTAATGACAGGAGTTTTCAATCACGCTCAGCATTCGTTTTGTTGGGCTGGCCATTGCTCATGATCAACTCCTATCTATGACCCTTATTGAAAGTTGCTGAGGCTAGACCTCCTAAACCATTATTTAGAAGATCCATAAGCTGCAAGGGTTTCAGGAGATCCTATTGAGGAGCAAAATCTCATTTTTGCAGTAATTGGTTACGCATGAAGGTTGTGTCAATATCTACAAGGAGGTGTAGAAAATGGTAAGTGTTGCCCGTAATATGCGATGGGTTGCATGAAAAGCCAGCTCGGACATCTGGCGCATGGGTTGCCATCAGGCAAATATTGAGTTCCTCATCTGTATACGAGCCCGCATATCAAAACGCACACATACCTGAGGCGAGTGCCAGACACCTTTCCTAGAAAACTATCTGTGCTCTGTAAGGTGATTATAAATTTCCCGTGAAGTTGCAGTCCCCTGCTTTCTAAGATAGTTGGCATACTGCTTTAATCAGCGAAAGAAAGTTGGTTGCAGTTTTTATATTGGTATATCTACTTAAAACTATGATACGGTGGTTATAGTACTTGAGTTCTAATCTATGTATGTTTGTCGTCAATTTTATCCTCATGTTGTGACAAGTATGTTGCTATTGATTAGCCTTAATCCCTGCAAGTATTAACTTTAACCTTTGTAAGTCGTTCGAGAAATTCGACGGCATTGGAAATAGGAATAGAAAACATTTTGTATAGAGAGTTACACCTATGCGACTTCCTACAATTGAGGTAACGGGTACCCCAGTGACAGCCCTTCCATTCGAAAACCAAATGAGGGTCATGGTGGATTGGGCCAAGCACGGCTTGAGTCGGGTTGTTTGTGTGGCTAACGTTCACATGATGATGGAGTCGCATTGGCATAGTGATTTACGCTCAGTTTTAGAACACGCTGATCTAGTGACGCCAGATGGAATGCCACTCGTCTGGATAATGCGTTTGCAAGGAGCAGCTCATCAAGATAGGGTCGCAGGCATGGATATTTTCGTGTCGCTGTGTCGCCAAGCCACTGATGACAACATTAGTATTTACCTTCTGGGCTCAACCGAAGATGTGCTTGCTGACATGCAGGCACGATTGCAAGAGGAGTTCCCCAACCTGAAATTGGCTGGGGCAGAGTCTTTGCCGTTTCGTCCCTTAACCACAACTGAAGATGCAGCCTTGATTGAACGTGTCAATCGTAGCGGTGCTGGGCTGACATTCATTTCCCTGGGCTGCCCAAAGCAGGAGCGCTGGATGGCTGATCATCACGGCAAAATTCAATCTGTGATGGTGGGCGTCGGTGGCGTATTTCCGGTCTATGCAGGGCTCAAAAAGCATGCGCCAAAATGGATTCGAGACAGTGGCTTAGAGTGGTTTTACAGATTAATTCAGGAGCCAAAGCGGTTGTGGAAACGTTACTGGACCACTATCCCACCATTTATTTGGCTTGCATTCCTCCAGCAAGTTAGCAAGGCACCACGTCAACAAGTTAGTAAGGCACACCGCTAAACTGATTTATGTGGGTATAGAAGCTGACGAGTCGGTTGCGTTGCCGAGCGGGGTTGCTCTAGTCGCAAATTTGAGGGTGCCGTTTCAGGTGCGACCTCAAAGGTGTAATCTTCCTGGTCGATAGTCAAAATGAGTTGAGTTTCATTAGGACTCCAGCGCACGACTTCTATCGGTTTTGATTCGGTAAAGGCGAGGGCGCAAAAAACATAGTTGTCTTCATGGTAGATACGACGCTCGACCACACCCTGAATGATATAAGGGCGAACAGAGCAGCCCAACAACCCGATATGTTGTTTTAAGGTGATGCGGGTACCGCTGGGGGCATCGAATGTGCCGACTATCGGAGTTCCATGAATACAAAACCCCATGATGGTGGCGGTCAGCCAAAGGGGAAGCAACCCAATACAGTTAGCGATGTATAAGCCTTTGAGCCACCGGGGCGATCGCTTAAACGAGACCTTAAATAACGCCTGAATGCTAAGCACAATCGTGGCAATGAGCAGCAGAATTTCTAAGCCATTACCCCGCAGAGAAATGCCATAGCGGAGCACTAGAACCATGTGGGTAAATAGCAAGACCTGCAAACTGGTGGCTAGGGGCAGCATAACTAAAGCGCGTAAAAGATACAGATGAGGGCACCCGGTTAGCAGTGCGATGCATCATGCAGACCAGGATTAGATACAGCACCATGAATGCTTTTCCGCACTGGAAGCTAAAATAAATTTTGGATTATGCCAAGCCACTGTTTGACCCGCAAATTCAGAAGGCCAACCGTCTGCTTCCTCAATCTCATAGGCATAATGTACACAAGCGACTCTAACCGTTGAGGCTGTTTCTGGCTGCCTAGCTTGGGTAATATCGGTTACCAAAACACCCGGGGAAATTGCTTCGGTATGACTGGATAGAACTTCAGTCCCACTGACTGCTCGAACCCCCAACACAATCAATAACAACAAGCCAATCGTCCATCCGGTTGGAATCACCCAAACGGGTATCGCACTGCCCTTATTTTGTACTGTGCATTCTGGCAACGAATGCAAACGTGGGCCTTTTGATGGCCCACGTTACGATTCATCAGGGCTGCGATCGCGTCTGGATCACCCTGCTGAGCCTGTTTTAGTAATGACTGAAGTCATCTAATAAACCAACCCCACTTGATTTAAAACCGCAAAGGGTTAGCTGAAGGAAAAGCCATAGACTGGATACAAATGAGGTTTAATATAGACGCTGATATAAATACAAATCGATTGTTCAGAAACAGTGAGATTATGCTGTCGGCAACATTACTATCAGTAAAATTAACGAGAGATTTTTCAAGATTTTTGACGCTTAAATTAGTGTACTTCCCCTAAATTCTAGATAGGGCAAGCACTGATCGAGCTATGCCGCTGAATTTTGGTTACTCAACATTTCCAATCAGAACAAGCCTACTCTACTGACTTCTACTTATCTCTATTTTTTGCCCATTGCTAGCAGCAGCTACAATCTGCTGGTTTTTACTGATGCCTGGCCTCGATAGGTTTTTGATAGTATTTTCTCTACGATTTTTTACTGAATTTTTGCCCTTGCAGATTTGATTTTCACGACGAGTTTCAAGCTCTTCTAAAGACAAAAGGCTCCTCTATGACGAGTCGGGAAAAATCGTTCCAGAGATATTCTCATGCGCTACTAGGGAATACAAAATCAAGACATATGTGACCGCTAGAAGTTTACTCAGCGGCATTCAAGAAAAGCATCTATCAAAAGCGGAAATCTGCATCTCATCCGACACAGAATCCCTCATTTTCCCCACAAAAAATATTAACTTGGAGCACCACAGTCATGAATCAGTCAACTTTCATCAAAAGCTGTTCGATTGCAATCGCCGCAGCAGGCGCAGTTGCCCTTGCCGCCCCCGTTCAGGCTCAGACCGTTCTGAATGGCTATACCACTGGCGGAGACGATATGGATGGGATGCGAATCTTAGTCGAGTTTCTCAATGGCACATCCCAGGAAGCAATCTGGGGCACAACGGGCACGAACACGGGCGGTGCCTTCGGAACGGACTGGGGTTTGACATTTTCGAACTCAACAACGTTTGGTAATTCGTGGACATTCAACGCCAACAATTCCCTTGGGATTTCCTCGTTGACGATTGACGCAGTTCCTGGAAACACGGTTTTTGATGATGGCAATGGGATTAGTACGCCTGGTTCTGCTGGGGGGTGGGCGTTTGAGGTAACTTCTGGAACTGGCCCAGATGCATGGGACTATTCTAATCCGATTGATATCTCTACTGGCGATCTCTGGGGTACGCTTTCAATGAGCTGGGATGCTGGGTTTACTGGCACAATGAAGTTCATTGCAGATACCGATAACGGCACCATCAACAATCCAGTGACCTCAGTTGCAGCAGATGTTCCCGAACCGGGCACCGCGATCGCGCTTTTAGGCATTGCTGCTTTGGGAGCGGGTTCCACTCGCAAGCTCAAGCAAAGCCAGAGTGCGTAAGCCATTTTTATGGAAGGGTGCGATCGCGTTTCTTATGAATTGTGCGATCGCATCTGAAATCAAATCTCAGCGGTTGAAGATCCAATGTATGAAGGATTTTCAACCGCTATTTTTTCGTTGCGAGGTTCAAACTATGGGGCAACTGACTCGACTATTCATGATTCTTACCAGCAGCACGCTGCTGACTGTCCCTGCCACAGCCTCCAACCCTGAAGCCTGGGCCGAGCACAACCAGGAAGTTATTGAAAGCTGTTTAGCCATTAGTTCTTTAGCCACTCCCGAAGTTGCGGGTGAGATCATTCGATTTGGAGATGACATTGGCTACGACGCCCTACTGCTGCAAGATTCTAGAGGGGTGGCCCCAGCCCAGCTCTGTCTCTTTAACCGGGGAAGCCGCACTGCCCATGTTACTGAAGCAATTGTGCCGCTACCAGCACCCCAAACCGACTTTGTGCTTGGCCTCGATGCTGTCGGGCCGATTACCGCCACAACACCATTTGATCAGGAATCAATCCAAGCGTTGTTACCCAACTATACAGTGACTCAAGCGACAGCCTTAGCTGAAGGTGAACCCTACGAAATCCTTGAGGTTTACGACGGTTATGAAAAACTCCTGACCATCAACGAGTTCATAACAGTCACCGTCGAAAGTTCTCGTGTTCAGAACAGTTTGGGGTCTAATGTAGGCACACCTTTTGCTGAGTTTAGTCCCCAACTCTCCTTAGACGATTGCTTCATGGGTGAAGAAGGGTGGACCGGATCGCTGATCTGTTTTGCCCGTGGCTCTGATCAGGTACGCTATCGCTTTGATAAACGCCCCTCGGATCCGTTCTATTACGACATGCCTCCACGCAATGTGTTAGCGCAATGGCAGCTTGTGGAAATCATTTGGTAACCCTCATGCCCCGCGATCGCCTGCTGCATTTCTAGGTCAACCCCACTCAGATCCCCCGTAAACGTTTCCGGTAGAGGGGTGGAAGGCCCTTCTAGAGACCAGCCCTGGGCTTGACTATATGCTTCCAGGTCTGCAATGCGCTTGGGCGTCAGGGGATGGGTAGAGAACACTTCCGGCCCTTGTCCCAGGGGCAAGTCTGCTTCTAGTTCCTGGATGTTGCGAAAAAAATCTAGGCTATAGCCGCCGTGGCCATAGCGTTCGACCATCAAATTTATGGCGTAGATATCAGCGTCCCGTTCTTGGCCACGACTGTAGCGCAGCTCCGTTAAATTGCCCGCCAACCCAACTAACTCGGGACCACCACTGTTGCCCAACCCCAACACAGAGGCCAGCGTGACAAAGACTAAACTCCGTCCCAAGCGCTTTAGCGCATCGCGAGCTTGGAAATGGCCAAGTTCATGGGCCAAGACAAAGGCCAGCTCATTTTCGGTTGCAACCGTATTCAGCAATCCCTGGCTGACCAAAACTGTCCCGCCTGGGACGATACCCGCGTTGGGGATGGGCGTTTCAAAAAGCTGTGTGGGCAACGATGGATAGTCGACCAGACTAGGATCTTGGGCTTTGAGCTGGTTGAGCAAATCTTCAACATAGGCAAGGCGCGGGTCGCTGTTGACGCTGGTTAGAGCGGTTGTCGGGATCAAGGCTTGACCAATCTGCTGCTCTAACTCAGGGCTGAGGCGCGTCACTAACCAATCTGCAGTGAACCCCAAGGCAATGTAAATTACGATGCTTATCCCCACCACCATTCCCAACAGTCGCCCGAGTTCAACCAGATGATTGGTAGGGGTGACATTGACTTCTTCAACAATCGCTTTGGGGACATATTTCATTGTGAATTTGCCGACTCGCGAATAGCCGTGCCGTAGGCCATGACCTCAATGGCAACCAGCCCATTGCTAGACGATTGTCCGCCGATATTAGCCGTTTCAAATCGCACGTTGATCAGTTGAGTCGCACCCCAGGCGATCGCTTGTTCCTTCATCCGCAAAATTGCTTCTCGGCGGCCCCGGTCAATCAGACTTTCGTAGGTAACCAGATTGCCCCCCACCAGATTTCCGAGTCCAGCAATAAAGGTTTTGAAATAGTCTGTGGAGACCACCACGCTACCCACAAACATTTCTGAGGCTTGGGCCTCAGGCAGGGGTTGGTGGCACCCCAAATTCATCATGGGCAAGTGCAGGGTCAACTTTTCACGCTGGCGGATCTCAGTGTAGTGGCGACGTTCAATGGCACCCCCGACGACAAAACCAAGAATCAATAGCGCCAGGATAAACAAAAGTTCAAACATGAGTAGCTCCCTTACTGCACTTTGACCGCTGTCCCATAGGCAAATAGCTCGGCTGCGCCCTGCGCTACAGAAGAGGTGGCAAAACGAATATTGACGACGGCATTGGCCCCCAATTGAATTGCCTGCCGTGCCATCCGATCCATAGCTTCTTGTCGAGCTTCTTGCAGGAGTTCGGTATAGCCTTTGAGTTCGCCCCCTACCAGGTTCTTAAAGCCAGCGGCAATGTCTCGCCCGACGTTTTTAGCCCGCACTGTGCTGCCCTGTACTAGGCCGTAGTGTTCAACAATCGTTTTGCCGGGTACACCCTCCAGGGTGGTTAGCAATAGGGGATACTGCTTTGAGGTAGTCCTTTGACTGGTCACTGGGTTAAGTCCTTTGTCAGATCAGTTTGTCAGATCAGATTAACTAGCTTTGCCCATTCAAGCCTATCTCGACTTAATACTAGTGTCGTTTTTGACAGAAATGTTGCAATTCGACATATGATTTGGCGTGAAAATTGATGCCATTCCTGATGATTTAGGGGAGCTAATACAAATCTTGGTTGGCATTTTATTGAACGACAGTTAAGGTGCGACTTCGGTTAATCGACCATCTTCCATATGGAGGATGCGATCGGCGATGTCTAGAATACGGTTGTCGTGGGTCACGAGCAGTACGGTACACCCCTCTTCACGCGCGAGACTCTGCATAATTTCAACCACATCACGTCCGGTTTTGCTATCGAGAGAAGAGGTGGGTTCATCAGCAAGGACCAGTTTTGGATAGCTGACTAATGCGCGGGCGATCGCCACCCGTTGCTTTTGCCCACCCGATAAGTTTTCGGGATACTTGTCCACCTGGTCTGCCAAGCCAACCGAGTTCAAAATTTCTACGGCGCGTCTGCGATAGTCGCGAGCTGAGATCTGGCGATGGAGCTTGAGCGAGGTGCTGACATTTTCCCAAGCCTTTAAACAAGCCAGCAAATTATGGGCCTGAAAAATAAAGCCAATCTGGTTACGGATTTGGATTTGTCGACTTTTAGATGCGCCGTTTAGCTCTTGCTCTAGAATCTTCAGACTGCCCGTTTGCACAGAACGCAGCGCCCCAATCAACGTGAGTAGGGTCGTCTTGCCACCCCCCGATGGCCCTTCCAGAATCACCACCTCACCGGGATACAGATCTAGACTCACATCATGCAGCACTTGTCGCTGCAATGCGCCTTTGCCAAAGCTATGGATCAGGTTGCGGATGGAGACGATGGAGGGCATGGCGAGATCAGGAGAGATTAGAAAACGTCGGCTGGGTCTGCTGACCGTAACTTATTCATCGCGATCGCACTGGAGAGAATACACATCACTAGGGTCAGGAGAAACACCTGGAGCACAACGTGGGCTTTCATAGTTAGGGGGATGCGGGTCAGCCAAGTGAGTAAACCATAAACGCCGTAGGAGGCAAAGTAGCCGGGGATAAAGCCTAAGACAGCCAGAATCAGAGCCTCTTGCAGTACCACCCCGAGCAGTGCTGTGTCGGAATAGCCCATGGCTTTGAGGGTGGCGTATTCAGGCAAGTGCTCGCTGACGTCGGTGTAGAGGACCTGGTAGACAATCACCACGCCAACGACGAAACCCATGGCTGCCCCAAAGTTGAGCACTTTGCCGTTAGGAAAGGACTCTTGGAAATTTTGCTCAAGGGTGACTAATTCTGTTTTGGTCAGGACTTTCAGATCTTCAGGGAGCTGAGCTTGTAGGCGCGATCGCACGGCTTCAATATCGGCACCGGGTTCCAAACGCAAACTGGCAACGCTGACGTTATCTAGGCTGGCTAACCCGTTACGACGGGCATAGTTCCAGTCACTCATGACAATATGGGCATTGTCAAATAACGTACTGCCTAAGTTAAACAGCCCCACCACCCGGACGCGCCGGTTGTTCATGACGCTCAGCACTTCACCCCGTTGGTCAAGCAGATCCGCAACGGGGCCTAACTTGTCTTGAGAAAGGCGATCGTAGAGCACGGCATCAGGTTCATTTAGGCGGCTGAGTTGTTGGTTAATCTCTGGAATAGCCATCACGGGCTGGGCTGGGTTGAAGGCCACAATCTTGACTCGATTGGCAAATAAATTGAAACCGCTCCCCGGTTGCGGTTCGTCCGTTGCTTCGAGGTCTAGGGGATTGACCCAATTGGCAGAACTCAAATAAATTGGGCTGGCCAAAGCAATGCCCTCAACCGCATCAGCTTGATAGAGATACACCCGAGGGAAAGAACCGAAGTCAATGGTCGGAGCGAAGGCCGACATCATGAATAGGTCACCATCGAGGGCTTCTGGGAGTAGGGTAATGCCTTCAAACAGCAGCGCCCGCAAGCCTAACTGGGTAAAGATGAGAATGTTGGAAAACGCCACCCCGGTCAGCGCCACAATTAAGCGGGTCTTTTGGTGGGACAGTTGCGCCCATCCCAAGGGACGGTTGTAACGGAAGCGATCGAGTAGGGGCTGAAGCAACGGGAGTTTCATCGGCTATGGAGAAGACACATCAATCGCAACGCGCACTTGCATATTGGTCAGGCTAGTGACCTTTTGGCTATCCTCAGGGGTAATGCGGATTTTGACTTCGACAACGCGGGTGTTCTCGTCTTGGGTGGGGTCTGAGGAGCCGCCAGAGAGCTGACGGTTGCCAATCTGTAAGCCGACATGATCCACCGTGCCGCGGACGTCATCCTGAAAGCCACCATACTCGCTGGTGATGGTCGCCGTTTGCCCCACGCGCACATGGGTAATATCGGTTTCATACACCTCTGCGATCGCATACATTTGCTCAGTACGACCCAGTTCGACAATGCCCTCCTGAGTATTGACCTGTTCTCCGACGCGGGTGTTAAGGCGCAAAATTTGTCCCGCAATCGGCACCCTTACCTGGGTATCTTCTAGATCTGCCCGGCGTTGTTCCACCGCAATCTGCGCCCGATCTAGCTCAGCTTGGGCAACCCGCAAATCGACTGGGCGAACCTCCCGTAGCCGCACCAGATTATTGCGCTCTTGGGCAATTTGTTGTTCAACGGTTTGCACCGTATTCGCCAGTTGAGCTTGCCGTTGAGCCAAAGTCGCTTGGGCTGTCTCCAGGGTTTGCAGAGAAATATCTAGATCTTGCTGAGCAATCACCCCAGCCTCTGACAAGCCCAGATTGCGGCTGTGGGTTTGTTGAGCCTGTCGGAGTTCGGCCTCTGCACTGGCGATCGCCGCTTCCCGCTCTAGCTGTTCAGTCCTTAACTGGGCCTGAAGACGAGCAACAGTCGCTTCCTGGGCAGCGACCTCCGCATCTCCGCCGCTCCCGGCCTTGAGTTGATCGAGCTTGGCTTGGAAAAATTCAACCGTTTTCCGGGCTTCATCCAAATCCCGCTGCCGACGCTCAAACCCCTGCAATACAGCAATCACCTGGCCCGCTTCTACGTAATCTCCCTCTGCTACCAAAATCTGGTTGACGCGGCTATCTGCTGCATTGGGCACCGAGAGCTTGATGACTTCGCCTTCTGGGGCAAGGCGACCCAGAGCGACCACCGTCGATACTGGCATCGTTGCTTCTGAGGTAGGCGTGGACTCACCCTGAGCCCTCGAAAAGCTCGAACAAGCGGCTGATAAACTCAAGACACCCCATGCCAACACATGCAGGATACGCAAAGAAAAACGGATGGGACATCGCCGGAAAAGCTGCATAGCAGTAGATGCTAACGATCTATAAAGACACAACGAATGACAGGCCGGGTTAGCTTCGACAGTGGCGTTTGGCGGATCCCTAAAGGCTTGAAGTTCCTGCCAAAACTTATGTTAGCCACATGTGCTTACAGTTAGCAGGTGACAAACGTCACCTATTTTCCCATCGTGAAAGGTTAGATAAACGGCTGCAATGCTTTTCCCATCCCTTAGGCCAAGGACTCAGTGATCTACAACAATGAGGTATTTTCGGGACTTATCACAAACTTTATGGATGATTTATTCCGGATTTACGAGCTATCCCGTAGATTAATAACAACAGATGCGAAACATCATCTCCTTAAACTTAAAACTCTATAATCCTTCTATCTAAACCGCCCCGGCAACAATGCCGGGGTTATTTAATGGTTGAGCAGCTTTTTGGCAATCTGTAACGCCTTCATGAAGCACCCAGTTCTATAAGTGTTCTGTGAATGATGCCCCAGGTGTCCCGAGGGACTATGGCTCGGTACGCAAAATGAGTCACAAAGCCCCTTATGAGACATCACTATTCACAATGAGCTATCGAAGAAAAAAGCGGTCTATCCCCAAAAGAGTCTTGCGATCGCTATCGCAGCTAACCTTAAAGGATCTTGCCCTCTGGGGAGGGATTACCTTGATCTGGGCGGGAGTGGCGACAATGGCCCTGCAATATGAGCGCAATAAAGCTGAAGACAATCATGATCGCTATGCCAAGGCTACAATTCAGCTCGCTTTTCAACAGTTGCAAGGCTAATTCTCCCAAGCCAGGCAGGCCAAGTCAGGCAGCCCAAGTCAGGCAGGCTGGTGGGGTGAGGGATTGTCCCTTAATCAATTACACAAAGATAATAAAGCCACATTTCAGAATTGGCAGATAGCTCACAGGGGTCTAAGATTCTCAGGCCACGCTTCCACGAATAAATTTCAATATCATTGAAGTGAGGTGCTAATTGTTTAATCTGCGCTTTGGGTCGAATATAGTAGGTCTGGAGACGAAAGTTATGGGCTTCGTCTTTGAGAATCAGATAATCAGCCGTTCTAAGCTGATCGCGGGTGATCGACGCGTTAAATAGCTTCAGCAGTGTTGACATGACAAGATTGGCATAGGTTTTGAGCGGATTCAGACTGATTTGCCGCTTATACTCAAACTCTCTAGCAATGCCTTGGAGATTATGGCTAGAAAAGAAAAAGTAACTGCCAGGTTTACCGATTCGCTGTATCTCTTGAAAAACTTGTAATCGATCAGTATGGGAAACGGAGTCAATCCCATTAAAGCTGAACAAAATAAAATCAAAGGCATCATCTGAAAACTGACTCAGATTTCTGGCATCACCAACTTCTAGGGACATACACTGACGAGCGTGTAAAAACCTCTGCTGACACGCTGCAATCATCTCAGTAGAGTAATCTATACCCGTATATTCTGCAGCCAGTGGCGCGAAGTGTTGCGTTGTGCGCCCTCCTCCAATGCCAATATCTAACATTTTCATAGTTGGCAATCGGTCTTGGAAGCGCGCAAGAATTGTCTTTTCAGCAGGTTGTAGCCGACTGAGTTGCTTATAGTGCCACACAACGCTGGCGGTGGTATAAATTTCTTTGTTTTTATCGATCATTGCTTTAACATAACCCCGGCTAAAGGCGATCGCCACGATTGATCATCCAGGCTGGGTCAAGAATTTTCACTGGGCACTGCACTACAAATCGCGCAGTATCCACTATGGTTATCTGTGTAGTTTTCCTGGAGCACCTGAGCTATGGGTTGGCGACGCGTTTTACTCTTCCTGGCTGGACTCATCCTCAGCTTTAGTCTGTCCTGCTCCCAGCAAGCACCTCAATCCCCAGTGCCTGAATCGAACCCAGATCAAGTGCAAATAGACCCTGAGCCATCGGCCGTCCAGGAAGAAACCCCAGCCCCTACACCGCTCCCCCCAGAAACCCAAGCCATCATCGATAGCTTAGGCGCTGATGGCCTATACGAACCGCCCCACGGCGATGTGCGCTTGATGGTAATTAGCGATCTCAATGGCCCCTATGGTTCCATCGACTACGACCCAGAGATTGACAAAGCCATGACCTTAATCCCGTTTTGGCAGCCCGACATGGTGGTGTGTAGCGGGGATATGGTGGCCGGACAAGACCTGACCCTAACCGAACAACGCATGCAAGAAATGTGGGACGGCTTCGACCAGCATGTCGCATCCCGCCTACGGGAAATGGAGTTGCCCTATGGATTTACAGTGGGCAACCATGATGCCTCGGGTGCATTGGGGCTAAACGGACAGTTTCTCTTTCAAACGGAACGAGACATCACTAAAGCTTATTGGGACAACCCAGATCACGACCCTGGTGTTCAATTTGTCGATCGCTATGAATTCCCCTTCTATTACACCTTTGAGCATGAAGACATTTTCTTTTTAGCTTGGGATGGGTCATCCGATAAAATTCCCGCCGAAAAACTAGCCTGGATCGAGCAAGCGCTAGCCAGTGAAGCGGCTCAGCAGGCGAAAATGCGTGTGCTCTTGGGGCATCTCCCGCTATATGCCGTGGCGGTCGGCCGCAACGATCCGGCGGAGGTAATGGCGAATCCTGACCAGTTGCGAGCCATGCTGGAAAAGTATGACGTGCATACGTATATTAGCGGCCATCACCATGCCTACTATCCGGCCCATCGGGGAGACTTACAGCTTCTGCACACGGGCATTTTGGGATCGGGGCCAAGGCCGTTAATTGACAGCAGCTTGCCCCCGTGGAAAGCCTTAACCCTGGTAGATATCAACTTCGATACGCCCGAGTTGACCACCTATACCACCTACGACATGCAGACGTTGCAGTTGATTGAAAATGAGCAGTTGCCGAGATTTTTGGTGGGTCACAACGGCATGGTGGTGCGGCGCGACATCGCCTGGGAGGACTTAGATCCGTCAGAAAAAGCAATCTGTGAACAACGGCTAGGTGTAGAAAAATGTGCCCCTTAGCGATCGCGCCTAAACCCTTATTTAACTCGCTCAAATCCAGTCAAACTCTCCACGATGCTTAACCGACGCGGCTTCTTTAGCAGATTTTTGGGAATTGCCCTGGCGATCGCCCTGGGGATCATCGCCTGCCAACCGCAGTCCCCAACGTCAGAATCAACCGACCCGCAAACCACGTCCGCCGAGACCAGCACAGCTCCAATCTTGCTCAACGGCACCGGGGCATCTTTTCCCTTCTTCATCTACCAGCGTTGGTTTGAGGAATACAACCAAATCCATTCCAACGTTCAAATCAACTATCAGCCGACGGGCAGTGAGGTGGGCATCCAGCAGATGATCGCCGGAACCATCGACTTTGGGGCCAGCGACATCGCCATGACCGATGACGAGATCACCCAGGTGAGTCAGGGTGTGATTCTGCTGCCCATCACGGCGGGCAGCGTAGCGATCGCCTACAACTTACCGGGCATCGAAAGCGGCTTAAAGCTGCCCCGTAGCGTCTATCCTGAGATTTTCTCCGGCGCAATTACCACCTGGACTGATCCCAAGATTGCTGAGGCTAACCCTGATCTGACGCTGCCGGATTTGCCGATTATTTTGGTGCACCGTGCCGACGGCAGCGGCACCACAGCGGCGGTAACGAGCCACCTCAGCGCCATCAGTCCCGCTTGGGAGAGTGATATCGGTTCTGGCCTGAGTGTGCCGTGGCCCACCGGGGTTGCGGTTAAGGCTAACGCCGGGGTGAGTGCCCAAATTCAGCAGGCAGAGGGGGCCATCGGCTATGTGGAATATGCCTATGCCCAACAGCTGAATATGACGATGGCAGCACTGGAAAACCAAGCAGGGCAATATGTGTTGCCAGGGGTAGAGTCTGCGGCCAAAGCATTGAGTACGGTAGTGTTTCCGGAAAACCTGCGGGCCTTTGCCCCGGATCCAGAAGGGGCCGAGTCATACCCGATTGCCACGTATAGCTGGATTTTGGTCTATCAAACCTATGAGGACGCCACCAAGGCAGAGACTATTCGTTCAGTATTACAGTGGTGCCTCACTGAGGGGCAAAAAGTGAGTGCGGAATTAGGCTATGTGCCGCTGCCGGAAACTGTCGCCCAACAGGTGATGGCCGCCATTGAGAAGATTCAGACCTAAAGGATGGCAAAATAAGGGGCGATCGCATCTTTAAGTTTTGGCTATCCTTGGCTCCCTGAGCTAGGAGGATGCCTTAAAGGTCTTGATTTTGGTGGCAAAACGCTTGCGATCCCCCTAAATTCCCCTTAAAAAGGGGGACTAAGAGGCTGTTCCCCCCTTTTTTCTTGGCGTCGCCTGCCCAGAGGGCTTAAGGGGGTAAGGGGGGATCATGCAGTGCTTAATGGCACAGCCAACCACTTTTAAAGCGGCCTCTAAAACCCAAATTCTCCCATCGAATATGGTTTACACCCCACCGTTATGACCATCCTAGCCCCCCCACCTGCATCGCCTCCCTCTAAAGCCCGATCTGCATGGGAAAAAAGCGTGGAATGGGGGATTGTTCAACTGACCGCGATCGCAGCGTTGTTTATCCTGATTCTATTGCTGGCGATCGCCGGGATGATTACCTACGCTGCCCTACCTGCCATCCGCACCTATGGGCTGGCATTTTTTACGGCTACCACTTGGAACGCCGTTGAAGGGAGAGAAACCTACGGGGCCTTAGCCCTAATCTGGGGTACGGTGATCAGCTCAGTGCTAGCGTTATTCATCGCTGTCCCCTTAGGCGTGGGCACTGCGATTTTTCTGAGCGAAGATCTACTGCCGTCTCAGATTCGGTCAGTGCTGGGAATTTTGGTCGAACTGTTAGCCGCTATCCCCAGCGTGGTGTATGGCCTGTGGGGTATTGTCGTTTTGGTGCCGCTGCTGCAACCGCTGACCCGTTGGCTATATCAACAGTGGGGTTGGGTACCGCTGTTTAGCACCCCGCCTTTGGGGCTAGGGCTGTTGCCTGCAGTCCTAGTGCTGGCGATCATGGTGCTGCCGATCATCACCGCGATCGCTCGAGATTCCTTAATGGCCTTGCCCATCGACCTCCGCTTTGCGGCCATGGCATTGGGTGCAACCCGTTGGGATGCGATCGCCCGAGTGTTCTTACCTGCGGCTTCACCGGGCATTGCGGGTGGCATCATGTTAGCCCTGGGTCGCGCCCTGGGCGAAACCATGGCCGTCACCATGCTCATCGGCAATGTCAACCAAATCAGCCCGTCCCTATTGGCCCCCGCTAACACTATTGCCTCCCTCCTTGCTAACCAATTTGCCGCTGCCAAAGGCATGCAAATTTCAGCGTTGATGTATGCCGCGTTGGCACTATTGGGCATTACGCTGCTGGTTAACGCCTTAGCTGAGGGGATTGTCTATCGGGTAACTCGCCCATTCCAGTCCCATTGAGGGGGGAAAACTTCGATCCGATGCGCCTCCAATTCTCGCGCCGATGGTTTAACACTGCGATGACGGCCTTAGTGGCGGTCTTGACGCTGATTAGCCTGCTACCCCTGGGGTCAATCCTGGGTTACCTGGCAATTCGCGGATTTCGGCGTTTAGATTGGGCGGCGTTGACCCAGCTGCCCCCGGCACCAGGGGTGACCGGGGGCGGCATTGGCAATGCCATCTTGGGGACATTGCTAGTTGTGGGGCTGGCCACGGCGATCGCGGTTCCCCTTAGCGTATTGGCAGGCCTTTACATCGCAGAATTTTGCCCCCACTCGGGTCTCCAGCGCAGCATCCGATTTGCCACCAACGTGCTCAGCGGTGTTCCCGCCATCATGGCCGGGGTGTTTGCCTATGGTCTTTTGGTGGTGACTGGCATTCTGGGGTTTTCAGCCGTGGCTGGGGCATTGGCATTGGCAGTACTCATGCTGCCAATTATGGTTAGAACGACCGATGCAGCGCTCCAGTTTGTGTCCCCAGATTTGCGCTGGGCCGCTGCTAGCATTGGTTTATCCCCGACTCAAACAGCGTTGCGGTTGGTTCTGCCGGCGGCTTTGCCGGGGATCGTAACGGGCATTTTACTGGCGATCGCACGCGCTGCTGGCGAAACTGCTCCGCTGCTGTTTACGGCCCTTAATTCATCCTTCTTTCCCACCGGGTTATTCGACCCCACCCCTACCCTATCGGTGCTGATTTATAACTTCGCGATCGCCCCCTTTGAATCCCAACAAGAACTAGCCTGGGTGGGCGCGCTTATCTTAGTATTGTTGATATTCATCACTAGCCTCTTGGCCCGATGGGCAACACGCCCGAAATACTAGTGATACGGGTCACGGATGCCTAAGTACGGGTCGATCTGTCATATCAGCGATCGCCCACCACAAAATATCTAGCTTCGATGCTTCCCGACTTCGATGCTTCCGGACAAAGCCAGACTTCCATCAAAATCAATCGAGAATTCCATCTATCCAGTTCTGAATGCACTTTCTCTGGGAAGAATAGTCGCATCAACAGATGAAAAAGTCGACCGACAAACTGCCTCTGATTTGAAGACTTGAGCGTTTAGGTTAGAAAACCATAGATTTGAATGAGGTCAGAGGATAAAAAACTTTAATTGAAAAACTTATTTGAATCAAGTCAAGATCTAAGCAAGGCTTTAAAGGAAGGTAATGGAGTCAAAAAGGTTTTTACTATTCAGAGAAGAAGAAAATATTTTTGTAGAGGTTCTGACAAAGAAGATTTACACAATCGGGCGCCGCTCCCATGATGATATCTTCTTGGCCAATAGAGGCATTTCAAGATGTCATGCATCTGTATATTTTCTAAACAGTAAGTTTTGGATTATTGATGGCGACTTTAAAGGACGCACCAGTACAAATGGCTTGATCGTGAATGGCCAGAAAGTGCTTTTGCATGAACTCAATCAATATGATGTGATCACGTTTTGTCGAGATGTCCACGCTATTTTCCTAGAATATCAAGGTGATCTGGCGTCTAGCAAAGCATTCGAAGATTCTATCAGAAACGTTATTTTATTTTTTTCAGGCAAAGATAAACAAGGAATGAGACTACTGGATAGCGAAATAGAGGAAAAAACACTTAGATCTAGAATTCAAAAACCGCAATCAGATGATTTAACCGGCCTGCCGAATAGAAGTGCCTTCTTAGCCAGAGTGCGTAAATCTTTAGAATTCAAAGAACAAATCTCAAAAGATCACCAATTTTCAATCCTTTTTATTGATGTTGATCGATTTAAGATGATTAATGACAGCTTGGGGCATCTAGCCGGTGACCAGTTCTTAATTCACTTAGCAGCCAGGTTTACAGCTTGTCTACGGTCTGGTGATATGGTTGCCCGATTGGGTGGCGATGAGTTTGGGATATTACTAGATGACATCGATAATTTAGAGGAAGCTAAAGCAATCGCAAAACGTCTCCAAGAATATATTGCAAGGCCGTTACAGCTCGAAAATCAAGAAGTTTACCCCAGCATTAGCATTGGCATCGCCTCAACCCATTTACAGTATCGCACCGTAGAGGAGATCCTTAGAGATGCAGATACAGCAATGTATAACGCCAAAAAAACAGGCAAAGCAAGATTTGTTGTCTTCGATGAAAAGATGCATCAACGGGCCAGTAGCCTCCTAAAACTGGATGGGGATCTGAGAAAAGCCATTGAGAACCAACAGCTCCAACTCTATTACCAGCCAATCTTATCACTCGCAGAAAAGAGTATCGTTGGCTTTGAAGCGCTAATCCGATGGAATCATCCAGAGCGTGGCCTACTTAGCCCTGATATTTTTATTCCGATCTCAGAGGAGACAGATCTGATTTATAAAATTGGTATATGGACAATCCATGAAGCCTGTCGACAGATTGACCTATGGAGAGAAAACGTTGATATTCAGCCTATTTTATACGTCAACGTCAATATGTCTGCGAAACAATTGTCTGATACTCATTTAATCCAAAACATCAAAAGAATACTGCGAAAATTTGGCATCAAATCGGGTGAGCTAAAGCTTGAAATCACGGAAAGTATTGCGATGCAAAATAGCCAGCACACAATTAAAATTTTCAATCAGTTGAGGGAGATTGGTGTACCCCTCGTTATTGATGACTTTGGCACAGGATACTCTTCACTCAGCTATCTAAATCGATTTCCGATTGATACGCTGAAGATCGATCGATCTTTTGTTTCTAATATAGATATATCTAATGAAAATACGAGCTTGAACATAACACAGTCAATTATTAGTCTAGCCCACAGTCTTGGCGTTGATGTTGTTGCTGAAGGGATTGAGAAGGCATATCATTTGGCATGCCTAAAACAAATGAAATGTGATTTTGGTCAAGGCTTCTTGTTTTCAAAACCAATAGAAGCCGATGCAGCTACTCATCTAGCAGAAAACGGATTAAATTGGCCCTGGAAATTTTGAGGTTGTTTGAGAAGTCCCAAACGTGCTGCATTTGCCTCCTTTTCATGTGTGCCCGGAGGGCTTTAAGCCCCCTTACTGGTATGCCTGGAAGGCTATAGTCTGGGGGGTTTCGAAATTCAGACCCCCCAGAATTGGTAGGGATGATTCTCTTACAGAAGAAAATTCTAGTAGCATTTTCTGTCAAGGAATTCAAAGGTTATCTAGGCCCCTCTAGCCCCCCAAGCCTGGAGGGAACAAGACTCAAAGCCCCCAAATTTCGGGGTTTGGGGGCCTCAAGAACCTTTAACGCCTTTGACAGTAGCTTTCCCTCAGACATATCTTTCGGCTAAAGAATCAGCCCTATCCAGAATTGAGGAGCAGGGGGGCGACTCAAGTAACCATCGATACTTTTAAAGCAACCTCTCAGCACACAAGCAATCTGGCTCGCCGTAGCGCACAAAGTGGCTACAGCTATAAGACCGTGATCATCAACTCTAAAGGATTTCCGGGATCACCATTAATGGCCAACCCCCGCTGATTAGCGTGGAGGTGGCGCACGATTTTGTAAATCGTTTCGACATCGTCCATAGCACCCATTTTCTCTGCCAGGGCAGACAAGGTCATGGGGGCCTCGGCCTGTTGTAGGGTTTGAATGAGCTGTAGCTGAATTTTTAGCACCCCAGCCGCTGCTTTTTTACCGGCTTCGACCCCTGGTTGGTGATAAGCGTTGATATTTACCAGCGATGCATACAGCCCTACAGCCCGTTCATACAGGGCAATCAATGCCCCGATGATGTGGGCATTCACCTGGGGAATGGTAACCGTGATTGATTCGCGGTTGTTGTCAAACAGCGCTTGGCGGGTGCCTTGCAGCAGACCCGAGAGATAGTCGCCAGAGGTAACCCCTGGCTCAACCTGAACCGATTCGCCCGTGCGGTCTTCCAGGACTTCAATGAAGGTCACGAAAAAGCTGGGTACCCCGTCGCGCAACTGTTGCACGTAGGCGTGTTGATCGGTGGAACCTTTGTTGCCGTAAACAGCAATGCCTTGATACACCAACTTGCCATCGAGATCCCGTTCCTTACCCAAGGACTCCATGACCAGTTGTTGCAGGTAGCGGCTAAACAATAGCAGGCTGTCTTTGTAGGGCAATACCACCATGTCTTTTTCCCCCTTACCGTTGCCCGCGTGGTACCAGGCTAGGGCCAGCAGCGCAGCGGGATTCATCTTTAAATCATGGACACGGGTGGCGGCGTCCATTTCTTTAGCACCACCCAAGATAGAGCGAATATCAATGCCTTGTAGGGCGGCGGGCAATAGACCGACGGCTGAGAGTTCTGAGGTGCGTCCCCCCACCCAGTCGTGCATGGGAAAGGTGCCAATCCAGCCTTCACTCAGGGCTAGCTTTTGCAGATTGCTACCCACCCCTGTAGTGGCGACAGCTTGTTTGGGAAAGTCTAAACCCTTCTTGGCAAAGCGGTCTTTGACTTCAATCATGCCGTTCCGGGTTTCGGGGGTACCGCCGGATTTGGAAATGACAATTACCAAGGTACTTGCGAGGCGCTCATCAAGCTTGGCCAAGGTGCGATCGATGCCTTCAGGGTCGGTATTGTCGATGAAGTGGACGTCTAGCGGTGGAAAGTCGGGGCCGAGGGCTTGGGCGACAAACTGGGGGCCGAGGGCCGACCCACCAATACCGATGGAAAGGACATCGGTGAATTTGTCGTGATTGGGAGGATGGATGACGCCTGTGCGAACCTTACTGGCAAAGTCTTCAATTTGCACTAGGGTTTCAACGATGTCTTGTTTTAGGGCTGGATTAGGCGCTAGGTCAGCGTCGCGCAGCCAATAGTGGCCTACCATTCGGTTTTCGTCTGGGTTAGCGATCGCGCCTGCTTCTAACGCCTCCATGTCTTCAAAAGCTTTTTGGAAGCGGGGCTCCATGTGGCCGACAAATTCATCGCCAAACCGCATCCGACTGATATCGACGTAGAAACCGAGTCCTTCGTGGTAGTACAGCCAGTCCAGGTACCGTTGCCAAAGTGCAGCAGTCATAAGCTTTTTTCCACCCGTGGGTTGTCCAACGCTCAACAATATAACGAGTGCAGTTTAGTAGAAGATGAGCCCCTGGGAAGCAAAACTGCCGACGATTTTCAGGATCAGTACCAAGCCTGGCTGGCGCGATCGATCGCAGGAACTAAAATTTAACTGGCATAGACTAAAGTTCCAGACGATATCTCTACTCAACTGGTCGGATGAAGCGCAGCCTTACTTTCAAACTTTCTTTACTGGTTAATGCTGGGTTAATGGCCATGCTGGGTTGGGTTGTGGCAAAACCAACGCTAAATGCCAGTGCCTCGGCTGAGCGCTTGTCAAGGTTCCAAGACGTCGATCTCAATCAACTGGGTTTGAAGCAAACGGACAGATCGGGGAATGATCGCAGCGGCATTGATTTTTTGTGCAATTGCCGTCGGGACGAATACATTGAGGCGGGTGCCCGATTTTTAGAACTGCGGCTTGACCTTGAGGCCAACCAGAATGCCTTGCTGAGTACAGTGAAGGATACGCTCACCGTCAGCGCTAATGAGTCTTTCAACCCGCTATGTGCCGACTTGACTGCCTCAGAACAAATGCCAACCGCACCCGAAAAGCTGGCTCAGTATCAAGCGTTAGCCGTCGCTGCTAATACGGTGTTTGGGGATGTGCGTCCAGCTTTTGACAGCTTCTATACTGCGCTATCAATCGATCAACAACGGCAACTCGATGTCCTGTTAAACCAACAAAATCGTTAACAAAACTGACCCAAAATCGGTCAGACGAGATACGCTTGTACAGTTCTTTTGCGCTACTCGTTGACACCAGTGGTTTAGTGAGGGTATGGAGCCTATTTTGCCCCTAAGGGCGATCGCGTTTCAATGTTTATTTTTGCTGGTCGCGATCGCGTTGGAAGCAGCGGTACTGCGGCAGTGGTTGCGGCAGCCATTTAAGACCAGCATTGAATATGCGGCAACAGTTAACTTATTTACGGCAAGTTTAGGCTGGTTTGCGGTGCTGGGCATCGAACCGCTGTTGTCGGATGCATTCAAGCAACAGGTGATCAGCTATGTCCTGTTTGATCGCTTTTTTGGCGACACGTGGGACACCAGAATTATTGTTTTTCTGTTGATGGCTGCTGTTCTGGCATTTTTTATCACATTTTTTATCAAGATGAAGGGGTTAGAAGGGTTGCAGTGGTTATTAGGGGTTCAACAACCGCAGCAGCCCAAACAAACTTCACAAACCTTGACGCGACAGCAAAAATACGATCGGGCGAGGCGGGGCGGCCTGGCGATCGCTGCCCCTTCCCGCCAAGCCATGGCTGTCCTTCAAGCCAACGCGTTGAGTTTCAGCGCTATTTTGATTTTGCTATTGATTCGTGCGGCTATTGTCAGGTTTTAAGGCCGCCCCCCGCTTATCGACTCGATGGGCATCTCAGTTGCTTCACCCTTGATTAACTCAGCCTGATGTTGCAAAGCCTCAATCAGTTTGGCCAAAGTCTCAAACCCCACCGGCCTTTATGCTGGCAGAGTTTCTTTTGGTTGGGTATCTTTGGCTGGGTAGGGTTGTTTGTGGCCCAGCGTCTCGGCGTCGAAATAGACGAAAGCAGCTTTGACCTATTGATTTCAGTCAGTTGGCTGCTGACAACCATTGGCGGTGGTTGGGGGGCACTAATATTTTTGTCGCCGGAACAATACTATTCTTGGAAAACGGTGCTGCTGCTCAGCCTATTTTCTTGGGTGACTTCGCTCTTAGCAAATTATGTAGAGGCTAGCTCAATCACCGTTAACTTACTCAGCACCTTGAGCTGGATTTTTCTCACCATTGGCGTGGGTTGGGGTTGCCATGAAAATCAACTCAACCTGTTTGGTCTACCCTTGAGCCCCTGGATCAGTAGCGCCATTTTGTGCTGGTTTGTATTTAGCCCCTGGAACGTCGAGTCAGACTTTGCTCCAGCCCTGGTGGCTTGGCCATTGGCAGCGGCGGCGATCGCAATTATTCCTAACGTGGTCAACTGGAACATGACTTTCAAACGTCCGAATCCTGCTGTGCGTCAGCAATTGGTGTTGCTGTTTATGTTTAGCCTGTTGCTAAGCGGCTGGATGCAGTTTCACTTTCGCATCCAGCGTTGGTTGCGAGACTACCCTAGTCTGATGGCCGATAGTTTTGAGCAAAGCGAGTTTGTCTATGAAATCCCAACCAATCAGGTGCATCTTTCCCAGGGGGTGCCCCTGCTGACAGCAGCCGAAGCCTCCCTCAGTAATCAACTCAACGACGTACCCTGGCCTCGGGTCGAACGTTGGTTGCTCAATCTAAACGAGCAAATGATTCCCCTAGAGCGACAGGCTAAAGCCTCCCTTCAAGCCGCAGCAGAACAAAACTATTGGCGACTCCAGGCCGTTCCTTTGGCCGCTGGAGATGGCTATGATCTGCGTTTGAGGGCTGTATGGACGGGACCCACCTCAGAATCTAATGGCTACTTCCTAGAAAAATCTTGTCGGCTGCAACCCCGGCGGCAAACCGTAGCCCCCCAGGTACCGAATGGGGCAGTGCAACCCCCTGCAGCCGATCAACAACCCACAACTGCCGTTTTTGGAGCCGTGGATTGTGCCTTGCAAACCGAGTCTCACTGGGGCGTACCCAGGGTTTAAGGCCACGATGCAGGAATAATGCCGTTGGAGACATCGGATTTCGTTAGGGGTAAGGTATTAGGGATAAGGCTGGGTCATCGGTAGCGTGTGTTATGAAGCTCTCTAGAATTTGGGTGATTGCGAGCAATGTTTTTTTGGAGGTGATTCGCGATCGCATTTTGTATCTAGTGCTGGTCTTTGCAGTATTGCTGGTTGCAGCAGCGGCGATGTTGCCAGAAGTGTCTGCTGGGGCAGAGGACAAAATTACCCTCGATCTGGGCTTGGCCGGGGTGAGTCTGTTTGGGTTGCTGGTGGCGGTGTTTGTCGGCACCGGATTGATTAATAAAGAAATCGAAAAACGCACGGTGCTGGTGCTGATTGCTAAACCTGTGAGCCGCACCGAATTTATTGTGGGCAAGCATTTGGGATTGGGGCTGGTGTTAGCCGTGCTGATTACGGCATTAACCGCAATCTTGCTGGGGGTGTTGGCCTTCAATCAAATTCCTTTTCCCATAACAAGTGTGCTTTTGGCGGTGCTGTTCACATTTATTGAGATGGTGTTGTTGACCGCCGTAGCCATTTTATTTGGGGTGTTTACCAGTTCACTGTTGGCAACGCTGATGACCTTTGCGGTCTATTTGATGGGCCATCTGACTCAAGATTTAGTCGCCCTAGGGCAATTGAGCGAAAATCCAGGGGTGCAACGCATCACCAACGGCCTGTATTTGATTTTGCCTGACCTAGAGCGGCTCAACTTTCGCAACGAAGCCATCTACGGCATGGAACTGTTGCCCTCTCCCCTAGAGATGGTGGGGCATGCGGGCTATGCAGTACTCTACACGATTTTGCTATTAGCAATTACAGTATTTGTGTTTTCTCGTCGCCAATTTTAGGGGCTGGTTCTCTTCGTGTAGTAATGTTGCCGATTCGCCTCAACGATCGCAGCGGATTGCCACTGCTCATCGACCGGATGATGCCAGTGCAAATACACCAGGTGGGGACAACGACACAGGTGGCGACCATCGCCCAAGTAGCGCTCGATCACATCTTGATCTTCAGCTCCCCAGCCGACAAAGGCTTCATCCCAACCGTCGATATCTAATAAGCGCTGGCGTTCAAAAAACGGCATAACGCCAAATTTTTCACCCTGCAATAGGTGCTTGCGGAGGGCAGTGGGTTGGTCTTCAGGGGCGATCGCAGCCCGTTCAACCAGCTCTAACCGCACCTCAGGTACAGCAGTTTCGATCGGCAGCATTAATCGATACCCAGTGACTAGAAGATGGGGTGAACTACGCGCCAGGGTCAAATGATCCCCTAAAGTTTGCCGCCAGGGTTGCAAGTCCACATCCAGCGGTGCGACGAATTGTCCCTGGGATAATTGCAACCCCAAATTTAAACCCCGGGTTTTATGCAAAGGGCCTCCGCAAGCCAAATGCATATAACGGGCATGCTTTTGATCCACCCATTCGGCTAAACCTGGAGTGGGGTTCTCATTGACTTCGATTACCATCAGTTCAGTATCCGTGAGCTGCGTTGACGCCGTCTCTCCATTAGCAGGCCGCAATCCACCCCACCAACGCAACAACGTTTGCAAATGGTTGGGACGATTTCGATAAATGGTCAACAACGACAGATACATGACATTTCCAAGGGTTAATCGATATCAAACCAGTCGCGCCAAGCTGACCAATTGCTCACCAGGGTTGCCAGTTCGCCATATCCTCCAGCACCGGGATGGGCGCCATCTCCGGCCTGCACTTCTGCAGACCAAAGAACTGATTGGGCAGTCAGTCGACAAGTCTCTAAGTAGGGAACGCCTAAGCTGTGGCACAGGTCTCCATACTGAGCTGAAAGGTGGGTAATTCGATCCGTATGGGCAGGATTGACGGCGATCGCAGGTGGCCCCACCATCAGCACCGGATACTGGCGGGATGCTGCCTGCAATAGGCGTCGGGCGGCAGCAATCGATGTTGCCAGATCGACTCGATTACTGCCCTGTTCTACAGTCATATCGTTTGCCCCAAAGGAAAATACCAAGCGCCCCTGACAGTCATTGGGTAAACGACACACCACTTCTTGGGGCCAGCGCTGCTCAATTTGCAGGCTGGTTTCTCGACGGATACCTAGGTTGTAAGCGGTAACCGCATGGCCCTGTTGCGCCACCTCAGCACACACGCGCCCTGTCCAGCCTAAATAGGTCGGATCCCCTGTCCCGTTCACAAAGGAATCCCCAATAAAACAAATGCGGACGTCCATGCCTCCTCCCTTACGTCTGGCTCACTCAGCTGCGTTGCCCAACCCCAGAGATCACTCCCTTCGGCGTCTAATTTAAGCCAGCAAGGCCTGATAGTAAAGGAATCTAGATGTCAAAACCTAGAAGTCAGTATGAGACTAGATCTGACTTCTGAGTTCTCATTTAGCAATGATTTCCCGCTTTAAGTTCATCATCTGGGCAAAGAAACTCAAGCGGGTTTGGAGAGCACGGCTAACTTTTGCTCAAACTCAGCTAGATTCATGTCTTGTTGTTCTGAGGTTCCTAAACGTCGAAGATTTAGCCTTTGATCTCTAGCTTCTTGCTCACCGACCACCGCAATTAAGGGAATTCTGCATTTGGACAGTTCACGAATTTTCTTACTGATGGTGCGATCTTGGTTATGCAGCTCCACCCTTACCCCTAGCTGCTGAAGCCGAGCAAAAATTATTTCTGCCCAGTCGGCTGATTTATTGGAAATCGACGCGATCGCAACCTGTACAGGAGCAATCCACACTGGAAGGATACCGCCGTGGTGCTCTAACAAAATGCCGATCCAGCGCTCCAGCGATCCCAGAACAGCTTGGTGCAACATGACGGGACGCTCTAATTGCCCCAGTTCATTCACAAAAGCAAGTTCAAACATTTGAGGCAGGTTGAAATCAACTTGAAATGTGCCACACTGCCACGATCGCCCCAGCTGATCTTGCAAACTAATTTCCAGCTTAGGCCCGTAGAATGCCCCTTCGTTGGCGGCTAATTGATAGCGGTACCCCAGAGATTCAACGGCTTTGATTAACAGCGATTCAGCGCTATCCCAAAGAGAATCGGCACCAAGCCGCTGCTCTGGTCTAAGGGAAATTTGCAGAGAAAATTGCTCATAACCAAAGGCCGCATAAACTTGCTGCACCATCTTGAGAAAACTGCTAATTTCCTGCTGCACATCAGATTCACAACAGAAAATATGGGCATCATCCTGGACAAATTGCCGCAGCCGCATACATCCCGATAATGTGCCGGACAATTCATTACGATGGCAGATACCAAACTCCATTAATCGCATCGGATTTTCCCGATAGCTGCGTTTGCGAGACTGATAAATGGCAATATGGGCCGGACAAGACATGGGCTTCAACGCATAGTCGGGATTGAGAACAGATAGGTCTGAGGCATCATTTTCATCTGCGGTTACACTGCCGACGACAAACATTCCCTGTCGAAATTTTTCCCAATGCCCGGAGCGTTCCCATAGTGATCGATTGAGGGCAATGGGCGATCGCACTTCCTCAAAACCATAGGTTTGATAAACCTGTCTCATAAAGTCTTCCAGGCTGCGAAAGAGCCGAAGTCCCAGTGGGTGCCAAAACACCATGCCTGGACTATGCGCCTCAAAATGAAACAAATCCATATCTTTTGCAAGTTCACGGTGATCCGCCATTGTCAATGCTCCTTTGGTTTGAGTTATAAACCCCATCTGATTTGCAACCTTGAATTGGCGCGCAAAACGCCGCGTTCCAACCCGGGAAAACGCTTGAGCTTTTAGCTCAGGAGCGTTACAGATCTGAATGTGGCTAAGTTTTCAAGGCAATAAAAAACCCTCCAAGCCAGGCCAGGAGGGACAAATGCGTGACAGGCGCCATCAATCGTCACGTCCCTCCAGGCGTGATCGAGGGGGTAGTGGTAGTCGTGTTCATTGCAAACGGCATTGTCAGAAAAATAAGCATTCTGGTTAACCTGTCTTAAATACAAAAGCTAGAAAAACATTGCCCCCCAGAGAATATCTGGAGGGCAATTAAAGTAGTAAGACTAAATTTCAGTACAGCGCCTTACAACCCTCCTAGGGAAATAGTTGAGGGGGTAGTGGTAGTCAGGGTAGTTGCTGTGTTCATAGTCAGAAAAGATTTGCTCCGGCACATTTCTATTAAAGCAATTCTCCAATCAGTGTCAAGTACCCTATTAAGCCTATGGGTTTTAGTAAGCAGCGCTCTAAAATAACAATCAACCTCTGACAATGTAGTCATTGTGATAGAAATTCATCAGTATAGCTGTAATGTATTGATACAGATGGTTACAAATATGTCTTCACACCCCGAAAATAACTGTATATCGTCTGCATGAAACCGTTGCTACAGAGGTTGAGTGTTAAACTAACGGTTGTTATGTCGATGTTGTCGCTGTATGCCTATCATTCAGTGTTCAAGGTTAGACCATGAGAGAAATGTGTAAAAGAATTTACACAGAGGGTTGTTAACCAATCTCTAAGAATGCTGGAAACAGCGATAAATTGCTGGAATGTTGGAAACAATATTCCTTGGAGTAGAACCTGGGACAAAAAAATACCGTTTTCCTGTGAAGCATTGACGCTGTATCAGCGTCATGCCCTACTCCCTGTTGCTAACAGAGGAAATTCATTTTGATCCCGATGATTCAGTTTAATGATGTGGTTAAGGTTTACGCTGGGGCTAGCCAGCCTTCGGTCAGCCACTTAACCATGTCTGTGCCGGAAGGTGAGACCTGCGTGGTGATTGGGCCGTCTGGTTGTGGCAAGACCACCACGATGAAAATGGTCAACCGCCTGATCGAGCCCACCAGCGGTGAGATTTTTGTAGGCGGGCGCAATGTGCTCAAGCAAAATCAGGTCGAACTCCGACGCAGTATCGGTTACGTCATTCAGCAAATTGGCCTGTTCCCTCACTTCACCATCCGCGACAATATTGCCGTGGTACCCAAACTCCTCGGCTGGAACAAAGCCAAAATTGATCGACGGGCCGATGAGCTGCTAGACATTGTGGGGCTGGATCCGGCTCAGTTTCGGGATCGCTATCCCAAGCAGCTATCCGGGGGGCAGCGGCAGCGGGTCGGGGTGGCACGGGCATTGGCAGCAGATCCGCCCGTCATGCTGATGGATGAACCCTTTGGGGCGATTGATCCGATTACGCGCGATCGCCTACAAAATGAGTTTTTGCGACTGCAAAAACAGCTCAAGAAGACCATCATGTTTGTCACCCACGATATTGACGAGGCGCTCAAAATGGGGACGCTCGTTTGCATTTTGCAGGTTGGGGGAGTGCTAGCCCAGCTCGATACCCCAGCCAATATTCTGTCCAGACCTGCGGATGACTTTGTCGCCGACTTTGTTGGCGCAGACCGTGGTCTCAAGCGGCTAACCCTAGTCCGCGTGGGTGAGGTCATGCAGCAAGCGCCACTGTTGGGCAACGTCAATGACAGTGGGGCAGATTTGGCAGCCAAAATGCGATCGCATAATGTCGATAGCCTGTTCATTACAGACGAGACCAACCGACTGGCTGGGTATGTGGGGCTCGAAGAGGCCCAAACCCATCCTGGCAAGCAGGCTAAGGCAATGCTGCATCATCTGGTTTCTACCACCGAAGCAGAAGCCACTATGAAAGATGCTTTCTCCATGATGCTGAGCTACGGCATTCGCTACCTACCTGTGGTTGATCCCCACCAGCGATTGCTCGGTCTGGTCACCGTTGAAAATGCCCAGGCATTAATTGCTGAAACCCAACCGATGCCAACGGGACGCTAGGAGGAGCAGCATGGATTTTATTACCAATCTAGGGGAATTCCTGATCAGCTTGAAGGACGGTGTCCTGTACTATTTGCCAGGGGTCGGTCGCCCAGATCGGGTGCTGGAATTTTTATGGGGTCAT
Source organism: Cyanobacteria bacterium P01_A01_bin.123 (assembly GCA_039815185.1). Taxonomy (GTDB): domain Bacteria; phylum Cyanobacteriota; class Cyanobacteriia; order Phormidesmidales; family Phormidesmidaceae; genus JBCBZT01. The sequence goes on along the minus strand of JBCBZT010000015.1, from coordinate 107,558 downwards.
CTGCTCATTACGTTTGTGACCCTGTTTTTTTCAGTGCTGATTAGCCTGCCGCTAGGGGTGCTGATTACCCGCCTGCGGCTGCTCTATGACCCCGTGATCAAGCTGGCAGGGATGCTCTACACCGTACCCAGTTTGGCGATGTTTGGGTTGATGATTCCCATCGTGGGGATTGGCTTTACGCCAGCCGTTATCGCCCTCACCGTTTATTCCCTACTGGCAATCATTCGCAATACGGCAGTGGGCATCGACGGCGTTGATCCGGCCATTATCGAAGCAGCGCGGGGGATGGGCATGACCCAGCGGAGCATTTTGCTGCAAGTGGAATTACCATTAGCACTGCCGGTCATCTTTGCCGGTATTCGCATTGCCGTGGTCTCCACCATCAGTCTCGCCACCCTGGCCTCTTATTTTGGGGCCAGCAGCCTTGGCAAGCTGATTTTTGAAGGGATTGCGGCAGGCGGCGGACGTAACGACAAAGTGGTGGCTGGGGCACTCGGGGCAGCGTTGCTAGCTGTGTTTTTTGACTTTGTCATTGGCAAGATTGAGCGGTCTTTGCCGGGTGCCACCCAAGGGTAGGCATTCATCTATCGCAATTTTGACTGGAATTTCTATTGGGGGTTGGATGCTATTTCAAGACATGTGGGCGTATTTCATCGAACGCTCTCAAGACTTTACGACTGCCCTAAGTCAGCATTTGCAAATTACCTTTACAGCACTGGCGATCGCGGTGACCCTGGGCGTCTTATTTGGCATTCTGGGGTCGCGGGTAGGCTGGTTGCGAAAGTTTTTGCTCAACGCGGGCAAAATTGGCAATACGTTTCCCACTTTGGCGGTGCTGGCGCTAGCCTTGCCGCTGCTAGGCATTGGTCGCCCACCCACCATTTTGGCGCTGACGTTTATCGGCACGCTGCCAGTGTTGATCAACACCCTGATCGGCATTGAGCAAGTTGATGCCAATATGAAAGAAGCGGCCCGAGGCATGGGCATGCGCGACATTGAGGTCTTATTTAAGGTAGAGCTGCCAGTCGCGATCGCGGTGATTATGGCGGGCATTCGCACCTCAGCCGTGGTCATTGTCGCCAGCACCACCTTTGGCGGATTTATTGGGGCTGGTGGGCTGGGCGACTTGATTTTACGAGGCCATCAGCTCAACCGTGACCACGTGATGCTGCTGGGGGCCATTCCAGCAACAATCTTAGCTTTCTACTTTGAAGAAGCCTTTGGTCGGCTAGAGACTTGGGTGACTCCCAAGGGTTTAAAGATTGGTACCTCTCAGCGCAAGGCCGGTGGCCTAATTGGCTTACTATGCGTTGTAGCAGCAATGCCGCTGTTATTTGGCGTCCTCCTCCCCTGGGAAACCCAGGCTGTCGCTGGCAGTGACCCAGTCGTGCTCACCGGACTACACGCTGAGTATCGGACTATAGGGCTCCCAGTTCTGGTGCTGGGCTTAGTAGCCACGCTGTGGCCCCGTCGAGGGGAAAGTGGCAACGCTTGGCCGATTACACTGATCACTTTTGGCACAGCTGCGGCAGCTTTTGTTTGGCTGGTGTTTGGGCTAACCACAAAGATTCAGCAAACGCCTTCATTAGGCCTTGTTTGGTTAATTGGGGCAGTTCTGAGTATCGCAGTGATTACGGGTATTGAACTGATCATCAGTTACTATCATTTCCGCGCTACTGCAAATGTTGCAAAATTGCGGACAGCAGCGGCACCTTAATCCCCCATCCCTGTCCCCTCCCTATCCATAAACTATTTTTCAAGAGGCATCGATTATGCAGTTTCAAAGACGAACCCTTCTAACCAGCACAGCTCTTCTGTTGACGGTGGCTCTATCTGCTTGTAGCGGGGGTTCCTCATCAGATGGTCCTGAGATCAAAATTGGCTCAAAAGAATTTACCGAGCAGTATCTGCTAGGCCACATGTTTGAAATGGTGCTCGACAACGCGGGCTACAACGCTGATTACAATGCCCTTGGCGGCACTAGCGAAAACCATGCAGCCCTAATTGCGGGTGAAATCGACCTGTATCCTGAATATACTGGCACGGCCTTACTGGTACATCTAGAACAAACCTATGATCCGGCAATGTCTACGATGGATGTGTATGACAAGGTCAAAGCTGACTATGTCGAGCAGTTCAGCGTTGTTTTGCTAGATCCGACCTCTTTCAACAATACTTATGCGCTGGTGATGACCAAAGATCGCGCCAATGAATTGGGGGTAACTACCGTTAGTGATATTTCTGCAAACGCCAGTGGTCTAATTTTTGGCACTGACTTAGAATTTGCCGACCGTAGCGATGGGTTACCTGCGCTCAAAGAAACCTATGGCGGTTTTGACTTTGCTGAGGTTAAGTCTCTAGACCCCGGTCTACTTTACAGCGGTCTGGATACTGGCGATATCGATGTCACCACGGGCTATGGCACCGACGGCCAAATTGCCGCGTTTGACCTGTTGGTGCTCGAAGACGACCAGAAATTCTGGCCTCCCTATCCAGTTGCACCCTTTATTCGTCAGGAAACGCTAGATGCTAACCCTGAAATTGCTGAGGTGCTGAACAGCGTCACAGTCCTCCTTGACGATGAAACCATGAGCACCCTCAATTGGGAGGTGGCTGGCAATGGTCGTGAACCGGATGAAGTGGCTCGCGAATTTCTAGAGGAGCAGGGATTACTGTAAGGTTGACCCCGTCACATTGCCTAAAGTAATTTTTGGATTGCAGGCCCCATTCCTTAAGCAGCAATGGGGCCTGCAAAATGAATGGTTGCATCAACCCCCGCTAAGGGGTTCCATCAGTTCAATGCGATTGCCGAAGGGATCAGATACGTACACCCGAAAGTAACCTTCTAGTAAATCGTCATCGATAACATCTACACCATGTGCTCTCAAGCGAGAAACAAGTCCCTTCAAATCCGTGACTAGAAATGCGGGGTGGGCCTTACGCGCTGGGCGAAAGTCGATCTCAACCCCCAAATGAATTTTGAGTGACGCTCGTTCAAACCAGACGCCACCACGCTTTGCCAGTTCAGGCGGCTTTGGCACTTCAGGAACACCCAACAGCCCGCTATAAAACTCTCGTGCCATTTGTTCTAAACCCGGTGGCATCGCTAGCTGAACATGCTCGATGGCAATAATTGGCATCTCTCTTGATCCCGGCCCCCTGTCTGTCTTAAGCCTTTGAAAATAGTCGGAAATATAGAGACTGGCTGAACTCCTTAATGGGGAAGAAAAGATAGGTCAGCGGGTTGATCGTCACGATAATATTGCGCACATTGCGCTTGGCCAAGGCCACGACTGCCCAAGCGACCCAATCCGCAGACATCACGCCAACCGGGTTGAGATTGCTCTTAAAGGGCCCCAACACCACTTTGCGAATGACACAGGGTGCGTCTAGGCGGCGTAAGGTAACCAAATCGCCCAATAGCCGTTTAGATGTTTCATAGAGGGGGCTAAAGGCAGGGTTGACTTCGGCTTCTGAGGTATTGACCCAAATTTCTTTAATTGCTTTTTGGGCCGAGGTTTCGACGGTCTCTGTGAACATATCTATTAGACGCAATGCTGAGAGACTATTGACTTCAAGCGATCGCGCGATCGCCGCAGATGTTCTCTCACCATGCACGTTAATACCGTGGTTAATCACCAAAATATCAACCCTATTCAGTTTTGCCTTGAGTTCGGCCTCATTTCCCGGTTGCCAGGGAATCACCGTCACCGCCGGATCAAATTGAGCCGCAGCAGAAGTGGTCAGGGCAATGGGTTTAGCCCCTTGTTTCGCTAGGGCAGCGATCAGCGATCGCCCCATGGTGCCCGAAGCCCCAGTAATGGCAACCGTTTTACCTTTGAGTGAAACAGCAGTACCCAAAATTTTGTCAATCAACGTCAGACTACCGCCATAGTAAGCCGTGGTTTCATCGAAGTGGTGTCGCCAGTGGTAAGTGCGATTCACAAGCCAGTTGCTGGGAGGTTGGGTTAGAGCCCCCGGTTCATGGGTCAAATCGCTGACCAACAGCCAACGCTGCGAGCGGGCGATCGCGGTCATGAGATGCCCCGCCGCATAGGCAAATCCTAACCAAAAGCCACTATAGGGTGTCAACAGCGCGATCGCAGCCACTGAGGCCATCATCACTAACGATTCCGGCACATCATTGTAAAGCTGAGCCTTGGCATAGAGCTGCGGGGAGACGGGTGTAAAGTCGCGTTTATAAGCCTTATGATGCCAGTTGTGTAGCGCCTTTAAGGGTGCCCAATAATGACTGGTGACATGATACACATCCCGCACAATTTCGACTAACACAATAGACGCGATCGCCCATAACCCCTGGGCAATTCCCCAACTCAGCACTAGCTCCATACTGACTGTTCCTGTCATTTACACTTTGTCATTATCAAGGAAAACCGTAGCTTGTGGGCAGAGAAAAGGGGTCAGACAAACATGAACCTGCTTTCTCCGGGCAGTCAGGTTTATAACGCTGGCCAGATTGCTTAATGCACCCAGTATCGTCAGGATGCTGAGTCCACAAGAAATCTGGCTCGCCGTAGCGCCCAAAGCTTTGTGGCCACCGCTACACAACGCCAACTCCCTGCATAAACAACATAAGGGGACATAGCACTGCTATATCCCCTCACAATTCCTTATGGTCTGAAGTTATTCGACGACGGGCAAGTCACTCAATGCCCCAAAACGCTGTTTACCTCATTGCCGAGAGGGTGCGCTGCATCGCTTCTAGCAGGGTGTCTACGTTTTCGGGATTGCTGTTATGACCCATTAAGCCAATCCGCCAAACTTTACCCCCCAGTTCACCCAGACCACCCCCAATTTCAATATTGTGGTCTTGCAGCATTTTGCGACCAAAGGCTTTAGCGTCGATACCTTCAGGCACCCGCACCGTGGTTAAGGTTGGCAGCCGAAATTCTTTGGCGACGTGGCAAGCGAGGCCCAAGTCCTCTAGGCCGCTCCAGAGTTTCTCGGCGTTCTGCTGATGCCGTTGCCAGCGAGCCGCTAGCCCCTCTTCCACCAACAGCCGTAGCGCTTCGCGTAGCGCATAGGTGAGGTTGACCGGGGCCGTGTGGTGATAGACGCGATCGCGGCCCCAATATTTTGCCAACAGCTTCATGTCCAAATACCAGTTGGGTACAGGGTTAGGGCGATTATTGAGCTTCTCCATCGCTCGCTGGCTCATGGTAAACGGGGAAATCCCCGGCGCACAGCTCAACCCTTTTTGACTACAGCTATAGGCTAAATCTACGCCCCACTGATCTAAAAAGACGGGCACCCCACCCAAGCTAGTCACGGTATCAAGCACTAGCAAACAGTCAAATTCACGGCATAGCTCACCGACACCCTCTAAGGGTTGACGAACGCCAGTGGAAGTTTCTGCATGGACCAAAGCCAAAATCTTAGGATGATGGGTCTCCATCGCAGTCCGCAGTTCCTCCAGGCTAAAGGGATTGCCCCAGGTTTGCGTTAGGGTACGCACGTCTGCACCGTAGCGTGCAGCCATGTCCACTAGGCGATGACCAAAGTAGCCCTTTACCCCAACCAACACCACATCCCCAGGTTCAACCGCATTGGCTAGGGTAGCCTCCATGGCTGCGGTGCCCGTACCCGCTACCGCAATGGTCAGCGGATTGCTGGTTTGCCAGGTGTAGCGCAGCAGTTCTTGCACCTCATCCATCATCTGCAGGTAAGCCGGGTCAAGGTGACCCACGGGTTGGTGATGCATGGCGGCAATCACTTTTGGATGGGCATTGGATGGCCCCGGCCCCAGCAGCAAGCGGTTAGGCACATTCAGCGGTTGCAGTTTGATGCCGTGGGTGTCGTCGATAGCAGGTGAGGCATTTGAAAGGGTTGAAGTCATGGTGAAAATTGATTTAGTAATCAGCGAGTTTTTGACGCTATTGTCTAACAGAATCGAGGGTTATCTGATTTGCTCAATGCAGTGTAAACCCCGTTGTAGATTCAAGGCTTACTTTAGGGGCATGGCATACCCCATTACCCTACTGGCGATTCACCGAACGAGAGAGCCAAAGCGATGCCACAATGGCCACGAAATGGGCGGCAATTGTATTCGTGTTGGCCTGCACAATAAAAATATCGAGGGGCTGAACAAACTGTGTCACATTACCGGCACCCAGCAAAAATGTACCTTGCGTCGATAACGACTTGGCCAACAACGTGCCAATGATGGCCTGCCCCCCCAGCAAGGTTAACAGCATACCCGTAAGGCTAATCATTAACCCCACCCGCAGCGCTTGTACCGCATCTTTAGGCTTGGGGCGGCTGTCTGGGTTGCCCGTCCGCAACTGTTTGCCCAAACGAGTGTAGCGATAGGCCCAATAAGCGCCAATGTATAACGTCACCAGCCCAGCTACCGCAAACACTAAGCCAGCGCCCGTACCCGGATTATTTTGCCCACCAGCACGCACACTTAGGCTAGCTACCGCAAACAGCAGCACCAAGCTGGACACAATCGCTAATACGGCCTGGGTCCAAAAGCTAATCCATCCAACCCGACGAAAGGCGCTGGAAATTCGGCGGATGGCTGGGGGTAAAGAGTAATCGAGTTCACCTGTCATACTTGCCATCTTAAACCAAGTCCAAGCCGAAACTTGGGCATCGGCTTGAAGCGGGTCATTATCCCCAAGGCAGCACACAGGCGTCAGGCATCAGAATGGCTTTCTGCTGAATGCTGGATTCTGATTTTTCTAGGCTTCTATCTAGCTTTCTCGGCTCAAACTAAACGCCGCACAAACTATGGATAGAGACAGCCAAGCCTAGACCCGATTGTTTCTAAACCTATGCATAAAGGCAGTAGTGGATAGATTAGATTTTTGTCAGGCTAGGACTATAGCTTCGAGGGAAAAATTATGACGATGAATAACCAGAGTCAGCAAAGGCAGCCCAATCAAGCTAAGACAGTTTTTAGTTGGGAGACGAATGAGTTTAGTCTTTGGGCTAAGGCTGTTCGCCAGCAAATGCTTGATGCACTGCAACGACGAGAGCAAACGGGAACCTAGGTGAGCAACAAAGCCTTAGTGCTAAGCAAAACCTGAATCTCAGGGAATTCCGTGGTTACGAGGTCAGGTCAGGTTCTGAGGAAACCTGCTTTGACCCTGAACTAGACTATCCAGCCTCCCCCCATGGCTGAACCCACTCGTCAGAATCAATCAAGGGATGTCAGAGGTGTTGTTTAACAGCGCCTCTTTAATTTTGGATTTAGCAATCCCCTTGAAGCCTTTCTAAACCCTGGCCACATCCAGATCCACAGTTTTCGCTAAGCTAGAACCCAAGTTTTCAAATCGGATGTGGGGTATCACCTTTACAATGATTAAAATACGAACCCTGATGTCATCCCATCCAAGTTAACGGCTCAGAATTGTTGTGGGTCAATTAATTGACGGACGGGATATTTCGTTGTTTTTGTCTTCTCTGCGATCGCATTTTTGTTAAGTTCCCATGGCGTTTTCTTCCGTTATCCGTGCCCTTGGACGATTGCCCCTGGCTCAAGAGCTGACCACCAAGCTGGAAACCCAGCAGTATCTCACCCTCAACGGCGTAGCCCGGTTACCCAAAGGCTTGGTCACCTCTGCCCTAGCGCAGACCCAACAAAAGCCCCTGGTTGTGATCACAGCCACCCTCGAAGAAGCCGGACGCTGGGCCACCCAACTCGAAGCCATGGGCTGGGGAACAGTGTATTTTTATCCCACCTCCGAATCATCCCCCTATGATCCGTTTGATCAAGAGTCGGAGATGATCTGGGGGCAGCTCCAGGTGCTTGCTGATCTCGTCAAAGGGTTGGGTAGTGGTTCAGAGGGGAACCGCCAGGGCAGTCACGGCAAGGGTGCACAAACCTTAGCGGTGGTTGCAACGGAACGCGCCTTACAACCCCACTTACCCCCCGTCGAGCACTTCCAGCGCTATTGCATTACCCTCACCCTGGGCATGGAGCTTAATCTCAAGCATCTGTCTGAAAGATTGGCCCGTTTGGGCTATGAAAAAGTGTCCACGGTGGAAACTGAAGGCCAGTGGAGCCAGCGGGGTGACATCATTGACGTGTATCCCGTGGCAGCAGAACTCCCCGTACGGGTAGAACTGTTTGGCGACGAACTCGAACGTCTGCGAGAATTCGACCCTGCTAACCAGCGCTCCCTCGACCCCATCGACCAACTGGTGCTCACTGCCACCCATTACAACCCAATCATCGTCGATCAATTGCGCGATCAGGCCTTACTGAGTCAACTTTTAAACGACGAGGAACAAGAAGCCCTCGACAACGGCCAGTCGCTTGAAGGTCTTAAGCGTTTCCTGGGCTATGCCTTCCCCACCCCCGCCTCCCTGCTCGACTACCTGCCAGATACCACCCTAATAGCCGTCGATGAAGTCGAACAGTGCAAAGCCCACAGCGATCGCTGGTTTGAACATGTCCAGGATCTCTGGCAAAGTACCCCCTCCCCGATTTCCTCATCATCCCATCCGGCTTTACTCCCTCAACTCCACCACCCCTTCGAAGACGCCCTCACCGACATTGACTGCTTCCAGCGAATTTTCCTCTCTGAAATCGCCGAAGAAAACACTGGCCTGAATCTTGCCAGTCGCCCCGTTCCCACCATTCCCCATCAGTTTGGCAAGCTAGCTGACATTATCAAGGCCGAGCGCGATCGCAGCTTTTCGACCTGGTTAGTCTCAGCCCAACCCTCCCGCTCCGTTGCCCTGCTGCAAGAACACGATTGCCCAGCCCAGTTTGTCCCCAATCCCCGCGATTACCCCGCGATCGACAAACTCCAGGGGCAGCGGGTCCCCGTAGCGGTGAAATATTCCGGGCTAGCAGAACTCGAAGGGTTCATTTTGCCCACCTTCCGACTGGTGGTGGTCACTGATCGTGAATTCTTTGGCCAGCATTCCCTAGCGACACCGGGGTACGTGCGCAAGCGACGGCGGGCCACCTCTAAACAGGTCGACCCCAACAAAATGCAGCCAGGGGATTATGTGGTGCACCGCAACCACGGCATCGGTCGCTTTCTAAAGCTCGAAAGCCTGACGCTGAATAACGAAACGCGGGAATATCTGGTGATTCAATACGCCGACGGCTTGCTGCGAGTCGCGGCGGATCAAGTCGGCTCCCTGTCTCGTTACCGCGTGGCCGCGGGCAGCAAGCCAGAACTCAACAAAATGTCGGGCAAAGCTTGGGAAAAAACCAAGGGGAAAGTCCGCAAGGCGATCAAAAAAGTGGCGGTGGATCTGCTCAAACTCTACGCCCAGCGATCGCAGTTGGAAGGTCACACCTTTCCCCTGGACATGCCCTGGCAACAAGAAATGGAAGACTCCTTTCCCTACCAGCCCACCCCCGATCAACTCAAGGCCACCCAAGATGTCAAGCGGGATATGGAAAGCCACCGTCCAATGGATCGGCTGGTGTGCGGTGATGTGGGCTTTGGCAAAACTGAAGTGGCCATCCGCGCCATTTTCAAAGCAATTACAGCGGGCAAGCAAACCGCCTTGCTAGCCCCCACTACGATTTTAACCCAGCAGCATTACCACACCCTAAAAGAACGCTTTGCCCCATACCCCATTCAGGTGGGGTTATTAAACCGCTTCCGCACTGCCAATGAACGGAAGGACATTTTGCAGCGCTTAGCCACTGGCGAGTTAGATATCGTGGTAGGTACCCACCAGCTACTCGGCAAGGCCGTCAAGTTCAAAGACTTGGGGTTGCTGGTGGTCGACGAAGAACAGCGCTTTGGCGTCAATCAAAAAGAAAGAATCAAAGCGCTGAAAACCCAGGTGGACGTACTGACCCTCAGCGCCACCCCGATTCCTCGGACGTTGTACATGGCGTTGTCCGGCGTACGGGAAATGAGCTTAATCACCACACCACCGCCATCTCGTCGTCCGATTAAAACCCACTTGTCTCCTTACAACCCCGAAACAGTGCGCTCAGCTATTCGCCAAGAACTGGATCGGGGCGGGCAAATCTTTTATGTCGTGCCCCGGGTAGAAGGCATCGAAGAAATTTCAGGCCGTCTGCGAGAGATGCTGCCAGGGGTAAGACTGGCGATCGCCCACGGTCAAATGCAAGAAGGCGAGCTAGAAGCTACCATGCTCACTTTTAGCAACGGCGACGCCGACATCTTAGTCTGCACCACCATTATCGAGTCGGGGTTAGATATTCCCCGCGTCAACACGATTTTGATTGAAGATGCCCATCGCTTTGGCCTGTCCCAACTTTACCAACTGCGGGGTCGAGTCGGTCGAGCCGGAATTCAAGCCCACGCCTGGCTGTTTTACCCCCGGCAAAGCCAGCTGACCGACAAAGCTAGAGCCCGGCTGCGGGCAATTCAAGAATTTGCTCAGCTCGGCTCGGGTTATCAACTGGCCATGCGGGATATGGAAATTCGCGGCGTCGGCAATTTGCTGGGGGCTGAACAGTCTGGCCAAATGGACGCCATTGGCTTTGATTTATATATGGACATGCTGGAAGAAGCGATCGCGGAAATTCGCGGCCAAGAAATTCCGAAGGTGGACGATACCCAGGTCGATCTCAGCCTAACGGCATTCATTCCGACCGATTACGTCCCTGATCTCGATCAAAAGATGAGCGCCTACCGATCTATGGCAGCGGCCTCTAGTCGGCGAGAGTTGATGCAGATTGTGGCCGATTTGAGCGATCGCTACGGCCCCATCCCCCATGCCACCGAGCAACTCGTGCGGATTTTAGTCCTCAAGCAAATTGCTAAGCAGATCGGCTTCTCCCGCATCAAACCCGAAGGCAAACAGCATGTGGTGCTAGAAACCCCAATGGAAGGCCCTGCCTGGAAGTTGCTAGCTGAAAAACTCCCCGGCCACTTGCAAAGCCGCTTTGTCTATTCCCCTAGCAAAGTGACGGTGCGGGGGTTGGGTGTACTCAAACCTGAAAAGCAGTTAGAGAGTCTGATTGATTGGCTCGGTGCATTGCAAAACGCCATGCCCGAACCCGCTTTGGTTTAAGTGAAATTGTTTATCCAATCGCCTTCGACCCCACTGAGCCCAAAGACAGCGTCTTCGAGTTCGTCAACTTAACGTGTGGGCCGCCTTCAACATAAGGGGAACCCGAGTGACTTATTTCATTAACCATCTTTCCAGAATTTCAACGAGGGTACTTGGATCCATGGGTTTGGATAAGTAATCATTCATGCCCGCTGCCAAACATTTTTCTCGGTCGCCCATCATGGCATTGGCCGTCATCGCAACAATCGGAATTGCTTGATTATGGTCACCCGCTACGGCAGCCCTAATTTGGCGACTGGCCTCATACCCATCCATGTCTGGCATCAGGCAGTCCATAAACACCAATGTGTAAGGGTGATGATGGGAAGCCGCTTTGAGCATCCGGAGCGCTTCTAGCCCATTTACGGCCAGATCAGCTTCCAATCTAAGTTTTCTGAGCAACCCCTTGATGACCATCTGATTGACCCGATTGTCTTCGACCACGAGCAACCGAGCATGGTCGGGCCAGTTGTGAAGACTGGGCATTTCCTGTTCAGACGTCTCGGGACTTGTAGCACTTGTCTCCGGCTGCATGACTCTCGTCAGCATCTGTAATAAGTCTGAAGGAATGATGGGCTTTGTGCAGTAGTCGCTGAAGCCAAGTTCAGCAAATCGACGGGCGTCACCATAGGCACCCATCGGGGTCATGATCACTCGAGGGATGGCTTGAAAACGCGGATCACAGTTGAGGTATCGAGCTAACTCGACCCCATCCATTCCCGGCATATCTGCATCTATCAAAATGATGTCAAAGGGTTGCTGGCAGGCTTCATCCTGTCGCTTCACTTGAGTTTCGCAGAGGGTTAAGGCATCGTATCCGTCTGATGCCGCGACCACAGTCATCCCCCAGCTCATCAACTGGCCGATTAAGATTGCCCGGTTGGTGGCATTGTCATCGACAATCAGCGCCTTTAGAGAGCGAAAATCTCTATGGGGCAAACCCAGTTGAGGTGGTTCACCAGGCTCTAATTTGAGGGAAAATTCAAAATTGCTGCCCTTGCCTCGTTCACTTTGCACCTGAATGGTGCCCCCCATCAAGGTACAAAGCTTTTGGGTAATGGCCAGGCCTAACCCCGTGCCACCATACTTACGGGTTGTGCTGGCATCGACCTGGCAAAAGGGGGTAAATAAATCCGCGAGTTTATCCCGCGCAATGCCAATGCCAGTATCTTTGACTGATCCCTTCAAAACCAGCGCCGCGTCTTCTGCTTCGAGGCAACACCGAATAACGATTTCCCCCTGCTCCGTAAATTTGATGGCATTACCAACCAGGTTAGTGAAGACTTGTCGCAAACGCATCGGATCACCCTTGACCCTAGCGTGCTTAATGCCACGCAGATCTATCACAAGTTCTAAGCCTTTTTCCTGAGCCTTTAAGGCCATAGCTTGAGCAAACTCTCCCATTTGCTGACACAAATCAAACTCCAAGATATCCAGATCCAGCTTGCCAGCATCAACCTTAGAGAAATCAAGAATATCGTTGATTAAGGTCAGGAGTGATTCAGCACTAGATTGGGCAATGTTGGCTTGTATCTTCTGATAAGGGTTCAATTTCGTCCCCTTCAGGAGGTTTAACATGCCGATAACGCCATTCATCGGCGTACGGATTTCATGGCTCATCGTCGCCAAAAAGATGCTTTTGGCGCGGGCAGCAGCTTCGGCCGCGTCTTTGGCTTGAATTAGCGCTTGCTCGGCTTGCTTGCGATCATCGATGTCCACCACTACCGCAACATCTGAAAGCATTCGACCATCCAGATCGCGCAGGATAGAAATGGCAATTTCCACCCAGAGGTAATGTCCTTTTTTGTGGCGATAGCGTTTTTCATATAAGCGAAAGGGAATTTGTCCCGCAAGGAGTTGCTCGTATGTGACTTTGTTCTTCTCGATATCCTCGGGATGGGTGAGGTTCCAGTAGGTCAATTGGAAGAGCTCTGCTTCGGTGTAGCCCAACATGTCACAAAAGGCTTGATTGGCCGCGATAAATCGCCCTGAAGGATCAGCCTGGTTAATGCCCACGGCAACCTGATCAAAAATTGCTCGATAGCGGCTTTCACTGGCTTGGAGGGCTGATTCGGCTTCTTTACGGGCAGTGATATCTTGAAACATCCCAACGACCCCAACAATGTCGCCCGTCCAGTCTCGTAAAGGGGCCTTGTGAGTTTCAAGCCACCGCTGTTCACCGTTGGAGCGCATTAGCGTTTCTTGAATGCCAAATTTGGCATTGCCCGCTTCCATCACCCACCGATCATCGGCCCGGTAGTCATTGGCTTTCGCTTGGGTGGCTGGAAAGTCAAAATCTGTTTTACCGAGCAGCTCAGTTGCAGATTGCACCCCCATAGCACTGACAAATTGCTGATTACAGCCCAAAAAGACGGAGTTTCGGTTTTTCCAAAATACAGGGATGGGGATAGTATTAAGCACTGTTTGAATGAACTGTTCAGATTCAGATAGGGCAGTCTCAGCCTGTTTGCGATCGGTAATATCTCGCACAATGACCAAGGCTTCGTCTGGGCTGATTTTGCTAATCCGAATCTCTTCGTAAACTAGGCAACCCCCTATCTCAACTTGATGTTCATAGACTTGCAGCGTATCGGTCGCGATCGCTTGCTTAACCCTGTCCAGTTGCTGCTGCAATAATGCGGGGGGTAAAACCTCTGAGATATACCGCTCAATGGGCAGAAAGTCACCGAACCGACTATGGGAAGCACGGTATTCCAAACAGGTGCCATCGGGTCTGACTCGCAAAAGTAAGTCGGGGACGGCTGAGATCATGGCGCGCATCTGAGCTCCGCTAATCTGCAAGGCAACCGTGCGGGCTTCAACTTTGGCTTCGAGATCTTGATTGAGCTGCTCTAGTAGGATACTGGCCCGTTGGCGTTCTAGTTCAGCGGCAGCGCGGGCTGCAAATACGCGTAGAATTTCTTCTGCCCATGTTGGATCTTGAATCGGTTTTTGATCAAGAATGCATAGGCTACCAATAGCTTGGCCTTGGTTATTGCACAAGGCAATGCCCAAATAGCTCTCGGCCCCCAACGCAACCAAATCTGTATTTTCAGGGAAGCGCTGCTGGAGCGAGGATTCGCAATAAAACTTGCCGTTTCGCAGGGTCTGTTCGCAGGGCGTTTTTGCGAGTTGGTATGAAAAATCAGGCTGCAAGCCACCGTTGACCCAAACGGCTAAGGTTTGGAGTTGCCCCTCAACCTGTTGAGTGACTGAGACATAGGTAACCTCTAGGGCTGTTGCGAGGTGACTCACTAACGCCGGAAAGAAGTTTTGGCCTGTAGTAGCGGCTGTCCCCGCAATCAGATCTTGCAATTGGCGCTCAGCCCGCTTGCGATCGCTAATGTCGCGCACTAGCAGCAATACTTCGTCCTTGTCGTAGGGGATGACCCGAATCTCTTCGGTTTGGGTTCTGCCATCAATTAAAAGGCCGTGTTCGTAAATCTGGACAGCATTAGTTTGCAGCGCTAGCTGGATAGACGCTAAGCGTTTTTGCGCAGCTTCAGGCGGCAGAATGTTTGATACATGAGCTCCGATCATTTCCACTCGATCGCCCACGACCTGAAAGTTAGGATTGGCTCTGCACTCCAGATAGATGCCTTCGCGGTTCATACGCATAATTAAGTCAGGCAACGCACTGACTAAAGCTCGATGGTGGGCTTCGCTCTTTAGCAAACGCGCTTCGGTCTGCCGTCGAATCTCCAGTTCTTCCTGTAACTGCTGGTGGATCGTGGCTTGTTGCAGCGCGATCGCGAGCTGCACCGATAACGCTTTTAGTAGATCTATTTCTTCTGGTTGCCAATCACGGGCAGATTGACTTTCACTCACATTCAGCACCCCCCACAGCTGATCCCCACATAGAAGCGGCACCAAAATTTTGGCCCGGGTTTGGAGACGGATTAGCAGCTCCCGGTGACAGTCCGACATTTCTGTGGCGTAGATATCTGGCACAACGCGGACCCGCCCCTGACGGTAAACTTCGTTGTAGTCTTGCAGGCAGGTATCTTGAACCCTTTCACCCAACAGAGACATTATGGAGTCGGTGGACTCAGCCACCACCCGTAGCTGCCAGTCAGCTTCAAATTGCCAAATGTTGACGCGATCGCACTTGAGAAGGGAGTGAATTTCCTGCACCGTCGTCTCCATAATCACCTGAAGTTCGAGTGAGGAGCGAATACGGGTTGCCGTGTCAGCCAGTATTCGCTCCCGTTTAGCTAGGGCATGCAGGGCTTGGGTGCGAGCCTCAACTTTCTCCTCTAGGGAGGCATTGAGCGTTTGCAGCGATTGATAGAGTTCAGCCTGCTGTAGGGCAATGGCCAACTGTACCGATAGCTGTTGAAGCAGGCGAATCTCTCTCACCGCCCACTGTCGGGGGCCAATGCACTGATGTACAATCAACAGGCCCCAAAGCGGTTGGGTCTCAGCCTCCGGCAACAAAATCGGCACCACGAGGTTGGCCCGTACCTGAAACTGGGCCAGCATTTGCAAATGGCAGTCTGTCAGGTTGGCAGCATAGATATCTGAGATGGTCGAGACTCGGCCCTGTTGGTAGGCCCCACCCAGATTGTCTTGAAAACAGGTGTCAATGATCTGAACATCTAGGCAAGGTGTCCATGGGGGCACGATAGCTTCAGCAACAATCGTGCCGCTCATATCAGGGTTGAATCGATAGACAATGACTCGATCTGCGCCTAGAACCTTTTGCACCTCCTGCACGATGGCGGTTGAAATGGTATCTAACCCAACGTGCTGCCGAATTCGCAGGGCCACTTCGGCGATCACAGCTTCGTGATGTTGCGATCGATTTAATTGGTGAGTCAGTACCGTTTGGCGTAAGCTTGCACAGGTCACCACGCCCACCAACTGCCCCTGGTCGTTGACAATGGGTAAATGATGAATCGGATATTGCTCAAGCAAGTCAAGGGCAGATGAGACAGTCGTAAAGTCAGACTCACGCAAAATGACGGCTGGCGGTACAACGACCTCTCTGAGTAACAAGTGCTCAAGAGTCGAATGCTGGACACTTAAGCAGAGTAACTCTCGCTCCGTTAGCAGCCCCATGAACTGCTCGTTGGTCGCTACTACTACACAGCTTGCCTGCGTTTCTCGATGAAGGCCTTCCCGTTGCCCATCTGCTGTTTCAGCGGGGGGGCAGTCTGATGCTCCTGGGTGAACGCGACTCATTTCAGCGATCGCCGTCATCACCGACGTATCAGGCGAAACTACAAAGAGATCCTGAACAATTGAAAACTTGAGTTCGACTGGAGTGAGCGCCGTAGAACGAAGGTGCATATAGATATGAAGACTTCACTTTCCACTTAATTATTACCTCCTAGGATAAAAAACTTAAGTTCGGGAGAGCGTCAGAGGATAAAGTTTTTGGAAATAAAGGAATAAAGGTCGAATCAGGAGGAGTAGGGTTACAGTCCAGCAACTTCATAAGTCAGTTCAATTTGTTCTGGACTAAATCCAGCTTGTTCAAGATGGCTTAAAAAGCTGCGATCGCCATAGCGACCATCTAACCGTAGGGCTTGACCATAGGCTTGCCGGGCTTGGTCGATGTTGTTGTTGCTGTAATACGCGATCGCTAAAGCCACCCAGGGATGAGGGTTATTGGGTTCCAGCTGGGTAGCTCGATTGGCCTGTTCAATGGCTTGGTCGAGGGTTTGTAAGCGCTGGTAGGCCAGGCTGAGATTGTAGGCTGCGATTTCGTTGTCTGGGGTGAGCGTTTGGGCTTGTTGGTGGGTTTCGACCGCAGCCTCAAGCTGACCATCGACTAAGTAAACAATGCCTAGGGCATTCAAGGCCGGGACGTGATTGGCATCTCGATTCAGGGCTTTAAGTAGGGTAGCAGCGGCAGCCTCGCGCTGAGCGGCTAAATGTTGAGTCCAACCTAAAATGACGTATCCATCCAGGGCTTCAGAGTCAAGCGTTACCGATTCTTGTAGGGTGGCGATCGCCGCCTCACGCTGGCCCTGATTACGCAGCGCAATACCCTCAGCACGCAAAGCGGCTGCTCTAGCTTTGTCTTCGGCAGAAGGGGTGGGGTAAAAGGTGTCAGGCACCTTGAGCAATGCTGCCTCAAAGGAGATGCCTAAGGGTCGTGATGTGATGGCGACGAGCGCGGGGGGTTGACACCCAATCAACATAAATGAGGGCGACAACAGCAGAGAAAATAAAACATGCGATCGCGCCATAGCCACCAATCCATTTGTAGCAACGGGTTAATATTGAATGATTTCACAAGCTATTTTCTTAGCAATACCTTTTATATCAAAGTAGTTACCATGATCAATGGGCCTGTTGCTTAATATTCGTTTGCTCCGCGCGATATCCCGTCCGAGATGTTCTCTGTCGCGATTATCGACTATAGGTCATGACGGTTCTAAAAAAGCAGGTAGATATATTAATACACTACAAGAGGAAACTCTCGCATAAAAAAGGGTGAACCAAAGTTCACCCTTTAGCACTAGTCATTCGTACTAACCGCTCAACAAAAGCGTTCGCGTGAGTTGCTCACACATTGACTTTGACAAGATTTAATAGCGATAACCGCTGCTACTAGACCCAGGCTTGTGCACGATGAAACTGAGGATTTGGCACTGCTTAACATTATCAAACCCAACAACGCGAATAAAACAATTGGGATACTCAGAGCGGCAAGCTTGAACTTCGTCCAAAACTTCGCGAGTGCTTTTAACGTTGAACAACGGCAATTTCCACATCGTCCAATAATAAACTTCAGGATCAGATGTTTCGTTGAACTCAATTGCTGGGAAATAACCCTGGGCAAGAATGTACTGAATTTGTCTTTCGATTTGGGCGTCAGTTAACGGGGGCAAATAGGACAGCGTTTCGTAACGACGCTCTTTTGGCAGAGTTTTCATAATTTCGTTCGCAAGATGTCAGTTTACAGTGAGAAACTTTCTAGAGAAAGTTGAGTCAATCCGACGGATCGTCCGCTTCTCGATTAGAGATATCGGGTTCCGACGACGGTTCCGTTGCAGTTGACCGAACAGACATGCCGGTAATTCGCTCTAAATGCTTTTTCTGGTGTTCCATATTGGCTTGTTGAATCCCTGTCGTCACCATCTCTGGGAGAAATTCTGCAACTTCTTCCGCAAGATGAAGGCGTACCGTCATGACCCGTAATGCCAATTCCGGCTGCTCTTGAAACAAGTCTTCGAGGAAAACTTCACCATCCTGTAACTTATCGCGAGTCGCAAACTCGTTGAGCCGATAGGATAATGGAACATTGGTTTCCCGGAGCTGCATCATGACCGTGCGAACCGCTTGATAGGTTAAGTAGCTCGTTAGCACCTTTGCCGTATCTTTAGCAATTCGCTTGAGATCCATAGGTTACTCTCCAATGAGGGATTAACCGACATTAAAGCGAATATCAACCGCTTATTTGTAGCTGTAGGCACACTGCCGATAACATTCGGTAAATGGAGATTACCTCAGCACAAAAGCAATGTGAGCTCCAGTATTTGGGATGGCAATTTGAAGACTGCCATCCCA
This sequence comes from Cyanobacteria bacterium P01_A01_bin.123, assembly GCA_039815185.1. Classification (GTDB taxonomy): domain Bacteria; phylum Cyanobacteriota; class Cyanobacteriia; order Phormidesmidales; family Phormidesmidaceae; genus JBCBZT01. Next base: position 89,015 of record JBCBZT010000015.1, on the reverse strand, counting down.
AATAGGGGCATTAGATCGTGTCCACAGTCTCGAATTCGAACTTGATTTCTTTCCAAAGTTCGCAAGCTGCCGCCAACTCAGGAGACCACTTGCAGGCTTCACGAATAATATCGCCACCTTCACGGGCCAGGTTGCGACCTTCGTTACGGGCCTGAACACAGGCTTCCAAAGCTACGCGGTTAGCGGTTGCACCCGGTGCATTCCCCCAAGGGTGACCCAGTGTACCACCGCCAAATTGGAGAACAGAGTCATCGCCGAAGATTTCAACCAACGCAGGCATGTGCCAGACGTGGATACCACCGGAAGCGACAGCCATGACGCCGCCCATCGAAGCCCAGTCTTGGGTGAAGTAAACCCCACGAGACTTGTCTTGCTCAATGTAGTTTTCGCGAAGGAGGTCAACAAAACCTAAGGTGCCAGCCCGGTCACCTTCAAGCTTACCCACCACAGTACCGGTGTGAATGTGGTCACCCCCAGACATGCGCAAGCACTTAGCCAAAACGCGGAAGTGAATACCGTGGTTCTTCTGACGGTCAATGACTGCGTGCATGGCACGGTGAATATGCAGCAGCAAACCATTGTCACGGCACCAGTGAGACAGGGTGGTGTTCGCTGTGAAACCCGCAGTCAAGAAGTCATGCATGACAATGGGCATTTCGAGTTCCTTGGCAAACTCGGCCCGCTTCATCATTTCGTCGCAGGTGGCAGCAGTCACGTTTAAGTAGTGACCTTTGATTTCGCCGGTCTCTGCCTGAGACTTATGGATGGCATCAGCAACGAACAAGAAGCGATCGCGCCAGCGCTGGAAAGGCTGGGAGTTGATGTTCTCGTCATCCTTAGTGAAGTCCAACCCGCCCCGCAGACACTCATAAACCGCGCGGCCATAGTTCTTAGCAGACAGACCCAACTTGGGCTTAATGGTGCAGCCCAGGAGGGGACGGCCATACTTGTTGATCTTGTCGCGCTCAACTTGAATCCCGTGGGGCGGTCCCTGGAACGTCTTGAGGTAAGCAACCGGAATCCGCAAATCTTCTAGACGCAGGGCGCGCAGGGCCTTAAACCCAAACACGTTGCCGACTAAGGAGGTTAATAAGTTAGTAACTGAACCTTCTTCAAACAAATCCAACGGATAGGCAACGTAGCAAATGTATTGATTATCTTCGCCAGGCACTGGCTCGATGTCATAGCAACGCCCCTTATACCGATCCATATCGGTTAAAAGGTCAGTCCATACGGTGGTCCAAGTACCTGTGGAGGATTCTGCTGCAACTGCTGCTGCACACTCTTCTGGCGGTACCCCTGGCTGTGGGGTCATCCGGAATGCGGCCAAAATATCCGTATCTTTAGGTGTGTAATCCGGAGTGTAGTAGGTCAGTTTGTAATCCTGAACCCCGGCATTATATCCAGCCTTTGACTGAGTCGATGTCTGCGAGTAAGACATATCTCCCTTCCTGTGAATCCAACAAAACCACGCACGAACCCTCCACACCTCAACCCAAGGAATTCAACAGGCCAAATGTGGCTGGAAACCTGAGGTAAGCGCTGGGTAGGTGTTCGAAACAAACAGGCCTTAAATAGGCAACTTAAAACAGGGCAAAACCTATAATAGCCGCCCCACTTAAACTTCAGCTCTATGCAGTACCTTCTGCACTAAGAATACTATCAGCTAACTAATAAGTCTGGTTTTGGAAGATCTGTATATATTCATAACTAAAAGTTATAAACCACCGTGACACAGGGTTGAGGTTTCTCAATATATATTGAAGCCCCCTAGACAGGAATGCATACCTATGGGGGATGAAAGTCAGCGTTTAGTCAAGGGACAATCAAGTTGATGCGTTTGCAGCGATCGCATATTCGCTAAGCCCCATGTTTCTTAAGCTAAGGGCATAAAATGCCGCTTTCAGTCTTGAATTTTGCCATCAGAGATATAAGGCCCTGAAGTTTTACATAAAGTTTTAAGCCTGACCACGCGAATGTTGGGATGTTGCCAGGCCAATTAAGATTCTTGCCAACTTGCCTAGGAAATGTTGAGTGTTAGGTGAAGCTGGGTACGAATAGATAAGACAGTCATTTACCCATTGAGTCTCATTATCCATTGACTCGATTTCCAAACAGGAGTGAACGGGCAGCACTACCCGCGCGATCAAAGATCCATGTGTTAACGCCAATTCTGTAAGGGAGTACCCTAATGAACTTTGCATTCCCCTCGACGGCATTTCCAATCACGGCGTCTGTAGCTGCAACCTGTTCTACCCTAGCGATGGGTATAGTCGTGGGGATAGCGGTTCCGGCTTGGGCCGATACACCCCAAACTTCGACGCAGCCACAATCCAACTCAGCAGCAGTGCTGTATCCCCTAGAAATGCGGGAAATGGAAATTGAAACCGATGCCACTTTGACCACTACAGTTGCGAGTCAGATTAACCGTTCAATCCGAGGGGAAGCAGATACGGAGCCTGACATTCTGGATGCCTTGGGGTCTCCAGAGTTAGACGCGTTGATTGATAATTTGGTGGACGACAACGGCGATGTTAATTTACCCTTGGGCTTGACTTTCTACGACACCATGGGCGATCCGTCCTTTGGCTTTGGCAGAAGATTTTAAGTTAACGCCTCAGCCCAGCCCATTTTTTCCATCAAGGCCTGGGCAATGCGGTAGGTGGCACCGGGGGGCCCCAACCGCCGCTTACCGTTGTCGCTAATCATTTGTAGATGATCGGGGTCTTGCAGCAGCGATCGCATGGCAGGCCCGACTTCCTCAGGTTGCTTCACCAAAATGACTGAGGGGCCCAATAACCGCGCCTGGGCCTGGGCAAAGGGCAAGGTAAAAAGGGGGCCATCTCCCACTAGGGTAATGGCAGGTTTACCTAAACCCACGAATTGCTCGGTGGCAGTGCTAGCCATGGAAATCGCAAAGTCGGCCTGGTGCAAACAGTCTGGAAAAGCATTCTGCACTAGCGCCAGGGTAGCTTTGCCATAGGTATAGGTCGGGTAGGTGGCAACTTGGTGTACCGTTGCCATCACCATGCCCGTGCTGTCAGGAATGGGCAGATTGGAAGGGTGCAGGTGCCACCCCCGCTTCAATAAAGCTTCTCGAAACGGGGTTAAATTGAGGTCAGAGGCGATCGCCGCCAGCAGTCGCACCCGCTCGGTTTTCCCCCGCATTAACCCTTGAATGGCGTCTAAAATGCGGTTCCAGTTTTGCTGTACCTCCGGCGATCGCTCCCCCGGTAATAGGACTCCGGTCAAAAGTTGCTTTTCTTCTGGCAAGGCGGCCATGGGCACCAGCGAACCTTTACTGGTGGGCTGCAACCCATCCATGACCGGGTTCCCCAAATGCATCACGGGTATGGGCCAACGCTTCAACCCCGCTTCGGTCAACGCGTCTCGGACAAAAACTCCCCGACAACGGGGCCGACTCAGCAGCCAGCGTTCCCAAGGTAAGTAAACAGATTTGGCCCAGGTCGCTAGCCTAGCGCCCCCAGGACGTTTAGATAAGTTACCGGCTTCATCTCGAAAACAATAGTCTGATTTGGTGGTATCTACAACGCTGTAGGGCAAACCACTGGCCCAAGCCAACATTAATGGGAACCAACCGCCAACCGCTAAAATCCCTTGTCCCGTCTTAGCCCATTGCCTCACGGCCTGAAACTGAGCCAGAAGCCCTGGCAAACTCCTGAAGCCCTGGCCCAGAGCTTGCCCACGGTCATCCCCTTTCGCATAGGTTCGGCGAGCCGGCTCTAGATCCTGGGCTGGGCCAATTACGGGTATGCCTGCATTGAGGTAGCCCTGTCCCGAGCCAACCAGAGGCAGGGCAAAAAGCTCAGGGGCTTGGGGCAGATGGCGCAGCGCTTCCAAAACTTTCAGTGCAGCCCTGTCTTCTGCATAACCATGACTGATGCAAAGTAGCCGCATGAAACCCGCACTTTCCAGTAAATAAAAGAATCAGAAAGATTAACCATACCCCGACCAGCCTAACCTACCCAATGACTCACTCAACAGTTGCAGTTTGTTCGGCAGTGACTGTCGAGGGAGATGAGCGGCTGGTGTGTCCTTGGATAGTCAACACAGAGCAGGAGGCATGGTGCATGACGGCGTTGCTGACGCTGCCCAGCAGCAATTCGCTAATGCCAACCCGACCCCGTCGCCCGATCAAAATAACATCAGCTTGCCAATAGGCGGCAATGTCACAGATGAGCCGACTCGGCTCTCCCAATTCTTGTTCATAACTGGCTTCAACCCCGGCGGTCTCAGCTTGTTTAACCCAATTGACTAGCCGATTTAAGGATTCAGCTTGAGCTTGCTTCCAGGTGTCCAGGTAGCGCTGAAAGGCTTCGGTAGAGACCGTTGAGGGTATACCGTCTACAGTCAGATCAATCGGGTTTGGGTAGCCGACACTGATCGGATACAGTACGGTTAAAAATTTGAGATGGGCATGGGTCGCTTTGGCTAATGCGATCGCGCGACTGACTAAATCGGGGGTAATTTCGGAATCATCGACAGCAACCAATATTTTTTTAAACATAGAAAAACTCCAGCGCCTTTTATGACAGCTAAGGTTATGCTTGGCAAGCTCAGACTAAACCACCAATGGAGAGACTGTATCAGTCATGATGACAATCTCTGGAACTTTATTGATGTAGGGTTATCTATTCTGTAGTATAGGCTCTTCAAACTACGTCTATAACTTTGGAATTAACGTGAGTTAAGCATGGCGTGGTTACGCTGTGATAATCATTTAAACTAATAAATCTTTCTTCATTAAAAAAGGCTGCGGCTACCCCTAAGCTGTGAAGAATATTAGCTATAGCCAACATAGAAGATAAATTGCCTTAGGATTTAGGTGAAGTCAATGGATGTCGAAAGGTAAGATTTCCAATTGTGGAAGATTCTGAAACTTGCATCGCTTTTGACAGCTTTTGGCGCTTGATTTCCATCAACCTAGAAGAGGTAACTGTTATGAAAATTGCCGAAATGCTAGATGGCGTCGCACGATACCTTTCAGAGGGCTTTGGTCGAATTTTTAGCCCAATTGATGATGAATATCCCAATATTGGCGTTCAGCCATTTGATGGTGAGCCCCTTTCGGAATGGATTAATGCTAATGATATTTGAGTTTTGAACTAGACTTGGTTGGTGTTTTGCCCCCAGATTTCTCTGGGGGTTTATTTTTTGTGAAATAGTTTTGATGACATCTAGATTTATCGTTTTCCCTTAAGCTATAGCAGTCGCCACCAACCTTTGTGCGCGACTGCGAGCTAGATTGCTTGTAGACTAAGACCTTTAGCGATCCTCGGTGGATGCAGCAATCTAGTTAGCGCTACGAAAACTCAAGTTTTTAAATCGGATGTGGTTGATCATGGGATCTCGATTCAAAGCTTTGGGATGGGTGTTGTTGGGCTTGGCTCTGGCTTGGCTATTGAGCCTATCAGCAGTATCTGAGGTAAAGGCAGCATCCCCGATCAACATTGCCAGACCCACTTGGGATACGGGCTGGTTTCAAACAGAGATCTTTCGGGCCTTACTGCAAGAGTTGGGCTACAGCGTGAGTGAACCACGCACCTTAGACAATGAAGCGTTTTACACTGCTGTTGCTGAAGGCGAGGTCGATCTGTGGGCCAACGGCTGGTTTCCATCTCATAACAGCTTTCTCAACCGCGATGACATTGCGGATCAGGTCGAGGTGGTGGGGTTTGAGGTTCCTGGGGGAGCACTCCAGGGATACTTAATCGACAAGACCACAGCAGATCAGTTCAACATCCGCAATTTAGAGGATTTGGCTGATCCCGATATTGCCAAGCAGTTTGACCGTGACGGCGATCGCAAGGCAGATCTAATCGGCTGCAACCAGGACTGGAGCTGCGCCGAGATCATCGATCAGCATTTGGACGCCTACGGGTTAACCGAAACGGTTGAGCATCTCCACGGCGACTATACCCCCATGCTAAAAAACGCCATTGATCGCTATCGCCAGGGGGAATCCATGCTGTTTTATTCCTGGACACCCAACTGGACTATTAGTCAGCTGGTGCCGGGGCAAGATGTGGTGTGGTTGGAGGTGCCTTTTCCGAGTCTGCCTGTGGCTCAAAAATCTTTAGAGAGTGAAACGGTCGTGCCAGGGGTGCCGGGTTGTGTGGCTGATCCCTGCGCCATGGGGTTTCCGCCCAACGACATTCGAGCCGTAGCTAATCGTGCCTTCCTGCAGACTAACCCGGCAGTGCGAGCGCTATTGGAACAGATTGAAATTCCCCTAGCGGAGATCACCAGCCAAAACGCCAAAATGCTCTCAGGAGAAGATTCTAAAGCTGATATTCGCGACCATGCCCGTCAGTGGATTGCGGCTAACCGCGATCGCGTTGATCCTTGGTTGGCGATTGCTCAGGAAATTGCCGAGACCAGCCCTCCCTCGTCTGCGGCAGTTCCGGACCCTGAACCCACAACTTCCCCCTATGAAGGTCAGACCCTGAGGGTTGTGACGAAGCAGTTTGAGCCCTTTGTCACTTATCAAAGTCAAGATTACAGCGGTTTTAGTATTGACCTCTGGAAAGCGATCGCGGCCGATCTCAACATCACCTATGAGCTTGTGGGGGTTAACTCCCTGGCCAAAATGCTCGACGACGTCGAGCGGGGGGCCGCCGACCTAGCCGTGGCAGGGATTGGCATTACCTCCTATGGAGAAGAATCCCTAGATTTTTCCCATGCGTTCTTTGAGTCGGGGTTACAGGTTTTGGTCTCTAGCCAGGGTGATACGGCCTTAACCGAAGTCTTTGGTGTGGTGATTGCTGTCCTGCGATCGCCCAGATTGTATTACGGGATCGGCATTTTAGTCTTCATTTTGCTGGGGGTGGCCCATATTTTATGGCTGTCGGAACATCGCCACAATGCCCAGTTTCCTAGCCGTTACCTATCCGGTATTTGGGAAGCCTTTTGGTGGGCTGCGGTAACCGTAACCACCGTGGGCTATGGCGACAAGGTACCCCAACGGGCATTGGGCCGCGTTTTTGGATTGTTATGGATGTTTTTTGGTTATTTTGTGCTCGCTTACTTCACGGCGACCATTGCCAGCTCCTTCACCGTGCAAGAACTCCAAGGCAACATTCGCGGCCCAGGAGATTTACCCGGTAAACGCATCGCCACGATCGCCAACAGCGCCGCTGCCGACTACTTAGCCCGCCAACCCGGACTGTTTTTTCGCGACTATGCGACCCAAGAAGAAGTGTTTCAAGGGCTAATTGATAACCAATTTGATGCTGTAGTCTACGATGCCCCTGTGCTTCAGCACTATGCCGCCCACGACGGTCAAGGTAAAGTCAAAGTCGTTGGCCCTGTGTTTCACAAAGAACTTAGCTACGGCATTGCCATGGCCCAAGATAGCGACTATCGAGAAGTAATTAACGCCAGCCTGCTAAAACTTTTTGAAACCGAACAGTATGACGAAATTTACCAAAAGTGGTTTGGGCAGGAGTCCTAACCCACTACTTGATCTCGAATCAATGCAAACAATGCCCGCATACCCATAGCATCACCGCCTTCGGGACGTCCGGGCAGGGCACGCAGGTTCCAGGCCATGAAGTCGATGTGAATCCAGGGGACGTCTGGTTTGACAAATTCCTGTAAGAACAGTGCTGCCGTAATCGAGCCACCGTAGGAGGTATTGGAAATATTATTGAGATCGGCGATTTTGCTTGAGAGCATTTCTCGATAAGGGGCGTGCAGTGGCAGTTGCCATAATGGATCGTCGCAAGCCTCTCCAACCGCTTTAAGGGCTTCAGCCGTTGGCCCATGGTTGCAGAAGAAGGCGGGGAGTTCAGCGCCTAGGGCAACACGGGCAGCACCTGTCAGGGTCGCACAGTCAATCAGCAGATCAGGGGGGTCGCTCACGGCTTCCCATAGGGCATCAGCTAACACCAAGCGGCCTTCGGCGTCAGTGTTGCCAATTTCTATGGTGACGCCTTTACGCGACGGCAATATATCTGAGGGACGTATGGCATTATTCGTAATGCTGTTCTCTACAGCGGGAATCAACACGCGTAGCTGTACAGGTAGCTGCATCTGCATGATTAAGCTGGCTAAGCCTAAGACCTGAGCGGCTCCGCCCATATCTTTTTTCATCAGCTTCATACCGCTGCTGTTCTTAATATTGAGTCCGCCCGTGTCGAAGCACACCCCCTTGCCGACTAGGGTAACTTTGGGGTGATTGGGGTCACCCCAAAGCAGGTCGATTAAGCGCGGGGGTTGGTCATTGGCGCGACCTACGGCGTGAATCATCGGGTAGTTTTGGGCTAGGAGTGCCTCGTCCACAGTGACCTGAATAGCGGCTTGGTACTGCTGGGCCAGGGTTTGGGCAGCAGCTTCGAGCTGGTCTGGCCCCATGTCATTGACGGGCGTATTGATCAGATCGCGGACAAGGGTAGTAGCGGTTACTGAGGCTTGAACGTAAGCATCGTCTACCCCAGCCGGAAATACCAATTCTGGTAACGCACTTGAGCCATTTTTATACTTAGTGAATCGATACTGCCCCAATTGCCAGCCGAGGCACAACTTGGTAGCGGTTTCGCCATCGAGATCTACGCTTAAGGTATAACGATTGGGCGGCAAGCTTTGGGCTAGTTTCCCTAACGTCCAAGTATCCAATGCGGCAGGAGTGCCAACTAATACAGTTGCGATTGCACCTTGACTATCAGGCACCAGGCAGTGGCTGCCGGGGTCAGCCTTGAAGCCAGCAGTGCTGGCCCAAAGGCGTACAGTATCGGGTTGTTGTTTGAGATCTTCGGCGTTGACAAACTGGAGGGGAATAACTGGAGACATATAGGGGTAACGAAGGGTGCAGTTGATGCGATCGCTGTACGTTAACAGTAATCAGAGTTTAGTCTATCCAGACTCAGACGAGCGGATACACCAACCCAAAGGGATGCTTATAATCCGGCTATTAGAATAGCCCCTTGCGTTAGGCTAAGCCATGATGGGTTGGGATTGGCAACAACACCTGTGATGAAACTCCACTTGAAGGTATGGCGGCAGCCAGGGGCAGATCAGCCCGGACAGTTTGCGCACTACACGGTGCCCAATGCCCAACCTGACATGTCATTTTTAGAACTGCTAGATGTGCTGAACGAGCAGTTGATCCACCAGGGTGAAGAGCCAATTGAGTTTGACCACGACTGTCGTGAAGGCATCTGCGGCTCCTGCGGCATGATGATCAATGGTCAAGCCCACGGGCCTCAACAACAAACGTCGGCCTGTCAGTTATACCTGCGTGCGTTTCAAGACGGCGATACGCTGTTAGTGGAACCTTGGCGGGCAGCGGCGTTTCCTGTGGTTAAAGATCTTGTGGTCGATCGCGCTGCCTTCGATCGAATCATCACTGCCGGAGGCTACATCTCTATCAAAACTGGCTCAGCCCCTGAGGCCAATGCACTACCTGTGGCTAAAGCTGATGCCGATCTCGCCTTTGACTATGCCACCTGTATTGGCTGTGGTGCTTGCGTTGCGGCCTGCCCCAATGCATCAGCCTCACTGTTTACGGCAGCGAAAATTGCCCATCTGTCACTGCTGCCCCAGGGTGAACCAGAACGCAAACGACGGGTTGTCGCGATGACTGAGCAAATGGCCACTGAGGGATTTGGCGACTGTTCAAACCACGGTGAATGTGAAGCGGTGTGCCCCAAGGGCATCTCAATTAGCGCGATCGCGCGGATGCGCCGCGAGTATCTGCGATCGCTGTTCTAAGCTTGCAGCTAGGAGAGGGCAATGCGATCGCCCAAGTGTAGCCAATCTTCATTGACCGCGTATTGCTGAGCTTGGCTGGCAGCACTCAATGATGTCTGCAACATCGAAATTGGCTTTTCGCAAAATTCACCCAAATCTTGCAGATAGCGAGTCGATACCCAGGCGCTATCGAGGTTAGTGTCGTCAAACGTGAAGCGACCGATGTAGCCATATTGATTGGTCACCCGCGTCCATTGACCGTCTGAGCTCTGCGCCAGCGTAACCACTGCCCAGCCTTTAGGGATGACACCGATGATACGTCCACCAGGGGTTTCTCGTAGCGACAACGGATCATTTTGGGTAATCACCTCAGCATAGGGTTGCAGCGCTTGCCATTCGTAAGGGCAAGCTTGGGTGTCTTGCCCCTGGGCTAAGGCAGCGGCAGCCGTAGCAGCCTCAAAGCCAATTAAAACCGTCATACCAAACAATACAAACAGCGCCAGACGATTAGAACGCAGAACAATCTTCACAAGCAAGCTCTCCAAAACAGAGTCACTAAAATATACAAAGACAGATGGTTAAATTCCGCAATGTTTTGGTTGCGATCGAACGGGTTGCAGACGCCACGCCAATCCCGAATCAAGGCATTATGAACGCCTCATCGGTTCACCCTTAACCCATTTCGCAGTTTAATCGGGTAGATTGGCAGTGTGCCTATATTTCAGGTTGCTGCACGATGGGAGCCGTTCTTTATTTTTTGCGCCATGGTCAAACGGCCTACAGCTTGACCGGGGGCTATTGCGGCACCCCAGAAAATGATCCGGGTTTAACGGTAGAGGGGCATCAAATGTCAGAGGCTTTTGCGGATGCCTATGCCCATTTACCTTGGCGAGCAGCCTATGTGAGTCCGCTGCGACGGGCGATTGAAACGGCCACCCCCTTTTGTCAACAAGTGGGATTGGACATGCAGCTGCAAGCAGGGTTGCGCGAGGTCATGTATGGCCAGTGGGAAGGGTTACCCCCGGATGTCGTAGATATCCAATTTCACGATGATTATTTAAGCTGGCTGACTGATCCGGCCTGGTCTGCACCAACTGGGGGTGAAAGGGCGGTGGATATTGCTCGACGGGCGTCGCAGGTGCTCGACACCATCGAGCAAACCTATGACGATGGCAACGTGTTGATTGTGTCCCACAAGGCCACTATCCGCATTATGTTGTCTTTGCTGCTGGGCATTGATGTGGGGCGCTATCGCGATCGCATGGATATGCCCGTTGCCGCCGTCAGCATTGTAGAGTTGGCATCTCGGGGGCCACGATTTCACCGGATTGCCGATCGATCACACTTGGGGGAACGATTGCGAGCCTTACCGAGTACTTGAGTGAGTCATCACCATGAGCTTAAAGCTTTACCTGTTGCGCAACGGAGAAACAGAATATTCCCGGACAGGCTGTTATTGCAGCCATGATGGGGTGCCCCTGACTACTCGGGGACAGGGAATGGCTGATCACTTTGCCAAAGCCTATTACCAATTGCCTTGGACAGCAATTTTTTGTAGCCCGCTTAGCCATGCGATCGCAACGGTCAAGCCCCTCTATGAATCCCTGGCTTCAACATCGGGACTAGACATCCAAAAGCGTGACGGACTCAGAGAACTGGATTTTGGTCAATGGGAAGGGTTATCCCCTGCGACCGTGGATCAACGATTCCACGACGACTACATGCGCTGGCTAGCCGATCCGGGGTGGAATGCACCCACAGCTGGTGAAAAGGGGGTGCGGGTAGCCCACCGCAGTTCAGCAGTCCTAGACGAAATTGAAAATCGTTACCCGACCGGTAATGTCCTGATTGTGTCCCACAAAGCGACATTGCGGATTATGCTCTGCACACTGTTGGGTGTGGATACAGGGCGTTACCGCGATCGCCTGGCCATGCCTGTCGCTGGCCTCACCGTAATCTCAATGGCCAGCTACGGCCCCTTTGTAGAAGTATTCAATGACTGCATTCACTTACCGATGCATTTACGCCCTGAGTTGCCAGGGGCTGGCAAACTGGTGGGGAAATAGTTGGGATGGAGTTGCAAATTGATTAGGAAGATGGGGGGAGCAGGAGCAAGGGGGTTATTGGCTGACAACTGACTGGCTTAAAGCGGCAAAGTGGTGGTGCAGGTGATCGGCCATGAAGGTAGCCATAAAGTAGTAGCCGTGATCATAGTCGGGCTGCATGCGGAGGGTGAGGGGTTGTCCAGCGGCTTTGCAGGCGGTTTCAAACACGTCGGGGAGGAGTTGCTTTTGAGTTAGGAAGCTATCTGCAGTGCCCTGGTCGATCAAAATTGGGCGAGTTGGATCGGCATGGTGTTTGACGAGCTCAGTAGCGTCATAGGCTGACCAAGTGGCGCGATCGCTACCGAGATATCCCTCAAAGGCTTTTTCGCCCCAAGGGCACTGCATCGGAGCAGCAATCGGGGCAAAGGCTGAGATTGAGCGATATTTATCGGGGTTGCGCAAGCCACAAACTAGGGCACCATGCCCCCCCATGGAATGGCCAAAAATTCCCTGGCGATCGCCTCTAGCCGGAAAATGCTGCTGAATCAAAGCAGGCAGTTCTACCGTGATGTAACTGTACATGCGGTAATTGGAATCCCAAGGCGCTTGGGTGGCATCGACATAAAATCCGGCCCCTTTGCCAAAGTCCCAAGCCTCTGCGTCGTCGGGTACGTCCTTACCCCGCGGACTGGTATCGGGCGCGACCACCATCAACCCAAGTTCAGCGGCAGTGCGCTGGGCTCCAGCTTTAGCCGTAAAGTTTTCTTCGGTGCAGGTCAATCCAGACAGGTAGTAGACCACGGGCACAGGCCCATGGCTAGCTTGGGGTGGCACAAAAACGGCAAACTGCATATCGCAGCTGCATTCGTTAGAAGGATGGGTGTAATACTCAACAGTGCCGCCAAAGCAAGCGTGCTGTTGAGTGCGAGTCAAACCAGAAGCCATAGGTGTTTCAACTGCAGGGTGCTCCTTGGGCAGTTTAGCCTGCTTTGAAACGCGATCGCGAGGCATTTGGAATAACGGGATTGACCTAGAACTAGGGCTGATTTGCTTTCAGCACCACACCGTACCACGCTAAACGCTGAAGTTTTTGATACTGGGCTGTGCCGCCCATGTTAGAGTACCGCACGTCGTAAAGGGTCCATAGCGCAGTAATCCAAAGGAAGAACAGAAGCAAACTGTTGCGGACAACACGTTTTCGGCAGCAGGGATGATGGCGATGCAGCATAACGATTTCTCAGGGTAAGGGGCGAACGGTTAAATAGGGTGAACGCGAGAGCGTGACAAGTAGGAACTTTTTATGAAAAGTTGCTGTCAAGACTATGTTGGGCGATCTAGGTTAGCTAAGACAATGCGGAAAATCCTGACATGGAGCAGCACTTCATCAGCGCCCTTCTCAGCTTGAATTCAACCCATACGGCTCAAAGCCACATGGGTTGAACATTTCACGGGTTAACTCCAGCTGCACAGCGTCTCCGTGCAATTACGAATGGCGAAGTAAAAATTCTTGTTAATTGTTCAGTATGCTGTGATTGCAGCCCAGGTAAGGCAAATCTCAATAGGTTATTCCGATTCAGAAATATAGTGATGGTGGCTGCTGAGGAATAGGCCGATTAATTTGCTACCACTAGTTTCATCATCGGCGAAACAGCAGCTTTGTGGGGTGATGGAGATTTTGACACTGACGTGATATTTCAGCAGGGTTTGACGTAATTGAGATAGGGCTCGCAGGTGATTTTGGTCACATTTATAGCGGTAGCCACAAAGCTTTGTGCGCTACCGCGAACCAGATTGCTTGTGTACTGAGCATCCCAGCGGTACTCGGTGCATTAAGCAATCTGGCCAGCGCTATATTTTGGCGATCGCGACGACAAAAAGCCACCCAGCAGCAATAAACTGGGTGGCCTCGACGTTGATTAGAGCGACGGCATAACCAAGAGATGGTTATCTAAGGCACTTTGGCGTTAGCCAATGGCGTTGGCCCAGTCTTTTGCCCAAGCTAAATGCTTGTGTACTTCTTCTAAAGTCTGCGCTTCAGAGTACAGTCTGAGAACGGGTTCCGTGCCGCTAAAGCGAATTAGCAGCCAACTGCCGTCTTCGAGGGTGAACTTGTAGCCATCAATGGCAAGGCAATCTTTCACCGCTTTACCTGCCACTGCTTGAGGTCGATTTTGCTCAAGTTGAGCCAGTAGCTTGGCCCGTACCTCCATATTGGCTAGGGGCAAATCAATCCGGTCGTACTCTGAGGAGTAACCGGTAGCGGTTTGCAGCTTGCTGTAAAGATCGCTCAAGTCTGCTCCGGCTAGAACCACGGCTTCTAGCACATACATCGCAGACAGCAGCGCATCTCGTTCTGGAATATGGTGACCATAGCCTACCCCGCCCGATTCTTCACCGCCGATTAGCGCGTGAGACTCTAACATACGGTCGGCAATGTACTTGTAGCCAATAGGCGTTTCGTACACAGATAGATCAAAAAGCTTGGCCACTGCGGGCATTAAGTTAGAGCCACTAATGGTTTTGATCACTTCCCCTTTGAGTCCCCGGCGAACAGCAAGGTGCTCAATCAAAATGGGAATTAAAATTTGGGAACTCAAGAAATTGCCTGCTCCATCAATGGCAGCAATCCGATCACTGTCGCCATCGAACACCAAACCCACAATTTGCCCTCCAGGGGTTTCGGGTTCGTAGGCTTTGATCGTGGCTAGACTCTCCCCCAGATACTTGGGGAGTGGTTCCGGTGCACCACCACCAAACAGAGGATCAGCATCACCATTCAGTTCATGAATCGGTAGACCTAAAATCCGCTCTACCCCACTGGCTGCGGATCCGTGCATGACGTCAGCAAATACGGTCAGCTTGCCATTAGCGACGGCAGTGCGAATCGCTTCAATATCAACCTGGGCCTGAATACCACCACAGTAGCTAGGCCAGGGATCAAACTGCGTCACTTCGCCTGGGGTTGCTGCCTTTGGTTCAGGTTTCCCCAAGCGGGCTTCTACCAATTTGGTGACATCTGGAGAGACAGACCCACCGAAGGCTCCCTTAATCTTTAATCCCGAATAGGCTGCTGGGTTATGGCTGGCGGTGATCACAATGGCTCCCAAAGCATTGTTGGCTTTTGCAGCCCAGCTAAAGGCAGGGGTCGGGGCATAGGAAGCCGACAGCATAACGGTAAAGCCCAACGCTGCGATCGCGTCTGCGGCTACCTGGGCAAACTCGGGAGACAAAAACCGTCGGTCGTACCCCACGATCACAGTGTTGCTCCCCGTGTCAGCAAACTGTTGCTTCAGCACTTGAGCCGCTGCCCCTGCCACCTGAGCCACTCGCCCAAAGGTGAAATCCGCTGCGATCACGCCACGCCAACCGTCTGTGCCAAACTTAATCGGCTTATCGATGAAAGAAGCCGGAGAAAGAGCTACCGCCATGGTAATAATCCTGTGTATTTAATGCTGTTTGTGTACGCTAAGAACGACGCTGCACTGCTTTCAAAAGTTTACCTAGCCAGGGCAAGCCAAAGCTAGCCTAAAGGCCAATTCTCTAACCAAATAAATAGTTCTTAGGCCAGATAGCCCATCCGGATTGAGCCAGGTGATATGGCATTGGCCAGATTGCTCAATGCACCGGGTAGCGATGAAATCTTCAGCAGCATCTAAGCAATCTGGCTTGCCGTAGCGCACAAAGCTTGGTGACTACGGCTACACTAGCCAACCTGTTTCGTCATCATTGTGGCGTTGCTGGTGAACTTCGGCCAAGTGATGCAGCCGAGCCTGATGTTGTTGGCGGCACCAGAGTTCGAGGGCATCTTCAATGGCGCGATCGCGATCGTCGGTCAACTGATCAACCTCAGCTAATAAGTCAGGGTTGAGCGTGACAGTAATTGTCGCACCGTGGGCCAGACTCAGTGATTCACGGGGATTAGAAGCCATAGTAGTCTCTCAATTTCAAGTCTTTACCCAATTTCAAGTCGTGACTAGATTCAGGTCGTCACCAAGCCATGTTCTAGGGCGTAGCGCACGAGTTCGGTACGGCTGTTCGTACCAGTTTTGCTAAACAGGCGGCTGACATATTTCTCGACGTTGCGAACACTGGTTTCAAGCTGGCGGGCAATTTCTTTATTCATCAGCCCTTCGGCCACCAAATCCAACACGCTTTGTTCACGGGGAGTGAGATCAATGCGAATTGGGGCGGGGGTTTGGGCAATGGTGCCGCGCTGGGTTAATAGGGCCCGAATTTCTTCGATTTGGCGCGCCATAGCCGCGATGTCAGGGTTGACATCACCGCTAGCAACAGCAGCGGTGCGGCGCTGGGTCAAGTTGGTGACAATGGCGACCAATTCTTCGGGGTCAAAGGGTTTAGACAGATAATGATCTACACCAGCGTTGTAGCCCTGGATGCGATCGCTGGTCATGCCCCGCGCCGTCAAAAACACCACGGGCAATGATTTAAACCGGGGATCTTCACGCACCTGCTGGAGAAACTGATACCCATCTACCTGGGGCATCATAATGTCTGAAATCAACACATCAGGGGTGCCTTGCTGGAGCAGTTCCCAACCTTCTGTGGCGTTGCTGGCAACCCGCACCGTAAAACCGCTGTCTTCCAAATAAGCCTGAACGGCTTCCCGCAGCCCTGGCTCGTCATCCACTAATAAGACATTTCCTGTTTGTTCTGCGGCTTCTGTCATCGCTCGTTTTACACCTGACCTTTGCTAAGGTAATCGCGGATTGTTCCAGATAGCTGGCTTGCTCCCCTGGAAGGATACTGCAAAGCAAATCTCAGCGCCATCACGCCCCTCTCTTACTTTAACGGAAGACTTACGCACAACAGACTGCGGATAACCCTATGGCTACTGCCAACCCTGATGATAAACGTTGGACATTGCTGCGATCGCGCCTCGTATTCGACCATCACTGGTACAAAGTGCGGCAAGACGAAGTCAGATTGCCCAATGGCGAAATTATTGACGACTATTTCGTCAGCGTTCGCCCTGATGTTGCTTTAGTGCTGCCGATTACGGTTGACCGAGAGGTAATTTTTGTCCACCAATATCGCCACGGGGCGGGGGAAGTGCTGCTCGAACTCCCAGCAGGAACCTTTGATCCGCAACAAGAAGCTGCTGAAACGGCAGCGCTACGGGAACTGCAAGAGGAAACGGGCTACAGTGCTGAAGCGTTAATTCATCTCGCTACGCTATATGACAACCCGGTGAAAGAAACCAATAGGATCCATATGTTTTTGGCTTATCCCGTGCAGTATCAGGGAGAACAAGCGCTTGATGTCACCGAAGATATTGACCTGGTTAAGTTGCCTGTTGATCAAATCAATACCAAGATTTTGCAGGGAGAGATTGCCGTGTCTGGCACGATCGCGGCCCTGCATTTAGGATTAACCTACTTTGCTCAGGTGTTTTAGATCCCAGGGTTTTCGATGTAGCCAATACCGTTGGTTATAGCCACATAAAACCCTGGGATCTTTGGTCTTTACAGATGCGATCGCAACTAGGAAATCACCTTCCGAGCAATTCATCATCAAGGGCAACATCGGGATTGCCATACCCCGTTTGCTCTCGAAACAAACGGGGTATGTTTGGCTCATCAGGATCAAACTGAAATGTATCAAGAGCAATTCTGCCAGCCATAAAGCTATCCAATTCTTGTAGATTGGTGTTAAGTGAAGCGAAGCCCAACACAATAGCCTTAAAGACTAACGCTACAGATCGAAGCTCTTAGGCTTCTGCCGTGCAGAGCTAAAATCGATCTTGATGTCTTGTTTTGGAGGCGGCTCTGGCTTAGGCAAAATTCTGACCTCAGACGGTCTACGCTGGACATCAGTTTCTGCATTAACTTGTTGAGATAACTGAATAAACCCTTCCTCAGTAATCAGGTCATGGTTGATTAGCGTACGTAGAAGCGTCAGACAAACCAGTTTAATTTCAGCATTTTCGTGCTCTAGCTGCTTAATTCGTAATGCCAGCTTATCGGATTTTGCGTATAGCGAATTATTGAGAGAATCAATTTCATCTCTTTGCTTGAGTAAGTCTCGTCTTTGTTTATAATCTGAATCGAATACATAGTCTGACCAACTCATAAGCTCTCCTAGAGTTTCTCAAAGACTAAAGATACAATTGTAAATCAGATCGGCGGTCACTCCGTTTGCTGATACTGGATAGCATTTGCGATCGCTGTCTATCAGTTATCTTTATCTTATTCTTTCAAAAAGCGATCGCGAAAAAACTTTTCCATCGCTCATCACACAACTGTTTTAATCTACAGAAAGTGAAAAATACCGTCGTATCTATAACGCCGATCAGGATTGCTGAGAACGCTCACAATTGCGATGATTGGGGCTATAAAGCTAAAGATCAAAAGAATGAAGAACATAACGAATCCAATTAAAAGGATAGCGAGTAAAATACTAATAATTCCCCAAATGAAGATCGATATCTGAAAGTTGAGTGCCTCTTTAGCATTGGCTTTCACAACCGGATCATCTGTGAGCACCAATATGACGATTGGGATGCCGACAGCAAAAACTGTGGAGCTGAAAAAGCAAGCTCCGTGACACAATGCGGATAAAACCTTACGCCTGTCAGGATCATAATTTGCCATAACTTCTGAAGTGAGATGTTGGCGATTGACCTTTCATCAGGTGATACACATTAGCCTAAGCAGATTTCTGATGAACCAGACTCATCATCTGCTCGTCATCCCCAAAATCCTTGAGTACTCAATCATCGCTTCTTCTTGGCCTGCCGCTTACCTTTCCCTGGTGGCGTGCGATGGGCTCCAAAATATTTTTCGCTGCGATAGCGTAGCCAGACGCGCAAAACTTGAGGGATTTTATCCTTCTGGGCCTTGGTCAAGGTGTTGTAGAGGGCCAAGGCTTTTTCTCGCTCCTTGCGACAGGCCCGATTGTTGTGGGCATCCCAATAGCTTCTGGCAACGCGGATGCGGCGACAGACTTCTTTGATTAAAGCGTCTTCGTTTAATGGATCTAGGGATTTAGCCATAGTCAGACAAGCGCTGCTATTCACAATTTAAGGCATTTCAAGATACCGGGTTTCTAGTGTCAAGCTTCTGAATTTCAAGCAAAAACCAGCTTAGATACCGGGTTTCTAAGCTGGAATGATGTGACTAGAAACCCGGTCTCTAGCCCAGTACCTATCGATCGACAGATCCCATCACAACATCAACGCTACCCAGAATCACGAAGATATCCGCCACCTTCTGACCCCTAATTAGCTGGGGCAGCACCTGCAAATTGTTGAAATCAGCCGGGCGAATTTTCCAGCGCCAGGGGAAGCTATTGTCATTGCCCTGAACAAAAATGCCCAACTCTCCACGCCCTGATTCAACACGAACATAGTGCTCACCCGCAGGAATTTTGAACGTGGGTGGGATTTTCTTGGCCATGAACTGATAATCAAAGTCGTCCCAGATAGACTTGGGACCTTCTGTTAGTCGCTTCGCTTCTAGATTTTCCCAAGGACCGCCGGGTAAGGCCGATAGGGCCTGCTGAAGAATTTTGAGTGACTCGTGCATTTCTGCCAACCGGACTTTATAACGGGCCAGACAATCGCCTGCGGTATCCCACTGCACGTCCCAATCAAAGTCGTCGTAGCATTCATAGTGATCAACTTTGCGCAGATCCCACTTCACCCCAGAGGCCCGCAACATCGGCCCAGAGCAGCCCCAATTGATCGCGTCTTCACGGGTCAAAACACCTAGCCCTTCAGTCCGCCTCAGAAAAATGGGATTTTTGTTGACCAATCGTTCATACTCATCAATGCTGGTGGCCATTAACTGACAAAACTCTTGGCACTTATCGACCCAGCCATAGGTCAAGTCTGCCGCCACGCCCCCGACTCGAAAATAGTTGTTGTTGACCATGCGATAGCCCGTGACGGCTTCAAACAGGTCGAGAATCATCTCGCGATCGCGCAGCGTATAGAAAAACAGCGCATGGTTGCCCAGGTCGCTGATAAATGGCCCCATCCAGAGCAGGTGATTGGTAATGCGAGTGAGCTCCAACATGATCACGCGAATGTAGCTGGCCCGCTTGGGCACCTCAATATCGGCCAGCTTTTCCACCGCATTCACCGTCACCGCTTCATTGAACATGCCACCGTAATAGTCCCAACGGCTGACGTAGGGAATGTACATAGTGGTGGTGCGGTTTTCCGCAATCTTTTCCATTCCCCGGTGCAAATAGCCAATCACGGGTTCACAATCCACCACATCTTCACCATCCAGGGTAACCATGATGCGAAAGCACCCGTGCATGGCAGGATGGTGAGGCCCAAAGTTGATCACCATCGGATCAGTGCGAGTCTCAATCTGTGGCATAGAAGCGTCTCCATACAATGAGATTGCTTCTAGTATCAAAATTCAAAGCGCCAGTGTCTTGTAGGTTTCTCCGTTATTTTGTACAAACCGGACTAGAACTGCAGAGGCCCAAAATCCAAAATTGCCGATGTCAGACTTGAGCGCGAAACTGACGCGGCGTTGCTCCCACAGTCCGTTTGAAGTGACGGTTGAGGTGACTTTGGTTCGCAAAACCGACTTGATAGGCAATCTCAGCAATGGGCTTTTGGGTATTGCTGAGCAGGGCTTTAGCCCGATTGATCCGGCATTGAATGATGTATTGGTGTGGACTGAGTCCAGTAGATTGTTTGAACAACTGCGAGAAATAATGGGGACTCATATCGGCAAGTTGAGCCAGTTGGTTAAGGCTCAAATCGCTGTCTAAATGAGCATAGATATAATCCATCAGCTGAGTCAGGCAATGTTGGGAAAGGCCATCGGTATAAGCTTTGGCGGGCAACTGACGGGTGCCATGTTGTTGGCATAGATGAACCGCTAAGGTATGGGTGAGGCTCTCCATGTAGAGGCCCTCGATAGGCTCTCCGCTGGCCAACAGTCGCTTCAACGTCAGCCCTAGCTGTAATACCAGCAGATCTTGAGTCGCAAATTGAGGAACCAGGGTTAATTGACTCGGCGCGATCGCTGGGTCAACGGCATGTACCAAAGCAGTTGGCTCAAACGCAAAAGAAATAAACTCGCCCGACGCATTCCATTTAGCCCCATGTCCCACATGGGCAGGCACAATTATCACATCGCCTGGGTGAACTTGTTCAATCTTGACTCGACCATCCAGCTTACGTTCTGCCACCGCTGGTTCTGCCAGAGATGTAAACACCACAGCCACATGCCAGGGAGTCGCGACTTCCTCAACTTCCGAAGCAGGTTCCCAACGACAATCAATGTGCAACCCATGCTGAAATCCCCCCGTAGTAATCAGG
This sequence comes from Cyanobacteria bacterium P01_A01_bin.123, assembly GCA_039815185.1. GTDB lineage: Bacteria > Cyanobacteriota > Cyanobacteriia > Phormidesmidales > Phormidesmidaceae > JBCBZT01. The sequence continues at coordinate 67,955 of JBCBZT010000015.1, read as the reverse complement.
GGAGGCCCCGAAAAAACGGCTTCAACCTCTTGAGATGTGGTGATGAAGCGAGGCGGCATAAATCAACAAGCAGGTTAGGGAAAACGCTGCACAGACTCCCTCTATTATCTACAAAGCGTAAGGGACTGTTCCTTTTCAAATCCTTTACGCTGCTTAGAGGGCACCAGAACAGTCACACTTGAAATTCATACGCCCTAAGCCCCCTGCCGAGCATATAACCGTGGAGCCCTTAAGGCCTTGCTGTATAGCGTTTCCAATTGGCTAATATTAGTGCTCAAAGTATATCGATCTAAGACTCGCTGGCGCGCTTTTTGCCCCAACAGAGTCGTCATCTCCGGATGGTCGCGAAAGACGGGTAACAAGGTCTGGAGCTGGATTGAAACTTTGTGAGTATCAATGACAATACCGGCCCCGGCTTCAAGCACCTCTCCATCAGCGCCAGCATCGGTAGCGACACAGGCAGTACCACAGGCCATGCTCTCTAGTAGCGATAACGACAGCCCTTCAACCAGGGAAGGCAAAATGAACACATCGGCGCCACGCAAAATTTCAATCCGTCGCTGTTCATCGGCAACGAAACCCAACCAGGTAATGTTATCTCCCGAACCATAGAACGCTTTCAGAGAGGCTTCTATGGGGCCACTGCCCACAATCAGCAAACGGCATTGATTGCCCATCTTGGCGTGTTTCCAGCCGCGTAGTAGAGACTCCACATTTTTTTCAATCGAGAGTCTGCCCTGATAAACAAATAAGCGATCGGTGTTGAATTCAGCTTTGATGGGTGATGGCCCTGGGGAATACTTGCGAATGTCTACCCCGTTGGGAATCACGACCACCGTCTGGTTAGGTACCCCGAGTTTAACCAACAGCTCGCGCTGAAGCTGAGAAAATACAATGACTTGATCATAGTGAGCTAAACACGGGGCATAAAATTGGTAAGTCAAATGCTGGGTGCCCGATGATAAATTTCGTCGTTTGCGATCAAAGGCGGGATGAAACGTAGCAATCAGCGGAATACCAAGAGCTTGGCAAATCTCGGGGAGCCGAAAATCCAAGGGTGAAAGGGTCAAGGAGGCATGAACCACATCTGGCTTCAAGCGCTGGAGTGTCTCTACCAGCAACTTGCCAGTGCGAAAAGAGGGAATCGTCAGAATTTGAGATTTGAAGAAGAAGGGCAGTGACACCTCTTGACACTCAGGATGTTGGTCATCTAAGCCATCGGGTTGAGCAAAATGGAGAAACGTTACCCGATGCCCCCGGTCGAGGAGAGCATTGGTAATTTCTCGTCCATAAGTCACATTGCCGCAGAATGGAGATTTCTTGCCAAGCCACGCGATATGCATTCAATTAAGCGAATATAAAGGGTTGTTAAAAACAAGCCATGAATTGATGAAGTCATGACTTGATAAGAATTTAACAAGTTTAAGTAAATTACAGGGCATCGGTGGCCGAAGCCCCTGTATGGGTAACATACCAGGTCAACAGCCCCCCTCCAGCAACGAAGGTCGCTAATCCTAGAAAAACAGGGGTTAATCCAAAGGCCGTTTCAGCTAACCCAGTTAAGGCCAAAGGTAAGCTGAGGGCGATATTGACTAAATTATTTTGCAGACCAAAAACTTTGCCGCGCATCTCTTCTGGGGTTTTTTCTTGAATCGTCGTTTGCATTGGAATGCCGACGACGGCGGCGGAGAGCCCTAGCAAACCAATGAGCCCCAAACATAGCCACAGTTGTTCGGTCGTAAAGGCAAGGCCGACTAAAGCTCCAGTCATGCCGAACGAGCCGACAGTCCCTAAGTGGAGTCGACGGAACTGCTGGCCAAACTGTCCGACTAGCACTGCCCCGATAGCCATGCCGACCCCGCCCGCGGCCAGTAGGAAACCAAACTGGGATGAGCGCAGGGTGGGAATCACCTCAGCCAAGCGTACGGCTAGCACCGCTAAAGCTGCAAAAACACAAAACAACATCACAAGCTGAATTAAGGCACTGCGTACTTGGGCATGATGTTTGATGTATCGCAAGCCCTCACGGATATCTTGCCAGGGATGAGGATGCTCATCCACGGTTGCTGGGCTACGTTCTTGAGTTTGCATCAGCAGGAGAATCAAACCAGCGATCGCATAAGCGATCCCCACCAATACGTCTTTGCCAATACCACTACCCTGATCAAGGGGAGCCAGTAGCCGATCGGCCACTTCCAGTAGCGGCTCACCCACAGCAAAGCCAATAATCACCGATGCCATCATCGTCGTGGTGTAGAGAGAATTAGCCGATAGCAGATGGGTCTTTTTGACAATCAGCGGAATCACGGCTTGCTCTGCCGGGGCAAAAAATTGGGTCAGCGTCGAGACTAGAAAGGTAACTGCTAACAAGGCACAAAAACTAATGGGCAACCCCCGGAGGGTTCCCCAATCTTGAAACCCCCAAATCAGCACGGGGATCGCAATCACCAGCCCCCCCCTGAACAGATTGGTCAAGACCAATACCGGTTTCTTGGCCCAGCGATCAACATACACGCCAGCCAGAGAGCCAAACAAGACTGCCGGGATGGTGAACGCAATCATAATGGCCGAGACCCAGCCGCTGATAGTTTGTCCTGGTGCTTCAAACTGGCTAGCGATGATAGCAATCATCAACACTAGATAAATCTTATCGGCCAGTTGAGAAAACACCTGCCCTAGCCACAGCGTCAGAAAATTGCGATTCTGCAAGACAGGCCAAAAGCCTTCTGAAGCGGCTTCAAACGAAGCGTCTTCCTTAGCTTCAGTTGACGGATGATGATTGGCTTCGCCTAGCGTTTTAGATTGATTGACTTGAGCCTGAGTTGTGCCGACTGTCTCAAGACTCTCGTCCCCATAGAACGGAGCGCGGTCTGATCCGGAAGACGATGGGGCCTTCTCTGTTGTGTTAGCCGCATCGGCATCAAACTCTCGAAGCATAAAACTTAGCTGGCTGGGCTGACATCTAAGGGGGCGAAAAACAAGTATCAATTAGCGCCGCTGACCGAATAGGTCGATCAAACTGATATTGAGCATATTGGCGGAGGATTCGTTCTATCCGATACCAGTAGCGATGGGGACCAATCTGAATCTGGGCTGGGGATGGCTCCGTAATTGGCAGAGCGGCAATTAGGTCAGCCTGATTTAACTGCTGCAAGAGCACCAACTCTGTTGCAGTCAACTGAAACACCTGTGCTGAGGCAGATCTGCCTCGGGCGACAAATCCCCCTCCAGTATCATAACGGGCTGTGTCGTCGTGGACGGCAAGCTCTTTTGAGGATTTTCCTGAAGTAGGGGCTGTATTGGCTGTCAAAGGGGAAGAACCTGATGACATGGGTTGGTCAGCTGCCGATGCTGCTTCAACCTTTGTGACGGAGTTTGTAACGGAGTTAGAGGCATGCAGCCGAGTCAGTTCAGCTAGGTGTACTGTCCCCCCTGCCACCAGGCTAAAGCCCACGCGCCAGTCAGGATTGCTCAAATCGGGCACCAGTGGACTGCGGGATACACAGCACTGATGAACCTGGGGCGCAACCCCAGCCAGCGCCAGCAAATGAAAGGTGGCATGGGCCAGACAGGCTAATACCGATGCTTTAGACGCCCGCTCTAACCGTTCTAGATGCTCTATTAGCAAGTTAAATAGATCGGTCTGGGATTGATCGCTGAGGGCTTGGCACAGCACTAACTCGGCTAAATACTGACTGGCAGTGAGCTTAGCTAAATCACTGCTCAGTTTAGGAAAAGACTGGCGGGTTTCGGCCTGGGTGACCTTACCGAGGGATTTGCCTTTGGCAATCAGCAAATCATTGATCACAAATAGGCCACTACGTCCTGACAGGCTTGATTTATGTTTGCGGGCACCGGGGGCGATCGCGCGAATTAAGCCCTGCTCTTGGGTCAAAATCGTGAGTAATCGATCGGACTCGCCCATCGGTTGGGTTTTGAGGTTGATGCCAATGGCTTTGTAGGTGCGACTCATGATTGTGGTTCTTGCCCTTGATCACGCACAATATCTGGCCCCCGAGAGGTACCCAAGCGCGTGGCACCAGCCAAAACTAAGTCCACTGCCTGGGCTCGGGTGCGGATGCCGCCAGAGGCTTTGATGCCTACCTGTCCCCGAGTGATCTCAGCCAGTAACTTGACATCAGCAACGGTGGCCCCGCCAAACCAGCCCGTACTGGTTTTCAGGAAAGCGACGCCAGCATCGAGGCAAATTTCGGCCACCAGGCGCTTTTCAGCCTCACTCAACAGGGCCATTTCTAAAATCGCTTTGACACACTGCCCCGTTGCGTCACAAATTTCGGCAATTTCTCGATGTAGGGCCTTAGTATTGCCTGTTTTGAGCCAGCTGAGATTAAGCACCACATCCAATTCTGTCGCCCCGTTTTCAGTCGCTTCTTGGGCTTCGTAGAGTTTGACAGCAGCGGTACTCGCCCCAGAGGGAAATCCAATCACTGTACAGACATTAGGGGCTTTGCCATGGAGCTGTTCGGCAGCCTGACGCACGGCGTTAGGATAGACGCACACTGAGGCAAAGCCATATCGAACGGCTAGATCACAGGCTTCAACTACGGCTACCGGGATCACTGCCGGGGTCAGCAGGGCCTGGTCAATCAACGGGGCGAGATCAATCTCTTCAGGGTTTTGAAACGCCATCGGGTTTAATTATTTCTTTTGGAATAGGCCAAAAAAGCCACGGTTGCCTTGTCGCTTGCCTTTGGTATTGCCATTTGGAGCAGATTGCAGCTCAATACCGAGCCGCGGGGCATATTTGCGGGCCAGCGCATTATTGGAATCCAACTTGAGCGCCTGACGGAAATGAACCTTAGCCATACCCTCTAGCTTTTGCATCAGGTAAGCCCGCCCCAGTAGGGAATGGAAATGGCTGTTGCTAGGTTCAATTCGGATGGCATCGCGGAGTTCTTGTACCGCTTGATTGTGATTCCCTTTTTGCAGATATTCCTGGGCGCGTTCAATGTGTCGTTCAGCGTAATTGGGCGGTAGGGGTGCTTTGCCGTTGCTCTGAGCATCATTGGGCTGATGTTTGGGCTGACCCACAGGTGCTGTAGGAACCGTGGACGCTGCCACAAGGCCGGTTCGTTTTTCACGAATAACGGGTTCTCCCATTTTGCGCCGCAGGTAGACCAAATTGAGCTCGGCCAGTTGGGGGGTAATTTGTTCAAAGGTCTCAACTGATTCATACTGCCCCTCTGCCAGCTGATCAAGGGCTTGTTCATAGAACACATCCACCTCGGTATCAGCTGCCTTGAATAACGCTTTCGCCAGGTCGCTGGTGGGATTGAGTTGAGACTGGCGGGTCAAACGACGCACCTTGAAGCGCAGGGTTGCCAGGGTTTCTGAACGACTTTTATCGATCTTGAGCCGTTGATAAGCTGGGTTGACCAACCGAGTAATAATCTGCCTGGCAAGTTCCTGAGTTGATTCGTCATTGTTCGCTTGAACGTCTGGATGCAAACGTTTGGCAACTTGACGATACCGCTTAAGTAGACGTCGTTCATCTGCCGCGACCGAGAGCCCCAAAGTCGCGTAAGGGTCAGAAAATTGCTTGAGCCAGTCATGAGACAGAGGTTCGGGTGCCATTCAAACTTGATGCGATGGGCCGTGAGCTATGGTGCATATGGGCATTACCCATGGTATCGAGGAATCAGTAGAGCATCTGATGCTAGCGTGGAGCCGCGCGATTTCTCCTAGTAGATTTGCGGATGTATATCTGTTGGAATCAGCTGGTATGGTAAGGGCGATCGCGGTTGAAGCTATCTGGAATCCCCTGGGCAATGATAAGCGTTAGCATTCGCCATTATTACAGTCTTCCCCTGCATAGGACTGAGTTGATAGTCAAAACCAGACTCTAAATTAACCCTAGATGGTGGAAAAAATATCAAGACCCCGCCATCTTGGACTTAGTATTTTCATGCAAGTTCCAGAGACACACGGGTGTCTTTTTATCTTAGTCCAGTCACCGTATCGTTGTTTTCTTGAAAAAGCCCGATTTAAACCGCCCAAAAAGTTCCAGCATCAGCAGTTCTCACCGATAGCACCCTAAGCATAGATCAGCGTTTATCATTCTAGCTAACCCTTATTTACCTGTCTTCTATTGAAACATCAGGAGTAGACTGGGGAGAATATTCAATTTGACCTCAAACAGCCTCCTAATGGGGCAAGTCAAAGTCGAGGGTAAAGTCGACTTCGCAGGTTTAGCAGCATGATGGGTTCTGAGAAAAATCGCAAAGTTGCGGCGGGATTAGCGCTATTAGGGGCATTTCAGCCAACACCGTTACCCCTTTCTGGCCTCCACAAGTTTTATCTCGGCCAACCCGTATGGGGGACTTTATATTTGCTGTTGGGTTGGACTCAAATCCCTCGCATTGCCAGCGCGATTGAAGGCATTTGGTATCTGTCCCATAGTGATCAAGGGTTTGGGCAGCGATTTTTGGCCTCAACAGTGGCGATGACCGCTGAAAGACGGTCTTCAAACATCCCTGCCCCTCCCCAATCTGCCTCAGCTAACGCCTTGCCTGCGGAACAAGTCGGCGCGATCGCTAACGCCTTGCGGGAACTTGAACGGCTGCGTCAAGAGGGACTGATTTCAGAGTACGAGTTTGAGCAAAAGCGGCGAAGTTTGTTGGATCGGTTGGGGTGATTGGGGAAGTAAGGGAGTGGGGGTTGGGGAGAGAGGGAGTCATGGATGAAGGAGATGGGGGAGATGTTTTCTAAGGGGCAGTATTCTGGGCGATCGCTCCGGGGTGAAACGTTAGCTCCATGGGGCCGATGGTCAAAGCATCTCAGGGATCGGGTTTCTCCTCGGCGGCGTCAATTATTGGCGAATCCCTATGCACGGTTTGAGTCGGCTGAGGATGTGACGATCGCGGCTGAAGCAGGCATTACTATTGATGCCAATCGGGCGACGGTGGACGATTGGTTGCGGTTACCGGGGTTGTCGATTCACCAAGCGCGATCGCTGGTTGAGTTGAGTCAGTCAGGTCTTCAGTTTTACTGCTTAGAAGATTTGGCGGCGGCGTTGAGTTTACCCCTCCAAGCCCTGCGATTGTGGGAGCCGGTGCTGCGGTTTTACCACTACGATGCGCAGAGCTGCGTCCAGCCTGTGTTGATTAATCCCAATCATGCCACGGTAGAGCAGTTGAGCCAGATACCGGGGATTGACCTATATTTGGCTCGCCAGATTGTACAGCAACGTCAGGCTTTTGGCCCTTATCAAAGCTTTGCTCACTTTCACCAACGGCTGCGATTGCCGGCCACTTTGGCGAGTCAGCTGATGTATGCCCTCAGGTTTTAATGTTGTACTCTCTCAGGTTTAATTTGTTTCTAATGTATGAGTTGTAGGGCTGGATTAGGCTACTGCGAAGTGTTTTGATCTGCGAGGGGTTCTAACCTCGCGGGCTCAAAGCTCCACTAGCTGACCCTGGATTCTATGACCCCAGCGCCTAACCGCTTTGACAACGTCTTCGTGATCATTCCTGTGTTGAATGAAGAGGGTACCATTGGCGCTGTGGTTCAAGCACTACGCACGTTAGGGCTGACCCACATTCGCGTGATTGATAATGGCAGCCACGATCGCAGTGGTGCGGTGGCAACCGCCGGGGGGGCAACGGTCATTTTTGAACCCAGGCAGGGCTATGGCCAAGCTTGCTGGCGCGGTTTACAAGATTTGCCAGAGACCGTCGAGTGGATTTTGTTTTGCGATGGAGACGGCAGTGACGATGTCGCCCAAGTGCCTGCCATGTTGGCCCAGCGCCGCCACTATGACCTAATTTTGGGTAACCGACGGGCAACCCTGGCCGGACGACGGGTGATGACGGCGATCCAAAATTTTGGCAATTCCCTAGCCACAACGTTGATCCACTGGGGCTGGGGATATCGATATCACGACTTAGGCCCCCTGCGCTTGATTCGAAGAGATGCGTTGGGGCGAATTCAGATGCGCGATCGCGGCTTTGGCTGGACGGTAGAAATGCAGGCTAGAGCGATCGAATGTGGCCTCCGCATCTGTGAACTGCCCGTGGGCTACTATCCCCGTAAAGGCGGGCGCTCGAAGATTTCGGGGACGCTCAAAGGCAGTGTGCAAGCGGGCACCATTATCTTGAGCACCCTGGGTTGGCTTTACTGGCAGCAGTTGCGACGACGATTTAGTCTACAGTCCCAAGGCCATGAATAAATCTGTGTCTAAGCGCATATCAGGCAGTCTGCAAAGGCTGCGCTGGCCACCCCAATCTTGGCTGCCTCAATCTTGGCTGCCTCAATCTTGGCTGCCCCAACCTATAGTGCGGAGTCTTAGTGCAGCGTTGCTGTTGATCGGGGCGCTGTGGATGGTGCGCTACGGCGACTTTCTGCGGCACGCTGAAGCAATTCCCCAATTTTGGCTGGGGGCAGCGGTGATGGGGGCGGGATATGTCCTGTCTTGGCAAATGGGCAATATTGGGGCGCGTTGGTTTTGGGTCGTAGCCGTTTTGACCCGGTTGCTGCTGCTCGGGATGGCGCCCAATAGCGACATTTGGCGATATCTATGGGAAGGCTACTTACAAACCCAGGGCATTAGCCCCTATGCGTTTGCCCCCAACGCTTGGGAGTTGGTGAATCTTCGCCCTGAGTGGTGGTCGCAAATCAACCATCCCGATGTGTCGGCGATTTATCCCCCCATGACTCAGTTTGGGTTTCGGGTGTTGGCGATGATGACGCCAGCCATTTGGCTGTTTAAGTTGGCGTTTGTCGCGGCAGATTTGGGTATTTGTGGGGTGCTGAGTCGTTACACGGGCTATGGGGCAACCCTGCTTTATGCTTGGAATCCACTGGTGATTTATAGCTTTGCGAGTGGAGGGCACTACGATAGCTGGTTTTTACTCCCCCTGGTGGCAGCTGGGGTGTTATTAATGTCGGCTAAGACATCCACGGGTGAGCCGCTGATTAATCAAAAGCCGTTTGAAGCGCCTCCAGCACGCTGCATTCGCCCCCTAAATCCCCCAAGTTTGGAGGACTTTGAACTTCAGAACCCGCCAGACTTGGGCAGCAAGGGGGCAGCTCAGAATGTATTTAAGGTCATCGGGCGATCGCCCACTTTCACCCCAACTCCCCACCCCTGGCGTTGGCTAATCAGCGCTGCCTTGGTGGGCATCAGCATTGCCGTCAAGTGGATATCCCTACCTGTGTTGGCGTTTCTCGTGTGGCGATCGCTGCGGCGATTTGGCCCAGTGCTTGCCGTTGGCGTTTTGCTGAGCGGCTTGATGCCGATCGGGCTCAGTGCTCTGCCCTTTTGTTCCCCAACGGCTTGCCCGCTGGTGCCTACCGACTCTGGCTTTGTCGCCTATGGTCGCAGTGCAGAGCTGATCCCGTTTTTGGTTGAGCAAGTTTGGCCCGCCTCCCGCTGGGAAAACTGGTTGTTTGCTTTCCCCCTAACTTTGGCGGTGGTGTGGCTGTTGCTGCGGGCCCAGACATTTTGGCAGTTTGCTGAGTGGTATCTGCTGGCCCTATTGACCCTGTCGCCGATTATTCATGCCTGGTATTTTGCCTGGCTGATGCCCTTTGCGGTGATCAGCCGCAACTGGGGTTCCCGGTTGATGGGTCTATCAGCCTTTGTTTACTTTGTGTTGCCCTATCGCAGTGTCTTGGGTGATGGCAGTTGGTACCTCAGCCCGTTAGAACGCTGGGGGCTGTGGCTTCCCTTTGGGCTGGGGCTGTTGGCATTTTTAGGATGGCGCGATACTCAGCGACCAGCTCTAGAAAGCTATCCGTATCAAGGCTTCAAAAGACCCGATTCCTAGGGTAGTTTTCATGGGGAACTCAGCGACTTTTCAGGTTTGCTTGGTGAAATGAAAACAGTTAGAAATCCTGTTTAACCCTTGAACGCTTAAGCAAACCCAGGCAACGTCAAATACTATGCGTCAATCTTCTTCTCTTTTAGCGCTGCTACCCGTTATTGCCTTGATGACGGGTTGTGTCGCATCGGTTAATTCTCAAAACCAGGCGATTCAAACCGAATCTCAATCTGAGGTCGCTGCCATCCCAGAGACCTATGACGACTATGCAGAAGTGCTAGAGACCTATGTTGACGACCAAGGTCTGATCGACTACGCCCAACTCCAAGCCAATCGGCAACAGCTTGATAGTTTTGTGGCCTCTTTTGCCGCCGTTACCCCCAGCGACTTTGAAACCTGGACAGAGGCTGAACAAATTGCCTACTGGGTGAATGCGTACAACGCGATTACGCTCCAGTCGATTGTCAATCAAGAGCCGCTCAAGGGCAGCATCAAAGACATCCTGGGGGTATGGCGGATCACCACTCACTCGGTGCTTGATCAGTCCAAGACGCTAGATGATATCGAGCACAACACCCTGCGCGCCAATCATAATGAACCTCGCATCCATGCTGCCTTAGTGTGTGCCGCCATCAGCTGCCCGCCCTTACGCGCTGAACCTTTTCGGGGTGATGACCTTGATGCCCAACTAGAGGATCAATCCCAGAAATTTATCGACAGCCCCATGGGTTTACAGATTGATCGAGACAATAACCAGGTAATGCTCTCCATGATCTTTAACTGGTTTGGGCAAGATTGGATCCCGACCTATGGCGTTGACGAAGGCTTTACGGGGAATGACGCTGAACGGGCGGTGCTCAACTTTATTACGAACTACGTCAGTGAGGAAGATGCCGCTTACCTGAGGGAAGGGAATTACGAAGTCAAGTATCTGGACTACGACTGGGCGCTAAATATTCAGTCGTGATCTACAAGGTGGCAGACCCCAGGGTTTTTGAAAAACCCTGGGGTCTTGATTTGCTAATAATTCTCGAAATGTTCAACGAAATCGGGTTTCCCCATCAGTGTTAGACCAGGATGGGGAAACCCCAGAAACCCGGTTTCTGAAATCCAACATCCAAAATCGTTCCCTTTGCCCCTTTCCCGCAACTTGGGCTTAAATTAGGGCAACGCAATATTCCAAGAAACCGGGTTTCTCCTCGGGTTGGGTCAGGATGCTTAACTCGTACCCCCAGAAACCCGGTTTTTGCTAGGGGTGATGGGGTGATGGCAGAAACGGGCAAGTACCACGGGCAGCGACTCAAAGCTAAGGATGTATTGCGTCTCTACGCAGCGGGAGAACGTGACTTTCGCGGCACGATTTTACGCGGCTGTAGTTTTCGCGGGGCGGATTTGTCTGGGGTGGACTTTAGTGGCGCGGATATTCGCAGTGCGCGGTTTGTGGATGCGACGTTGCGGAGGGTGAAGTTTTGCGGTGTCAGGGCAGGGCTACAGCGGCGATGGTGTATGGGGCAGTTATTACTGGTAGGAATAATTGCAGCCCTGGCTGGGTTTCTTCAAGCACTTGCTGGAGCGCTTATCGGTTCAGCTTTAGTTGATTCTGATCCGAGCATTGTCGCTGCTGGAATCGCAGGCTTAGTTGCGGCTGCCATCGTTTTCTTTGCGCTCGCCCGCAAAGGGTTCACTCTCAAAGCACTGGGGAGCGTCGCTTTTGCTTTTGCTTTTGCTGTCACTGTCGCTGTCCCTTTTGCTTTTGCTTTTGCTGTCGCTGTCGCTGTCCCTTTTGCTGTCGCTTTTGCTGTCGCTTTTGCTTTTGCTTTTGCTGGCGCTGTCGCTTTTGCTGTCGCTTTTGCTGTCGCTTTTGCTGGCGCTGTCGCTTTTGCTTTTGCTTTTGCTGGCGCTTTTGCTTTTGCTTTTGCTGGCGCTTTCGCTTTCGCTGGCGCTTTCGCTAGCGCTTTTACTGGGGCTAGCACTAGTTTATTGCTTTCTATCTATATTAATCGCCGTATTCATAGAGGTGATCCGAAGTTTGAAAATCTTCGCACCATCGGCTTAGCATTCGCCGCCCTCGGCGGCACCACCTTTAGCGGCGCAGATCTCACCGCCACCTCCTTTGCCCAAGCCCCCCTCAAAAGCACCAACTTTGCTAACTCCCGCCAGCGCGCCACAGTCCTCACCCATACCCGCTGGCACCACACCCAAAACCTCGATCGCGCCTGCCTTGGCACATCTAACCTCCAAGATCCCCGCGTCCGCAATCTCCTCACCACCCTCAAGGGCACCAACCAAGACCTCACCAACGCCGTTCTCCGGGGCGCTAACCTCGCAGGTGCCCAACTCCACAACGCCAACCTCAAAGGCGCTAACCTCAAAGGCGCAACCCTCCAAGCTGCCGAACTCCACAACGCTAACCTCACCGAAACCAACTGTATCGGCACCGACTTCACCGCTGCCCACCTCACCGGAGCCACCCTCGAAGCCTGGAATATCGATTCCACCACAATCCTTAAAGACGTCGATTGCCAGTTCGTCTATTTGCTCGAACACCCCAACGCCCAAGGCAGTCGCGAACGTCGCCCCCACAATCCCGACAAAACCTTTCAACCCGGCGACTTTGAAAAGTTCTTCAAAGAAATGCTCGACACCGTGCAAATCTTGATTCGCCAGGGGATTCATCCCCAGATTTTTAAGGAAACGGTGGAACAGTTGATGGCCAGATACGATTTGTCTGCCGATGCCATCCAAGGGTTTGAAAAAAAAGGTGAGGATGTGCTGTTGACCGTGGCCGTCCCCCCAGAAACGGATAAAGGTCAATTTGAACAAGACTTTGATGAACGGCAAGCGATCAAGCTGGCAGCAGCACGAACCCAAGGACTGCTAGAAGGTGAACGTAAACGGGCCGATGATCTTAAAGCGATTATGCTGGGCCTTGGCCCAATGTCCCCCAACCTAACTGTCAATACCACCGCCATGAACCAAAGCAACAACCCCAACATCACCACAGGCGAGGGCAGCTTCGTCAACACTGGCGACATGCAAGGCAACCTGGTTAACCTGGGCGAAATCAGCGGCCAGGTCACCAACCAAATCAACCAACTCCCCGACGCTGCCTCCAATCCCGAACAACCCAGCCTCAAAGACCTCCTCACCCAACTCAAAGCCGCCGTCGAAACCGACAGCGAACTCAGCGACGACGAAAAAGCCGAGGCCCTGGGCGAAGTGGCTAAACTGGCTAAAGCAGGCGGTAATCCTAAAGAAAACGCCATGCAGCGGATGGCAAAACGGGCGACGACGACGCTCAAGTCGATTGCCGAAAGCCTCACCGATGCGTCAAAACTGGCAACCGCCTGCAAAACCCTGCTGCCAATGATTTTGGGGTTGTTTTGAGTTGGCTGTGACGTGACAGACCCCAGGGTTTTTCAAAAACCCTGGGGTCTTGATTTGGATGTTTATCTAGATAAACGCGGAAATATCTTCACCACAGGTATCAGCCAAGTAGCAGAGGGCACGGAACCGCAACCCAACAAACTCTTCATAAAGGGGGTTGAGCTTGCACATTGGGGGAATGTGGGCAATCTTGCGACCAAGGATTTTAATATCGCGCTCAAAGGGGCATTGACCCGGAATCAAGCGGGCAAACAAGCGGGCGGATTTGGCGCTGTGGATTGAGATGTTGTCGATGCGGCGGCGAAAATACTTGAGGATGCTATTTTCGCTGCGTTGTGGCGCTCCGGTGGAACCCAGGGTTCCGGACAGGGAATAGTTCATCACACTCACACTAGACGATTTGGAGAACTGGTTAGTCACTAGATCTACGTTAGACATTGGGCCAAACAAACAGTTAAAGCAATCAAGAAAAAGACGGTTTGTTTGCTAAAGCTCAGGTAAAGTTCAGCGTTACATTAGTCTGCCCAAGAACATTAATTCCTGTAACAGCTACTAAACTGTTCAGCCCTAACCATTCTTACCTCGAATTGCGAAAAGTGCATAGGAGTAAGACAGTTTCTGCAACTGTCCACAATGTTGCTGATTATTTAGCGCCTTAAAGTTGAGTATTTAGACCTATTGAAAAAACTCAATTTAGGATTAGAATTTATCGCTTATTATTTATGCATTTTGTTTTATCGAAATATATTTCTAAACCTGTAAATTTACATATAAAAGTTAAGCAATTCCGAGTTCTTTGAAAGCAGTTTCCGGGAGATTGCGGAGTTAATACCGTACTCTCCGGTAGTGGTGATCAGACTGGTTATTTGATGGACGGTTCCCTCGCCGAAAACTTCGTTAAGGTTTAGCATGTCCCCTCTGTCCATCGCCCCATGTCAGATCACACTCCCCAGCCCCAATCTTCTCAGCCCTCTGAACCCAGCCCTTCCCTAATATCTGAGGCCAATATCCCCAACGCCAACACCCCTGGAAAAGGGGGCGGATTGCCCGTCATCCAATACTGGGCCGAAAAAACCCTATCGCCCCAAGGGCCAAAATTGTGGCAAACGCTGCTGCACAAAAGTGCCTGCCTCTCTTGCGCTTGGGGTACGGGCGGGCAAAAGGGGGGGTTCACTAACGAAGTGGGTGAAAGCATGCAGCGCTGCATGAAGAGTGTGGAGTCCATCATGGCGGAGTTACAGCCGCCTGTGTCTGACCACTTTTTTGATCGTCATACAATCGCAGACCTGCAACAGCTCACGTCAATGGAAGCCGATCGTCTGGGTCGGCTCAGCTTTCCGGTGATTTTGCAAGCAGGCCAAAGCCACTATCAACGGATTGACTGGGCCGAGATTTACGCCATTGCCGAAACCGCGTTTCGTCAGCCTCCAGAACGAGTTGCCTCTTATAGTTCAGGCCGTTCCTCTAACGAAGCAGCCTATCTACTGCAACTGATGATGCGAGCCATGGGGTCCAACAACCTGGCTGACTGTTCTGATCTCTGCCATGCCCCGTCGTCGGTGAGTTTGAAGCAGGTGTTTGGCACGGGTACTTCCTTAGTGAGTTTGGAAAGTTTACAGCAGTCAGACTGTGTGGTGCTGATTGGTTCAAATGCCCCGGCTAACCATCCCCGCTTGATGAATGAGCTGATCAAAGTTCGCGATCGCGGTGGCAGCATTATTGTGATCAACCCGGTAAAAGAGGTGGGGCTGGTCAAGTTTGCCTCCCCAGCCTTTCCGCTCAAATCTTTATTGTCGGGGTCAGACATTGCCAATCTATTTTTGCAACCCATCCCCGGTAGCGATGTGGCAATTTTCCTAGGTATTCAAAAAGCGCTGATTGAACGCGACTGGGTCGATTTAGCCTTTCTCCAAGCCCACTGCGACAACTGGCAAGCGGTGCTCGATCAAGCCCGATCGATGGATTGGGACACGTTGGTTGAGACTTGCGGGGTTAACAAAGCCGACATCGAAGCGGCAGCAGCGATCATTCACCAGTCAAGCCGAGTCGTATTTGCCTGGGCCATGGGCATTACCCAGCAGGCCAACAGTGTGGACAATATTTTCGCGATCGCCAATACTGCCCTCTGCACGGGCAACGCGGGCAAAGTGGGGGCCGGGTTAATGCCGATTCGGGGTCACTCCAACGTCCAGGGGTTTGGCTCCATGGGGGTCACCGCTCGGCTTAAAACCGAAATTCGCGAAGCCCTAGAAACCCTGCTGGGCAAACCGCTCAGCCGAGAACCGGGTTACGATGCCCGCGCCCTGATCGAAGCCGCTGATGCCGGAAAAATTGATACGCTGCTGTGTTTGGGCGGCAACCTCTATGCGGCCAACCCCGATTTGACCCAGGCGAAACGGGCACTAGGGAAAATCGACACGGTGATTTATTTGGCTACTAAACCCAACCTGGGCCACTTCCACGGATTGGGCCAACGTCAGACGATTATCATTCCAGTGCTGAATCGGTTTGAAAATCCCCACAAAACCACTACCGAGTCCGGCAATAACTTTGTGCGGCTCAACAGCGAAGGCAAAAGCCATCTGAAACAGGCTGACTTGATTGCCGAAGTCACCTTTCTGACCGAACTGGCCCATCGCATCCATGGCGATACGCCGATTGACTGGCGCAAACTCCAAGACACCCGCTACGTCCGCCAACTGATCGCCCAAACCATTCCCGGCTACAGCAAAATTGGCCAGATTGACGACACCCAGCAAGAGTTCATCATCGACGGGCGCATTTTTACCCAACCCCACTTTGCCACCCCCTCTGGCAAAGCTCAAATGCACGTGACTCCGCTGCCGGAGTTGACCTTACCCACCCCGGCCAACTTTGGTGTGACGCCTATGGAAAAGGGCCTTGTGCTGGTGTTGATTACCGGACGCAGCTACGCCCAGCACAACACCGTAGTCTATGGCATTGCCGACAAATATCGCGGTATGCCCCACCGCCACTGTATTTTGATGCATCCCGCCGATGCTGCGGCAGCCAACTTCGCTGAACATCAGCGGGTCTCGGTACGCGGGGATGGGGGACAGCTCGACAACATTGAAATCATTTTTGGCGATGTCCGCCGGGGCGCAGCGTTGATGTTTTACCCCGAAGCGAATGTGCTGATGAAAGCACGAATCGAAACGCGATCGGGGACGCCCGCCTACAAACGCGTTCCGGTTTGGGTATTTGTGTCTTAGCCCTTATCAGGGAGTAGTTACGCTGCTCGACTAAATCTGCGCTAGCAACCTGTCATATTCTGCGTGCGAACCTATCCAAAACCAGATCACCGTATTTCCCTCCATCTGTCCTACTGCTCGGTAGCTTTTGTTGATGCGGGCAGAGTAAATCGGTAGCTCCGGATGCACTTTCTTGAAACGTAGGCTTGGATAGCTTGGGTCTTGCTGAAACTGACGATAGGCTGCCCGAGCTTGTTGTTGAACTTGTCTGGGCAGATCAGCAAACAGCTTGCGGAATTGGACAGTCGTGCGTGACTTCACAGGCTATCAGGATCAAGTTCTTGGGTTTCACCCGCATGGTATTCAGCAATTGCCGAAGCTGCGAGTTTTGCAAGGGTATCTGGAGAACGAGAGAATGCTTTGTCCCAACGCTGCTCATCCTCAATTTCCTCCAAAATAATTGAAGCGATCGCGTCCTGTTCACGCTCAGACAAGGTTTGCAATCTCGCGATCGCACGCTCAAGTAAATCAGTCATAGCTAGGCCGCTTTGATCATCATCACAACCGTAACCTATCCAGCATTGCCACTTCCAGGCGACTAAGTACAGCCATAACCCCAATATACCGAGGGTGGGCCGACGTCGTCTTCGTTTGGTAGTCATCCGAGGCTTGGGTGGAGAGGTGCCGGCCCTCCATACTTGAGCGGCTCTCCCGCACACCAGAAATGTGAACCATGCAAATCGTCTAGCCCCTCTTTTACGTTCTGTTGGATGATGCAGACTGCCGAACGAGTGTAGGCTTGCGGGACAAGGATGAAGTTGTACTCGATGCGCTCCCATGCTGGGTTGGCCTCGACGCGCACTTCGACTTTCAGGTAACCGACTCGGCGCCACCGAAAGGAGGCCTCCGATCTGTCGGATTCATATGACCACGAGGAAATAATTCCCCGACCGGTCAGCCCAAAGTAGATCGTGGTCTCCCAGAGCATGGCTGAACCATCGTCACGAGGCGTGATCCACAAACCTATTGGGCCTCTGGAAAAGAAAAGACGATAAGCCCACAGTCTCATGATTAGTGCGCATAACGTTGCCCATCACCCGCCGTAGATCACCTTTGTAGCATACCGATCAACTCTCAACGGTCAGTGCGCATGGGCATTGTTAGGCACTGGGGCTGGACGATGAGAGTGAGCAGACTTCCATGGCTTTTATCAAGCCATCCTTAAAGGTGAAACGGTGGCCGATGTGCTCATCAGCAAGCACAGCTCCAGCCAGATCGCGCACGACCTGATGTACCTCAACCAGGATCTGCCCACCCTCCTCCGGGTTAAAGGTAACCGGCTCGACGTGTGCGTCAATCTCGCTTCCTTGCTCCGTCCAGTAAGCGCGGACTTCTTCCGGCCCACGGACAAAACCGCCTTTGAACGCCCTCGGCCAATGCACGTCGGGAGTCATGAGGGCGAGGGCGGCATCAAGGTCACGGGCGTTGAAGGCCGCGTAGGCTGAGCGTAGTAGCTCGATTTCTGATGCAGGTTGATTTGGCATAAGTAGGTTCAGGAAATGGCCAACACCCTTACCGTAGGCGTAGCCGTAACCTGCCGTCTCATCCAATTCTGCTAAAGTTGTCTCAATCCTGCTTGGGGTGTGAAAGCTTGACGGGGTAAAGCCTATGGTGAATCATGCAACCGCCAAAATTGATCTTACAAACCAAGCGGAAGTAGCACGAGTGCTTCCACAAGCCCCCCTGGTCGCCAGCTATGGTACTGGATGGAAAGGGTTAACCTTCACCCACTATTGCCATCCTCCTCATGAAACGGTGGAGCATTGCCTTTTACAACATTCACTGGTGATCACACATCCCAAAAGTCGCTTTCAGGCAGAACGTCGTTTGAACGGCAAGTTTAAACACTATGCCCACGGCAACGGTGGCGTAGATGTGATTCCAGCATTTCTAAATCATCAAACAAACTGGAATCAGGAAGTCGAATTTTCGGTGATTGCGATTTGTCCAACATTGCTGAATCAAGCCACTCAGGAATTGATGCAGCGTGAAGTGGAACTAATTCCACAGTTTTCGATCGCTGATCCGGTAATCCAGCAATTAGCCCTCGCACTCAAGACGGAAATCCAAACGGGTTGTCTGTCTGGCAGGTTATATGGCGAGTCATTGGGAACAGCGCTTGCCGCTCGTTTGGTGCAGAACTATGCTGTCAGCAAGCCCCCGCCTTCACTTGAACGCAAAGCCAACGGTTTACCCCAGTCACAGTTGGCCCGAGTCATTGATTACATGAGGGCGAATTTGGCACAAGATTTGTCGATTTTGGATTTGGCGACCCTAACCAGCATGAGCGAATCCCACTTTAGCCGATGCTTCAAGCAATCAATGGGAATTGCACCCTATCGGTATTTGATGCAACAACGTGTGGAACGAGCCAAGCAATTGCTGGAACAGCAATCGATTCCAATCAGCACCATTGCCCTAGATTGTGGCTTTGCAAACCAGACTCATCTAACAAAAGTCTTCCGTCAGATGACAGGGGTAACACCCAAAGCTTATCAAAAGCGATGATCCAAAATGGATTTTGGGGTCATAGATCTATGCACTGCAAGATGTAAGCCTAACGTGTCAAATCAGCGGTCGCTTGGCACCTTACACTCAGCAGTAGTAACGCTCAATAATCCGCCGCATTTGAATTGTTAGGCTGAATTAACCATTCTCAGTTTCTTCAGAAGGATGTGTAATATTCATAGCCTCTATATTTGCTGAGCCACCCATTACGACAACCCCTACTTTATCTGCCATTCTCCCGGCTATCCCTGTTTCTTGTCTGAGCTCAGATATTAAATTCACAGTAGTTCGTATAAAAGCTTCAAAGCGAGGGAAAATAAGAAACACAAAGCCACTCAGCATAATCAATGAAAAAAATGAGCTGGCCAGCGGAAAAAAGGGAGAAATAGTATTCTCAAATAAAGGAATTAACACAAAAAATACAATGCACAATGTTAGAAAAATTTTTACTTGTTCAATATCATCGGCGACTCTCTTTAACTCTCTTTCAGTAAAAGTTACATCACTTTCGTTTTTCGTATGATGTAAAAACTTTATGGAATTACTCCCAGAATCTTGAACAATAAAGCGAAAACCTAATTTCTCTGATGGTTTTATTATACCTATTCTGTACTTTTTCTCATGTTTTCCTAATCCCGACTCTAGAAGCTCTTTAAACTCCATCTCAGGCTCTATTTTCGGAGGTTCAAAGAATACATCAAGAATCTCACTATTATCCGTAAACTCAAATCTAATTTCCTGATTTTTAACTTGTTGGTTGCCTGTATTTTCTATATCAAAGAGAGCATAAAACATATTTTTTGCTGGCTTTCCAGCATATAAAACAGAAATTTTATCTTCAATATCTTTTTCAAGAATTCCTATAATTCCACTTTTAATAATTTTGCTGTATGAAATTTGTGCTCGAGGCTCACTTCTTTTATTGATACGTTCAATTAAAAAACTTGCGAGAAAACCAAAAATTGCAGAAACTACTGCGAGGATTATCCCGTTTAGCAATTCATTAGATATAAGAGGAACTTGACTAGTCGATCCACCAGTTTGATTAACTCCCTGTGCTTGGGTAGAAAGGGAATAAAGACTACTGGAAAATGAAATGAATATAGTTGTAACGAAAAAAACTAAAAACTTAATCTTACTTTTCATATATAGTCACTTCAAAGATTCCAAAATCTACAAAGAGTGTATTTGCTTTCTACTAAAAATAAACCAAAGAAATGTAACTTTTAATATCAGCAAGCAAGCGTCTTTCTGGTCACGCTTTGCAAGTCGATTTTGACGCCTAACAATCTTATTAGATAGACAGTTTCCGTATATCTAATCTACCCTATTGGGGATGATATGCGGAAATTGTCGGCATATCATCCCCAATAACGAAGATCGCGAGAAACTTTCCGCATACTATCCAGATCTGGGTGGATCGCAAGAAACTTTCTACATATTTTCAGGCACTGATGTGCCCTCCCATGCCATCCTCAGGCTCTTTTCAGCTACTCCAATTAGAGTAAGGAGACGCCCAGTCACCTGGAAGTGCCCTAGCTGGGTTTATATTTCAATCTCCCCACACCCATGCAAAGTCTCCAACCCATCGTCAAAGACCTCGTTCTCATTGGGGGCGGCCATACCCACGCGATTGTGCTGCGACAGTTCGCCATGCATCCGATACCGGGGGTACAGCTCACCCTGATCACGAATTTGGTGGATACGCCTTATTCAGGCATGTTGCCTTGTCATATCTCTGGACTGTATGACTTTGATGAGTCCCACATTGATCTGCGCCCCCTCAGCCGCTTTGCCCAGTGTCGCTTGGTGATGGATGAAGCAATCGGTTTGGATCTAGAACGTCAACAGGTCAAGTGTGCGAACCATCCCCCGATTGCCTTTGATGTCCTTTCCATTGACACAGGTAGCACCCCGGCCACGTTAGCTATCCCCGGCGCTGCCGCCTATGCGACGCCTGCTAAGCCCGTACCCGCACTGCTGCAACAGTGGGCTGCCTTGATCGACCAGGTAAAACAACACCCCGATCAACCCATCAGTTTGGGGATTGTGGGCGGTGGCGTTGCTGGCGTGGAACTGAGCCTATGTATGCAGGCCCGACTGCACCGGGTGTTGAAAGATTTGGGGCGATCGCCTGAACAACTTACCATTCACTTATTTCACCGAGGGGCAGAACTGGCCAAGGGGCGCAATGCCTGGACGCGATCGCACCTGCACAATCTTTTCCAAAAACGCGGCATTCAAATGCACCTGCAAGAAACGGTGTCCGCCCTTGATCGCCCCTCAGCCGAACCCGCAACGGAGCAAGCGACTCATGGGGAACCGACGATCGTGCAGTGCAAATCTGGGTTGACGGTAGCCTGCGATCGCGTCTTTTGGGTCACCAACGCCTCGGCCCCTGAGTGGATTCAGGGTGCAGGCTTGTCGTTAGACGACCACGGCTTTATTCAAGTCAACGACTATTTGCAGGCCCTCTCCCATCCCCAAGTCTTTGCCGCTGGGGATGTGGCCACCATGGTCAACCATCCCCGTCCTAAAGCAGGGGTCTTTGCCGTGCGTCAGGGGCCACCCCTGTTCAAAAACCTGCAACGCTATCTCAAAGGGGAACGGCTGCGGCCTTTTCGCCCCCAAACTCAGTTTCTCAACATTATTGATACGGGGACTGGCACCGCGATCGCGTCCCGTGGCCCCTTCTGCTGGGAATCTTCCCTAGCACGCCGCTGGAAAGATCACATCGATCGAACATTTATGGGCCTGTTCAACAAGTTCCCGTCAATGGATACTTTATCGATAGGATCTGGGTCTCAGGCCAAGGTTCAACTGCCTAGAGCGAACGTTTCTGAAAAAACAGCACCGCTATCCTCAGCGCAACTGTGTGCCGGATGTGGGGCAAAAGTGGGGAGTCAAACCTTGACTCAAGTGCTCCAGCGTATCCAGCAGGAAAACGCTCAGTCAGCCCATTGGCCCCAGATGGATGACATCTTAATTGGCCTGGGTGCTCCGGATGATGCTGCCGTGGTCAGGATACCGTCGGGATATGTCGCGGTGCAAACCGTCGATTATTTTCGAGCCATGGTGGATGATCCCTTCATTTTCGGCCAAATTTGTGTGAATCACTGTCTCAGCGATCTGTTTGCCATGGGGGCAATCCCCCAAACCGCCCTCGCGATCGCCGTCATTCCCTATGCCACAGGGACACCCCAAGCTTCTTTGCTGTATCAACTGCTGGCTGGGGTCAACCAAGCCTTGAGTCAGGCTAAAACAGCATTAGTCGGGGGGCACACGACCCAAGGTAACGAATTGGCTTTAGGCTTTGCCTGTCATGGCATTGCCGACCCGAATCACCTGCTGCGCAAAGGGGGAATGCAGCCGGGTAACGTACTGATCATGACCAAACCCCTGGGCACAGGCACTCTATTTGCTGCCGATATGCGGCTCAAAGCCAAGGGCCGTTGGATTGAAGCTGCCATTGAGGCCATGCTCCAGTCCAATCAAGCGGCAGCACACTGTTTGCAACACCACCAAGCCACCGCCTGCACTGATATCACCGGCTTTGGTCTAATCGGCCACCTACTAGAAATGGTGCAGGCTGCCCAGGTTTCTGTGGCGCTTGACTTAACTGACCTACCGATTTTACCCGGTGCCCGCGACACAGTGGCCCAAGACATCTTCAGCAGCCTCTATGCAGACAATCTGCAAGCCGCCAAGACCATTGAGAACCGGGTGGCGGTCAGCGGTCATCGAAATTGGCCCCTGCTGTTTGATCCGCAAACGGCAGGGGGATTGTTGGCGACTGTGCCTGGCGATCGCGCTGCGGCCTGTTTAGACGCGCTAAAACACCTGGGTTATGCCCAAAGTTGTACGATCGGCGAAGTCATCCCTCCAACTAACGCAAGCGCGCCAATTACAATCAATAGGTGGTGAATAGTAGAACCCATTTTGGATTTTGAATTAGCTAATCGTGATGAATGTAGCAGGCACCAGTCCGTTTAGGACAAGACTGCAAGCCAGATTGCCTGTAGACTCAGCATCCCAGCGATACTAGGTGCATTCAGCAATCTGGCCAGCGCTATAATCGGCAATCGGTTATTAGCAATTGATTGATGGTGCCCATTTGATCTGAGTCCCCCCACTCCCCCACTCACTCACTCCCCCACTCCTCACCTCCTCGTGTCTCACGTCCTCCCCATCGACCCATTCTTAACCGCCCCAGGCCCACTCCTAGATGTTCGCAGCCCCAGTGAATTTACCCAGGGTCATATTCCTGGAGCGGTCAGCTTTCCGCTTTTTTCGGATGACGAACGGGCGCAGGTGGGCACGTGCTACAAACAGCAGGGCCGAGATCTGGCAGTGGAATTGGGGTTTGAGTTGGCAGGGCCAAAGCAGGCGGATTTTTTGCGCCGGGCCAAAGCGATCGCGGCGGGTAACCCAATTCGACTCCACTGCTGGCGCGGCGGCATGCGTAGTGAATCAATGGCTTGGCTGCTGCGCATGGGTGGCTTGCAGGTAACGACATTAGCGGGTGGCTATAAAGCCTTTCGCCGTTGGGTTCGGGCAACGGTAGCCCAACCCAAGCCAATTATGCTGCTAGGGGGCATGACGGGTACAGGCAAAACCGATATCTTACTCGAGCTGCGGCAGTTGGGGGAACAAGTTTTGGATCTAGAAGGATTAGCCAACCATCGGGGCAGCAGCTTTGGCTCCCTGGGACTACCGCCTCAACCCAGCACCGAGCATTTTGAAAATCTCGTCGCCCTAGCATGGCACTCCTTAAGTCAGGCTCAATCCATTTGGATCGAAGCCGAAAGCAAACGCATCGGTACCTGTCGCATTCCCCCGGAACTCTTTGACCAAATGGCAGCGGCTTCAACGCTGGCCATCACGCGATCGCTATCCGAACGCCTAGACTTGCTGGTTGAAATCTATGGTCAAGCCGATATTGCCGACCTGATTGAAGCCACCGAACGGATTCGTAAGCGACTCGGCGGAGAACGCACCCAAAACGCGATCGCGCTGATTCAGCTAGGCAACCTCAGGGAGGCCGTTGCGATTATTCTCAACTACTACGATCGCGCCTATCTTCACGACCTCAACCGCCGCAGGCAAACGATTCCGGAAATTGATGTAAGCGGCTTATCGTGTCTAGAGGCAGCCCAGCTACTGTGCGAAAAAGCTGCATCCCGATTACCCCTTCCATAACGTGATCAAAGCCATATCGGTTCATGGGTTGTCAGCGTGTTTATGTCTTTGCGGAATGAGCCTGATTTTTTGTGTAATTTAGCTCGATGTTCCTGTTACGTCCTTACTCAAATCAAATGAGTCAGGATCCGCAAGCGAGATGCTGACATAGAATTTTTGTCCCCGCTTCTGTCTGCTAGCTCCCACCCTGAGGCAAGATACTGATGATTCCAAACGGAGCCTTAATTTTCTATGCATTGATCATGTCAATGTTATTTGTCTATCTCTTCAGTCTTTTTCTTAGAGATAAAACGACTCCCAAGACTCACGTTATGAGCTGGATTGCGCTGATTGCTGCCTCGCTATTCTGGCCGTTAACCTTACCCTCGGTTCTCCGTAAACAGCTTTCCCGAGACCGCCATGATACGGATATCCACCAAGGCGGATGGTCATTCTTGATCGAAGGACGGTATTACCAGTAGCTTGCTATCGCCAACCTCCATGCCATCCCATTAACCAACTCAGCGGCGTCCGATTCTCTTGAGAACCGGACGCCGCTGAATTTACCTTAAAGCACTGATTAGCTTGCCAGATAACTTTTGATGTTGGCTTTACGGCGACGCAGGTGTTTGAGGGCCTGCTGTTCGAGCTGACGAACTCGCTCCCGACTGATGCTCATGCGTTGCCCTACCTTGGCTAAAGAAAGTTCATTGCCGTCGCTTAAGCCAAACCGCAACCGAATCACTTCTTGCTGCTGGGGGGTAAGTTCAGACAACATATTGCGAATATCTTGTCTGAGAGACTCTTGAACAGTAAAGTCTTCGGGAGACGCAGTATCGTCTTCCAACAGATCTTGCAGTTCGGTGTCTTGGTTATCGCCAATGCGCACATCTAACGAGATGGGCTGACGAGCCAACAGCAAGTAGTCCCGAATTTGCTTAGGCTCCAGCTCCAAAGCTGCGCCAATTTCACCTGGGGTAGGACTACGCCCTAACTGCTGTGAAAGTTCACGCTGAACGCGCTTAATTTTGTTGAGCTTTTCGGTGATGTGAATGGGCAGTCGGATGGTTCGCGCTTGCTGAGCGATCGCGCGGGTAATCGCCTGCCGAATCCACCAGTAGGCGTAGGTTGAAAACTTATAACCTTTAGTGGGGTCAAACTTTTCAACGCCACGCTCTAGTCCCAAGGTGCCTTCTTGAATCAGGTCAAGGAATTCTAGATTGCGCTTTTGATACTTCTTTGCGATCGCGACGACTAAACGCAAATTAGCCTCGATCATCTTGCGCTTAGCCTTCTCCCCCTGGAGCAGTTGCTGCTTCAGGGCTGATTCACTCAGGGTCATCGCCTCCGCCCACTCAACATCAGTTGGGACGCGATCAAGGATTTCTTGGAGCGCTTCCTTCTGAGCTAGCAAAGCCATTAACTGCTGAACTTGCTTGCCCAGGACAATTTCTTCCTCATGGGTCAACAGCGGTACGCGACCAATCTCATGGAGGTAGGTGCGAACAGTATCTGTAGTGTAGAGGGGCTTGGTCGTTTTACTTTTAGACTTGGTGGTGGTTTTAGGCATGGAATCAATCGCCTCCGCTGGAAATGCTGACTGTGTCTTGAGCGAATGCAAAGAAATTGGGAACCAACCATTGCGGTGATCAATGGCAGAACGTTTAAGTGCTGCTAAGCAAGCACTACCTGAATAAGACCATCTAAATCCTTATCCGAGTCCAGGTCTGTTAGCTTAGATCATAGGAAAGTGTCAGTCTTAAACAGAACCGGATCAGGGTTGCAGAGCATAGATTGCTAACTAAGTTTGAAACACCGATGTCAACAGACCTCACACAGCACTTGCTTGGTGTTCCTAAAACTCAAGGCGTTTATTTGGCTAGTTAAGCATACAGATAAAACTATCTGGCACATCCAAACGCTAAAATCTCAAAGTCGAAATCGTTATGAGTTTGTTTCTCCATAATATGGCAATCTATCGATGCCGTAAAGGGCAATGGTTCCAAGTTCCTCTTAATTCGAGTGTCAATGTCAGTTTCTGGAAAAGTCATTTGAACATATAATCCCATACTCAACAAAGTGAATATGGGCGGTTAACCCTAACCAGAAAACCGAACGTTCTCTCACAGCACAGCTTAATTCAGCCATTTCGACCCGAGCCGGTTGGTCAATTGCGGTTTGAACGCGATTGGTCTAGACCCTAAGCCACAGCTGATGACTAACAACTAAACCCGCCACATCTAGATCCGTAGCCCTCCCGAGCCACAAGCTCAAGGGTTCTTCCCTCAGCTCAAAACTCAAGTTTGCCAATCGGATGGGGTTTATGACGATCAATACTAGCGGTTTGTTCTGAGAATTTGCTGATGATCATATGAGCACCACGCAAATATAGCTATCTTCAACGCCGCTTAGCAAATACCCCAGCGCATCCGAATCAGCATTGCCAAGCCGATATAGGCTAGCAGCGCTTCCCCCTACGCGGATAGCAAATCTACTGCCCGCTTTCCACCAAACTTCTCGGCGATCAGGTCATCGTAGGTATCGGCAATGGTGACAACTGACAAAATGCAGGTTTGCAGTTCCATTAGATCCATACTGTCGCCCCCCAGGACACTTTCAGCAAAAAGAACTTGTCCGGCGTCGTCTAAATTAAAGGCCCCAAAGCGCATACGTCGATTTTCAGTGAGCAAAAAATGCATCAAATCGGCATTGATGTGGCTACCAATGGTGACGCAGCTTGTGGCTCTAACCGTGGCTAGGTCAGCTTCTTCCCAGGGATGAACTTCCCAGGGCAATACCTCAATTTCCACTAAAGTTGAACCGTAGAGGATATCAAATTTGGGCTGGCCGTCGTAGGTCCGCAACGATGGTTTAAATAGGGACGACCCATTGAGGTAGTCGGCGACTTTGGTGTAAGTCGTGGCTTGAACCGGGTTAGCAAAATCAATGGGCATTGCTTTATAGAATAAACATTCGACGATCGAGGGTTTTGGGGTCGTGAGTTTGCACAAACTGGGCTAGATTTTCATCGGATTCGAGGTGGCCATCGACCAGGTTTATGATGCGATGGGCCACGTCCAAAATGCGGTTGTCGTGGGTCACCATTAAGATAGTGCGGTTTTGTTCCCTAGCCAAGGTTTGCATCAACGTGACCACGTCTCGGCCTGATTTTTTGTCGAGCGCGGCGGTGGGTTCGTCAGCCAAAATCAACTGGGGCTGATTAACAAGAGCCCGAGCAATGGCAACCCGCTGTTTTTGCCCCCCAGAAAGTGCTTCTGGTTTGTACTTGACGCGATCGCTCAACCCAATTTGGTTGAGGATAGCAGTCGCCTGCGTGCGCTTATCTTTAAACTGTCCAATTAGCTCCACTGCCATCTCAACATTTTGAACCGCTGTCAGAGATTCAAATAAATTGTGAGCTTGAAAGATAAACCCAATATTGCGCCGGACTTCCACCAGCTGGTGCTTGGCCAAACCAATAATTTCTCGGCTTAATACCTCAAGGCTGCCCTCCCGAGCAGAGCGTAGCGCCCCAATCAAGGTTAAAAGCGTCGTTTTTCCCGACCCTGAAGGCCCGGTCATAATCACGATCTGTCCTCGGGGCAAATCGAGATCGATATTGTAGAGCACTTGCTTACGCAAATCGCCCCGGCCAAAGTAGTAGTTCAGTCCTCGAATTTTAACCGCCAGTTCTGAGTCTTTGGGTAATTGTTCAGCGTGAGCCGGGGACTGGTCAGCCCCTAGTTGACGCAACTGAGGGTCACCAGGGGCAGCATTGTGAAATTGAGCCGGGGGATTTGAAACAGGTTCCATTAAGAAAACACCTCCGCCGGATCGGCCGCTTGCACTTTACGGACGGCAATTACTGCCGAAATCAAACACATCACGAAGGTGAGAATCAAGATATTTACCACCCGTTCTGTCGTGAGTTGAAACAATAACCCCGTCGCATTTCCGGCTCCTCGATAGAGCAACATGCCCACGCAGGCCCCCGGAATAAACCCCAACACCGACAAAAACAGCGCTTCTTGAACGACGATGCCTAGCAAAAACCAGTTGGTATAACCCATGGCCTTTAGCGTGGCATATTCCTTCCAGTGATCAGCCACATCGGTATAGAGAATTTGATAAACCAAAATAATGCCAACCACAAAGCTCATAGCCGTCAGCAGCGAAAACACAAAGCCAATGTTGGTATTTTCTTCCCAATACTGCCGCTCGCGTATGACAAATCCTCCGGGGCCATCTCGCGGCAATATGAGCACATCGTTGGGCAGATTTTCGCTGAGGGTCGTGGCTAACTGTTGGACATCTACCCCAGGTTTGAGCTTGATCAAACCTACATCGGCGGTAGCAAAACTGCGTTCATCTTCCGATGGGCCTCGATTGGCAAAGTAGCGCAAGAAGTTTTGATCGCTCATGATCAAATTACCATTGCCTGAGGCAAAGTCTGTACCCAAGCTAAAGGTGCCCACGATGCGGATTTCCCGATCTGCCAGTTGGGTGATGATGCCCGTTTCTGTAGGGCCGACTTCAGCCCGCGCTCGAGTATCAATTAAGGCAGTATTGGGCAACTGTAGCCTCTCTAAACTGGCCGTCACGTCCGGCAACGGCAACACCGGATCGGCTAGATTAAACGCTAGCACTCTGACGGGGCGAGTCTTTTGGGTTTCAGGATTTTGCCAGTTGGCATCGCTGGTATAGAGCGCGTAGGCTGCCTCTACCCCTTCAAAGGACCGAGCTTGATACAGCCGACGACGGGCAAAGGAAATCGGCACAAACATGTTTGATTTGAGCCGATTGATCATCACGATCTCGCCGTTGAGCTTGGTGAGCAGTTGGAGTTGACTGTCATACAGGGCGTTTTTAAACCCGGTGAACAAAAACATCAGCAGGACGGCAAAGGCAACCCCGGCCAACGAGGTCACAAATTTACGCCGATCGTGAGTTAGGTTGAGCAGGGCTAGAGGCGTACGTTTCCACATGGGCTGGCCCCTTCACGCAAATACATCAGCCGGATCGGCAGTCATGGCCCGCCGTACCGAAATCAACCCCGAACCACTACACATCACAAACGTCAGCATAAACACGAAAACCAGCCGGGGTAGATTCATGGTAACGGGTAAGCTGCCTGCGGTGGCATTAACCGTCAGTTGATAAAGCCCCAGTGAGGCAATCAACCCTGGAATATAGCCCATAAAGGCTAAAATCACGGACTCTTGCAAAACCAGTTGAAACAGATAGAAATTGCGATAGCCCATGGCTTTCAAGGTGGCGTACTCTGGCAGGTGGTCGCGAATATCGGTGTAAAGAATCTGGTACACAATCACGGTGCCAACAATGAACGACACCGTGACCCCGAGGCCAAAAATAAAGCCAATAGCGGTTGTTTCTAGCCAATATTTTTGGTCATTGACAATCGCGTCTGCCTTGGTATAAACAGTCACGTCCTTTGGCAGGTGATCAGCTAATGCAGCGGCGACTCGGGCAATATCAGCACCCGGTGCCAAACGAATCAACCCAACATCGATTTGATCTAGGGGGCGGGGGGAAAAGAGACGACGAAAATTTTGATCGCTCATAATTAGCGTACCGTCGGCAGCAAAACCGCCGCCTAGGGTATATTGACCGACGATAGTGACGCGACGGCGGTCGGCTTCCGTTTCTAATCCAGTGGTTTGGGGACCAAATTCGGGTCGAGAGAGCGTATCGATGAACACAGCATCGGGTTTTTGCAGGAGATTGATGGCCGCTGCCGTCTGCATTTCGGGCATCAGAAACACGGGGTCACTGGGGTTAATGCCGTAAACAAACATGGCCCGGCTGATGCGCGTCTCTGGGTTGCGCCAAAGCAAATATTCTGAATAGAGGGGCATCACCTGAACCACCCCTTCAATGCCCGCCGCTTGATATAACCTCTCTCGGGGAAAGGTCGTAGTGGAGCTAAGTTCTAAGGATTGAGGAGAGATTAAAAAGATATCGGCATTGATTTGGGTGTAGATGTTGGTAGCCGTAGAAAGTAGCGCCCCGCGAAACCCCAAATTCATAAAAATCAGCAGTACAGCGAAGGCCACCCCAAAAATCGCCACGACTAGCCGGGTCCGATCGTGGAGCAGATTGTAGAGTGCCAGGGGAGTACGACCCATAAATTCCTACGTTTCCCATCCGATGAGGCTTAGGACTCAATGTCGATCACCACATCGACCTGTAAATTGGTAAGCTGCTTCACCACATCGCTTTGCTCAATGCGAATACGGACTTCGACCACCCGAGCATCGGCGTTGGCAGCGGGGTCATCATCAAGAACGTCATTTTTGAAAATTTGCAGTCCAATTTGTTCAACGGTGCCCACTAAGGTTTCTTCAAAAGCACCGTTGCGGCTGGTGATGGTGGCTTTTTGATCCACCTCTACCAGGCCCACATCACTTTCGTACACCTCGGCCACGACTGTCATTTGGTCGGTATTGCCCAAGGCCATCAGGGGATTAGTCGTTGAGACCGCTTCACCCGGTTCGGCAAAAATCTGCAATATTTGACCGTTTTGAGGCGCACGGACAAGGGTCAACTCTAAACGAGACTCTGCTAAGGCCAGGTTGCGAGCGGCTGAATCAACTTTTACATCAACTTGGGAGCGTTGCATGTTGGCTTCGGCAGTGCCCACTTGAGCGATGGCGTTGTCAAGATCGGCAGTCCGGTTGGTTTCAAGTCGCAGTTGGGTGGCGATCGCGTTCTCTAAATCTTGAGTCAGGCGATCAACAGTGGCCCGTTGACGGTCGAGGTCTTGCTCAGCGATCGCGCCCTGTTGATAGAGCTGCTGGGTGCGGTTGAGATCGAGCTTGGCAAGATTAAGTTCAGCCCTTAAGCTTTCCACAGCGGCCTTTTGAGCGTCAATGGCATAGGCTTGGGGCCGATCGAGTTGGCCGATCCGAGTAACCGTTTCTTGAATTTGAGCCTGTCCTGCAGAGGTTTCAGCTTCTAGCAGGGCTTGAGCTTCTGAGAGTTGGCTGGCAGCGTAGTCGCGTTCGGCTAATCGCACACTGTAGAGATCCAAGTAAGCTAGAATATCGCCCGCTTTAACTTGATCGCCTTCATTCACCAACAATCGATCGAGGCGACCATTTTCTGAGGTCGCCACATCCACAACTCGCCCCTGGGGCTCGATGCGACCTAAAGCGGCAACGCTGACCTGTTGGGGGGGTGGTATGACAATTTCGTCTTCAGTAGCCTGACGGGTTTGGATCAGCGATCGCGCTGTCCAAAATGTTACTCCGCCAACAAATAATAATGCGCCAATTAACAGCCAGAGGGGTTTATCTTGAA
Source organism: Cyanobacteria bacterium P01_A01_bin.123 (assembly GCA_039815185.1). GTDB lineage: Bacteria > Cyanobacteriota > Cyanobacteriia > Phormidesmidales > Phormidesmidaceae > JBCBZT01. The sequence goes on along the minus strand of JBCBZT010000015.1, from coordinate 36,508 downwards.
GCGATCCGCGGGATTGATGTGCGCTCATAGCTCAGTGCTCTTATGCACCAACTAGCATACTACTCAAATTCAATTGCCAACCATGAATTATGTTTGAACCCGCCATTCTCGGCGGGGTGTAATCGCATAGTAGCTAGCCACAAGGGCCATCATCAGCCACCATAACGTGCTAATTTGCGGGCGATACCATACGGTATCGACCAAGCCGTGCATCAACATGCCGGCTTGAGACGCGATCGCCGCAATCAGCCAATACCCCTGACTATCCACCGCTTCTCGCAGCCGCTGAATCTGTTGCCAACCCTGGGTAAAGACCACCAGCATCATCCAGATGAAGCAGCCCAAACCGATCAACCCCGCCTCTACCGCAATTTCTAAGAAAACTGAGTAGGCACTCAGGGCCGTATAGTTAGGTCGGGCATAGATGGGATACACCTGGTTGAAGGCATCATTGCCAGGGCCAATTCCAAGAATAGGGCGATCGCGGATCATATTAACCACCGCTGCCCACACATTGATGCGAAAGTTGTTGCTGCTGTCTTCGCGACCCACAAAAATACTCATGACGCGATCGCGTAGGGGATCAACCACCATCACAGCTGCGACGACAAACGCCGCCGCGCTCCCTAAAAACAACGGTAGGGCTAACTGCCGCCAGCGGGCATTAAATCCCCGGCTCCACCAATGAACCAGTAGCGCCAACATGACAAATCCCGCCACTACAAACCCAATCCAGCCACCCCGGCTAAACGTCAAAACCAGGCAGGCCGTATTCACCATCACCATCACAGCCGCCAGCAGTTTCGGCACCCAGCGGGGCCAAGCAAATATCGCTGTCCCACTGAACATGATTGCCGGAATTAAGTATCCCGCCAGCAGGTTGGGATTGCCCAGATAGCTATAGACCCGGGTTGTGTCGGCCAGGGTAGATTCTGGGTCGACCCAGGTCGCTAAAGCTTCAACCCCAAAGAACCACTGCCGTAACCCATAAACTGATACGACCAAAGCCGTTAGCAGATACACCCCGGTCAAGCCAACCCGCCACTGGGGCTGTCGCAATACCCGCGCCATGAGTAAAAACAACAGGAGGTTGAGCGTCAGCTTAATTAATCCTTGGATGGCTGCTGCCTTCACGGGAGAAACGGCAGTCGCCAATACCATCACCCCCCAATACAGCACCACCATGAGGTGAATGGGGGTCAACCCAGCGATCGCGTCATCAGAAAGGGTCAGCAGCAGCCAAAAGCCGCCACAGGCGATCAGCAACACCCCAGTCAATGCAGTGGAGACAAAGGGCGCTAGGGCAAACACCAAGGCAATCAGCAGAAGACCGATCAAATCAGCCCACTGCAACAGCCAACTGCCCTGACGCCAACTGCGAAACGGGGTTAAAACCCGATGCAAGTAACTGACTTCGCGCCACTGTTCTAACGCGAATCGATTTAGGGTGAACCCTTGCCAAACCCAATTAACCATGGCGATCTTGAAAGACAACTGAGCCAGAGCCACGCGTTCTAGTCGAACGGTGCCCCCCTATGATGCCAGGGACTGGGCTACTGTCAATAAGCGCTATAGCAATCCCGCTAAATGAAGAGGTCCGTGACCACTGACCAGTTCTAATAGCAGGGCTAAGAATCCAACCATTGCCAGTCGCCCGTTCCAAATCTCGGCAATGGGGGTCATCCCCCAAGCAGAACGCTCTGGGGGATAAATCTTAACTCGCTTGTCGGGATGTACGACTTGAGAGAAGCGTTTACGCGGGGACTCCATGGCCTCTAAAACCATATCAGCCATATCGTTGATAAAGCCTGAGTGGGTATTGAGTGCAGGCACCCGACAGAAGTTTTCAATCCCGGCTTCTTCAGCAATTTCCCGATACTCGATATCAATTTCTTGTAGGGTCTCAATGTGCTCTGAGACAAAGCTAATAGGAACCACTACTAGCGTATTGACTCCCTCCTCAGCCAAGGTCTCAATGGCATCTTCAGTATAGGGCTGTAGCCACTCCACCGGACCTACCCGACTTTGATAAGCCAAGGTATGGGCATTGGGCCGATTTAACGACCGCATGATCAACTCAGTGCAGTGTTCAATTTCCTGCTGATAGGGGTCACCCACCTCTTCGACATAGCTCACTGGGACGCCGTGGGCACTGAAGAAAATATGGCCTTGGTCAGGATTGGGGAGTTTGTCAAGTTCTTGGCGAATCAGATCAGCCATGGCGTCAACATAGCCGGGGCGATTGTACCAAGAAGGAATCACAGTGTAGTTAATTCGATCCAGGGTTGGGTCGTCCAGCCAAATTTGCTCTAGCAACCGAAAGCTAGATCCACTGGTGCTAATGGAAAACTGAGGGTACAGGGGCAAAATCACCAATTGGTCGATCCCATCGCGTTTAATCCGCGCGATCGCTTCTTCGGTAAATGGATACCAATACCGCATGCCAACATAGATTTCAGCCTCGTGACCTTTGTCTACCAAGGAATGCTTCAACGCAGTGGCTTGTTCCTCTGTGATCCTGCGTAACGGAGAACCCCCACCAATCTGCTTGTAGTTTTCTTGAGATGTTTTGGCCCGGTTGGTTGAAATGAGCCAAGCCAGGGGCTTCTGCAACCAAGGAAACGGTAAGCGGATGATTTCAGGATCCGCAAATAGATTAAACAGAAACGGGCGTACGTCTTCTAATTGCTCCGGCCCGCCCAAATTTAGCAACAGAACCCCTACTCGCCCCATAATGATTCCCGACTTCCTAAATCTCTTAACATTCTTTTCCGATTGTAACAACCCAATCAGATAACTTCGTAGACCTGATTACATTTGTGTATAACTGTAACGATGGACTTCGTCTTTAAGTCCATTTAAGCAAATTGGATGATGGGATTAAACGGTGCAGTATAGACAATCTTAACCGCTATTAAAGACTATTCAAAATATTGTCGCGGACGCTCTATGATTCACTACCCCTAGTTAAACTGCAGGTGATTTAGTCTTTGATGCCAGTCTTCGATGTGAACCGCCAAATTGATCAAGTCAACGCCCGCCTCAAAGCAGCCCAATTAGGGCTTGTGATTGAGCGGCGAGGGACCAAGTTGAACCTCAGGGGCACCTTGCCCCCCCGCCCTGAGAGTAATCGATTGCGTCCCCACCAGCAGCGTATTCCCTTGGGTATTCCGGCCACGAAAGCCGGACTTAAGCAAATCGAACAGCAGGCTAAGGTGATTGCAGCGGAACTGATTCAGCAAACCTTTGATTGGCGCACCTATTTGCTCTATGCCGGAGGCAAGCCTTTGGCACAGCAGGAATTGGTGGCGAAAATTGAGGCCTTTCATCAGTATTTCTTAGCTGATAAAACCCAGGCCAAGCGCCCTGATGCAATCCTCACAACTTGGGAAAAGACTTATGCCCCCTATTTGCGGAAACTCAATGCGATCGCCCAAGCGCATCCCAAACACAACTTACCTGAACTGATTTACGCCACGGTCAAATCCACTCGGGCCAATTCCCGCAGTCGCCAAGTGTGCTGTACCGCACTGAATGCATTTGCTAACTTCTTGAACTTAGAATTGCCCATCGACCTCAAAACCTTTTGGGGTACCTACGGCAATAGCCAAACCCAGCAGCGCCGTTTGCCAACGGATGAACAGATTTTGGCCTGCTACAAACAAATTCCTAACCCTACTTGGCAGTTTGTCTACGCGATGCTGGCCACCTACGGCTTGAGAAACCACGAAGTGTTCTTTTGCGACTACACTGCCCTAGCCCATGGTGATGCCAATGCGGTGATCGCCGTTCAAGAAACGACCAAAACAGGCTTTCATGAAGTCTGGCCTTTTTATCCCGAGTGGATTGATCGTTTCAATCTACGAACCATCAATCTGCCACCCGTCAAAACCGATCTGAGTCAAACCACACTGCAACGCATCGGTCAGCAGGTGTCTACCCAATTTCGCCGCTACAAAATGCCGTTTTCTCCCTACGATTTACGCCATGCCTGGGCGGTGCGCACAATCCACATGGGGCTTCCAGACACAGTTTCAGCTCGCATGATGGGTCACTCGGTAGCCGTTCACAATCGTACCTATCACCGCTGGATTACCCATCGCGATCAGCAAAAGGCTGTGGATGCGGCATTGAACCAGATTTAATATAGCCAGATTGCTTGTGTGCTGAGCATCCCAGCGATCCTAGAGACGTTAAGTAATCTGGCCAGCGCTATAAAACACTTACCCATAAAATCGCCCCTCAGTCGATATTGGCTGAGGGGCGGTTTCTTTACCTGAGAACTAGATGCCGAGATGGCATAGGGCTTCAAGTGGGTTGGACTTTAGTCCTTGTCCAAGTTTTCGCGACGTAGTTCGTCAAGGTTTGCGGCATCCTTGTCGAGATTCTCGCGACGCAGTTGGTCAAAGTTGACACCGCCAGCGACTTGACCCAACTGATCATCGGAAAGGGCATCTTTGTCGAGATTCTCGCGACGTAGTTGATCAAAATCAACTGCATCTTTGTCAAGGTTCTCACGACGCAACTGATCAAGGTCAACCCCACCAGCAACGCCTTCGAGTTGTTCATCAGAGACTTGTTCGTTGTTTTGTACGTCAGACATTTTGAATTCCTCCAAGTAGTGAGTCATCTAGAACATCTTTAATATAGCGAGGCCTTTGGAAAGTGACGTTATGGCTGAATTAGAAGTTGTGGAGAGGGATTAATTGACCCCTCAGGGAAAATTCACAGTTCAGGCAAAGATTCAGATGCTAGCGGGTGTAGACTCGGATCGATACATTCCGACTATCGCACAATATCATCAATCGGCAAGTTTAGCTGATAGGCAATGACATCAGCGCGTTGATTTTAACCAGCAGGATTTCTGGATTAACGGGTTTCAAGATAATCTCATCAGCACTGAAGTCTTGCCCCCCGGTGTCGGATAAAGTGCTTGCAGCAGCGTCGATTTTCGTTTCGTCTTCGGCTAGCGCCAAAATCTTGACGCTGGCTGTGGCCATTGTTTGACGCAGAGCCACCACAATGTCATGGCCGTTTGCGCCGGAAAGTCCCATGTCAATGATCACTGCCATGGGTTGAAGCAGGCCTACTTGCTCGACCACCTGCGACCCATCCACGACCCAAATCACTTGGTGATCAGCAGCGGTGAGCATATCGCAAATTATTCCAGCAGTCTCTTCTTGATCTTCGACTAACACAATCCGCCCCAATATCGGTTCTGGGGCCACTGCTTTGGAGGGGGTGGGTAGCGTTTTCTGCGGGCTGAGCTGCTGCAACGGCAAGCGCACAGTAAAAGCCGAACCATAATTGAGCTTTGACTCGACTGAAATTGACCCCCCGTGGAGTTCCACCAACTGTTTGGTTAGCGCTAGCCCTAGGCCTGTACCTTGGTACTGGCGATGACGGGTGGGTTCGAGTTGTTGAAACTTTTCAAACAGCAACACCTGTTGGGTGTCAGGAATGCCGATGCCTGTATCTTCAATGCGAAATACCACTGCTGCGTGATTTTCTCGCCAAACTCGCAGCTTAACTTCGCCACCTTGGGGAGTGAACTTGACGGCATTGCTGAGTAGATTTTGCAAAATTTGCTTAATCCGTCGTGGGTCGGCAACAAAATTATCTTGCTGGGCAGACAGCTTCAGATCCAGGAAAAGTTCAACGCCCTGGTGACGGGCCTTGTCTTGAAAGACCTCCAAACACTGCCGCGTCAAGCTGGAGAGGGAAAAATCACTGACTTCTAGGATTGTGCGGCCTGATTCAATTTTGGCGACCTCTAAGATGTCATTAATTAAGCTTAATAAGCGTTCACCGCTATCATGAATCGTCGTTAGATAGTTTTGCTGTCGGGAGCTGAGGTCACCGAATGACCAGCGCAGGAGGGTTGCCGACATGCCAATAATGCACGTGAGCGGCGTCCGCAATTCGTGGCTCATCGTGGCCAAAAACTCACTTTTGGCCCGACTCGCCGATTGAGCCGAAATCATGGCGTCTTGCAGATCTTCGGTGCGCTCAATCACGCAGACTTCTAGGCTGCGCTTCTGCTGCTGGAGTTGATGATAAAGTTCAGCTTGGGAAATAGCGACGGATAAGTGCTCGCCGATGTGCTGCAAAAATTCAACTTCCCACGGTTGCCACTGGCGCTGTTCCGTGCACTGATGGGCGATTAAGAGTCCCCAAGGGCGATCGCCTGTCTCAATAGACACGACTAACTTAGAGCGCACTTGGGCCTGATTCAAAACCTTCAGCAGACAGGGTGAAGATTGATAGGTCTGCTGGACATCAACAACCGCTTTCGGCTGGCTGGGGCGCAAAGTATTGGCGTGGGACAACTGCTCGCGATCGCCCGTATGTCCTTCTATACGGTGCTTGGCGCCAAAGCAATCATCCTCAGCATAATTAAGGATCGACGGCAGCATTTCATCAATGCGAGCTTCGTAGGCAATCACCCCGCGGGGGCGCACTTGCTCCAAAAACTGACTTTCGACCTGCCCCTCAAACTGATAAATCACGAGCCGATCGGCTTTGAGAAACTGCCGCACCTCATCTACAGTCGTTTGCAAAATCTCTGGCAGTTCCAACGATTGACGAATTTTAGTGATCACCTGATCGAGCAAGAGACGCTGTTCAATTTGCTGATTCAGGCTATGCTGCGCAGGTTTTATCGGAAAATGCGGGTGATCTGATAAAAACTCAGACGTTGAGGATGAATTTGCAATGCCTTCACCGGGCTGATTTTGAACCATTACGTTAAGCAAGTCCAGCACAAACCCTTCCATTGCAGGAGCAGAGGCTGACAACCAGGCTTGAGCTTGAGGCAGTTGGGCTTGCAGCATCGGGGCAAGGACGGCTCCCGCTTCGAGTCCATTTTCCACCCAAGTGAGAAAGGTCGCGATCGCAGTGGCGTCAAAACTTAACCCAATAGAGACTTGATCGGGCCGGGATGCTTCTCGCTGAGTTTGCTTGAGCACTAAGACGCGATAGTTTTGCGCAACCAGCACCTGCCAATCCTCAAGTCTGTCAGGGCGATTGGTGGACGCAACGGTGAGTTCTGATGCCGTAATCCACAGTGCATCAGTCGTCGTACCATAACCCGCTAACAGACGGGCAAGACTTGACCACGCCGCCTGATGAACCCAACGAAACGAAACCAACTCTAAAAAATTAGCCATTGATGACCGCTTGGCAGGGCATAGGCCACTGCTCCAGAATTGACCCTAAGCCAGGGATAAATTAAAACACTCTAAAAAAACGGCCTTAGAAACTCATGCCTCAAGTTAAGAACCAACTCACACTTGGTCAATGATTTGAATAGCACGGACTAAATCTTGCTTAAAAATGAGGAAAACACATTAAGAAAATAGGTAAGTCTGAATTGACACCTATTCTCTTAATCATTCCTTTTGTTGCTTAATGTAAAAGCTGAACCCCAACAAAAGCGCTGGACTTAATGTGGTGTTGAAGTTCAGGTACATCCTATCTCCTAAAATCAATAAACCTGCTCTGACGCTATAGTTCTTTCAGATTTCGATTGAGTTAATTCGATTTAGTTAACCTATGCATCGCCTTGCAGCTTCCCCTGGTGGATGGAATCCCGAAGCCGAGGGGGTTATTTTTGTGGATCAAACCCCGGCTCCCCTGGTGTTTCTCACCGCCGCTGACACTGAAATTCAAATCCTTGCGACTGTCTTACCCCAACTCCCCAAAGACTTTCCAGCAATTCGCGTCACTAACCTGCTCCAGCTTCAACAGCAGTTGTCCATCGACACCTATGCCGAAACAGTCCTGAGTCAAGCCCTCGTGATCGTTGTCCGCCTCTTAGGTGGGCGAGCCTACTGGTCTTACGGCTTAGAAGTCCTCAAAGACACTGCCGCCACCACTGGCGCTAAACTGGTCGTCCTCCCCGGCGACGATCGCCCCGACCCCGATCTGATCAGCCACTCCACCGTGCCCCTAGCCACCGCAAACCAGATCTGGCGCTACTTAATTGAAGGCGGCGTCAATAATCTGCGTCACGGCTTAGCCTACCTCTGCGATCGCCTCCTAAACACCCACTACAATCCCCCAAACCCCAAACCCATTCCCCGACTCGGTGTTTACCATCCCTCCATCCCCCCACTCCCCCATCCCCCCACTCCCCCATCCCTCCCTGCCGCAGGCCTCCTCTTCTACCGCTCCCACTACCTCTCCGGCAACACTGCCCCCATTGATGCTCTCTGCAAAGCCCTAACCCAGCAAGGACTCCAGCCCGTCCCTATCTTCGTCTCATCGCTTCAAGATCCAGACGCCCAAACTGAATTGCTGACATTGCTCAAACCCAAAGGAGAACCGGGTATTCAGGTGTTGCTCATCACCACTAGCTTTTCTATCGCTCAGCTTGACCAGACCACTCCCCAGCTCGATTTGTGGCAAAAACTAGGTGTCCCCATCCTGCAAGTGATTTTGAGTGGCGGCACTCAAGACCAATGGCAGACGAATCCCCAAGGACTCTCCCCCCGCGACATTGCCATGAATGTCGCCCTACCAGAAGTGGATGGCCGCATCATTACCCGAGCCATATCCTTTAAAGCCGTGCAGCGTCGCAGCAGTGCATTGGAAACAGATGTAGTCGTGTATGAACCTGTCAGCGATCGCGTCCAGTTTGTCGCCCAACTCGCCGCCCACTGGGTACACCTCCGCCAAACCCCACCCGCCGAGCGACGCATTGCCCTGATTTTGGCCAACTATCCCACCCGCGACGCCCGCCTTGCCAACGGCGTCGGCCTCGACACCCCGCAAAGCTGCGTCGAAATCCTACATAGCCTCGCCACGGCCGGATATCACATCCCCGACATCCCCAAAGACGGCGACGACCTGATTCAACGCCTCACCCAAAGCATCACTAACGATCGCGAAGCCAATCCCCTTCGTCCCGCCCACCAAACCCTAACTCCAGAAGCCTTTGAAAACTTTTTCAACGCCCTTCCCAAAGCCGTAAAAACCGGCATCCGCGATCGCTGGCCCGCCTCCCCTACGCTCCCCCACTCCCCCACTCCCCCATCCTCCCCACTCCCCATCCCCGGCCTCCAACTCGGCAACCTCTTCATCGGCATCCAACCCAGCCGCGGCTACGACCAAGACCCCACGCTCAACTACCACGCCCCCGACCTCGAACCCACCCCAGAATATTTAGCGTTTTACGCCTGGGTGCGCCACCAGTTTGGAGCCCAGGCGATTGTGCACGTCGGCAAACACGGCAACCTAGAATGGCTACCTGGCAAAGGCATTGCCCTCTCAGAAAACTGCTACCCCGAAGCCGCCCTTGGCCCCCTGCCCCACCTATATCCCTTCATCGTCAATGATCCAGGGGAAGGGGCCCAAGCCAAACGCCGTGCCCAAGCCGTGATCGTCGACCACCTGACGCCACCCTTAACCCGCGCCGAACTCTACGGCCCTCTTGAGAAACTTGAAGCCTGGGTGGACGAATACTATGAAGCCCAAAGTCTAGATCCGACGAGATTGCCGATGATTGGCGATCGCATTGGGGAGCTGTTGGCTGAAACGCAGTTGGTTGAGGATTTGGGGTTGGGGAAAGGAGGGGAGCGGGGGAGATGGGGAGATGGGGAGATGGGGGGAGGAAATCAGAATCCATCTAACAAGCCCATTCGACAAGCTCAGGACAAGCTAAGAACAAGTCCAAAATCTAAACTCCAAACTCCTCTAGCGCAGCGGCACGAAGTGCTGTCCAAAATTGACCGCCCAAAGGACTTGGACAAGCAGGGCGGCTTAGAAAAGTTGCTACCTCAAATTGACGGTTATCTCTGCGAACTCAAGGAGGCTCAGATTCGGGATGGGCTGCATATTTTTGGTTGCTGCCCGGAGGGAAGACAGCTGCGAGATTTGCTGATCGCGATCGCCCGTCATCCCAGTCCTGGACGGGTAGGCTTAACGCGGGCGATCGCCCAAGACTATGATCTCAATATCGATCCACTCACCGACGACCTAGCCTTGTCCTTTGCCTTTAGCTGCCCCCAACTGTCCCCAACTGTCCCCAAACACCCCTCACTGTCCCCTGCTAACCCTCCCCAAAACAGCCCGGACAGTGTCATTCAAATCAAAGAACCAGATTTAGCAAATCTAAATGACGCGCTGAGTCAAATCATCACCCAACACCAACCTACCCTCTTCACCGCCTTAGAAAACTGCCGCACCATCGGCGACGCCGTTACCCAACTCGAAACCCACGCCGCCACCTTAGTTGACGCCCTCCTAAGCTCCCCCACTCCCCCACTCCCTGCCCCCCCACCTCCCCCACTCCCCCACTCCCCCACTCCCCCACTCCTCCACTCCCTCATCAAAGAACTCACCCACCTCCACCAAACCCTCCTGCCCAACCTACGTCAAACTCCCCAAGAACTGACCCACCTACTCCACGGGCTCAACGGCGGCTACATCCCCAGTGGCCCTGCCGGGGCACCCACACGCAACCGACCGGATGTGTTGCCAACAGGGCGTAATTTTTATTCGGTCGATATTCGGGCGATTCCAACCGAAAGTGCTTGGGATGTGGGGCGGCGAGCAGCGGAAGTGTTGATAGAAGATTATGTACAGCAGAACGGTGAATATCCGAAAACGCTGGGACTTTCGGTTTGGGGCACTTCAACCATGCGAACCGGGGGAGACGATTTGGCAGAGGCGCTGGCGCTGCTGGGGGTGCGCCCTGTATGGGATGGCCCGTCGCGACGGGTGGTTGATTTTGAGATTTTGCCCGTATCGCTGCTGGGGCGGCCTCGGGTGGATGTAACCCTTAGGATTTCAGGATTCTTTCGGGATGGGTTTCCGAATTTGATTGATTTGTTTGATCAGGCAGTGGCCGCAGTGGCCAGTCTGGATGAACCTGATGAACAAAACCCGCTAGCGGCAAGGGTGCAGCAAGAGACCACTGCTTGGATAGCCAAAGGATTGACTGAGGAGCAGGCTCAAACGCGATCGCGCTTTCGCATCTTTGGTTCCAAACCGGGAGCTTACGGCGCTGGCCTGCAGGGGCTAATCGATGCCCAAAACTGGACGACGGACGAAGACTTGGCCCATGCTTATGTGAACTGGAGCAGCTATGCCTATGGCCGCAACGCCGCCGGACGCTCGGCACCAGAAGCTTTTCAGCAGCGGTTAGAACAAATGCAAATTGTGCTCCACAACCAAGACAACCGCGAACATGACCTGCTCGACTCTGACGATTATTACCAGTTTCAAGGGGGATTGACGGCAGCAGTGCGGGTTGCTCAAGGGAAAAATCCCCAAACCTACTTTGGCGATCACGCTGTGGTAGACAATCCCAAGGTGCGTTCCCTCCAGGCAGAAATTGCCCGGGTCTATCGATCGCGAGTCGTTAACCCCAAGTGGATTGCTGGGGTGATGCGCCACGGTTACAAAGGCGCATTTGAAATGGCCGCCACCGTCGATTATCTATTTGCCTACGATGCCACAACTCACTGCGTCGCAGACTATATGTACCAAGGGGTTGCCGAAGCCTATGTGCTCGATCCCAAAGTTCAGCAGTTTATAGAACAAAAAAATCCCTGGGCACTGCGAGATATGGCCGAACGGCTGCTAGAGGCGAGTCAGCGGGGATTATGGCAGGGGGCTAATGTAGCAGTGCTAGATCAGCTAAGGGCGATCGCCCACCAAGCCGAAGCCCAAATTGAATAGCCTATTAATCATTAACCGCCAACTGGAGAACAAAGCTCAATTAGGGATCCCTCAACAGCCCGCACATAGGCCACAACTTGTCCCCAAGGTTTTTCAACGGGCGGTTTGAGAGAGATAGCGCCTGCAGAAACAGCGCGATCATAAGCTGCTGCAACATCATCCGTCACAAATGCTAGCTCAACCCCCAACGGAGCCGCACTCGGATCGGTTTTCTGATATTTCCCCTCAAGATTCATCTCACCCAAATCATGGGAGGCAAAGGCCAATACGGTTGAGCCCGTCTCTAACTCGCCATAGTCACCTGATTCATGGAGAAAGCGAGTTTCAAAGCCAAATGCTTGCTGATAAAAGGTGAGCGTTTCAGCAACTGATGAGACGTAGACAATGGTGTAGCCAAATTTCATAGATTTCTGTGATTTTATTTAAGTAAAGGGATTTCGCTTCCGATAAATGCAGTTTTGGAATTGAAGTTTCTGAGTATCCGGGATGGCAGTACAAATGTTCGTTTGTGGTCAGATTAAACCACTGCCTGCCGATTGTCTACAGTTAAGACTTTTCTAAGTCAGCAGATGGCGATCACGCCTTTCAACAGGTTGAAAGAAGCCTCAGTCCCCCAAAACAACGGCATCTTCAACCCCCTGCAGCGATTGACGATTGATGGTCGTTGCCCAGTTGTTACCCTTTGGCACAAGATCATCAACCGGGCTCAAGAACTCCATCGCGGCGATCGCCGATTTGGCAGTACGGGCATGGGCGTGGGGGCAACATTTATTTATGCGCGATCGCATCCCAACACCACCCTCACCGCCTGGAATTTGGTTGATCACCGTAGACTTTCTGAAAAGGTCGATGCGCTGTATGACTATGTCCACAAAAGACTCCAGCCTTTGTCTGAGTCACCCGAGGTTGCCCAATACTTAAACGAAGAATCAGCATGGCTAGATCCGCAACGGGTGATAGACGCCTTGATGAAAATCGGGCAACGACTGGCCCCCTGTACTTTAAATGCTGAAGCAGCAGAGACTTACCTGGAGCAATGTTTGCTATCTGGTAATACTGTGCTTGAAGGTGCCCAAGGGACCCTGCTGGACTATCAAGCCGGTACCGTTCCCCTGCTTTAGATTAATCACAAAGAATCTACGCAATGCGTTGACCTCTCGAATGATTTGATCCGCAGGGGTATCCGAATCTGTAACGGGTCTCAGCAGCAAGATAGACAGCGCTAACGTAAGGCTATGTTCGTTGGAAAACGTCTTTTATGCTTGCTATCGCCCGACTCACTACCCTGCTCATTAGCCTCAGCTTTTTAGTTGCCTGTACAACGCCACCCGATTCTGACGCCACAGTTTCCAGCCCAACGCTTTCTGCGCCAATTGTGAATCCATCCACCGTAACAACTGAACCGAACGTAACCGACGTTGAATTTGAAAGACTCCCCGACGCGATCGCAACCCAGGTTAAGGCCCAACTCAGCGAGGAAATAGGCGATACTGCACTTCAAGTCGGACGCTACAGCCGCGAAACCTGGTCTGATGGTTGTCTAGGATTAGGTGGGCCAGCGGAGTCATGTCTTGCCGCATTGACCGAAGGCTGGCAAGTTGAGGTAACTGATGCAACAAACCAAAGCTATTTCTATCGCACGGACCTCAGTGGCAATAGTATTCGCCGCTCGACCCTGGCGCATAATTTGCCACCGTCCTTACGCGATCGCATTTTCCAAACAGTCATCGATAATGGCCTAGCCGATGTTGAAGATCTAACTGTCACCGCTGCTGAACCGCGTTTATGGGATGGCTGTTATGGCATTCCCCAAATTGATGGCAATTGCCCTGCAATTGGCATTTTGGGTTGGCACACCATCATCAGTGACGGCGATCAGTCTTGGGTCTATCACACCAACAATAGTGGCACTGTGATTCGACTCAAGGATTAGCGGTTACACCAACACAACGGGAACTCCCCACGACCCGGTTTACCCTCAATACAGGCCCAGACCTATCAGGCTCTTATTGCAGAACTTGGACAAGCTCAACTTGTGGTATGGCCGTAGCCACAAAGCTTTGTGTACTATGGCGAGTCAGATTGCTTGTGTGCTGAGCATCTCAACAATACTCGGTGCATTAAGCAATCTGGCCAGCGCTATACTTTGCCGACTCGCATCCTGCTTAACATCCCCTTGGATAATAGCTGAGCCAAGTGCCGCTTTGGTTGTCACGCCAGCGAATCCAGCCTTCATGAACCGGCGTGTCTGGCGTACTGCCAATACAATATGTTCTCGGTTGCACCACCATGACGCGCATCCAATCGCCTTGAATTTCGAGGGGCTCAATACCGTGGTCTTCGCCAATCGAGGTAATCAGCGCAGCAGTTTCTGAGGGATTTGCCTGTAGGGCATAGGACGTATTGCGATCGCGAAAGAAGAGCCACCCCAAAGTATCAGGATTTCTTTCAGATGACCGCAATTCATTGGGTTGAAATTCATCACTCCAGCGCACTAAATCTAAGGCAACCAGCCCAATCGCCAAATCATCTTTGGAAATCCAAGCAATACCCCCGCCAATGAGCCCCGACCTGCTATACCGAAATTGGAGCCAGTTATCTTGCTCTTGAAGAACGATGTACGTCCAAGATTCATAACCGGATTGGATCAGATGGGGCTCCAGAGGAGTCTCCATCTCTGGATGATCGGCTTCGATCACCCAACCGCAAGCGATCCAGCCTTCAAGGCTACCATCAGGGCTATCGTATAAAGGCAGAATATTCTGACTAATCCAGTCAAACCCATAAAAATGAACCCCCTGTTCACTCTGGATACCAGCTTGAAAATCAGCTTTTTGGGTGACTTCTAAATAACCGATGCCCCAGTTAGCGTGAAGGGAGTCGTAATCATCCGCATCTCTAGGTTGAGGCAAGCTTTTGGGCAGGCGATCGCGTTGCGCGGTGGAGATAGTGCTGCGAATGTTGCAGGTTTCCGCTTCGGGCTCAAAGGTCGCTTCAGAGGTAATTGTAATCGGGGTTGCAGCAGACTGAGATGACGCTGTCTGGGGGGATGCTAGAGGTGGGGGTGAGCCTTGGCAAGCAGTCAATAAAACTGCGATCGCCCATAGGAAGTGACGCATGGTTCAGGGGGGTAGTGAATTAAGTTCATCTACTGCCTCAGTGAATTAAGTTCATCTACTGCCTCAATTGTGTCGCACCACTGCCGATCGATCGCTTAGTTAAGATAACTGAACTCTTTGCCTCAATGGGCTTGAGTTGAAATCAGGCTTCCTGAGGTGTTGATATAGCCCCACTGCTGCCCGACTTGCACCCGCGCCAACCCTTCCGAAAAAGGCCCTGCATTGTTAAACGTGGGCGCGATCGCGACCTTGCCATCGGGCTCAACATAACCATAGCGCCCGTCAATTTGAACACTAGCCAACCCTCCTGAAAAATCAGAAGCATAGTCGAATTGAGCCGCGATCGCGACCTCACCCGCAGCATCGATATAGCCCCACTTGCCATCCATTAACACGACCGCCAGACCTTCTGAAAAATCTGACGCAAAGCCATATTGGGGCTCAATAGCAAAGCTACCATCAGCATTAATGTAACCCCACTTATCCCCCAGGCGTACCCGAGCCAACCCCTCAGAGAAGCTAAAAGCGCCATCAAAGCGGGGTTCGATCACCGTTTCCCCTTGCACATTGATGTAGCCATGTTGGTTATCTACCCGAATCACTGCAAGCTGTTCGGCAAAGCGCCAGGCATCTTTGAATCCAAGGGGAATCGCCACCCTGCCATCGGTGTCGATATAGCCATATTGGTCGTTAACCTTAACTGCGGCCAACCCAGCAGAAAAGCTTTCTGCTAAATCATATTGGGGCTCGATTATCCACTCCCCCTGTTTGTTAATAAAGCCATATTTGGTACCCCCTTGAACCGCAGCCAGTCCATCGACAAACCCTTTTGCCTGTTTGAACTGCACCTCAATTGCCCAGTGGCCAGTGCGATCGATATAGCCGTAGTAGTCACCTGCTCGAGCAATGGCCAGATCCTCGGCGAACCCAGAACTAATGCCCACATTCGGATCAGCCACAGTCACCGTCAGATGGCCCCCGTGATCGATGTAGCCCAGACGATCGCCCAAACGCACTGCCGCTAACCCTTCGGTAAAATCGGCAGCGGCATCAAACAGCAACGGCTGGCTCATATCGCTTGCTTTCTCCAATTGAATTCGGTAAGCCTGCACAATCGGTATAATTCCTTTAGCCTGGTGATTTGCACTCAGGTGATCACAACTGTGCAGTGTCGATAAAGTGAAGCCCCAAGTAAATCCTAAGATGCAGCCTTTGGCAAGTCTTAGCGGCGTGATTGGCGTGGGCATTGGGTTGGCAACCTAAGGGCGATGGGGCAATTGAGTTGAGATTGTCTGGCTTATCAGGGCATCGCAGCCTATCTTTAGTATTAGCTTAGCTAATGATTACGAGACGGGTCAGGATGGCGCAGCGGGTTTTGATCTTGGGCGGATGTGGTCGTATTGGCGCAGCAGTGGCGGCAGATGTGCTGGCCCACACCCCTGCCATGGTGACAGTGACGGGACGATCACCGACTATTTCCCCCCAAGAACGATTTAGCCCCTCGGCCCTAAACCTGAGCGATCGTGAAGCCGTGGAGGAGGCGATCGCGGTTCATGATTTAGTCATCCACTGCGCTGGGCCGTTTAGCTACCGCGACGCTCATGTTTTAGACACCTGCATTCAGTACGGGGTGAATTATTTAGATGTGGCTGATAATCCGGGCTATGTGAAGCAGGCATTGAGTCGCTGCGATCGCGCCCTTGAAGCAGGTATCACTGCGATCGTTAGCACTGGGGTGTTTCCTGGAATTTCTAACAGCATGGTACGCCAAGGCATTGAACAATTAGACAGTGCCGACACAGTGCAGTTGAACTACGTCGTCGCTGGGTCAGGGGGGGCGGGGGTAACGGTGATGCGGACTACATTTTTAGAGTTGCAGCACCCAATTCAAGCCAAACTTGAGGGGGAAATGCAGGCGATCGCTCCCTACAGTCAACGGGAAGTTGTCACCTTTCCACCACCCTATGGTCGCTGTGCGGTGTACTGGTTTAACACGATCGAAGCGATGACATTGGCCGATTCTTTTCCCCTCAGCACGATCGTGACTAAATTTGGCTCCTTGCCAGATATCTATAACCATCTCACCTGGCTGATGGCCCATGGTGTCCCCAAAGCCTGGCTGCGTAAACCGGAAACCGTTGAGTTTTTGGCCCAAGTTAGCTATTGGATGACGACCATCAGCGATCGCTTTAGCGGCATCGGGCTGGCCATGCAGGCAGATATTCACGGCACCCGTCAGGGACAGCCTGCCCGGCTAATTAGCAATATGGTGCATCCCGATACTGCTGTTGCCGCTGGCTACGGGACGGGGAGCGTGGCTCAATTATTACTCTCGGGTCAGTGGCAACAGCCAGGGGTATGGCCGATCGAGCGATCGCTGCCCACAGACCTATTTGAAAAAACGATGGCTCAACGGAGGCTGACGATTCAGCACACTTTTATCGAGTGAAGCCTGTTGGGGTTTCAGTTCACAGGAGGTGGGACTATTGGACGATCGGAAACTATGGGTGTCCATGGTTTATAAAATATAAAAAAGCAATCAGAGAAAAGTTGGTTCTTATGACTTTGGAAACGCAGCCTAAAGAAGGTGAACCCCAAGCCAACACCCCCAAACAAAATAATCAAGCTGAGAAAATCCTATGCCTCCATTGTCAGCGCACTGCTACGAATGGCATTAAATGCAAAGGGATGTGTGTCGCTGACAGTGACTATTGAGGAAGATTAATCGGGTAAGACGTAAGATGGCAAATTGGCCAAGATCTCAGGGGGTAATTTCTTCAGATTGCGCACACTCAGCTTTTGATAGAAGTTCTCTTGGTGCAACTCTACCTTTGACTGAGACGAGAGAAACAACAATCCCCAAAACACGCCTACCTTTTCATGAATGTAGGCTTCATGTTCTGAGTGGCCCGCGTGGCTTTCTAAATTGTCGGGGCGGAACTTAGGCCAAAACTCTAGTAAGGCTTCCAAATCAATCCAATCCAGTACTTCTTCAAGCTCATCCCAATAAGCATCGAGGAAGACTTCTAGGGCTTCAGCAATTTCTGAGAGGTTTTCTTGGTGGGCCAGTTGGGCGATCGCGCGGACAGCTTGCCGTTTCGGTTGGGGGCCAGCTCGACGCTTGCGGGCGCGAGGTTCATGCGCTTCCATCACCGTGGCAATCAACTCAAGCTGCTCAATCAAATCTTGCAGCGTCACTGGCCGCTTTTGAGGCGGGGCAGCCACAGCCCGACGGTGCAGTCGTTGTTCTAGATTGCGGGGCAGCGGTGCGTCCTCAAATTCCCCTTCTTCTAAGAACTCTTCAACCTCAAGTTCTGCTTCAGCCTCTTCAGCCCGCACCAGCGTATCGGCCTTCAGCAACACCAGCATCGACGCATATAAAAAGGCCTGCCCCGATTCGGATAGGCTGGCTTCATAGGGCGATCGCCCCTGGGTTTCCTGCTTTACCGGCGTTGCTGTTAAGGTCTTCAAAAAGCGATCAATCACCTCAATCACCTTAACGTCCCACGGATCAATTTCTCCCTTTTCAGCAAGGTCAATGAGAAATGCGATCGCGTTTTGAGCTAGGGAAAGAGCCATTGACGAGGGGGGAATTTAAGGAGAGGGGTTTGGGTGAACGTGCGGGGATAACGGAGCAGCGGGAATAGAAATTAAAGGAGACCCAATATTGAAAGATAAAGCGTGTCATCACAATAACGGCTTCTTAGGCAATCATAGTTCTCTGAAACAAAATAGGCACAAGCGATCGCCTTATGCCTATTCCTAACCCATACTCCAGGGTCGACTGGGAAACAGCTCCCTTGCGCCTCCGCTCCCCTGCTCCCAATGGTGCTAACCCGTCACGATCTCCGCTTCCTCCTCCGCCTTCGAACCAGGCAGCATCAGGTTTTGTTCTTCAAGTTCGACCCGGTAGCGTTCGACATCACGCTCAAGTTCTTGAATACGAATCTGCTGTTGGGCGATGGGCTGTTCGGTTTTAACGTAACTCTGAAGCTGCACCCAAACGCTGAAGACCCAAGCCAGAACAGCTCCAATACCCATCGCAACAATCAGTTCGACGCAAAGGGGAAAGACCAGGTCTACACCTTGCACAACATGAATCACGGTGGGGTCGGTATTCTCAATGCCAAAGAGAACCAGGGCCAAGCAAATCACAAATATGACTACAAAGTTAATTTGTCGCATCGTGGTATTCCTCGTACGGTTCAAATCACATCCGATTTGGAGCCTAAGTTTTTAACCTCGGGAGAGCTACGGCTCTGGATGTGGTGCAGATTTAATTTTCAACTGACCCATGTCAGCCGGAAATTGATCTCCCCTAATCTACCACCGTCTAATCTATCACCGTCCTTCGCCCCCCTGCGTATTTCACACCGTAACCCACGACAACCAGCAGGATGATGGCTAGTGCACCCAAGCCAATGGGGCTGGGCACCCAAAAGACAACGTCAATGTGGTTGAGGCTACCCGGTATCAACGACCAGCGCGCGGTATTACCCTGCAAAGTGGGAAAGATAGTTGATGTGTTTTGGAATCCCTGCGGTTGCGCAACGGATTGAATACCCCAAGGGGTAGTGAGACGAAAGTCTAAGGTCAGGGCTTCGAGTTGGCTCAAAATGCCGCGATCGCCAATGGCAGGCTGCACCACATCCCGGAGGTCGAGGTCGTAAATCAAATGATTTTGGATAGCCAATAAGCGGTTGCGTTGTTGCAAGATCAAGGTTGACTTGGGTTGAGGCAGCGCTCCGGTATCGATAGCTGGAATAAAGGGGCTTAAAGGGGTTTGCTCAAAAAAGCGGTTAAAGGTCTCAACCAGCTGTTCCCCATTGTTAAATGGGATGGCCAGGGTAAGGGTTTGATCATCGGGTTGGGTGATGCTCCCGCCTAGGGATTGCGCCGTTTCTCCCAATTGGGTCAACCACTGTTGAGCCTCGATGGGGTTGAGTGCAGTCACCCGATCGTTCAAATGGATGGTTTGGGTTAATTGACCGTGGGTCTGGCTGTCGAACTGAATCCCTACGTCGTATTGAATACAGCCCGAAAGCAGGAACCCAAAACTCATGAATAGGGCTAACCCACCTAGGCGCAATCGAGGCCAACAAAACCTTGTCCACCCGCTTAATTTCAAGTATTTCCCCAGATCAATCACAGCTACCTCAGCGATACGCTTTCGAGCTTAAGCCATTGCGACCTGACTTCGAAGTCTACCCCAGCAAATTTCTCAATGCTTCCATCCAATTTGGCCAGGGATGTTGCCCTATCTCCTTGCTCTATTGTGGAATAACCTTTGTTCAACGCTAAAGACAACAACGTCCACACCCCATCATCCTTAAGATTCCATGAGCAGTTTGCCGATTCTCCTGTTGATTTTTGTCATTAGCCTTGCAGTTTTGGTCAAAGCTTCAGACGTCTTTACCGATGCGGCAGAAAAACTGGGTGTTGCCATAGGGCTACCCCCCTTTATCGTCGGCGTCACGATTGTTTCTGTTGGGACGTCTCTTCCTGAGCTGCTCTCATCTTTATTTGGCATCTTTCAAGGTGCATCAGAAGTCGTGGTCAGCAATGTCATCGGCTCCAACATTGCCAATATTTGTTTGGTCGTTGGCACGGCTGCTATTCTCAGCGCTAAGAGCTTACGCGTTGTATACAATCTGGTGAGTGTGGATCTCCCCTTGTTTGTCGGATCAGCGTTTTTATTTACGCTCATGGCTTGGGATCAGACTTTTACCCGTGGAGAAGCCCTAATCCTGGTAATTGGGTACATTATGTATCTGTTCTACATCCTAAAAAGCAGCGAAGAAGAATCTGAAGTTCCACAAGCTCAAGCACCATCGAAGGATGAGGATAACGCAGAAGGGGATATCCAGGCTGAAGGAAACAAAGGCGCGTCAGTCGCTACAAAATCCATGAGCTCTGCCAGTATTTTCAGGGAAGTGTTAATTCTGCTGCTCAGCGGTATTTTTATCTTTTTAGGCGCTCAATATACAATTGATTCTCTAATTAAGCTCTCTGATCTTTTAAATATCGGGAGAGAAATAATCGCCGTTAGTGCAGTAGCTTTAGGAACTTCCTTGCCAGAACTCATGGTGACGATTGGTGCGGCTCGCAAAGGTAAAGCCGAAATCGCCATCGGTAATGTCGTCGGTTCAAACATCTTCAATATTTTCATCGTCATGGGAATTCCAGGATTGATTACGCCGCTACCTGTACCTGATGCGGCTGTTAGTCAAGGTATCCCAACTTTGATATCGGTTTCTTTATTGATGTTTTTTACGGTCCAAGACAACAAAATCACGATTTGGGAAGGGTGGTTATTTTTAATGCTTTACGTGTGGTTTATCGGCACTATTTTCAACCTTATTTAGCTCGCTTATTGAGTCAGGGATCAATACCGGGCACGTCAGGACGCAAATAATACCCACGGGTTCTTTGCAGTTTTACTCGTTTTCCTGGTGGGGATACTAGGTTTCGGTCTATTTTATTTTCTAGGCCGTTCCGATACGACAGCGCCCCAAGCTCAACCTCAGACAGAGCAGCCAGACAGCAATAATGTACTGCCAGATATAGAGGTTGAGGTTCCCAGCCCGCCTGATGTGGATATCAATCTTCCCGAAGTCAATGGTAGTCAAGATGCATCAGATGGGGCTCAAAGCGAAACTCAATCGGAGCCCAGCCAAGGCGATGACAATACACAGTCTGATTCTGCACCAGAGAAGCAAGGTGATGCGGCCCAATAGTCGGGCTACAAACCTAGGAGGTTAGAGCCATTCTGCCTCTGCCTGGTTCAATGTTGGCTGCTACAGTCAAGCGGTAGCAGCCTCTTTAGTGTTTTCGATGATGTAGTGTGAAAATGGGCGATCGCAGCTTCAAGAACCCCCGTCAACGCCCGAAATTCGTCTTCCGTTTTCAGTCTATCGACTTAGAGTGTTTCGTGACGATCGCAGAATCAAACATGCGGATGGCGAGAATCGAACTCGCAAGGCATAAGCCACACGCCCCTCAAGCGTGCGTGTCTACCAATTCCACCACATCCGCTGGGATGATGCTCATCAGGTCATTCATTAACGTCTAGATTGATTCGCATCGGTTTTTTAGCATAGTCTATAACGGCCTGTTTAAGCACACTGTTTGTAAAAATCTAGATGAACATCCTTACCATTGGCTGCGGTTTTGGCGGACTCGCTGCTGCCATTCGACTCCAGGCCCAGGGTCATCAAGTTACCCTTTTGGATAAACGCGACAAGCCGGGGGGAAGGGCTTATGTCTACCACCAAGATGGCTTTGTGTTTGACGGTGGGCCAACTATTATCACCTATCCTCAGCTGATTCATGACCTGTTTGCCTGTGGGGGCAAACAAACCAGCGACTACCTTGAGTTGGTCAAGCTGAATCCGTTCTACACCATCCGTTTTGAAGACGGATCTACATTCCGCTACAACGACAATGAGGCAGCACTCCTCCAGCAAATTCAAGCGTTTAACCCGGCCGATGTGAAAGGTTATCATCGCTTCTATCAGGCGTCCCAAGCGGTGTTTGAAAAAGGACTGCCGCTGATGGGTCAACCCTTTGCTAGCCTGTGGGACATGGTCAAGGTGGTGCCCGATATGGTGCAGCTCCAGTCGTTGCAAACCGTGGCAGGCTTTGTCAATCAATACATTCAAGACGAACGGTTACGTCAGGTGTTTAGCTTTCACCCGCTGCTGATTGGCGGGAATCCATTCCAGTGCACCTCAATCTACGCGATGATTCATAAGCTAGAGCAAGCCTTTGGGGTTTGGTTTGCCCTGGGCGGCACGGGGGCACTGGTGCAAGGGCTGGTGAAGCTGTTCGAGGACTTGGGGGGCACCCTGCGCCTCAATTGCGAAGTCGGGGCGATCGCTTTAGACAACACCACCGGGAAAGCCATCGGGGTTGAACTCGTCACGGGGGAGACGCTGAGCGCTGATGCAGTTGTGTGCAATAGCGATGTGGCCATGACCTATCTAAAACTGGTGCCCGAACAGTTTCGACGCAAATACCGCGATCGCACCATCGAGCAACTCCGCTATTCCATGTCGCTGATGGTGATTTATTTTGGCACCGATCGCCAATATCCCCAGATGGGCCATCACGAGATTTTGATGGGGGCACGCTACCGCGATTGGATTGAAGACTTATTTGTGCGTCAAGTTTTGCCAGACGACTTTTCGCTCTACCTGCATCGGCCCACTGCGACTGACCCATCCCTAGCGCCACCGGGTTGCGATAGTTGGTATGTGCTTGCTCCGGTTCCCAATCTAGACAGCGGCACAGATTGGGCTGAGGTCGGGCAGGCACTGCGCGATCGCATTTTTGCCTATCTCGAAACCCACTATCTCCCCGAGTTGACCCAGCATATCGTCACCGAACACCGGATTGATCCGGTACATTTCCGCGACGATCTCAACAGCTACAAGGGCTCGGCCTTTTCTCTAGAACCCACCCTGTTTCAGTCGGCTTATTTCCGGCCCCACAACCAGAGTGAAGACATCCCCAATCTATATTTTGTCGGCGCGGGTACCCACCCTGGTGCTGGCATCCCTGGTGTCTTGAGTTCAGGTAAAATTGTGGCCGATTTGATCGGTGCAGGCGATTCGAACAGGCTTTAATGGCACCTGCAACGGGGGTAAGCCGAGCCAATAGCCGATAGCTCACGCACAACCAACAACCTCACCCCAAATTTTGTCCCAAAAAGTCCACCGTTTCCGCCCAAGCAGCCTCCGCAGCCTCCTCGTTGTAGTTCTGCCCTGACGGGTTCGCAAACGCATGGTTTGCCCCCTCATAGATATGCACCTCAATCGGCTTACCCAGCGCCTGCAACGCCGCTTCAAATTCGCGTACACTCTCCACAGAAGGGTTACTGTCTAATGCCCCAAAAATGCCTAGAATCGGCATCTGCAAAGCTTCTAACTGCGCTGGATCCGTCTCTAACCGACCGTAGTAAATCACCGCTGCATCTAGCTCATCTGGTAACAGTAGTGCTGTGTTTAAAGACCAGCCACCACCAAAGCACCAGCCGATACTGCCAATTGCTTCGGCGCCTTGTTCCATCTCCAGGTAGCTAAAGGCTTGCAATAAATTATCTTCTGCCTTGGCGGCATCGGCAGATACCCCCTGAACCAGCGATCGCGCTGCGTCCGGCGCTTCCGCCACTTCACCCCCATAGAGATCCACCGCCAGTGCCGTATATCCCTCACCTGCCAACCGCTCAGTCATTTTTTCAATATTGTCGTTTAAGCCCCACCATTCGTGGATCACAATCAATCCAGGTAAATCACCACTAGCCCCCTGGGGACGAGCCAGATAGCCTTGCAAAGGTACGCCATCTTGCTCGCCGTAGGTCACCGCTTCGCTATCGACCGGCTGACTGGGAGCAATAGCCACAGCCGGAGAAGCAATCGGGCGATCATCACTGTGCTGAGCTAAAATCTCATCCCCCTGGGTCGCTGAAGCAGGGGCATCATTGGACGTAGCAGAAGGATTCTGCCCACAAGCCGTCCAAACCAGCGTGGCCAGGAGTACTGAAATCGCCAGGATTAAGAATTTACGCATGGGAGTATACCTTGCAAATCCGTCATGTTGGGTTGGGAAAGCAGTCAGGAGTCAGGATATTTTCTTCTGGATTCTGGAGGACTTTGCCCTTTAAGGATGATTAATGGCGATCGCCTTACAGTGCTCAGCAGCATCCCGCAGATAGGTTTCGGTAACAGTCTGTTGTTGATCGGCAGGCGTCTGACACAGATCCTCACCTTTTAGGATTGTACCGAACCAAGTTCCTGGTGGTGTCCAATGCCCTAGTCCAGCTAATGTTGGTAGCGTTTCTGGGCGTTGGCTGCGGGGCCAAGGATAGGTAAAAAAGTAGGGCTGCTCACAGCTCTCGTCACCGGGTTCAAACCCAAAGCCAAACGCTTTGGCAGTCTCAGGGTCACTGTCTTCGAGCGTCACTAGCACTGCAATATCAAAATGGTGGGGCCACATGCGAATCTCGTTGGGCCCCGGCTTAACATCCAGGTAAGACTCGCGCACAGTCTCCAACATTAGGCTGGCGTTGCCATAGTAATTACAAAACTCTGCCATCGCTTCAGCATGGGTTTCCACATCGTAAGCAGCACCCGATTCGACCGGATGGGCTGGAATCTCAGATGGCGACGCGGCTGGGAATTTGTCTAAGGGCAGGCCCAATTTCTCAGCTTCTGCGAGGAGCCAAATCCTAGCCTCAGCATTGGTTTTGCCATGCATGGGATAGGTGAATTTGAGCGCCCCGTCCCCCAAAATCAGCAATGCCAGATCCGCCAGCCGGATGCCAAATTGCACCGTGCCGCTAGCAGTGGGGATATCGCGGGTCACGAAAGCGCTGAGCGAATCGAGCCAACCAAAGTTGAGGTGACCATAATCCTCACGAAAGGGAACAAACGCGATCGCGGCCATCGCTGGTAGCTGCAACGCATGGTGAGCTTGATTGCGGGCTTCAACAAGCTTGAGTGGATCAACTGCGCCCACGGGACGCCAAGCTGCGGATTGAGTCATGATCTGTTTTCTCCCGATTGAAGCAAGGTGCGTGTGGAACAAACCCAGGGTCACAATAACCCAGCAAGCTGGGAGTTTGCTTAACCCTGGATAAGCAAATGGTGGGGGATAATCATCGGGTTGTATAAGTCCTCGACCGGGGGAAATACAGGCCCATAGATAACCACTCACCCCCCTGAGGATTTGAAATCATGCGACTTCGTTATCTTGGTCTAACTGCCCTTGCTGCCCTCGTCCCCCTTCTGCATGAACCCAAGGCCAACAGTTTGCCCGTGATCGAAACCCCTCGTCTATCTCAATCCGTAGGGCACAGCAAAATTCTGAAAGCGGACGCAACCCCAGTCTTGATTAGCCAAGCCAGCGACGACTATGCGGCCTTAATTCAACAAGCAGAGGCGCTCATGCAGCAAAACAACCCAGCTGCAGCCCTGCCAGTATACGAGCGCGCTATTCAACTCGACGACAGCCCAGCAGAAGGCTGGGTGGGCAAAGCAGATGCCCTCTATCAGTTGGGCCGCTACCCCGAGGCGATCGCGGCCTATGAAACTGCCATTGACCGAGACGACCAAAACCTATTTGCCTGGGCTGAGCTGGGCAATGTCCTTGATGATTCTGGCAACCCAGAAGCGGCATTAGAAGCTTATGCCCAAGCGATCGCCATTGATCCTGAGCATCCCTATCCTTACTACCATCGCGGCATTGCTTTCAACGGCATGGATCGCTATGTCGAAGCCGTCGAGGATTTTCGTCAGGTCGTCAATCTTGCACCTGATTATGCCCGGGCTTGGATGCGGCTGGGGCAATCGCTGGGGCCCATGGGCAATTACGAAGAGGCCCTAGAAGCGTTCAATCAGGCAATTGATTTAGACACTGATTTGGTCAATGCCTGGTATGGCAGAGCCGTGGCTTTAGAATACTTGGAGCGCTACAACGAAGCCCTAGAATCCTACGTCAATGTGACAACGCTCAATCCTGAAAGTGAAGGGGGTTGGTTTTACCAAGGCAATATGTTGGCCCTGCTCGATCGCTACAGCGAAGCCTATGACGCTTATCAACAGGCGATCGCCCTTGATCCAGAGTGGGAAGAAGCCTGGTTTAACCAAGGGCTGGTTTTGGTCTATCTAGAGCGCTATGAAGATGCGATCGCCGCCTTTGACCGCGTCCTCGACCTCAACCCCAATAACACTCGCGCCAGTGAAATTCGCGCAGAACTAGAACAATATGTCGATCAGCAAGAGGAAAGCTTTGAGCAGGTAGTCGCCTAATCGTTGACTCAATCGTTTCCGTTGCTATGAGCAAGCGCAGTTAATGGGGCAAAGTCTGCAACGCCTTAATCGTATCGTTTTTGAAAAGTGCTAGCCCCACGTTACCCAGTGACGGGATGTTCCATTAGAGGCATATTCCACATCAGAATGGATTTGCGAGAGGTCTGTGCCCTCTAAATCCACGCCTTCTAAATCCACCCCGTCTAGGCAGGCATTGGCTAGATTGACATACCGACAATTGGTACCGCTAATATCGGCTTCTGTGAGATTAGCGCCCCTAAGATCAGCGCCTTCCATATCAGCTGTCCGCATGTCTGCCCGAGTTAAGTTACTGCCGACCAAATTGGCGCTGCGCAGGGAGGTGCCAATTAAATTCACTTCTTCGAGATGAGCGCCACTCAGATCCGCACCACTCAAATCAGCATTAGTGAGATTGGCACAGCTCAGATTTGCTCGAGTCAGGTTGGTTGCACTGAGGTTTGCCCCGCTTAAATCAGCCCGGCTTAAGTCAATGCCGCTGAGGTTATGGCGACTTAGGTCTACACCATGAAGGTTGAGTTCAGAAAAATTGCGATCGCCTTGATTATATTCATGCAAAAACTGTTGGATATTCATCTCTATTCTCCTATAACTGAATGCAGCTCAGTTTTTAGCCGCAGCGAAATTGGCACATACTCTAAAGCATTTCAAGCGCGTTAGAAATGCGCAAAACCAAGCTTAAAACTATTGCATTTAGCTTTCTAATTATCGCCTAATCAATATCCGTTAGACTAAGTCATTAACACAATGAAACGGATAAGACATTAAGCAAAAAATTGCCCCTGCTTAATCCTTATCTGGATCAATCCCAAGCGATCGCAGCTTTTCTGCCAACCGCTCGGCGCGTTGTCGTTCAGACTCGGCGCGTTGTCGTTCCTTCAGTAACGCTTTTTCTGCTGCGACTGCATGCTCATCTGCCGTTGGAATCCAGACATTATGCTGGTCAAACCAGCGTAGCCATAACCGCTCGATTCCCTGATAGGTTCCCTGCCAAGTCCCCATGCCAATCTTCAGTTCAGATATCCAGAACCGATCATCGGATAAATCCATGGCTTCATAGTGACCACTGGTGAGATGAAACACCCGTAACTGATCCCGATAGCGGTCAAATACAACGTAGTAGGGTACCCGCAAGATTTGCTCATAAACTTGCCATTTACTGGGAGGTGAATCGTCTGCTGGTGATGCCTGGGTTGTCATTGTATTAGTTGGGGTTTGGCCGAGATCTTCCTTCTCTGTACCCGGGGAGAGCAATTCGACAACCACAAAGGGGCTGATTCCTTCTTGCCAGATCACGTAACTCAATCGCATGTCTTTGCCTCGATTGAGTCGGGGCACCCCAACTACTCCAAACCAATCAGGACGCTTATACCAGAGCTGATGATGGACGTCATAGTAGAGATTAAGGTCACTCGCCGTAAAGCATCGATCGGCAGCATGATCCTGTAGCCGAAAGGTGGCACTGAGCAGTTGCGGTTGCAAATCATGAAATTCGTCTGGCAAACCAGGCTCCTCAGGATTCTCACTCGGCAGATCATACATCGTGGGTAGGGTTTCCCACGGCGGCAGAGGTGGATCGGTTTGCTCAGTCGGGTATTTGAGATAATGCATGATTCAATGCTGCTCTATTGCAGCCTGATTGAATGACGGCTCCTCCATGGTCTTACCCCTATGCTAAGGGATTGAACCCTATCCCAAAGCCTATTTCCTCGTCGTGATCATAGGGATTGACTCAATGTTGGTGCAACTTGCTAACCTTGTGGTGTTTTCTTTCGCCCGTATTTGCCCATGGCCCTCGATTTAGTTCGGTTTTACCAGGCTTGTAACCCCACCCGGCCGTTGCAAATCGCCGATGCCCTAGACCAGCGCTATTTTATTAACTTCTCTGAAGTTCGGGGTGGCGATGTGGTGCAAGAACTGGGCCGCACGATTACCATGCTGGCGGGCGATCGCCCCACGACTCAATTGTTCACGGGTCATGTGGGTAGCGGCAAATCGACGGAACTGCTGCGCCTGAAGTCAAAGCTTGAAGCCGAGGCGTTTCACGTCATCTATTTTCAATCCGATCAAGATTTGGAAATGGGCAATGTGGAGGTGACTAATGTACTGTTGGCGATCGCCCGTCGCGTTAGCGCCAGCTTAGAGCAAGAGAACATTCGCCTCCGGCCCAACTATTTTCAAAATCTAATGAAAGAGGTGGCGGGTATTCTGCGATCGCCTGTGTCAATTGCGGATGTGAGCTTTTCAGCAGGCATTGCTTCCATCACCGCCGAGGTCAAAGAAAGCGATGAACTGCGGAGTCAACTACAGCAGTTTTTAGAACCGCGTACCCGCAGCATCATCGAAGCCGTCAACGAAGAGCTGCTCAAGCCGGGTATCGAAGCCCTACAAAGCCAAGGTAAGCGGGGTCTAGCCGTGATTGTCGATAACCTCGACCGCATGGACAACACCCCAAAATACGATAAGCGGCTCCAGTCTGAATATTTGTTTATCAACCGTGGGGAACAACTGCGGCGACTGGCCTGCCATGTGGTCTATACCATCCCCATGGAACTGGCCTTTTCCGATGATTTAACGCAGTTGATTATGCGCTTCGGCGATCGCCCTAAAGTGTTGCCGATGGTACCCGTCCGGACCCATGATGGTACCCCTTACGAACCCGGTCTGACGCTACTGCGCCAAATGGTGATGGCCCGCGCCTTCCCCGATGTGCCGCCCAAAGACCGGATGAGCCGCGTCACCGAAGTCTTCGACACTGCTGAAAGCTTAGAGCGCCTCTGCACCATTAGCGGCGGCCACATGCGTAACGTCATTCGGCTGCTGTTTAGCTGTTTACAAAAAGAAGACCCCCCCTTCAAACGTGCCACCCTAGAATCTGTGATTCGCAACGAACGGGATGACCTGACCGGCCCCCTCGATGACGACGAGTGGCAGTTGCTGCTCCACGCCGCTGAAAAGGGTGTCCAGGGCGACGAAGACTACAATACCCTGATTCGTAAACTCTACCTATTTGAATACCGAGCCCCTGAAGCCCGCTGGTTTGGGATTAACCCTGTGTTGACAGAGACCCAGAAATATCGGCAGCTGATGGAGGCAAAAGCGCAGCAGTAGCTCACCTTAAAGACGCCAACGGTGTTGATCAACGTAATCAATATAGGTCATTCAGTTGCGGCAATTAGACTACATTGCGATAGGCTGAGCTGCTAAGGTCACAAGTTAAGAATTTGCTTGTAAGTTAGCTAGGGTTTGGGGGAGTCGCGTTTAAGATGCAGAGAGGTTGTCTTTGATCGAGGCAATCTTTACCCGAGATCGGCAGGCAGTGTTCATTCAGCTCAAGCACCGTGACGGAGAAAAGTGTGCCCAAGAAAACAACCTCATCTAGAACTAGCGCAGCTAAGGCCAAAGCAACACCTGCCGTAGCGCCTGGCTTTAAGGTGCAAATTATGTACCGTGCCCCCAAAGTACCAACCCAGCGCAGTCCCCGCGAGGATGCCCTATGGTTTGCCAATTACCCAATCATTCCGCGCATTGGCGATTGTTTATTCCGCGATGGGGTTTATTATCGGGTTGAACGGGTATACCTTTACGAAAATACGATGCCGGGGTGGTGTGCTGACTTAGAGGTATCTTATTTCGGGCGACAATAGTGGGCAAAGCACCAAGGATTAATTCCCTTCACCTCAGGCCAAACTCGTAGATCAGTTTTGCCCCTAGTAGCGCTACCAACAAGCCAAACAGACCGAGTCCCAAGCTAGCCAAGATTAAGGTTAAACGGCTGCGAAATGACACTATTTTGGCCATCAAATGAATGGCTTGCCGATGGCGTATCAGCTTACCCCAAATATAGATGGGTTGTCCTGGGGTGAAGATATATTCCCGGACAGAAAGGTTACGCGCCAACCCGAGCATGCCCTTTAAAGAGATCCCGTGGCTTGCCAGCAGAGCGGTAACGCGGCCATCTTCAAACGGTTGACATAGATTTTGGTGGGCGCGGTAGGATAGCTCACCTTTGCCAAAGATTTCCCCAAGCCCAAGCCGGGGAAGCCCGAGCATCAATCGCCCAATCCGCAGCAAGGGATCTCCCAGAGATTGTGGGAGGAAGACTTTAACGAGGTGGGTGCCATCGCTAATGAAATAGGGCTGATCTGAGCGGATCTCTAAACGTTTAATCGTTGTTTTACGCTGCCCACTGCCGGTGGTTTCTAAAACTTGAATTTTCCATTGGATGCAGGCAGTCTTCCCTAAAGGACTGACCAGGGGCGGTTGGTTTGTCGTTGTGCCTGCTAGATAGATCAGGGCGTTGGGCGCTGAGGAGAGGGTGCGACATTGGCGGTAAGCCAGCAGCTTACCCATCGGGATAAGGCACAGGGCATAGCCCACATAGCCCCCCATGATGATTAACAAAACGCCGCCAAAAACTTCCATCAATCTAGAATGGTGCCATCGTCAGCCACACTAAAACCTGAGTCAGCGTTTGGTGTAACCATACGTGCCTGTGCTGATGGCTGGAAATGCAATCGTCTTGATGCCATGTTCAACTGCCAGGTCTAGGCAACTCCGATAGCATTGCGCGAGGGTTTCATCTTCTCCGTAGCGTCCCCCTTCCCAAACTGGCCCCACGGTGTGAATTACCCATTGGGCTTTGAGGTTGTACCCTTGAGTAATTTTTGCCTCTCCTTCCTCGCACCATTTGAGCGTCAAACACTCCTCTTCCAGAGCAGGCCCTGCTGCACGGTGGATTGCACCGCAGACGCCACCACCTGCCATTAAGGACTGGTTGGCTGCATTAACAATCGCATCAACAGACTGCTGGGTAATATCCCCTTGGAAGATTTCTATGCGTTTATCCAGTATTGCGTTCTGGCTCATATCCCATTTCTCCCTATGTGTTTGACTGTGGAGGATCATCCGTTGGTGTGTCATCCTCAATCCAGGCTTCTAAGGGAGTGATGTCGATCGTGTCTTCCCCATGAGATTCTTTCGGTCGACGATGGGGTCGGGATGACCCGGTTTGAAGTTGGTCTTTGACGTCAGATAAGCGTTTTTGGACTTCGCTACCTAACTCTTCTGTGGTGGCCTGGAGGTCTTTGGTGCGGGCGGAAAATTGACGTTTGGCTTGCTTGGCGATCTTTTGAGCGCGGGATTGAAACTTTTCGGCGATCGCTTTCGTGCTGCCTAAAGCTGACTCCCAGTCTTCTTTGGTTTTGGCGTAGTCTTCTTTAAAGAATTCTGTTGCTTCAGTGGCAATGCCGCCGGTTAAATGCTCTGCTTCATCGGCGGCAGTCTCGGTGACCATAATGCGCTTACGGCCAGCACTGATCACGTCCTTAGGGAACAACTGCAAAACGCCCTCGGTAATGCCACGAAATCCATCACTGGCAAACAAATAGGCGCGCACGGCCCCCGTTTCTGGATCAATCAGATAATCGACCAGTCGGCCCACCTGATTACCCGCATCGGTCCATACTTCCAGGCCCATCATCGGCTGGGCCGCAGCCAACTTCTCGGAACCCGCACCACCCTGGCCCCGCACCAAGATACTGTCGCGCCCAATATTGTGCAGCTGTACCCAGGCAAAGGTTGAGCGATCGCGGTTAAATAACCCAGCTGCCTTACACACCAAAGCTTCAACCTGGTGGGCCTTGACATCCACCAATACCTGGTCAACATGACCCACTTCTTCGGTGGTGTCGTAGTCGATCACGAGTCGATTCAGCAATTGACTTTGGCGAATGGCGTTATCAGCAGGGTCAGTCATGACAGTCCTCAATCAGAAGGCTCTAACCCTAGTTTTACATTAATTTTTTACCAACCTGCGATCGGCTGAGGCTATCAATTTTGGATTTTGGATTGCAATATTTAAAATCCAAATTTCTTAGGCGGACAAATTAACGTCAGCGGGAACTTGATAACGCAGCAGCAGCGAATTGAGCACCACACTAACCGAACTAAAAGCCATTAAGCCTCCAGCAGCAGCTGGACTGAGCATGATGCCTTGACTTGGCAGCAGGGCACCCGCAGCAAAGGGAATGCCAATCAGGTTATAGGTAAACGCCCAACCCAGATTTTGGCGAATTTTGTTGACGGTGGCGTGGCTAAGGCGGATGGCGGTGAGCACGTCTGTCAAGCGATCGCCCATCAGCACAACCCCCGCAGTTTCAATCGCAGCATCAGTCCCTGAATGGAGGGCAATACCGACATCAGCTTGAGCCAGGGCGGGGGCATCATTAATGCCGTCGCCCACCAACCCAACGTTGTGGCCCGCCTCCTGAAGCTGGGCGATCGCGGCAACTTTTTCCGCTGGCGTCACGCCAGCAAAGACATTTGCAGCCGGGATATCGAGTTGTTGGGCAATGGCGGTAGCGGTTGTTGGATGATCACCAGAAAGTAGGTAAACCCGATGGCCTAAATGACGCAGTTGGTCGAGGGTCGTCTGAGCGTCATTGCGGAGGGTATCAGCAGCAGCCAGGAGTCCAGCAAGCTGATGATCTATGGCCAGATAAATGACTGTCTTACCTTGATGTACCCACTGATCAGCTTGGGTTTGGACGGTCTCTGGAATGACAATGTCGTGGTGCTTTAACCAGGCCGGATTACCGATGATCACCGTTTGGGGCCGATCTTGCCAGATAACGCAGGCCTTGACACCTAAACCAGCGACCGTTTCAAACTGGTCGGCTTGGAAGGGCGTTAGGTCGCGATCGCGGGCCGCAGTTTGTACCGCCATTGCTAGGGGATGGCGGGTTCCCTGTTCAACGGTAACGGCCAGTTGAAGTAGAGTATCAGCATCCAGGGTATCCACCAGCGGCAAACAATCTGTGACTTTAGCTTTCCCGGTGGTGAGGGTCCCCGTTTTATCAAACACCAGCGTATCGAGCTGACGTACGGCTTCTAAAATGTCACCACCACGAATCAACAACCCCCGTTCTGCACCAATGCCAGATCCCACCAAAATTGCCGTGGGGGTAGCCAAGCCCAAAGCACAGGGGCAAGCAATCACTAATACCGCAATCGCCAACTTCAAACTAACCAGCAGATGAGAGGACTGAGCCGCCATCGTATGACCGATATGGGCCTGTCCCAGGGCAGTCGATACAGCCTCAGGCCACACATTGAAGCCAATCAAATACCAAAACAGAAAGGTCAATGTGGCCAGGGTCAACACGCCATAAGTGAAATAACCCGAGATGCTATCAGCCAAACCCTGAATCGGGGCTTTGCGGGTCTGGGCTGTTTCGACCATGGCGATCATCCGGGACAGCACCGTGTCAGATCCGGTCTGGGTGACTCGCAGCGCGATCGCCCCCGTTTGGTTTACCGTTCCCGCCGAAACGGTATCTTCTACCTGCTTCAAGACGGGCATTGATTCCCCCGTCAGCATCGACTCATCCACGGTAGTTTGACCCTGGATCAGCACCCCATCGACAGACACAGTTTCCCCTGGTAGCACCCGCAACCCTTCCCCGATTTGCACCTGTTCTACTGGAATCTCAACAGTAATCTGGGACGCTTCTGGGACATCCAAATTAGAAATCAACCGAGCCGTCGCAGGTTGCAACGCAATTAAAGCCTGCAAAGCATCAGCTGCCCGATACCGAGCCCGCTGCTCCAGGGTGCGCCCCAGCACAATAAAGCTGATCAGCATTACGGGTTCATCAAAGAAGCACTCCCAACCCAACTGGGGAAACAGAAGGGCCACTACGCTGGTGAGATAGGCGCTGAGCGTACCCAGCCCGACCAGCGTATTCATATTCGGGGCACCGCGTCGTAAGCCGCGCCAGCCGTCGAGCAAAATCGGGCGACCGGGGAGGGCTAAAGCTAGGGTCGCTAACCCAGCATGAAACCCAATATTGCTCACCACAGGTACTGCTAGCCATCCCCAGTGCTTGAGATGACCGATGGCGGAGAGCATCAGCAAACTGATGGCGATCGCGACCTGTTGCAGCTGCTGTCGCTGTTCTGCTCGTTTGCGAGCAGCCCACTGCTGGGCTCGATTTTGGCCCCCCTGACCTGTGCCCTCAGCCTGCCCCCGAGGCTGACTGGGAAAGCCTGCTTCCGTCAACGCTTCAGCGAAACCTTGGGGGCTGCCCTGTCCCGGCGTCCACTCTACTGCTGCCATTTCAGTCACTAGGTTGACGGTAGCAGCCACGACTCCATCACAGGCTAATAGGGTTTGTTCCACGGCCTTAACGCAGCCCGCACACTTCATACCAGTAACATCAAGCACCGCAGCCTGGACAGCTTTGGGAGAGGGTAACTCGAATTGCGGTGGCTCTTCTGAGCCAGTCTTTGACCCCCGCCGTAACACAGCATCATCGGCAGGCTTGGCTAAGGGAACAGCAGGATGAACCATAAAAACCAAAAAAAATCGGGGTTAACACT
The DNA here is from genome assembly GCA_039815185.1 of Cyanobacteria bacterium P01_A01_bin.123. Classification (GTDB taxonomy): domain Bacteria; phylum Cyanobacteriota; class Cyanobacteriia; order Phormidesmidales; family Phormidesmidaceae; genus JBCBZT01. The sequence goes on along the minus strand of JBCBZT010000015.1, from coordinate 1,473 downwards.
CATCAGTTCGAGCCTAGACGAATTTTCCCATGGACATGTAGAAATTTTGAGTTTTCTAAACCCTTGCGACCGAATCCTAGCCATTGTCTGGAAAAACGCCCCTTGGGCTTGATTCAGTTAAAAAGTGTTACTGCCAAGTGAGTAAACCCACTCGCAGTGGCACTCTAATGCTGTATTTATTAACCTGGGACTTCAAACGCATGGCTTTAGAGCAAAATCAAGAAGCTCGGAATTGGGGCATGATCGCCCATCTGAGCAGCTTAGTCGGTTTTGTCATTCCATTTGGCAACATCATTGGGCCACTGATTGTCTGGTTGGTCAAAAAGGACGAAATGCCCTTCGTCGATGAGCAGGGCAAAGAGGCTTTAAATTTTCAAATTTCAATGTTCATTTATGCCGTTATCAGTGGCATTTTGATGCTCGTTGTCATCGGCATTTTCATGTTATTGGCTTTGGGTATTTTCTGGTTGGTCTTTGCCATTATTGCAGGTATCAAAGCTGGCCAAGGAGAGTCCTATCGCTATCCCTTGACCATCAGACTCATCAAATAGCTCAAGTCAAGATGGTGCATTTCCCAGTGATTGCCTAGTTCACAATAGAGTTGACTTGTACTCTGACAGAATTACCCCTTAAAACCTGAAAACTCGCTTACCTACAAAGTAAGCGAGTTTTTTAAGCAATCCCTTAGCTCGTCGGTTAAAGGATTTCTACTCTAGGAAAACCCTGCAGAGCTTACAGCACATCATCAGTGTATTTAAATTCCATCTCAATGCCGCCCACAGAAGACGCTGCTAAATTGTAAATTACTGCCGTCAGCAGTCCACCAATGAAACCAAGAACGCCATAGAAAACCGGGACAAAAATAATTGCGCCAATGCCACCTCCAATCGCTGCGATCGGGCTATCTGCAGCCAATCCCCCGATGACAGAGAACAGGGCAAAAAATACCCCGGCAATCAAGCCTATAACCGCCAAGATAATACCCTGAATTTTACCCAAAGAAATGGGATCCAGACTCTTAACAGTCACCTTACGTGTATTCATAGGGCTCTCCCGCTTTTAACTCAGAAAGATTCTGAGCATAGTGTATTCAATTGTCAGGGGGAGAAGACATTCTTTCAGAGAACTGTTACGTTTCTCCTCGAATATTGACCGCTTTAAATAGCCTCAAGAGTATTGAATCCGCCTAACACTCTTGGGATACCTAGCATAGGCTTTACCCAGAAAATGGAGTGTTAGACAGATCTGTAATCGCAAGGCTAAGTAGGTAACGTGAGTCCGTGTAGGTTGTGGTTGAGGAACGAAACCCAACGCCAGCATGGGTTACGCTCTGCTAACCCATCCTTGTATGTTGGGATTGGCAAGCCATCAGCAATAATAATGCTGGAAGTGACTCTGGACGCATCCTCAAGCCCATAGAGCTTGCGACGTAGAATCAAGAGCCTTCCTCAGCTTGTCAATCCCCATCGCCGC
>JBCBZT010000076.1:0-27553 GCA_039815185.1 Cyanobacteria bacterium P01_A01_bin.123 | reverse complement strand
GGGTTACCCGGAGGTGCAACAGGCGCGGGTACATGTGGATGATGCCGCCACCCAGAGCATTCAGGCGAAGGCATATACTCAGAAAAACAACATTGTGGTGCAATCGAGCGGGGCGAATGACCCGAAGCTGTTGGGTCATGAGGCCACCCATGTGGTGCAGCAGAGTCAGATGGCGTTGAAGCCCGATGTGAATGGCACCCCGATTAATGCGAATCCGGCGTTGGAGCAGAATGCCGATGATAATGGCGAGCGGGTAGCACGGCATGAGCCCGTGAATGTTAAGGGAGCCAGTGCTCAACAGCCAAAAACAATGGTCGAAGTGGTACAGCCAAAACCGAGTGAACAAGCGTTAGGGTCCAACGGGATTATTCAAAGGGCGCCAACCGTCCGTGAAAAAAAAGGCAGTATCAAACGGTTAGATCAAGAGCAGGTTATTGCTAAATTGACGACGAATTATCCCAGTTCCAAGGGAGCTTTACATGAAGCTTCGTTGAAGGCATGGCTAGAGGGCTGGTGGCCCAAGCAATCCCCTAAATCCATTATTTTCCTGAAGGATGTTTATCGGGAAGCGATCGCATCAGGAGAGGTTTTCCGAGCCAGCGATGACAACACTGTCATTTACGACATGATGAATGAGGAAAAGGCTGAAATCGACAATGACCCTAACTGGCAAGCACCCGTTGCGCCCTTAGGTAACGTTCAAGCTCCCGGAGATCCAGGAGCGGCTCAGAACAACGTTGCTGTACCAGCACCCAACAACCCTAATCTGATTCCCAATGCGCCCGTTGTGCCCTTAAACAATGTTCAAGCTCCCGTCGATTTTGGAGATGCTCAGATCAACTTTGCTATACCAGCACCCAACAACCCTAATCTTTTTCCGAATGCGCCTGTTGCGCTCTTAAACAACTTTCAAGCTCCCGTCGATTTTGGAGCTGCTCAGATTGGCTTTAACGCGAACATTCCAGGCCCTGTGCAGTTCCCTGGAAAAACGGCAGGGCTCAGCCAAGACGAATTGAGGCAGTATGGTCAGCCAATAGATTTTGGGCAAGCTCAGATCAAAGGTTTGAAGCCTGAGGGAAAGGATGAAAAAGCAGATATCAATCACAATAATCCTCTTCTCGATGCGCCCGTTGCGACCTTAAACAACGTTCAAGCTCCCGTCGATTTTGGAGCAGCTCAGACTAACTTTAACGTGAAAATTTCAGTTCCTGTGCAGTTCCCTGGCAAAACGGCAGCGCTTAGCCAAGACGGATTGAGACAGCATGATCAGCCTCAAAAAATAGATTTTGGGCCAGCTCAGATCAAAGGTTTGGAGTCTGAGGAAAAGGACGATGCGAAGGTGCTAAGCCAAGATAAATTGAAGCAACATGGCCAGTCTCAAAACACTGATTCCTCTAATGAAGAGGAAAAGGTAGTAATAGATGATTTTCATGATAAAGAGGAAAAGGTAGGGATAAACAATAAAAAACACAACAAGAAAAAAGACTTTGACCACAGAATCTATACTCACCCCAAAGAAGAACGCAAAAAAATGGCAGGATTTACTGATGCGAAGAAAAAGATTTTTGAAGCGATGAAGTTGCCTGAGATGAAAGCTTATTTACAACATATTCCGTTGGAAGAACTTGGGGCTATCAATAATTATCAAGGCCCTAACAACAAGGGAATGAATATAAACTTACGTGAGGAAGATGGAAAAGACCCACAGGTTTTGCAAGCAACTTCTGCCCTAAATCAGCTACCCCCTGTGAAAGGAACCGTTTATCGGGGGATCACTGCCAGTTTTAGTAAATTGGAAGATTGGGGCTATCTGGATGTAGATGATGAGTACACAGAGAAGCCTTTTTTGAGTACAACGATTGACAGACGATATTGGGCCAAAAGCGATTTTTCAGATGGTAGAACCGGCTTCCAGATTGAGTCAGAAGGGGGAGCTAAAGACATCCGTGGTTTTGCTAGGTCGAATTATGAGAACGAAGATGAATTGATTTTTACGCCCGGTACTAAGTTTAAGATAGAAGGTATTACTCCATGGCCTGAACTGATAACAGATGCTAACAAGGACAACATTCCTAAAAGTCCAAACTGTGAGGAGAAGGTGAATGCTGAAGATTTAGAAGAAAAATATCAGGCTGAAGCCGTCGTTATCTACCTACACGAGGTGCCTAGTGATGAACAGAAAGATATGTATCAGAAATTAGAGGATAAGTATGGCACTATAAATATCAGCAAAGCCACAGAAATGAGCCTCTTAATGTCAGCCATAGAGCATGGTATGTATAGGAAGGCAGGTATTGATGACAAACACTATAATGCTTATGAAACTAATGATGAGCAGTTTTATTTTAATGAAGATCCACTCCCGTCATCAAAAATTAAGTATAGTTTCTTCGTTAATGTTCTATCAGCTATCAAGCAAATTTCCCAAGATAACAATTTAACAGACAAGGTGATTGGCAGACTCCAAACAGGTAGCGTTGATGGCTTAAAAGAGCTAGCCTTGGAGGACGAAAAAGTTGAAACGCTTTTAAAACGATGGCAAACCCACATGGAGTTTGCGGAAGAGTTCATCCAATTTGAGCAGAAAGAAGCGAGAAAACTAAAAAAAGAAGCAGAAGAAAAGGAAATAAAAGCTCAAGAAGCCATAAAAACATACAATTCCTTGCTTGACAAATTACTACAACATAAAAAAGTCAACGGTAATCAAAAGGTTATTGATAAAGTCGAAAATTACCTGAAAACAGCTGTAATAGACATTTCCGCAAACCCTTTAAGAGCTCGAAAAGATGGAATCAAGAAGCTTTTAGATGCCGAGTTCGGTATAAAACCTCCAATGGGCTTGATAGGAAAAATTATTACGGGATTTGGAGAAATTAAAAAATTTGAAAGGTAGAAATAAAGGGGTAATAATTCACTGTAGCGGTGAATGAAATTCTACAACAATCCAATATGATTGCGCAGCGTCTTAGAAAAGGCCAGATTGCCTCGGACAAAGCGTGAGACTCGCTGCCGTAAAGTGCAGTTGAAACGTTCAATGTAGCTGGTTTTATCGCTGTCTTTAGGCACCACTCGATGACGCTTGGACGGCAACACCGCTGGAGAAGCTTCCCAGGCATCGGTATAGAGGACGGCACACTGACGATAGACCTTGGGCAGTGAATCCCAGAGCTTTTGAGCACTGCCTTGTCCTCGATGGCCGACATGAGCAGCAATGATCTCTCGGGTCTCGACATCAAGAGCTAACCAGACCCACTGCTTATTGGGAATCCCCGCGCCTTTAGGCCGGGGAGGATGTCAAAACAGGTGCAAAATTGATGCGGGGTATCTGCTTGCAATCACCTTCACTCAGGCCCAGCAGATACCCCAACGCGCTGCTGACCTAGCGTGTCACAAAGTCAGCCGCATCAATCAGACCGCCAGCCGCTTCAACCGTTGCCAGACGTTGACCATTCAGGCTAATCAAGACATCGTCGACGAGATTCGTCGTAATCGAGAGGTCATTAAAGCCAATTCCACCAGTTAAGACAAAGGTATCGCGGCCATTTTCAAAATCGAGGATGCGGTCTTCGCCAGTCCCTGCCAGCAGCAGAAATTGGTCTCTCCCGTCACCCCCTATCAGGATGTCGCGACCATTGCCGCCAAAGAGAAAATCATTCCCACTGCCGCCTTCTAATTCATCGAGGCCGTTACCCCCATCAAGGATGTCATCACCACGCCCCCCCGCAAGGATGTCACGACCCTTGCCACCCACCAAAGTATCGGCCCCTCGATCGCCGAATAACAGGTCGTCGCCGCCCTCACCCAAGAGTTGGTCATGGCCACGCCCCCCGTTCATGTCATCCGCACCGCTGCCGCCTCGGAGAATGTCATTTCCTCGTGCCCCTTCGAGCACATCATTTGCCCCTTTACCGCTGATTAAATCATTGGCATTGGTGCCATTGAGACTGTTGGGGGTGCTATCGCCATTAATGCTGTTAGTAGTGATGGGGGTGTTGGGGAAACCAATCGACAGATCAAAGACATCACTGCTTGTGGCCGTCCCATCATCGGCCGTGACTTGAATGGCCAGGGTGCCGACCTCATTACCGGTGGCAAAACCGCTAAAGGTCCCCGTTGCCCCATCAAAGCTTAGCCAGGTGGGCAGGGGATTCCCATTGTCTAGCGTGGCCGTTAGAGTGAGTGAGTCGCCATCGGCATCATCAAAGGTGTTGCCCGGCAGGGTAAACAAAAAGGAGCTGAAGGTTGTCGCGCTCTGGTCGGCAATGGCATTCGCCACCGTGGGTGCCGTATTGTCTGTGACGCCATTGACCGTAATCGTGACCGCTTGCAGAGTGCCATCAGCCGTCGCCACGTTAAAGACATCGTTGGCGACCTCCCCTGTGGCCAGGGCATCGGTATCAGCGTCGCTGTTATCTAGGGTGTAAGTCCAGTTGCCGCTGGCATCGATGGCGAAAGTGCCATAGGTGCCGCCGGTATTTGTCTGGGGAAAAAAGTCGGGGAAACCATTGGGGGAATCGACATCGGTGGCTGACAGCTGGCCGCTCGTGGTGTTGATAGCCGCGTCTTCGGTCACCGTGCCACCGATATCCCCCGTAATGACAGCGGCATCGTTCACCCCATCGATCCTGAAGAACACGTTGGCAGTACTCGTGCCGCCGTTCCCATCACTGATGGTGTACTCAGCAAACTCGAGGGAAATCCTGCCAGATTGCAGATCTTCAAACTGACCATTGGGGTCGTAGTTAAAGGTGCCGTCCGCATTGAGGGTGAGTAAGCTGCCGCTCGCTAGGGAAATTTCAGTACCGACATTGGCGGCGACTCCATTCACGGCGACCACCGTCAAGGGATCGCCATCAGCGTCACTATCGGCACCGTTACCATTGTCGACTAAGACATTGCCGCTGACGGCAGTATCTTCATCGGTGAAGATGTTATCTCCTACGGCGGCGGGGGACTGATTGTTCTCGAAGTAATTCAGATTGCCATCCCTTTCCCCAACGACAGCATCGAGGTCGCCATCGCCATCGATATCGGCCAAGGTGGGCGTGCTGTAGTTTCCCAGATCAATACCATTGAAGGGATTGTCAGCGCCGGTTTGCTGTTCATAGACCGGGTTGGTCGCACTGCTCGTATTCTCGAAGTAATTCAGATTGCCGGAATATTCCCCAACGAGAGCATCGAGGTCGCCATCGCCATCGATATCGGCCAAGGTGGGCGTGCTATGGGCTCCCACATCAATACCATTGAAGGGATTGTCAGCGCCGGTTTGCTGTTCATAGACCGGGTTGGTCGCACTGCCGGTATTCTCAAAGTAATTCAGAGTGCCACTCTGTTCCCCAACGAGAGCATCGAGGTCGCCATCGCCATCGATATCGGCCAAGGTGGGCTCGCTCCTGAATCCCACCTCAATACCATTGAAGGGGTTGTCAGCGCCGGTTTGCTGTTCATAGACCGGGTTGGTCGCACTGCCGGTATTCTCGAAGTAATACAGACTGCCATCCCTTTCCCCAACGAGAGCATCGAAGTCGCCATCGCCATCGATATCGGCCAAGGTGGGCGTACTGGAGAATCCCACATCAATACCGTTGAAGAGATTGTCAGCGCCGGTTTGTGCTTCATAGACCGGGTTGGTTGTACTGCCGGTATTCTCGAAGTAATTCAGATTGCCATCCGATTCGCCAACAAGAGCATCGAAGTCGCCATCGCCATCGATATCGGCAAAGGTGGGCGTACTGGAGAATCCCACATCAATGCCATTGAAGGGGTTGTTAGCGCCGGTTTGTTGATTAAAAGTGACCATGGTTTGAATCAATTAGGTAAACGACAAAAGTTATGAAACGGATTGCGAATCAAATACATCAGCCAAAAGGATGGAGCATGCCCCAAAGCAACTCAGATATCGCGGGGAGCTACACCGCTGGCTGGGCGGCATAGCGTTGCTCTAGGGCAAAGCCGGTGGGTGGATCGCGGAGATGCCGCGCCAGTACCGGTGGCAACGCCGGCTGCACTGGGTCAACGTCTTTGAGTGCCAAAGCAAGTTGAGCCAAGCCAGCGTGAGCTTCCCGCTGCTGCGGGTCGGCTTGAAGGACGGCCCGGTAATGGGCGGCTGTCCTTGTGAGACGAGCAGCTTGGCTAAATTGAGGTGGGAGTGGGATTGAGGGCCAGCAGGTGCTCGTCAGTTGAGATGGCGGCTGCGGTGGCGCCGAGTTGCGGCTGAGCTTTGCCCAACGGGTTGTAGGCCGCCAGGTAGTCTGGTGCCTGCCGAATCGCTGCTTGATAGTTCGAGATCGCCCCGGCTAAATGGCCCTGACGCGCAAGCCCTTGCCCAGCCTCAAACTGAGCCTTGGCGGTGGCGGGCAGTGACGCCTGATGGCGTTGTCGGAGTCGAAACTTGCCCGTCGCTTGAGACTAGCGAGCGATGTGGGGTATCTGCTTGCAATCACCTTTACTCAGGCCCAGCAGACACCCCAACACGCGGCTGACCTAGCGTGTCACAAAGTCAGCCGCATCAATCAGACCGCCAGCCGCTTCAACCGTTGCCAGACGTTGACCATTCAGACTAATCAAGACATCGTCGGCGAGATTCGTCGTAATCGAGAGGTCATTAAAACCAATCCCACCGGTTAAGACAAAGGTATCGCGGCCATTTTCAAAATCGAGGATGCGGTCTTCGCCAGTCCCTGCCAGCAGCAGAAATTGGTCTCTCCCGTCACCCCCTATCAGGATGTCGCGACCATTCCCACCAAAGAGAAAATCATTCCCCTCGCCGCCTTCTAATTCATCGAGGCCGTTACCCCCATCAAGGATGTCATCACCACGCCCCCCCGCAAGGATGTCGCGACCCTTGCCACCCACCAAAGTATCGGCCCCATTACCACCGAATAACAGGTCGTCGCCGCCCTCACCCAAGAGTTGGTCATTGCCACGCCCCCCGTTCATGTCATCCGCACCGCTGCCGCCTCTGAGAATGTCATTCCCTCGTGCCCCTTCGAGCACATCATTTGCCCCTTTACCGCTGATTAAATCATTGGCATTGGTGCCATTGAGACTGTTGGGGGTGCGATCGCCATTGATGTTGTTAGTAGTGATGGGAGTGTTGGGGAAGCCAATCGACAGATCAAAGACATCACTGCTTGTTGCCGTCCCATCATCTGCCGTGACTTGAATGGCCAGGGTGCCGACCTCATTACCGGTGGCAAAGCCGCTAAAGGTCCCTGTCGTCCCATCAAAGCTCAGCCAGGTGGGTAGGGCATTCCCATTATCTAGCGTGGCCGCCAGAGTGAGTGAGTCGCCATCGGCATCATTAAAGGTGTTGCGAGGCAGGGTAAACAAAAAGGAGCTGAAGGTTGTCGCGCTCTGGTCGGCAATGGCATTCGCCACCGTGGGTGCCGTGTTGTCGGTGACTCCATTGACGGTAATCGTGACCGCTTGCAGAGTGCCATCAGCCGTCGCCACGTTAAAGACATCGTTGGCGACCTCCCCTGCGGCTAAGGCATCGGTATCGGCATCGCTGTTATCCAGGCTGTAAGTCCAGTTGCCGCTGGCATCGATGGCGAAAGTGCCATAGGTGCCAACCGTATTTGGCTGGGGCATGAAGTCATTGGCGTTGTCGACATCGGTGGCTGACAGCTGGCCGCTCGTGGTGTTGATAGCCGCGTCTTCGGTCACCGTGCCACCGATATCCCCAGTAATGACAGGGGCATCGTTCACCCCACGGATCCTGAAGGTCACTTCGGCAGTATCCGTGCCGCCGTTCCCATCACTGAGGGTGTACTCAACACGCTCAGCTGCAACCGTGGTAATTCCGTTAGAACTGCGCAGACCTTCAAACTGGCCATTGGGGTCGAAGTCAAAGGTGCCGTCCGCATTGAGGGTGAGTAAGCTTCCACCTGCTAGGGAAATTTCAGTACCGACATTGGCGGCCACTCCATTCACGGCGACCACCGTCAAGGTATTGCCATCAGCGTCACTATCGGCACCGCTACCATTGTCGACTAAGACATTGCCGTTGAGCACGGTGTCTTCGTCGGTGGTGACGGCATCATCAACGGCGGCGGGGGACTGATTATTGTTCTCGAAGTAATTCAGATTGCCGAGACCTTCCCCAACGACAGCATCGAAGTCGCCATCGCCATCGATATCGGTCAAGGTGGGCGTGTTGGAGAATCCCACATCAATACCATTGAAGGGATTGTCAGCGCCGGTTTGCTGTTCATAGACCGGGTTGGCAGCACTGCCCGTATTCTCGAAGTAATTCAGAGTGCCGTCATTTTCCCCAACGACAGCATCGAAGTCGCCATCGCCATCGATATCGGCAAAGGTGGGCGCGCTGAAGGATCCCACATCAATACCGTTGAAGGGATTGTCAGCGCCGGTTTGCTGTTCATAGACCGGGTTGGCAGCATTGCCCGTATTCTCGAAGTAATTCAGAGTGCCGAGATATTCCCCAACAAGAGCATCGAGGTCGCCATCGCCATCGATATCGGCAAAGGTGGGCGCACTTACATCTCCCACATCGATACCATTGAAGGGATTGTCAGCGCCAGTTTGCTGTTCATAGACCGGGTTGGTTGTACTGCCCGTATTCTCGAAGTAATTCAGATTGCCGAGACCTTCCCCAACGAGCGCATCGAGGTCGCCATCGCCATCGATATCGGCAAAGGTGGGCGCACTTAAGTCTCCCACATCAATACCATTGAAGGGATTGTCAGCGCCGGTTTGCTGTTCATAGACCGGGTTGGTCGTACTGCCCGTATTCTCGAAGTAATACAGCTTGCCAAACCTTTCCCCAACGAGGGCATCGAGGTCGCCATCGCCATCGATATCGGCCAAGGTGGGATTGCTCTGGGATCCCACCTCAATACCGTTGAAGGGGTTGTCAGCGCCGGTTTGTTGATTAAAAGTGACCATGGTTTGAATCAATTAGGTAAACGACAAAAGTTACGAAACGGATTGCGAAGCAAAACCATCAGCCCAAAGGAAGGATGGAACATGCCCCAAAGCGGCTCAGATATCGCGGGGGCTACACCGTCGGCTGGGCGGCATAGCGTTGCCCTAGGGCAACGCCGGTGGGTGGATCGCGGGGATGCCGCGCCAGTACCGGCGGCAACGCCGGCTGCGCCGGGTCAACGTCTTTGAATTCCAAAGCAATTTGAGCCAAGCCAGCGTGAGCTTCCCGTTGCTGCGGGTCGGCTTGAAGGACAGCCCGGTAATGGGCAGCAGCAGCGGTGGGCTGTCCTCGTGAGACGAGCAGCTTGGCTAAATTGAGGTGGGCCATGCCAAAATCGGGCTTGAGGGCAATGGCCTGCTCGTAGGCGGTAATCGCTTTCTCCGCTTTGCCCTGGAGTTGCCAAATCGCGCCCAAATTGCAGTGGGCCTGGGGCACAGTGGGGTTGAGGGCCAGCAGGTGCTCGTAAGTTGAGATGGCGGCTGTGGTTGCGCCGAGTTGCTGCTGAGCTTTGCCCAGCTGGTTGTAGGCCGCCAGGTAGTCTGGTGCCAGCCGAATCGCGGCTTGATAGTTCGCGATCGCCCCGGCTAAATGGCCCTGACGCGCGAGCCCTTGCCCAGCCTCAAACTGAGCTTTGGCGGTGGCGGGCAGTGACGCCTGATGGCGTCGTCGGAGTCGAAACTTGCCCGTCTCCGGGTCACGCACCAAGGTATAGGTTTGAGCCAACCCCCGCCGCGCCAGCGCCTGGTTGACAGCCCACTCCGAGGCTTGACGCTGGAGGGTGGCTTGCTGGTGAGAAATGCTTTGCGGATTGAGCCGGTAAAAATACAGTGATCGCTCCAGGTGATAGATACGGCTTTGCTCTTCAACCCGTAAGCACAGGTCATAGTCTTCGGCACAGGGGATATCGCGATTGATGCCGCCCACCGCTGTAAAGACCGACTGTCGCAGCAGCCGGAAGTGGAAGGTCAGCATGTCAATCAGCAGCCGATGGGGCCGATAGGGAATTTGGCAGCGGTATCCGAGCCCTTTCGGCGTGCCCTGGGGGTCCATATCAATGTGATTGGTATAGACCATGCCGTATTCAGCGTGCTCGTCTAAAACGGCGACGGTTTCTGCCAGGGCAGTAGGGGCCAAGCAATCATCGGCATCTAGCCAGCCCACGTATTCGCCTTGGGTGAGCTGATGGGCCTTGACAAGGGCTGGAATGCGGCCCTCATGCTGAGCGGCTTGGACGCGAATGCGGGCATCGCGCTGGGCATAGGTCTGGGCAATTTCAACGGAGTGATCCGTCGAACCGTCATCCCAGAGAATCAGCTCCCAATCGGTAAAGGTCTGGGCCAGGACGGAATCGAGCGCTGCGGCCAGATAAGCATCGGTGTTGTAGACCGTCATCACCAGCGATACTTTCGGCGACCCCGAGGTGGCAGGCGGGTGAGGCGGCGGGGCCTTGGCACCGCTGATCGCGGCAAAGGACTTAGGTGTCGGCAACGCTTTGTGGGTCTGGTACTGCTGACCCACGCTGACAGGAACCTGCCAATCCAGCTTGTGGAGTAGCGGTTCTAGCCCGACCGCCGTTAGCGGCGTTGGGGTGTAGGTGAGATGCATTTGGCGGCAATTCTGCCGCTGTAATTCTTGTTCCAGGTAGGCGAGGAGTCGGGTGGCAATGCCCTGCTGGCGATAGGCCGGAGCGACATACAGCGAGATCAGGTCAGCCGTGCGATCGCTTAACAGTTCGGCGATCGCAAAGGCCACCATCGCCCCTTCGACGGCGGCCGACAGGCCCAAGAGTTCGCCACGTTGAGGCTGGGTTGGCCAGCGCTGTTGCAGGCTGGGAAACGTGAAATCGTCGTAGGCGGCTAGATTGTCCGCGTTGAGATGAAAAACGCGCTGAAATTTCAGGGATGACAAATCTGGGGCTGAGGCTGGGACAGGGGCGGCGATCGCCGGTTGACTGGGTACCTCAGCGTCAGCCTGTTCCCAAATCTCGCGCGGGACACCCGCGATCGGGGCGGTGCCCCCGACGCTGGGCCGTTTGACGGTCGGCTTGGTCACCACCACGCCCTCAGACCCTGGAAAGGTGACCAGTCGCTCGATTTCATCGGACTGCAAGCCCAAGGACTGGGGCCGTCGCACCCCAGGCAGCACCACCACATCAAAGAGTTCCTCCACCACCCCCTCGATTTGAAGCCAGTGAATCACCTGTCCGGTGTTCAAGTCGATCACCATCAGCCCACACTGAGGGGATTGTCCGGCAGCGGTGAGCCGCTCCTCTAGGGCCAACCCAGTGAAGGGGCGCGATCTAAGCTTTGATAGGCCCACGAAGGCAAAGTTTTGCCAAAACGCCAACCCCCGCACAAAGCCAGGGCAAAAGGTCACTGGCACAAACTGCTGTGTCTCCAGATCGACAAAGCCAAATTCCCCCGTGCCAGCATTGAGCAGCCAGAGCTTGTCTTGATACCACCGGGGAGAATGGGGCATCGACAGCCCGGTGGTCATGATCTCGTTGCTTTGGATATCAATGACCACCCCGCCCGAGACCCGATGGTCACGCCAACCCGCAGCGGTATCGGTAGCGCTACAGGCACTCATATAGGCGGGCTGTCCGTCCCGCAGGGCCAAGCCATTGAGGTGACAGCGGTCTTCGGCTACAAGCTTAGAAATGAAGGCAGGTTGCCAGAGGGGCTCAAAGCTGTGGTCAGCGCTAAGGCGGGCTAGACAGCTAAAGTCGGTGTTGACAAACAAAAGATCACCGTTGGCATCGATGACCACGTCGTGGACATTCAGATCGCCTGTGGTGTGGGCGGTTTTGGGAAAATAGAGGCGATCGCACCCCTGCCGCACTTCCCCCGCTGCCAAGAGATTGTCGAACTGCCAAAGCTGATAGCGAGTACTCATGTAGAGCGTTTCGCCCTGGGCAAACAGCCCCATCGGTTTGTCGAACAATCGCTCATGCAGGGCGAGCCGTTCCTCGGCAGCAGTGCCGACGCAAAATAACCGATTGGTCTGATAGGTGGTGAAAGCCAGACTCAACTGCTGTTCAGCTAGCCAGGGGGCGAACTGACGGGATGCATTAATTTCTAACCCCTTGGACAGGGAAGCTTGAGAATTCTGAAGTGCAACTGACATCATCAACTCCGAATAATTAGGGTTAAAAAAAGACAAAATAGACACGCTTTTTCAGCAGCAAGGAAACCTCCCTGCTGAGCGGATGAGCGGATAGAAATATGACAATTTAGATGTCTGACAAAACTTTCTTGAACGGCATTTCTGGCCTCCCGATGACTTCAGGTCATACCCAGCTCAATGGATTCCGCCGGGCTATCTTCACTATCGCGATATCGGTGGGCAGAAACAATTCAGGTTTGTTCAGAAACAGTAGTGTGTTTGTTCAGAAACTGTAGGGTGTTTGCGCCAACATCGGTGGGCAGAAACAATTCAGGTTTATTCAGAAACAATTCAGGTTTATTCAGAAACAGTAGTGTGTTTGTTCAGAAACAATTCAGGTTTGTTCAGAAACTGTAGTGTGTTTATTCAGAAACAATTCAGGTTTGTTCAGAAACTGTAGTGTGTTTGCGCCAACAAGAATGCTGGGATGTTGAAGCTCGTCACCCAAAGTTGGCATCCTATAACCGCCGTTTCCGCATGTCCCACTTTGATGACCGTTTCGCCTACGATGCCGTAGGGATTATTCTTGAGGCAAAAAATATTCTGATAGAAAGCGACTGTCAAAGTCGTTAAAGGTTTGTGAGGAGCCCCAAATCCCCAATCTTGGAGGCTTTGAGTCTTGTCCCCCCCAGGATTGGGGGGCTAGGGGGGCCTGGATAACCTTTGAATTCCCTTCCAAAAATCTGCTAATGGGATTTTCTTCTGTGAGAGAATCAACCCTACTACGATGCCGGGGTGCGATCGCTGGCTGATATGGGCAAACGTCACCCGTTCTGGTGTTGGCAACTGTAGCGTCTAATCCTGTCACGCCCGAACCCTGTCACGCCCGAACCCTGTCACGTCCGAACCCTGTCACGTCCGAACCATAGTGACGGTATCACCGGGGTAAATCTGACCTGATTGCAGCACGCGGGCATAGAGACGACTTTGGCCGGGGTAGTGATTTTGGCTCATACGGCTATAGCGGCGATCGCTGAACCAACGGGCATTCTGACGGCAGGGGGCGGCGTAGTCGGTGATCTCTAGCTGAACAGTTGGGCCTAGCTGTAAACGACGGCCCGGACATAGGGTAGCCCAGTCCAGTCCAGAAATCGTGATATTTTCCCCAGCGCTGCCGGATTCAATGGGGTGGCCCGCTGCTTGTAAGGTGGCAATAATCTCTTGAGACCAAAGGCATACCGCTCGGTCGGGACCCCCGTGATATTTGAGGTTTGCCTGGCGATCGCCTGTGAGTCCCTTTTCCGTGACCATAGCGGTTGTAATTGGGTATTTGGGCACCCCGCCATCAGATACGTTGAGTTGCACAATCTTGCCCATCATCTTGCAATCACGAAAGTTTCTGCCTCAATTTCAGGAACGGCTTCACTTTGTATGACCTGGGACACTCGGGCAGCAGCAGGGCCTTGATGCGCCCAGTGGATTAAAGCTGCGATCGCGTCTGGTTCGCCTTTTGCCGTGATTTCGACGGTGCCGTCGGGCAGGTTTTTGACATAGCCTCTAAGCCCTAGCCGCCTGGCTTCAACTTGGGTATGGTATCGAAACCCAACGCCCTGAACCAAACCGTGAACGATAAGTTTGATGTGCTGCATGGTAGATTCGCTAATCGAACAGTCCAAGGGGAAACGGGCCATAGGTGCCACTAATCTCTTCGACATCTGAGGCATGAAAGGTAACGAGCATGCCCCGCGATCGCCCACTGTAGTCATCCAAATACCACTGCCCATTCAACGCATTGAATTTAAGATAAACGCTGCCTGTTCTCTCTGGGATATCCAAATTCACCGTAATCCCAAAGGCCCTAAGATAAGCCTCCATAGCACTTTTGGCGCTGGCCAAATCATCGGCACAAACGCCCAGGGTTTCATAGTCCGCAACCTGATCAAACACCTTTAAGGTTTGTCGAATGGTGGCTTGCTCTGCATCCGGTAAATCTGGGGGTGTCTGTAACAGACTAAAGGGGGCTAGGGCTTTGCGCCGCGATCGCAACTCTTCTATAGCAGGTTGATCATCAGTCATCAGCAATTGCATTTAAACCTTAGCGACATCTAGATCCATAGATTTCTCAGTGACACGAGGCTTTTACGCCCGACTCAAGTTTCCTAATCAGGCGGGGCTTATAAAAACAACCATCCGTTGAATCATAGGACGATTCGGGATTACTAGAGAAGCAGAGATAGATTCATTCATAGATTCACCCGCCCCTAACCTGAATCTATTTATTCTCGTTAAACAATTGACTACATCGAACTGCCATTTCAACGCTCTACTGTCAGTGTACAGTCATGACCTACAACGTCCGCGTAACCGATATTCCTGAGAACGAACGCCCCCGAGAAAGGCTGCTCCATCACGGCGCAAAGAACCTCGCCACCGCAGAACTACTTGCTATTTTGCTCGGTACCGGCCAAGGCCCAGGTAAACTCTCTGCCGTAGGCTTAGGCCAATACATTTTGCAAACTCTGGGGCAAAACCAGCGCGATCCCTTAACCACCATGCGCGATCTTTCCGCAGCCCAATTAATGGGCATTCCAGGAATCGGCGAAGCCAAGGCCACCAGCATTTTGGCAGCCCTAGAACTAGGCAAACGGGTATTACAAACCCGCCCCCCGGATCGCACTGTAGTCGATGATCCGGCAGTGGCTGCTGCTGCCCTGAGCCACGATCTCATGTGGCAACCCCAAGAACGGTTCGCGGTTGTCTTCTTAGATGTTAAGCATCGAATCTTGGGCACCCAGGTGATTACCATTGGCACCGCTACCGAGACCTTAGCCCATCCCCGTGATATTTTTCGAGAGATCCTGCGCCATGGTGCGACGCGAGCGATCGTAGCCCATAACCATCCTTCTGGAAATCTAGAGCCCAGCCCCGAAGATATTGCCCTAACCGAACAGTTGATTAACGCGGCAGAGGTACTGGGCATCCCCATTCTCGATCACCTGATCTTAGGCAATGGCGATTTCCGTAGCCTCCGCCAAACCACCGCACTTTGGACGAACTCATGAGACTCAGGTGCTAACGGTAAAGTTGCGGTTCAGGTATTTGCACTGCCCTTATGACCGTGCTAGATTGGTTGGCCTAGGGCAATTAGCACAGGGGTAGCGCGCTTCCTTCACACGGCAGTTTTGGTAGCGAATTCTACTTTGTAATAAGAGTCTTATTACTACTGGCTAATACCTAAAGCCTTCGCTCTCATAAAATGGGAGAGCGCAAGGTAGTGAAAACTATCAATCTAAAGAACAATAATGGGCGAATTCTAATCCGCTTCCAGCATGAAGGTGTGAATCACAGCATGGGTAAGTTGGGTTCATGGGATAACCCGACTGACTATACGAAAGCTCAAATCATCGCGTTAGAGATTCAGCAGTCGATAAATGACGGCTCATTCATCGATTTATCGTCCTGGAAGGCGTCATCAGGTGAATCGTTGGGTGAAGCCCTTAGAAATCGTCTAGAACGCAAATGGGGGGCTGCTGAGGCGGGTGTCCTGCGTAAAGTGGAAGCATACGAAGCTGAAAAGGGTGCAATCAAAACGAAAGGGCAAGCTAATCGCTTTTGGAAGTCTATTGGGGGCTCCAATAACAGTAAGCGGCGGTATATGACTGTGCTCAGGGGTGTCGCTCCTAGGTTATTTGAAGGTATCAAGCAACCAAAGGAGACTAGGACTCAGATTGACCCATTCACCGCTCACGAGGTTCAGCTAATCACTGAACAGTTTGAGGGGGACTACTGGGAGGATTTTTACTACTTCCTGCTCTACACAGGCTGTCGCACATCGGAGGCTATTGGTATCAAATGGGAGAATGTCAGTTTTACTGAATCAAACATTCGTGTAAGCTTCGCGCTAGCTCGTCTCAAGGGCCGTTCTAGCACCAGGGCATTTAAGGGTACAAAAACAGGTAAAAGCCGTGTAATCCCTATGCATTCAGTCCTTAGGGATAAGCTTTTGCAGAGGCGCGATCGCCTTAATCCAACAGATGATTCAGAACTCATCTTTCGTGGGCCTAAGGGTGCCTTCGTGAATGACAATGACTTCAATGGGCGAGTGTGGAAACCCAAGCTTAAAGTAGCGGGAGTCCGCTACAGGAAGCCGTATAATCTCAGACATACATTCGCATCTCACTGCCTCAAGAATGGACTCACAATCATTGAAGTAGCCGCCCTGCTGGGTAATCGTCCAGATACATGCATTCGCCATTACACTGGATTGGTGAAGGAGATTGAATTACCTGATAATCTCTTCTAACTGGTTTTAGTAAGACTCTTATTAAGACCAGAAATAGGGTGAGTTCTACGGGGTTCAAAAAGGGGAGTTGGAGTTAAATCCTTCTCCCCCTTTTTTATTCTTACTATAACTCTTACTAAGACTTTTGAAAGGAGATAAAAAGTCAGGCATGTTCTTCCCAGGTCAATCACTCATCCTGAGTTGTAATACAATTTGTATTACTTTGATTTAAGCTCAATCATCCTCACTTTTTCAAGCTTCTCCAGGGTGGATTTATCCATCTGTTTTTGAGCGCAATCGCCGCAAAATAGGGTTTCACCTGACTTGTTACCATACATCTTCTTCCCGCATTCAGGGCACTGGTAGAGCTTCTTGTTGCTCTTCTTTCGCTCTTCTTCAGAGGTTACGTACTGAGGAAGAATTGGTGGAGGGAACTTGCTCTCCATGATCGACAGCACAGCATCCAGTTTGCCGCCTGAGATTACCTCCTGAGTCATTTTCTCTCCAGTTCGCTTTTCTCGGTCATCAAGATTAACGGGCTTAATCCCTACCGTCTGCATCATCTTCGATAGCTCCTTGTTGACGTACATTTTTCTTCCTGGCTTCCCATGTTCAAATTGATATAGGTGGCACATCATCCTGACTATCACCCCAAAGTAATAAGCAGGTTCCTCGTGGAAGATTTCACTGTTTAATCCTATGTAATGTACCTTTTCCTTTGAGCTTGGCCTAGTGCCTGAATATGGAGCGAAGTGCCCATCAATCGACCTGCTAGAGAACTGAACTAAGCAGTTCCTTGGTAAGTTCTTACCTAGTAGCTCTAGGAATAGAACTAGGTCTAGAAACTCATGTAGTTTCTTCCACCATTGGTAGACTTCATCATCTATCTCTCTCTCCATCCTTCATCAATATCCTTTGTTCTGTACAATCCAAACAAAGAATAGCACCTTTGGATCGTACAATCCATTTTTATTGGAAGGTACCATCCAATTTCTAAAAATAGACTATCACCCCTGGTTTGGATAGTACTATCCAAAAAGATTGGAACATACAATCCAAAAATGGGAGGGAGGGTGGAAACGCCCTAAAAGCCTTGAGGTATAGCCGTTTTGAGCCAATGATTGCAACTGGATAAGTTAACTATTCGAGCTAAAGTTTGCAGATGATTTTGGATCCAATCCAAAAATTTGGATTGTACAATCCAAAAAAACAAGGGCGAGGAAGCGTTATACTGAAGCCTCAGTTATTTCTTTGGATCGTACAATCCACGGGTGCCCAATGACGGGCGCCCCTTTTTTCTGTCTATCCATAGGTGTTTAGCGCGATCGCATTGCAGATTAAGCATAAATACTCATTGCATGATTCCGTACAGCAAGCTAGAAATTAATTGGATTGTACGATCCAAAAACGACGCGCAAGGAATAGCTGAAATGATTGATTACGACAGAGAAGCACTGGAGAACTGGCCCGTTGAGAAGATGCCTGAGTGGCACCCACGCTTCCATCTGGTCTGTCCCATGTTCGATGAGGTATTTGACTCCTGCAAGCTCATATTCGAGAACTACAGAGCCGTTCTAGAGGAGACTGGAGAGCCTAAGGAGTACCTCATTAATCACATGAAGGATGAAGTCGTTATGTGGATGTCCCATTGGCTTGACGAAATCGTGGATGCCGTTTGGGAGGATGAGGAGCAGGAGTCAGAAATCCTTCGGCTACATGAAGACTACCCCTTTATTCCATGGAGTAATACAAATTGTATTACTAATCTCAAGCAGTAATCTCTCTCCTCATTTTCCGTTATAGTAAGAGTCTTACTAAAACGTACGGAATCATGATGGGAGAGTTTTCGGCGACTTACGCATAAATTACGGCATAAAGTAAACGGCGAAGGCTGAAACCCATACCTAGGGCAATTAGCACAGGGGTAGCGCGCTTCCTTCACACGGAAGAGGTCACTGGTTCGATCCCAGTATTGCCCATCCTTCTGAAAACAAGCATAGGCAAGGCTTGCAACCGTTTCAAGGCAAGCTTTTTGAGTCCTTGGCGGCTATAAACATAGAAGCCAGAGTTCCAGATTTTTAGTTATTTTGGGATATTTATAGTTAACCTGGCTATAAATTGACTATAAATAAAGGCGACTCCTGTTCCAGCAGGTAGCCGCCTGTTGATACTTAAGTTTGCTCTCATTATACCTATGGCTAAGGTTTCTGTCGTCGGCTGCAACGGTAGCCTGCGCCTTGAATGGCGCGTCCGTAAAGGTGAGAAAAAACGATATTTGTCGCCGGGGCTCAGAGATACACCCCTCAATCGTCAAATTGCTTTACAAAGAGCGATCGCGATTGAGAATGACTTGGTAACTGGCAACTATGACCCGACGCTTGCCAAGTACAAGTCTCATGCGGAAGGTTTCAACGGCGATCCGCTGGTTAAAGTTTTTGAAAGGTTTATGCAATACAAGCGATCGCGTGATTTGATCCGCGATCGCACCTTGGAAAAATATGATGCAGTGCTAGCTAACCTAAAGCGCTACTTTGGGCAACGTTCTATCACTGAAATTGAAGAGAAGGACGCTGTAAAGTTTAGAGATTGGCTTTTGGGCAATGTCTCCAAGGGGACAGCCAAAACCTACATCACGCTAACCGGCAGTTGCCTAACCTGGGCAATTAAACAGCAAATCGTCTTGGCAAATCCGTTCTTAGACCTGTCCAAGTCAATAAAGGTGCCATCTCGTCAGGTTGAACAGCCATACACCCCAGAAGAGATCCAACTGATACTTGCTCAATTTGAGCAAAGCCGACATTACTGTTTCTACACAGACTACGTAGCATTTTTGTTTGACACCGGGGTTCGCCTTGAGGAAGCAGCGGGGCTTAAATGGGGGCATGTTTCACGCAATTGCTCTACAGTGTGGATTGGTGAAGTGGCAACCCGGGGCGTCACTAAGGAAACCAAGACTGGTAAAGCTCGGAGTATAAGACTGGGTGAAGGATTAAAGCAGCGGCTAAACACAAGGCGCGATCGCGCTCAGTTCACTAAAAAGGGTGACTTGGTATTCCCTGCCAAAAAGGGTGGGGCGATCAGAGACGATACCTTTCGCAAGGTGTGGCAGAAAAATTTAGAAGCTTTGGGAATTGACTACCGCCGACCCTATTGCAGCCGACATACTTGGGCGTCTTATGCTCTGAATAAAATTTCTCCAGCGGAGGTTGCTCAAATGATGGGAGATAATCCTCAAACTGTTTTCAAAAATTATGCAGGTGCTATTCGGACGAATGCAATAGCCCCTAGCCTAATTGATTTTGAGGAAGAATCAAGCTGACTTTTTCAAGGCTCTCTCTCTAGCTTTTTGCCATTTCATAACAGCGTCACTACAGGTTTGTATATCACCTTCACATGTTAGCCATGTGTCAAATAAAACTCTGTTGATTTCAATAACTCCTGTTTTTCTCCAGAAGACACCCTTCAGTAACGGATATTTTCCTTTCCCTTTCCAATGGCGATCGCTTTTATTCAAGGTCTCATAAAGACAAGAGCTAGACCGATTGAATACCAAGGCAGCATCTTTCAGTAAAAGCCATTCTTTATCAGCAATTTCTGTTTGCTTTTCCAGGTTTGATATGCGATCGTTTAGATCCTTGAGTAGCGCTTCGATTCGATCCAGAGTGTCCATTGATTGCAACTGCCAATGCTTTAGCTTTTTTAGTGCTGCCTTGCCCCTCAATTAGTGACATACTCCCGACGCCGACCGCTTAGGCGGTACGGTGCGGGCTTCTCCTCCGGGTTTCCCCAGGTTCGCGTTTTATAGTGAGGCGAATGCCCAACCCCACTTTTTTGATGAGTACCCCAGAGTTCACGTCACGCGGCATAGAAGCCCCACAATGGGGGCAGTCATGCCAGCGGTCAGATAGCTCCTTTGGCACTCGGTTCAGACAAATTGCACAATGCTGGGATGTTCCAGCCGGATTCACTTTCACGACTTGCTTACCAGCTTTTGCAGCTTTGTAAGGCAAGATCTTATTCAGGAACCCAGCTATCCCAGCATCAGCAAAACTTTTATTCAAGCCAGATTTAGCCGCTTGTCCATTGGGTAGAAACTCGCCGCTTTCACCCTGCTTAGGCTTAGCGCGGCGGCTCATATTGGCGACCTTCAGATCTTCGACAAAGACCACATCGGCTTTGTCAAGCAGCTCATCTGCTGTCTCAAAATGCCATTGCCGCCGCTGCCGAGCAATATGCTGATGCAGTTTAGCAATTTTGGCATTTAGCTTGCGTCGAGGCTTTGAACCCTTGTCCCTGAGTTCGCGCTTGGACTGGAGCTTAGCCAGTTTCTCTTCAGCGTGACGGTAAAACTTAGGTGGTGTCTTGGTTGTGCCGTCTGAGCAGGACACAAAATACTCTAGCCCTGCATCCACCCCAAGGCTATTCGCCTCGGTCGGCACGACCTCAGGTGTTAGTTTTGCTGGCACGGACTTATCTTCCAGAGAAAAAGTAATATACCACCCGTCAGCCTTTTTGGAGATAGCCGCAGTCTTAAGCGAAAACCCTTCTGGCAGTGGACGATGACAGATGAACTTGACCGAGCCAATCTTGGGTAAATGGACACGATTGCCCTCAATCCAATCGTGTCCAGCCTGAGGAAACGTGAATGTCCGGTAGCGATGCTGCCCTTTGAACCGAGGCTTGCCGCTACGCTTGCCCGAACTATCCCCCTTGATGAATCGCTCAAAGGCTAGGTTGACCCGCTTCACCATGTCCTGAAGCACCTGGGCGTGAACCTCCTTGTACCAGGGACGCTCAGCCTTCAACGGCACCAGTGACCGCTTTTGCCCGTAGTAGTTGGGCTGATCCCGTGGCTCTGAAATACTTGTCACCAACGGGCAAGCATTCACTGCGCAGCGGTTCATCTCCCACCAATCAAAGCGATCTGCCAGTTGCCAGTTGTATTGACATCGCAACATATCAAGCCAGCGGCTCATTTGACATCGCTGTTCATGGGTTGGACGCAATCGGTACTGGTAGGCAATTTTCATATCATTCCAAGCCTTAGATCGTGCACTTCGTAGTTGCAACAAGCGATCCGTCTGCCCAAATTGTTACGTCGTCTTTCGGATCGCCATCCGTATGGATCTCAATCCAGAAGTCCAGGGCGTTGCCAAGGCAATCGGCAAAAACTAGAACTTCGCCGTCAAAACGCACCATGCGTATCCCGGTTGTTAGGTTATTCATTGCTGCTCTCCAGGGCATCAACCAACGATCGCATGGGGATAACCTCTAGGGCAGGATCACCACCCATCTCCCATTCGTACTTTTCCCACCGTTCGTGAATGGTTACTAGGGCAGGCTGTCCGTTCTCAAGCATGATGTAGGTGGTAAAGTCGGCATTCGCCTGCCCACAGCCCACCAGAGTGCGGCAGATATGAGCAACTAAATCATTCCTCTCAGCTTCAAGTTGCCTATACTGAGCTTCGATCTGTTGGAATTGGCGGAGACGGGCTTCTAAATCCGCTGCTTGAGCTTGAGCTAATTGGGTTGGTTGTTGCATGGTTCTCTCTCTGGGGTGAAGGGATACAGGAGGGGCAAGGTGCCCCAGTTGCGTTAGATCTCTAGAGCGTCTTGGGCATGGCAATAGAGCCAGTAGCCGCGATAGCAGCGATTGACTAGCTCAGGGATTTGCCACTGTTGCAGATCCGTGAGTAGGTGTAGGGTCTTGAGCGCGATCGATTTGTCACCGTTTGTGTTTGGGCTTTTGAGTTGCACCCGGTAGGAGAAGACCGGAGGTTCTTCACCGTAGGTGAGGTGGTCGTTGCCTTGGATATCGGTGCGTAAGTCCCAGTCTTCGAGGACAACTGGGAGGGTGCCGTCTTCAGGGCAAGGGACGCGGATCAGGTGTTGGGCTTCATGAGCACGGGCTTTGGCTTCAGCAGGCGTCTCGGGCTGGCTCCAGGGGTTGGGATCGTAGGACTCCCATCCAGGGAGCGGTTCATAGTCCAGGGGCAGTAGGTGGACGTGCCAACCACTTTCACGACTGAAGCAGGCGAAGACGCGGGCGACTTTGAGGACGGTGCCGTTGTGCAAGACCCGTTGACCGCGCATGAGGCGATAGACGGGGGTTTCAACGGTGACGGGTTGGCGTTTTAGGCGTGTTTGTGTTGTAATCATGTTCGATTACCTTTGATTAGGTGTTCGATCCCCCGTGCTGCTGGTTTCCTAGGCCGTGTTGCAGCCGGGGGATTTGTTTTGCCTCGTGTAGATGCCCCTAAGCAGCCTTCACCCCACCGAAATCAACATGAACCACCTTGGGCGCGATTAGACCCAAGTGCTCAGCTAAGGCGACCACATCTGCTTTGCGACGCAGGTCTAAGCCCTGTGCGAAGGGGCAGACTTTGCGCAGCTTGCGAGAGCGGTAGCCCTTGGAGAACTGAGCCACACCGCAAGCCCGGTAGATTGCGAGGCGCAATTCGTTGATGGGGGTAGTGGCGGTGAGTTTCATGGTGGTGGTGGGTGTGTAGTGCGGCGAGGGGTGCTTGGCCGTGCTGTGTGGCCGATCGCCTAACCCCTGTCGGGTGGCTGCGTACCGGGTGCTGACTGCCTGTCCCCTCGCTTGATTACTATTGTCCATTGTCTGCATACACTTGTCAAGTACTTGCAGACAATTTACACTAAGATTGTTGAGTTGAGATTTGTGATTATGCCCACGGTGCAAGTAAAGCGGGTTGTCGAAGAAACACGAGATTTCCCCGGATTGGGCGCGGCTATCAAGCGTGCTCGTGAGTTAGATGAGCGATCGCTCTCTCAAATTTGCAGAGAGGCTGATATTAGCCGTGCATATTGGTATCAGCTTGAAAATGAGGATCTCAGGTCTCCAGCCACTGAGGACGTGATCAGAAAGATTGAAAAAGCGCTCAGCGTAAAGTTGGGCGTCGAATTCGACAATCAACCGCTGTCGGAAGATGGCGAGGACATTAAGGGCTAAGCGATCGCGTCCACTACAGCAGATCGCTTTTTATTTGCCCAAAAATGACATTTGCAAGTTTCAGTCAAATTCCAATTGGGCTATGATTTCTGTAGAAATGCAAAACGCCCGCGAGTGGCTTCGCAGGCGCTTCAAAACAAATAGGCAGTAACTATGGCTATTCTATCTGATTCTGTTTTGGTTGAGTCAAAGTCGGCTCGCAGTGAGCAGCTTGCCTCTATCTCTCATGAGCGGTCGCAAGACATTCTGGTCAAGCTGAAGTCTCTATACTTTGCATTGTGGCAAGGAACTGGCATTGCTACAACTGAGCAAATGGCCGGATTCTACGAAGTACCTGAGGACTCAATTAAAAAAGCCTACACAAGACATCAAGATGAGTTTGTGCAAGATGGGGCAAAAGTACTGCGTGGCAAGGCGTTGAGGGATGCTAGGGACACAGTGTCCCTAGCATCCAAAACATCGCAAGCAATTGTTTGGACGCCTCGCGCCACTTTGCGTTTAGGGATGATATTAGAAAAATCTGAGATGGCTAAACGGGTAAGAACTTCTCTCCTGGGCATGGTTGAGAATGTTGTTCCTAGTCAGCAAAGAGAAATTGAAAAATTGCGGCTTGAAGTTGAGTTGGCGAAGACACGAGAGCGGCTGGCCGGTTCAACGCAGATGCTTGCTGCCATCAATCCAACTTTGCCTGCTTTGGTCTTTGGTCAACCTGGCGCGGTAGTAGAGGTAGAGGTTCCTACTACTGTCTTGGTGGATCATAATAATCGCCCTATTCAACAGTTTGACGGTGTAGGTATTACCTATCTGGCAAAGCGCTACGGTTTTGGGCATGGCAAGAAGGCTAACGATCAATGTCGATTCTGGCTGCGATCGCTCGGCATTTCAGACGCAGATTGGATTGAAGAGCCCAGTGCACATGTAACGAAGAAATTGCCGCGCCATTTGTTAAACGAACTGGATCAAGCTATGGGCGCTAAGCGAGGGAACCGCCAGTTCTTGATGGGTGAGTGATCTGAAATCACTCGCTTTTTATTTGCCCTGAATTGACACCTGCAAGTCTCAATCAAGCATCAAATGATTGTGATTTCCTCTGAAACAAAGACGCCCGCAGATGTCAGCTATGGCGTCTCCAGGCTAGCGAAGTGCTTTCGTAGCAGATCATGCATGAAGCGATAGCGTCCCCCGACACGCTGAATGAAGCGATGGTTTTCTGCATGTTCAAGAAACTTCGCATAGTCCCACGGGCTAACACCTGACCAGTAGAGCACTAGGCGTAGGGATAAGTGTTGAAGAACAGCGTCTAGTCCGCCAATCAGCCAGAAAATCAGCCAGAAAATCAGCCCGCCACTCAGCCCGCCACTCAGCCCGAAAATCAGCCCGACAAGCAGCCCGATAATCAGCCCGACAAGCAGCCCGACAAGCAGCCCATTATGTTTTGCGTGTTTTATTCCGTGATTCGGATATTTCTTCCTACCAATATCGACTTCACCACTCTGTAGCCCGAAACTCAGCCCGACAAGCAGCCCGAAAAGCAGCCCGATAAGCAGCCCGCCAATCAGCCCGACAATCAGCCCGCCAATCAGCCCGACAAGCAGCCCGACAAGCAGCCCGACAAGCAGCCCGCGCCCTGATAAGGTGCTGTAAAAAAGCTTCCATGAGAAACGCAGAGTTTCTGATAGTTCGATATCACTCAGCCCGCTACTCAGCCCGACAATCAGCCCGACAAGCAGCCCGAAAAGCAGCCCGACAAGCAGCCCGCTACTCAGCCCGAAAAGCAGCCCGACAAGCAGCCCGCTACTCAGCCCGAAAAGCAGCCCGACAAGCAGCCCGAAAAGCAGCCCGATAAGCAGCCCAACGTTCCAACGATAGAGAAGCCGATCGCGCTTCCTATCCAACCAAGACGGCTGCAACCGCTCAATCAGAAACTCCGTTGTACCTACAGCTTCCAATTTCCTCGCCAGCCAAGACAGATAGTGTCGCGTTTGCTCTGGGCTAGGTGCTTGCCTTTGAGGATAGGCTCCTTGATTCTTCAAGTCATCGAGTTGCTTATTGATATAGGTATCCAGCAACGCTTCGACACTATTGATCGGTTTCCCCTGGTACGCCACTACCAAGATCAGCAGAAACAGTGGAGAGCGCACTAATGCCAACAGTTCGGGTTGGCTTTGCAGAGCATCCCACAATGGCTTACGATTCAACCGCTGAAGGTAGTCCCGAATCTGCCCATCATCTAATGCTTGCAGATAGATAGCGCCGTTCAAGCGCTTCAGGTATTCGTTCTCAGCTTCGAGGGCTTCATATTCCTTGCGCCTACAACACACGACTAATGGCATCAAGTGCATGTCTAGAAAGGCATTGATGGCTCGAATGCACTTAATCTGCTTATCCTTTCGACGTGCTTTAATTTCCTCTGAGGTTGATGCATCAGCCCCATCCACTCGTCTCAGCTCGTCTAAGCCATCGAGTAATGGCAACAATTGATTCTGCTGAATCCAATGCTGGGAAACCTCTTTGGGAACGGTGTATTTCTCCAAAAGCTTAGCACTGAGCCACTCATCAAAGGCAATCTCGTCTGTCCATTCAGAGAGTTCAAAGATGACAGGGATGGGGAGGTTTGGGTCTTGTCGAGCTTTGCGTAGGAGTCCCTTAGCGAGTACCAACAACTCATTGGTTTTGCCAGAGCCAGGTTCACCCAGAATCAGTAGGCGTCCTTGGATATCGTCTCGTTCAAAGAGTTCTAGAGTCGATTTATCAGGCTTGACAGATTCTGGTGGTGTAGATGGATTGAAGGGATCGAAGACACGATCCAGCGTAAAATCGTCTGGCAGTGGGTCTTCTTGTTCAGGGGGTAAATCACGCCGTCCTACCCGCTGACGCTGCTCTTCCCGCTTCAAGTCCATCCGTACCTTGTAATGCAGAGAGCTGTCTAAACGGATCACTACCTGCTCAAGGACAACCTCAATGAGCTGTCCCCGCAGCTTTTGGCGTACTTCATCGGTGATCTCTGCTTTTTTGGGGACAAGGTACTTGCGGATGAACTCAATGATCTTGCCCAGGTTGCCTGCCCACTTAGCAACTGCAGCGGTAGCCATAGCAATCACAGCAAACCCAGCAATACCCCAACCCATGAAGGGGTTCTGGTTAAGGAATTCAAGGATTTGCGCTGTCTTGGTGGGATCTGGTGGTGGGGTATTTGAGTCGGCTTGAGCCAGCAGCAGTTGCCATGTCATCGCATCAATACATCCCACTGCTAAACCTCACTTTGAGACGTTCTCAACTGCCCCCTACATTCGTATGGGAGTGCAACCCTATCCCGTTATGGCATACACGAGGTAGAGTTGGCGAGGGTAGGACAAGGTTTTGTCATTGGAATGGATATCTTTTGCAACCGCGATCGCGTTTAATCCTATATTTCTCCGAATAATTGAAGAGCAGCAGTAGCGAAGGCTGGGTTTATCCCGTCGAGCATAGCTGCCATTCTTGACTTGCCTTCTGGTGTGGTTTCCTTTTCCATATAGGCTTCGTACTCACCTTCAATGTCTCTACGAACAAGCTCTCCTGTCTGAGCATGCCATTTTAGGCCGTGCATTGGACAGATAATGCCGCCATCTGAGTCAACAGGAAATTGAGCTAGGTTAAATTGCTGATGAGGGCACTTGAAACACTCCATACGATGGCCTTTATAGATCTCCTCAAGTGTTTCTACCCCACCATTCCTCAGCCCCCTTGGTGGTAATTCTCGATAGCAAACCTTTTCCTCATACTTCGTATGGATATCGCCTTTTATGTCCAAAGTTATGATTGGCCAGGTTGGGGCATCCGGCATTAGCGTAAACCCTCCAACATCAAGCATCTCGATATCGTCCAAGAATCGGTAATCAACGTGATAGTGGAGGTGGCTAGGTTGCCCCTCTAATTTGTAGGCAGAGGTTTTCAATGCATTGATAAACTCCGGATCAGTGTGTGCTTCGTCAAAAACGGGATACCAGGTCTCTGATATTGAACTCATGATCCTGCCTAAGAACGAACTTGAAAGAGATGGCAAAACGTTAGCCATCGAGTGTTTTGCCATCTTCACCAAATATGTCTCCCCCACAACAGGCTGTCCCTTACGCATAAGTTGCTCAAAGACTTTTACAGGTTAGGTTTCAGTGGCTAGTTGCACTCCTTCCATCAAAGTATGGAGCTTAGTGAGCCCTCGCCATAGCGTTTTCAAGCCTGGTTCTCCATCACCTTTGCGAGC
>JBCBZT010000080.1:0-25605 GCA_039815185.1 Cyanobacteria bacterium P01_A01_bin.123 | reverse complement strand
GTCGTCCTCAATCGTTTCAGCGGCGGCGAGGGTCTTTTCTAACACTTGCGCGGCCTGGGGGGTGTCGTTCAAAGCGACAGCGGCGGCGGCAATTGTTCTCAACGCCGACGATTTAGACCCATCGGACTCAATCGTTTCAGCGGCGGCGAGGGCCTTTTCTAACACTTGCGCGGCATGGGCATCGTCGTTTAACTCGACAGCGGCGGCGACAATAGCACCCAACGCCTCCGATTTAGACCTGTCGTCCTCAATCGTTTTTGCGGCGGCGAGGGCCTTTTCTAACACTTGCGCGGCCTGGGGGGTGTCGTTTAACTCGACAGCGGCGGCGGCAATAGCACTCAACGCCTCCGATTTAGACCCGTCGTCCTCAATCGTTTCAGCGGCGGCGAGGGATTTTTCTAACACTTGCGCGGCCTGGGCATCGTCGTTTGACGCGACAGCGGCAGCGGCAATGGTACTCAACGCCTCCGATTTAGACCTGTCGTACTCAATCGTTTTTGCGGCGGCGAGGGCCTTTTCTAACACTTGCGCGGCCTGGGGGGTGTCGTTCAACTCGACAGCGGCGGCGGCAATGGCACCCAACGCCGGCGATTTAGACCCGTCGTCCTCAATCGTTTCAGCAGCGGCGAGGGATTTTTCTAGGAGTTTCGCGGCATGGGTATCGTCGTTTGACGCGACAGCGGCGGCGGCAATGGCACGCAACGCCCACGATTTAGACCCGTCGTCCTCAATCGTTTCAGCGGCGGCGAGGGCCTTTTCTAACACTTGCGCGGCCTGGGGGGTGTCGTTCAACTCGACATAGGCGGCGACAATGGCACGCAACGCCAACGATTTATGCCAGTCGTCCTCAATCGTTTCAGCGGCGGCGAGGGCCTTTTCTAACACTTGCGCGGCCTGGGGGGTGTCGTTCAACTCGACATAGGCGGCGACAATGGCACCCAACGCCCGCGATTTATGCCAGTCGTCCTCAATCGTTTCAGCGGCGGCGAGGGCCTTTTCTAACACTTGCGCGGCCTGGGGGGTGTCGTTCAACTCGACATAGGCGGCGACAATGGCACCCAACGCCAACGATTTAGACCCTTTGTCCTCAATCGTTTCAGCGGCAGCGAGGGATTTTTCTAACACTTGCGCGGCCTGGGCATCGTCGTTTAACTCGACAGCGGCGGCGACAATGGCACGCAACGCCAACGATTTATACCTGTCGTCCTCAATCGTTTCTGCTAAGGCTGTTAATGGTTGGCTCAACCCCTGTTGCCTGTCATCGGCATAGGGCAGAAAACCAGCAACCTCACGAATAAACCAGGACATATCGCGGTCTTGTTTGGCAACATGAGCCTTCAGAATCGTCTGAGCTTTGGCCCACTCTCCATGTTTGGCATAGGCCAAGGCCACATGGGCTGATTTGAAGGTACCCGCATTCTCCAAATGGCTAAACAGCTGGGAGCGCACCTGCTGCATCTGGCCTGACGGGGTATAAAACCACCAGCCGCTAACCCCTGCAGCAATCACTGCCACCAGCGTTAGACCACTGACAATGCCGTAGACCCGCCGCCGACTGAATCGTAATAGCTGCTCCTTTTGCCGCCGCTTTGGCCCCCACACCAGATAGGGAAGCTGCCGCTCAATTTGCCACAGCTCCCACAGCCCAAACCAGTAGCGAGACTGGCGCTGATTCCCCAACCACTCATTCACCCGTCGATCTAGCAGTTGATTGGCCTTGTCAGCCGCAGACAGTTCTTTCCCAGCCTGTTGCATCAAGGCCGGAATCAGCCGCTCATGAGCCAGCTCATACCCCATCTCTCTATCCTGCGCCTGGGGTGTAATCAACCGCACATCCCCCCGCGCTAACCAGGTAACCGCTTCTTTCACCTCCTCAGACTTGACCGTATCCTTCAGCTTGCCTTCTAACATAGGCACGGTTAACACACCAGCCCGTGCTTGTCGGTCTAAATCGGTCAACGCCAGCAACACCTTAACCGCTGACTGACGTTGGCCTTGGGTCACGCGGGCCTCAAGCGTCCGCTCCAAAAACCGCTGTAGCAGTCCCTCAACCCCACCAAATTTCTGAAAGGCAATACGGTTAAAAGCGCGAGTCTCAGATCCAGTCTGGCGATCAATCATCCAGGCCAAAATTTGCAAATCGACTGGGGAAATCAGCCCATCTTCTCGATTCGCCAATTCTTGATCCGCCAGATCAATCACGAATTTGCGTTCAAAGGCCAAGTGCTCTTCCCGCGCAATCACGCCCAAAATCGAGGCGGCTTCCGCTGGCGTAAACTTCTTGAGCTGCACCACCTCCTGTGGCCCCAAGGCATAGCCCAACGCCTGATGCAGATCGTCTAATTGATACATCAAGTCCGACCGAATGGAGACCAAAATCTTGACAGGCAAGGGATCCGCACTGCGATACCACTGTGCTAATGCTTGCACAAACGGCTGCCGCTGCTCCGCCCGCTTGTAATGCACAAAAAACTGCTCAAACTGATCTAACAGCAACACCAGCGGCTTATCGCTCGCGTCAGTCACTTGAGTCAGTAGCGTTAGAAACAGTGCAGGCCCGACTGGCTGGCTGGCTGTTTGCTGATCCGGGCGTGAAGTTTTCGCAGGTCGTCCATTCCCCACCAGCGTATGGGCCGATTCACTGGGGATCAGCCAGTCTAGCGGCAGCTCTAACTGCTCCGCCAACGCTTTAGCAATGGTATAGATAGGGTCTTGATCGCTAAAACGCACATAAATGCCCGCGTGGGTCGCATCTGGTTTACTCAACTGCGGCCACAACCCCGCCTGCAAAAAGGACGTTTTACCACAGCCCGATTCCCCCATCAAAATGCCAAACCGAAAGGTCTTGCTGGTAATCGATTCCAGGCAATCCCTGAGACTTTGCGTCCGCTGTAGCTTGGCAAAGATGGCTGCGTCTTCTGAGCTAAACGGACGCAATCCCTTGATCGCTTTCCGCTCCGCCACATCCGCCAGCTTGCCTCCATCAGGCTTTGGCATAGACCGCACAGCAATCACCAGCGCACTGACAATCAGCCCCAGCTCTATCAGAACAAATCCCGGCACATACCACGAAGGCAGACCACCGTCTTGTTCAAACAGTCTTGTCAACCAGCCGCCTCGGTCTCCACCCAAAATACTGAGGACATTGAGTTCGGGGGGCGTAAACAGGCAATAGATCGAGATAGTGAGCAATCCCAGCAGCGCAAACCAGTTTTTAGTGACGATCAGTTCCGCAATCCAGCGCAGAAACTTGAGAACCTCTTCAACCGATTTCTGAATAGACACCGAGGCACTCCCCTAGGCTCACGGAAAAATTATGGAGGCAAGACTTTGATTTAGGTATAACTGTAAACTTCATTGCATCAAAACGGCATTCCAACTTGCATCGTTACCCTATTGTCTACTGGCTGACTCAACTGGTTGAGTGACAAGTAATTCAGGTCTGAAGCGTTAATGCAGTGGCATTACTACCAATTTTGGATTTTAGATTTGCGATTTTGGATTGCAGAAGCCACATCCCAAAGGGCTTTCAACTGTAGCCGTTGCAACGCAAAAGGGTATCATCCCCCCGCAATGCCATTGCATGCCCCTGCAACACCATTGCATCAACTCGTAATGCCATTGCGGCACCCCGCAACGCTATGACAGCAACCCCCAACGCGATCGCTCTGTGACGCTTCGCCATTGCATCCCCTTGCAATCTAAGGATACCCCCCTTGACACTATTCCACCGTGATCGTGACGGGCTCAGAGATCACAGGCGGCTCATGGGGAATATGCACATAGTTCGCCAATAACAGTTGCAACCTATGCTCGCCGGGCGGTAAGGTCAACGTTGCTTCTGTTTGACCCCCGCCAAAATGTTTAACGTGGTCGGTTTCGGCAAGGGCTTCCTTTAGATTTGGCAGGGTTTCCAAATCGACCCATAAGTGACGATGTCCCATGTTTGCTTTATCAAACCCAGCCGGGGCAATCCCCATGCCAATATGCCAAGCAGCCTTCTCAGATGTTGTTTTCGCACTCAACCATTTCATTCGACAGTTATGATTTGGCTGTGGATTACTCAGTAGAAAGATGCAACGGGTACTATACGTCGCGATCGCGCTAAGTTTAGTCTTGGGCACTAGCACCCTGGCTGGTTGCCAACGAGAGCAAGCTGACTCAGAGACATCGTCCTCCCCAGAGACGACTTCAGATGCATTAGACAGTTCAGCTTCCACAGCTGAAGAAACGTCAAACTCAGCCACATCCTCCCCTCAGCATCAAACGTCTCCAGCCGAGACACCCATTAATCCTCCCCAATCCGCAAAGTTGAGGGCGCAGCAGGCGGATGCTCAAATCAATCTGCGATCGCAACCCGCCGCTGAATCCACTGCCAAAGGTTATGGTCTAGTCGGGGATCCCGTGAAGCTGTTAAAGGCAGCTTCGGGGACTGACGGGCTGACCTGGTACTACATCAAGTTTGACGAATCTGGCGCTGAGGGCTGGATTCGCGGCGATTTCATTAACACCGCCGATGCCTCCCCCACAGACCAAATGGGTACAGTTCGCATTGATAACTACACCATTGATGAGCTATTTGCCGTGAGTGGCGGCGGCTGTGGCATGACACTTATCCGGGCTGGCAGCGACCAAATCATCTTTTCTAACGGCTTGGAAACCACCTCCATGTGGATGAAGCTGAATGGTCGCATGACTCAGTTCCGCAGAACAGCTGCTTCTGGAGAGGAATTCTATGGTCAGGCCATCAATCAAAGCTTTACTAGCCTGGACAGCGCGGCCCAGGCTGAAGTCACCGTTAGTCTGGGTGAGCAACGCTACGAAGTTGTTGACATCGAAAGTGGCACCCTGCATTTGGAGAGTGCGGGTGAATCAATTGAAATACCAGTTGAAGGAGACGCGGGTTGTTAGATTCAGAGTTACCTGACTCCCCCTATTCATGTTCTCGGGTTGGAAACCCTAGGACATGTTTCGTGCCGGAACATCCCCATTTTTTGTGTAACTAAATGTAGGAGATTAGACGGCAACCTAGCCTTTCGGGCAAGCTAGCACTATGGCCTCCACTGCTACAGAATTCGCGAATGATGAAATCTTCCTCAACTCAGGTCTTGTGGTTAAAAGTTTGGGCGCTGGCGCTGGTACAAGGCGCAGTGATTTTGGTTTGGGTAATCTATAACCTCTATTTGGTTGAACTCCTGACCCAGTTTGGCTTTTCGGAAACGTTAGCGGTGGGATTGCTGATTATCGAAAATGTTTTGGCAGCCGTGATGGAGCCCCTAATGGGCAGTTTGTCTGATCGCGCCCAGCAGTGGATGGGTAGCCAATTCCCGATGATTGCCTTCGGTTTGATCTTGTCCTCTGGCTGCTTTATCGGTATTCCAGCAGTGGTAATTTTTGGGGTCGGCTCTGCCCCAGTGCGTTGGCTCCTGCCCATGATGTTGGTGGCTTGGGCCTTAGCCATGACCGTCTTTCGCAGTCCAGCGATCTCGTTGTTAGGCCGCTATGCATTTTCGACTCAATTACCTCAAGCGGCCAGCATTCTCACCCTGGTGGGGGGTATCTCTGGAGCGTTGGGGCCATTGGCAGGCACTTGGATTTTGAGCCTAGGCCCAGGTATCACATTCGCGATTGGGTCTTTTGTGTTGTTAGCGGCAGCGGCAGCGCTGCGCCAAGTTAACCCAACCGTGGGTATCACCGATGCTTCACCAGCGTCCACTCAGCAAACTGTGCAACCGTTCTCTTGGTCAGGGTTAGGGTTTATCTTTGGCACGGGTTTTGGCGTCGCCCTGGGATTTCGCTGCTTGATGACTGGATTCCCAGCTTTGGTGAAAGCCCAGATGCCCGATGGCCCGACTAGCTTAATTGTCGGGTTGATTTTTATCGCGATCGCGGTGGTTGCCATTCCCGGTGGACAATTGGCGGGATATCTGGGCAACCGACGCACGATGGCTTTAGGGTTAATCATCTTGGCTGGCCTAGGTCTCCTGGCTGGCGGCGCGGGCAACGCCGTGATAGCAGCCTTGATTGCCTTAGGGTTTGGTGCCAGTTTCAGCATCGTTTCAAACGGCACTATTCCCTTCGCGCTATCTTTAGTCCCACCCCAAAAGGCAGGCTTAGGGACAGGCATGTACTTTAGCGGCGGGGCAGTTTCTTCGGCCCTCTTTGGCGCACTCAGCGACACGACCGCGTCCCTGGCGCCTAGCTTCATTGTATCGATAGGCAGCCTTTTCTTTGTGTTAGCGTCGGCCTGCATTGTGAGCAGCCCCCGGTTTGCCAAGTCATAAAGTGCAGAGACGCAGGGTCACATGGGTATGCTGAGACAGACTTGTTTTGGATCCTTGATGCCTATCTCTAGGGTTCTCACCCACTTAAAGTTGGGAGTCCTTTAGAGAAGCTGGCATCTGATTTCAGGATCGGTTCTCAGGGGCGATTACTTTTTGCCTGATAGATTTGAGTTAAAATTCACATCAGAAACTCGTTTGTTTTTTCTTGCTTTTTCAGCATTCTTATATTTCCTACTAGAAGCCCCCTCATATCAAATTGCCTAAATTATTTTTAATCAATTATTTTGCTAACTTCAAAGGCTCCGATTTCTGAAGTCTATGGCAGACAAAACAATGCTGGAACCAATAGATTCACTGCAAAATCGCGAGCATCACCAACAAGATATCGATATTGATACTTTTACTCTTGAAGGAATCCAGTATTTTTCAAAAAAGGTAGCTTCAGCGTCAGACACAGACCAACTTTTGACAGTGCTACAGCATTATTTCAAGGGTTTGGATTTAGTTGAATTCTGTAGTGTTGCGCTATTGAATCCGGATAATTCACCTGGTTATCAACTGTTTAGCTTGGCAGGGGATACTGCACTTATCCCCCAGTTAATGCCGAGGGATGCAGGTTGGCCTGGACAGGTGATGGCTCAAGGTCAAACTATTTTGCTAGCGGATTTGACTGCTCCCGCTGTCTCACTGCCGCCTCAATCAACCGTGGGTTTAGTAACTCAAGGGCGATCGCTTTTGTCATTGCCATTGAGCTACCAGGGACAAGCATTAGGCTGTTTGACCCTGAGTCATCCAACCCCCGGAACATATCCGTCAGCAATGTTAGAACATATCCGCTGTTTAGTCGGATTAACCAGTGCTCGCTTGGCCCAACTGCATCACTTTAAGGTTGAACTTCTACCCCCCTTCAACCATCCTGTTTTGCATTTATTCTTAACGCTGAATCAAGCCGTTGAAGAATCTGCCGATGTCTTCCTTGCCCTGAGTCAAGTGATTAAGAGCGTTTGTCAATTTACCCATTGGAGTTTTGGTGAGTATTGGCAAGTAGAACAACATGGCGATCAACCACGGTTGGTCTACGGTTCGACTTGGTACGCCTCAAGTCCTGCTTTCGACCATTTTGGCGAAGCTAGCCAAGTGACAACCTTTGCCCCTGCCGTGGGGCTACCCGGACGGGTCTGGCAAACGCAAGAAAGCGAGTGGATTCAGGATGTATCCCAAGAGCCAAAGGTGTTATTCCTTAGGGCCGACTTGGCCATGCAGGTCGGATTGCGATCCAGCATTGGCGTACCGATTATTGTGCAGGGTCAAGTCGTGGCAGTGGCCTGCTTTTTTGCCACCGATCCTCAAGCGATCGATGCTCAACAGGTGCAATTAGTCAGCACCCTAATCACTCAACTAGAGAGTATCTTGCACCTTAAGCAAACTGAAGCGGCGCTGTGCGAGCGGGAGCGGCAATTGAGCAGCCTGATGAATTCTCTACCCGGCATCGTGTTTGCTGCGGATGCCGATCCTGGCTTGACAATGCGATATCT
Source organism: Cyanobacteria bacterium P01_A01_bin.123 (assembly GCA_039815185.1). GTDB lineage: Bacteria > Cyanobacteriota > Cyanobacteriia > Phormidesmidales > Phormidesmidaceae > JBCBZT01. Next base: position 17,786 of record JBCBZT010000080.1, on the reverse strand, counting down.
CAGTCACGGATGCTATCAACTCACGGGCTACACCAGTGAAGAGTTGACTGGGCCAAATCGACGCGTGACTTATAACGACGTGACTTACCCAGAAGACTTGCCTGGGGTCTTGGCGCTAATGCACCATGCGATCGCCCAAAAACAGCCTTACGAAGTTGAATATCGCATTCGCACTAAAAGCGGGCTCGAAAAATGGCTATGGGAAAAAGGCGCTGGGGTCTTTGATGAAACGGGCCAACTCATCGGGTTAGAAGGGTTTATCACCGAGATTACGAACCTCAAACACATTGAACAAGCACTGCGAATCAGCGAATCTCGCTATCGTTTGTTGGCCGACAATGTTCACGATGTGATCTCACGTCATCGAATAGATGGCACCTGTCTATATTTATCTCCGGCCTGTCAGACATTGCTGGGTTACTCGCCCACGACACTAGTGGGGCGGCAGTTACTGGATTTTATCCACAGGCGAGACTGGGTCAGCTTTCACATCGCCTATCAACGGCTTTTGCAGGCACGGGAGTCCCAAACGCTAACTTATCGCATTCGCCATCAGGCAGGCCATTATCTCTGGTTTGAAACCATTACGAAGGTGATTGATTCTCCAGGCCAGGGGAATGGGGTCGAAGTGCTCGCAGTGTCTCGGGATATTACCGAACGGAAATTGGCAGAGAAGATGCTGCGGCAGCGAGAGCGGTTTTTACAGTTGGTTTTAGACAGCATTCCCCAGCAGATTTTTTGGAAGGATCGAGACTGTCATTATTTAGGGGGTAATGAAGCTTTTGCTAAAGCGATTGGGCTTAATCACCCGACTGAAATTGTGGGGCTGAGCGATCGCGATATTGCCTTCTATTCAGACGCAGAAGCGGAGAGTGGCGATCGCGCCGTCATGGCCAACAACCAGCCTGAATTAGGTGTTCTCCGATCTCAACGGGTACATGATCAGGGCTGGCGCTGGCTGGAATGCAGCAAATTTCCCATTCAGTCCGAAGAGGGAGAAACCCTTGGAGTATTGGGCACCTGCGAAGATGTTACCGATCAGCTTAACAGTGCACGGGCACTGGCCAAACGAGAACAATATATGTCTGCATTGGTAGACGTGCAGCGGCAACTCTTAGCGCTCGATCGAGACGCCTGTGCTGAAGACTGGTTGCCTATCTTGGCACCCTTGGGTCAGGTCGCAGAAGCCTGTCGGGTCTATATCTATAAGCTTCATCGGAATACCCAACCTCCCTGCTTCAGACAAGTTGCAGAATGGTCGGCTCAAGGTATCCCCTCGACGACTGGCCTAGCAGCTTTTCAGCAAATTCCTATGGCTCCACCATTTGAAGATTGGTTGGCGCACCTTACTCAAGGAGAAGCCATCAATCAAACGCAAGATGACTTTACTGAGCTTCAGCGTCAACTGCTGAGTGCGCCACCGGCTAACGTGCGCTCGCTGCTGTTGTTGCCGCTAGTCGTCAAAGCTCAGCTAATTGGCACCATTGGCTTTAGCAACTGTCAGACACCCCAACGGTGGGAAAACACCGAAGTCGAACTGCTGCGGGGAGCCTCTGTAGCACTATCGTTAGTTTATGAGCGCTGGCAGGTGGAAGAATCGCTGCGGCAAACTGAGGCAAAATATCGCAGCATTTTTGAAAATGCCGTAGAAGGGATCTTTCAAAGTACGCTGGATGGCCATTACACAACGGTTAACCCCATGTTGGCTCAACTCTATGGCTACGAGTCACCGGAAGACCTAATCACATCTTTGGAGAACATTGGCGAACAGCTTTATGTTGACCCGAATCGCCGCTCAGTCTTTGTGGCGCTGATACAAGCCCAAGCTGGATCTGTGCTGTCTTTTGAGTCCCAGGTGTATCGCAAAGACGGCAGTATCATCTGGGTTTCTGAATCGGCCCGCGCCATTTACGATTCACATCACCGGATAATCGGCTACGAAGGCACGGTAGAAGATATCACAGCCCGCAAGCAGGCTGAAGTCGAACTCTATCGCCGCGATCGCTTTTTGCAGGGTGTGGCGGTGGCCAGCCATCATTTGCTGGCCACTGCGGACTTTGATACTGCTATCGAACGAGCCTTGGCCGTTTTAGGAGAGGCAGCTGAAGCCGATCGGGTCTACATCTATCAAAACCATGCCGAACCCGTAACGGGTAAACCAATGATGACCATGTGCCACGAGTGGAGCCGCCCAGGGATTACACCCAGCATTGGGCAACCCCATTGGCAATCCTTACCCTACAGCAGCTATGGCTTGATGCGATGGCACGACATTTTTAGCGCCGGCCAATCCATTCGCAGCTTAGTCAGGGATCTGCCCAAATCAGAGCGAGAACTCTTGGCCAAAGACCAGATTCTGTCACTCTTAATGGTGCCCATTTTTATTGATGGGCAGTTTTGGGGATACATTGGCTTTGATGCCTGCTTGCGGGCAAAAATTTGGTCTCGCAATGAAGAGTCTATTTTGGTGGCGATCGCAGCCAGTGTCGGGAGTGCCATCAAGCGTCAGCAGACCGAAGCCCAAATGCGCTACCAGGCATTTCACGATGCCCTCACTGGATTGCCCAACCGCATGCTGTTTAATCAGCACCTCCCCCTTGCCATTGACCATGCCAAGCGCACTGGGGAAACGCTAGCGGTGATGTTTCTCGATCTCGATCGATTTAAGACTATCAACGACACCCTTGGCCATGCTGTTGGTGATCAACTGCTTGAGCAGGCTACCCAGCGTCTAACGCAAACCCTGAGAGAACAAGACATCATTGCCCGCTGGGGTGGAGATGAATTCACGCTAATTTTGCCCAACCTACCGTTGCCTGGGGATGTGGTAAACGTAGCTCAGCGGTTATTGGAGTCGTTAAAAGCCCCTTTTCGGTTGGGAGAGCAAGACCTGTATGTGACCAGCAGCATTGGTATTGCCCGCTATCCCCAAGATGGCGAGGATATGAAAACCCTGCTGCAAAACGCCGATGCCGCCATGTATCGAGCTAAAGAAGAAGGGCGCAACAAGTATCAGTTTTACACGACTACCATCAACTCCAAGGCATCAGAGCGGTTGGTACTCGAAAATAGTTTGCATCATGCCCTCGCCCGCGGACAATTTTTGCTGCATTATCAACCGCAGATCAACATTGTGACGGGTAAAATCATTCAGGTCGAAGCTCTGATTCGCTGGCACCATCCAGAATGGGGGGTGATTGCGCCAGACACGTTTATTTCTATTGCCGAAGAAAACGGTTTAATCGTGCCCATTGGTGAGTGGGTACTGCGATCAGCCTGTGCACAAAATAAACGCTGGCAAAACCAGGGGATTGCGCCCCTGCGCGTGGCGGTTAATCTCTCACCCCGCCAACTTCAGCAACCCAACCTGGTAGAAACGGTTGATCAGATTCTCAAGGAAACTGCCCTGGCTCCCGAATTTCTAGAACTTGAAATCACAGAAACAGCAGTGATGCGGGATGTAGACGTGGCCAATGCGACCCTCAATCGCCTACGCACCATGGGCGTCCGCGTTACTATGGATGACTTTGGCACGGGTTATTCTTCCTTGAGCTATTTGAAAAAATTTCCCCTCCATGGGCTGAAAATTGATCGCACATTCATTCAAGACTTAACGGAAAAGATAGAAGATCACGCCATGATTGCCGCGATTGTTGCCCTGGCCAAGGGACTGAAACTGGATGTGATTGCGGAGGGAGTTGAAACCCAAACTCAGGTAGACCTGTTGCGTTCACTCGACTGCCATGAGATACAAGGATATTGGCTGAGTAAACCCCTAGCAGTGCAGCAATCAACCCAGTTTCTGAAACATCACTGGCAGCATTTTCATCAATTATCGTCACCATAGCGACCGCTCCATTGCTGCTGTGGAAATCAGGATTCATCACCAGACATGTCTGGGGAACTGGGCCACAGCAGGCGGATTGAAATGATGGCAAATCCCAAAGCTGCGATCGCTTTAACCCAGCGTGTCGGCAGCAGTTGGGCAGTGCCTTCCCCCAGCAATACCCCGATTAAACTGGCCAACAAGAGTGCCGTCGCCGTCCCTAAAAAGACAGCTTTGGGAGATTTGGAACTGCCGCCTAATGCGATCGCGGCAACTTGACTCTTATCCCCCAACTCCGAGAGAAACACTGCAATAAAACTTAAGCCTAATAAGTTCCAATCCACTGAATATGCCCCAATTCACGATTTAGCCTTGCCACACATCCCATAGAAGCCAAACGGCAATGCCCAAGAGGGTAAGCCCGGCAGCTCGGTCGAGGGTTTTAGGTTCAATCCGGGTAGCCAACCATTGCCCCAGCAAAACGCCCAGCAAGCTAGTCAGCACCAAAGCAGATCCTGCACCAGCAAAAACGATCCAAGGGGCATGAGATTCTGCGGTCATCAATAAGGTTGTGAGTTGAGTCTTATCGCCGATTTCAGCCAAGAAGATAGTGACAAACGTCGAGAAAAAAATGCTCCAAAATGCGCTGTGCTCTGGGTTAGCGCCTGAATTAGCGGTTAAATCGGCAATTGCGCTCGTGTCATCTGTAGATGAGTGAACCGTCATAGACGACTCAGATGATGATGATGCTGAAATTGAGGGCACACCCTCCTGAGCAGGGAAAGTCACAGGCAGGAACTGGCTGACATGAACAACAAATGCTTTTTCAAGTGCTTTTTCATATTTCTTTCATTATGTGAAAACTACGCGGGGAATGCAAGTTCAGGGCGTTTCAATCGCTTGCTCGAACCGCTTCCACTCCAGGCTAGGACGACCATAGACGCCTTCAATTTGCTGTTGGCAACAGCCGATGGCAAAGTCGTTGAGCTCTTCTGGCGCAATGCCGTACATCGCTCCAAAGGTATCAGCCTGAACTCGGCAGAAGCTGGGGCGATCGTCATAGATGCGGCATTCTCGGGTCTCAGCGTCGAAATGGATGCACCAGCCGTTCTCACCCACCAAACTGAGATAGAGGGCCAAATCAGATTTATTCAAGTAGGTGTCTAAATCGGGGCGATCGCTAGGATCCAGGTGACAGCAGGCGCCACATTGCTTAACGCATTGCCAAGTTTTCATGTAAGCAAACCCATAAATTAGAATTTTGTAAACTTATTTAAAAATCGAGGACGGTTACCAGGTAGAATTGATTCCAGCATTTCTTGAGCCAGCGTTTATATTTCAAGGGTTTGGAGGATCGATGGATTTTTTAAGCAGCATTAATTTTGAACTCATCGCCCAGCTGACGATGCTAGCAATGATTGTGATTTCTGGGCCAGTGATCGTATTTTTGCTGGCAGTTCGAGGCGGTGACATGTAGTCGCCTTAATCCGCTAGTCAGCCCTTTAACCAGATTATCTATCTTTTTGGCAGAGGAGGATTCTACTCGGATCGTTCTCTGCTTTTTAAGTTGCGTTTTTATTAAATTGCGTTGTTAATCTTCAATTCGCTGACGCAAGATAAATTCGGCAATGGTCAAATCAACTGGGGTAGTGACTTTTAAGTTAGTTTCTTCACCAGGGACAATTTTGACTGGCAGATCACACTTTTCAAATAAGGCAGCATCATCGGTCACCTGCCAACCCATCTGTTGCCCTTTGTCATGGCAGTCTTTGAGCAGCGCAACGTCAAAACCCTGTGGGGTCTGAGCTGCCCATAGGTGACTGCGATCGGGTGTTGCCTCAATCAAGCCACTGTCGTCCACGACTTTAATCGTGTCTTTGACCGCGATCGCAGCAATAATACCTGCACAGTTTTGTAGCGACAGGGCACAGCGGTTGAAGAGATCCGCCGTGGCTAGACAACGAGCACCATCGTGAATCAACACGTGGCTAGCTTCTGGGGGGAGCGCTTGCAAGCCGTTGTATACGGATGCCTGGCGAGTGTCGCCTCCGGTAATAAACGTCAAGGGTTTCGTCAACTTTAGCGGTTGGGCGATAGCTTCTAAATCCGCTTGGTCGCTGGGTTGGCAGATGATCCCAATCCAGTCGATTTGCTGAGCCTGTTCTGCGGCTAACAGCGTCCACGCGATTACCGGACGTGCCAACACGCTGAGTAGAATTTTGTTGCGATCGCTGCCCATGCGTCGCCCCATTCCCGCTGCAGGAATCAATAAGTGCATGGTAAATCAGGGAATGAACAACAACTGCAGAGAAAGCTTGACGGCTCGATTCCCGCCTTTTTTCACCCTACACCTAATTCTCCAGAGAAAATTAACAGGTTTTATTGGGTTTTGTCGGGTACATATCAGATAGAGTGACACCAGCTTCCACTAAAATGTTGGGCGACAAGCGTAACAAAATATTATGCGAGTATTGGCTCTAGTCCCTGGCGGTATCGGCGACCAAATTCTGTTCTTCCCGACCTTTGACGATTTGCAGCAGGCTTACCCATCCGCTGAAATTGATGTTGTGGTTGAGCCTCTGGCTAAATCGGCTTACCGCATCTCTAAAGTGGTCAATGAGGTTATCCTGTTTGATTTTCAGGCCAATAGCAGCCCTGCAGACTGGGCAAATTTGTTGGGGATTATTCGCGATCGCGAATATGAAGTCTTAATCACCCTGAGTCCAAAATGGAGCATTGGCCTGCTGCTCTGGCTCAGCGGTGTCCCAACTCGGATTGGCTATGCAGATAACCCAGGGGCGCTATTCTTGACTCACACAGTGCCGCGCAAGTCGTCTCAGTATCAAGCTTATGTTTATCACGACTTGCTCCAGGGTTTGGGGTTGACTGTGCCCTGTTCCAACACTGCCATTAATGTGCCCCAGGGCGATCTCAACTGGGCCAATCAGCAGCGAGAGAGTCTGGGGGTAAAAGACACCGGATATGTGTTGCTCCACGACGGCTTAGCCATAGAAGCAGCCTATCCTGCAGGTCAATGGCAAATCATTTTGCAAAATTTCCAAGCGCGCCAGCCCAATTTACCGTTGATCTGGTTGCAGGCTCCGGGTGATGCTCAGCTGATCCAAACCTTGAAGGCACAGGTGCCTGCGATTAAAGTCTCTACCCCCAATAATGTGGGGCAAATGGCCGCCATGGTTGCTGGGGCAGATTTGGTGCTTTGCACGGACAGCGTCGTCATGCAAATAGCAGTGGCACTCAAAGTGTTTACGCTGGCTTTATTTGAAACCCAAACTGCGGCAGCAACTGGCTTGCCATCTGCAAGTGAAGGAGCGCCAGAAACTCGCTTTATCGGCATTCCCTCCCTAACGGGCAAGTTGGCCGATATCTCGGCTGAGACTGTCTTGAAAAAGGTATGGGGGGGCTAATCGCCGACCGAATCATATATTCACATTTCCTGGTTCCTAGGCGCTGCCTATGGAACCGCTAATGGCGGCAAAATTCCGACATTAGTAGCCTTGTCAATTGGGGGCTTGGGTTTATACCTTAAGCATGGTTTTACTCGTGTCACAACAACTTTTACTGGCGTGACCAATCTTACTGGAGTGACCAAGATTTCTTTGTAACTCACCCTTTTTAGTAACTGCTATGGATAAAATTCAAGCGCAAGCGACAAAGCTTTGGGATTTGATATTTGCGGTAGAAACCGCTAAGACGTATCAGAAGGTGCTTGCCCTAACTTGGACAATTCTCCTGGAATCAGGGCGTTTAATCTGGCTGGTATTTTGCCTGGTGTTGATCTTAGCCGCCTGGATCGGCAGCTATGCAACGGCAACCGGGCGTAACGTCCGTGCCTGGTATCAACAGTTGGGGCAACAGAGTGAAGCCGAAAGTTCAAGTGAGATGTTTGTGTCTGCAGGTAAGTCTTTACTTGATGTCACCAGCAGTAGCGCCGCCTTTTTGCTGAATCAAGCGAAAGATCAACTCGGCATCGAACTGCCGCCGCCCCCTATTAAAGTGATCGCCCCTGAAAAGCCTGCCCCAGCGGCTAAAACACCCCAACCTGTTGCACCTGTGGCCTCGGTGCCCAAGGTTGAGGCGAAGGGAACCGAGACTCCGACACCTGAGACTGACGAAAGCGCTTAGGTTAGAACACTGAACCATAAGGCATAGCAATCAATGTGGCGATCGCAGATCTGCGATCGCCACATTTGTTCTGGCCTTTTGTTCTGGGAAGATCGTGCTCAAACACTCATGCCCACAAAGACTAAATATTATTACAATTTATAAAGCATTTCCCAATACATCCCCCGCAAATCAACCATGGACACGCAAACCTCCCCTCAAACCATTCGCCTTGGCCCTGATGGCCCCTTAATTCCAGCCTTAGGTGTTGGCACTTGGGCTTGGGGCGACGCCTTATTTTGGGACTATGGCAAAACCTACACTGCCGAAGATTTACAAGCAGCATTTACCGCCTCTTTAGCAGCGGGCGTGACTTTCTTTGATACTGCTGAAGTCTATGGTTTGGGTGAATCTGAAAGGCTTTTGGGTCGGTTTGCGCAAGCAGTAGACCAACCCACTCACCTGGCGACCAAGTATTTCCCGTTGCCGTGGCGGTTTCAGCCTCAGGCCGTTGCCGATGCTCTTACCGAGAGTTTGAAGCGGTTGCAGGTGCCTTCGATTACGTTGTATCAGGTGCACTGGCCTTTTGATTTCTTGATGGGGCAAAAGGCCTTGATGAACGCCTTAGCCGACGAAGTCAAGCAGGGGCGGATTCAAGCGATTGGGGTGAGTAACTATTCCGTTAAGCAGATGACTGACGCCCACAATTATCTGGCAGCGCGAGGGATTCCTTTAGCTGTGAACCAGGTGCAATATTCTCTACTGCACCGCAAGATTGAGTCGAATGGTGTGCTGCAGGCGGCCCACAATCTAGGAATTGCTATTTTGGCTTACTGTCCTTTAGCGCAAGGGCGCCTGACTGGAAAGTACAGCGCTGATACGTCTGAGAAGCCCAAGGGGGCCCGACAGATTGACCCTAAATTTAGCCAAAATGGCTTGATCAAGATTGAACTGGTGGTGCAGACGCTAAAGCAAATTGCTGAGGAACGCGATCGCACGCCAGCCCAAGTCGCCCTCAACTGGCTGATTTGTCAGGGTAATGTGGTACCGATACCGGGGGCAAAAAACGCGACTCAGGCGAGTCAAAACGCCGGGGCTCTGGGTTGGGAATTAACGATGGCAGAGCAGGAGCAGTTGGCTCGGGTGACGCGGGCTTGGTTGTAAACGCTAGGAGGCATCAACAAGAATGCTTGCAGCGTCGTTTCAGTACCGCCATCTGCTGTGCTGCTTTAGCAGGAGTGGGATAAGGGGTGTATCGTTTCAGGGACGTTTGTGACTTGGGGGGCAGCGGTTTTCTGAAATTCGCCGGATTGATCACCCCTATCGATTAGCTCATGCTGTACGGGCAGCGTAATCACAAATTCAGTCCCTTGATTGGTATTGGAATGACACGCCAAATGACCATTGTGTTTTTCGGTGACGACCTGGTGGCTAATAGAGAGTCCTAGCCCCGTGCCTTGGCCGATGGGTTTAGTCGTGAAGAACGGATCGAATAGGCTAGCTTTAACCGTTTCGGGAATACCAGGGCCATTATCTGCAAAGCTAATGTTGACATGGTTGGCATCGACAACATAGGTGCGGATTGTAATGGTGGGTCTATAGTCGCGATCGCCTCGTTGTTGGCATGCCTCAAAATACTCTTCTAAAGCATCAATCGCATTGGCCAGCAGGTTCATAAATACCTGATTCATCTGGCCCCCATTACATTCAACCAAAGGTAGCTCGCTGTAGTCTTTGGTGACCATAATTTCAGGCCGATCAGATCTGGCTTTGATCCGATTGTGCAAAATCATCAAGGTACTGTCGATCCCGTCATGGATGTTTACCGCTTTCACCGCTGCTTCATCTAGGCGAGAGAACGTGCGCAGCGATTTAACGATCTCGCGGATGCGCTCGGTGCCAACATGCATCGAATCTAGTAGCTTAGGTAAGTCTGCTTTGAGGAATTCTAAATCAATCTCGTCAATCCGGTCTTCCAGCGCTGGCGTGCTTTTCGGAAACTGTTCTTGATAGAGCGTAATCAACTCAAGCAAATCGTGAATATATTCATCGGCGTGCGATAGATTGCCGTAGATGAAGTTCACTGGGTTGTTAATTTCGTGGGCAACCCCAGCGACCAGTTGTCCCAAGCTCGACATTTTTTCACTTTGCACCATCTGAGCTTGGGTCTTTTGTAGCTCTTGTAGGGTTTGGTTGAGCTGTCTAGCTTGGTCTAGCGCTAACGCTTCGGACACGCGGCTTTGCTGATAGAGATCGGCCTGTTCGATCGCGATCGCCAGTTGGTCTGCCACCTCTTGGATTAAACCGATTTCGCTTTCATGCCAGATATGAGCAGTGCTGTAGTGTTCGCAGGCAAGGATACCTAAACGGTCGGAATTGGTTGTGATGGTCGTTGCTAGGCAGGCTAAGGTAGCGTCTGTTGGATAGTCTTTGGGGGAGATAACTAGGTCAGCCATGCTCCACAAATTTTCAGTATGGAATAAAGTTTGCTCAAGAATAGCCGTTCTGACCGGAGGCTGATTCCAAAGGGTATCGACCAGTGGATGGGGCTGAATGCTATTGGCACGGGCTACATGATTGACCTCAAATGTTTCAGTCTCTGAGCGGTACCACAGGAACGTACACTGATCGACTTGCAGCACATCACACACTTCTTGAACTGCCGATTCTAGGATGGTGTCAAGTTTGAAAGAACTGCGAATTTGCATCGATAGGCGACGCTTGAGCAAATCCTCTCGATGGGCTATTTCGATCAGTTGAGACTGGGTCTGTTGGAGTTCTTGGTTGACCTGCATCAAATCGGCCATGGTGTTTTCTAACGCATGGGATTTTTGAGTCAGTTGACAACTGTACTGAATCGATTGGGCCACTTCCCCCAGCATGTTGACCACCAGCTGGGCATTGGGGTGATCGGTCTCATCGATGCCGAGCCAGGGCTGGGGATTCGCAGGCTGGTTATGTTCGTGGACAATCTTAAATTGTCCATCGGGCTGACTTTGCCCGATCCGGGGTGTTTTTAGCAGGTGGTGATTGCGCTCGATTTTGACTTGCCCCTCTGGTGCATCAAAGGTGATACCGTAGGCTGCTTCTCGCACCTCATCAACGGCAGTGGACTGGGCTTTTTCCACAGCCATAGCCCAGAGATACACCTGCAAATATCCACACTGAATCGGGTCGCCTAGGACGCGATCGCGTCCATAAATTCGCTGAAAATTTTTCAGAAATGTTTGGTTCTGAGACGTTTCTACCCCTTGAAAATAGCTCCACGCCGCATAGTGCCCTTGGGTGTATTCTGGGCCAATACGTTGGATTTCAGCTTCGGCAATGCTGACCGCCATGATTGGGATTTCACTGGGTTCAATCCCCGCTGCTTTGTATTGGGCATAAAAGCCCAAATTGCTATCGCCGTTGATGGTACTAAACACCACGTCGGGTTTGAGCCGCTGGATTTCTCCCAGGGTATAGTCAAAATCTTGATTGCCAAACAGGATATATTCTTCTTCACCCACGACGGTGCCGCCCCCCTGCTTTAGGTGAGCCCGAATCATTTTATTAGCCGTGCGGGGAAACACATTATCGGATCCGACTAGATAAAACCGAGTGCGTCCCTGACTCAGCAACCAGTCCACAGCAGGCTCAATTTGCTGGTTGAGACAGAGCCCGGTGTAAAAAATATTTTTGGACTGCTCTAACCCTTCGTACTGGACGGGATACCACAGCAACCCATTGTGATGTTCGAAAACGGGCAGCACCAGTTTGCGGCTGGGAGATGTCCAACAGCCAAACACCGTGGATACTTTGTCAGTTCTCAACAGTTTTTGAGCTCTGTGGGCAAAGGTCTCGGGATTGGACGCACCGTCTTCGACAATGGCTTCGACCGGGCGACCCAGGACGCCTCCGGCGGCGTTAATTTCTGCGATCGCCATGAGTTCCGCATCTTTGAGCGGTGTTTCACTCATGGCCATGGTTCCAGTTAAGGAATGGAGAATACCGACACGAATGGGTTCAGGGGTCGTCATAGCACCTAGTCTCTTGATGCCCTAGCTGCCCTTGCATGATCAGCTAGGAACCGTTGTCACCCTGTTAGCATTCCCGAACCAGCGTGGCCTGCGACAGGCGGTAGCAGATAATCAACCCTCCGCCCCGGGAACTCTGGAAATAGATTCGGGGTATTTCATATACCCGTGGCTTCAACACTAATTTGCGTTCTGGGGACTCTCCAGTGGCAACACGCTGAACTAAACACACCCATTAGCCAGTCACACTATCGTTAAACCAGGAGAATAAGCATCTATGTGGGGCAAACCAACTGTTGTTTTTTCATTGGCGAGTACAATGCTTGTCGGCTGTGGCGTAGCAGTGTCCAATACGCCCCAGATCTCATCATCAAACGATTTGATTCCGGTTAAAGCAGGGCATCTAGTCGCCCTAGATATGGCTCCACTCTTTGTGGGTGTCGAGTCCGGATGCTTTGCAGACAACGGCCTAGCAGTCGAAACCGTATTTTTTAGCAATCCTGGAGACAACAACGCTGCCCTGGCCGGGGGCAGCATCGATTTTAGTACCAATCCATTTACCCTGCCCTTTTTTGCGGCTAATAGTGGCGTGCCGATTCAAACCATTGCAGCAGCGGGTGGTTGGGGTGTGATGCAGGTGATTATTAAAGAGAATTACGATGTCGCTTCTTTAGATGAATTAGCTGCCCATGTGGCCGATGGGGACGAAAAGCTAAAAATTGCCACCCTACGTGGCGATACCCTAGAACTGATTTTAGTGGACGGGTTTGAACAAGCTGGTCTCTCTATCGACGACTTTGAAATGGTCTATTTTGACGACTTGCTGGCCATGGTAGAAGCATTCCGCCTGGGTGACGTCGATATTTTGAGCCACATCAAGCCCTACACGACCCAGTTTGTGACCAGTGGCGAAGCAGTAGTGTTGACCGATAATGCGGCAGTGTGGTCGCCCACAACCCCCAATACAGTGGTCAGCGTTTTGGAGAAAACGCTGACCAATCGGCCCGAGGTTGTGGAAGCTTATCTCAAAGGTCTCCAGTGTGCTGCTGAAATTATTAATGATGAACCAGAGGCGGCGATCGCCCTCCTAAAAGACGGCAACTATTACCGAGTAGATGATGATGTCCTGCTAACTGCGTTTGAAACCCAACCCGCTCCGATTACCTTTACCCCTGACTTAGAAGCGATTCAGGGCGTGGTAGATGCCATGGTGGATTTGGAATACATCAAAGCAAACGTACCCGCCAGCAATATTTTTGACACAACGTTGATTCAACAGCTGGAACCCTAAATCATCCAAGAGGCAATCTCGATCCATCAACCACCCAGCCTAAATTGTTTGCATTGAGACTCAAAGCCATGAGCAATCTAATCAACTTGCCCCAAGTCAGCCAGTTCTGGCCCAGATGGCAAAAGTCTTTGCTGCCCATTGGTTGTGGCATGATTTCATGCACACTGTTGGTGCTGCTGTGGGAATGGCTTGGAGCCCATCCGACGATGCCCATTACCCAAGTATTGCCTCCGCCTTCTCAGTTTTTACCCGTTTTGTTTGAAAGCAAATTTAGGGTGGGTTTGGGGTCTCAGTCCTCCTTAATTTACGTGTCTATTTCGATCACATTGATACGCGTGTGTTTGGGAATGGCGGTAGCCTTCATGGGTTCACTGATCTGCGGCTTACTGATCAGCTTGTCTAAGTGGTCGGAACTTTTTATCTTGCCCATCCTGGGTATGATTGCGCCAATTGCCCCGATCGCCTGGGTCCCCGTTGCGCTAGTGGTGTTTGGGATTGGCAATGTGACAGCTATTTTTATTGTGTTTATGGGGGTCTTTTTTACGCTTACCATTGCCACCGTTGCTGAAATTAAACGAATTCCGGCTAACTTGATTGTGACCGCTACTAATTTGGGGGCTAGCAAGTTCAACACTTGGCGAATGGTGATTATTCCTGCGGTGCTGCCTGGCGTGTTTACCCTACTGCGGCTCAATTTTATTGCGGCATGGATGGCTGTTCTGGCAGCAGAAATGACTGGACTCCGGGATGGATTAGGCGCCGTGATTATGATGGGGCGTAATTTGTTCAATAGCGATTTGATTTTGCTGGGGATCTGCGTCATTGGCTTGACGGGATTTGCTGTGGATCGGCTGCTGCTTTGGATTCAAAGGCGATATTTTTGGTGGAAGGTCTAGGTGATGCCGCAAAGTCAGCACAGTATCCTATCGTGTCACAGCGTCTATAAAAGCTTTCCACAATGCGGGCAAAACCAAGCAACGGTGCTCGCTAACTTGAATTTGGATATTCCCCAGGGTGGATTTGTGTCGATTTTAGGTCAGTCCGGCAGTGGCAAATCTACGTTCCTCAAGTTACTGGGGGGATTCGTCCCACCCTCGGCAGGAAAGGTATTATTCCACGGGCAACCCCTACAGGGCATCAACTCTAAAATCAGTATGGTGTTCCAAGAGAACAATCTCTATCCGTGGCTAACGGTCGAGCAAAATATTGCCTTTGGGTTTAAGGCTCGAGGCAAAAAACCCCATGCCTATAAACGACGGGTTAAGGATGTGATTGAGATGGTCGGCCTCGACCACGCCAAAACGCTCTACCCGCATCAGATTTCTGGTGGGATGAAGCAGCGGGTCGCGATCGCCCGGGCAATGGCGATCCGCCCCGACGTACTGCTGTTAGATGAACCCTTTTCAGCCCTAGACATCCCACTCCGCCGCCGCCTCCAGGCATTTTTGTATTCTGTATGGCAGGAGCTATCGACATGGCGGGAACTATCGACCACCATGGTGCTGGTGACCCATAGTGTGGAAGAAGCCATTTTGCTAGGTCAGCATTTGATTGTGATTGGCGATCGCCCCGGTCGTATCATTCAACGTACTGATATCTCCGACTTGGCTTTCCGCGATCGCTATAGCCCCCAGTTCCTCCTCCTCCAGCGCTCACTCGAATCTCTGCTAGATCAAGATCCTGTGGGGGAAACGATTGGCCTAAACAGCCCAGCGTGATCGCCAACGCGTAAGATACCCCTCTGTACGGACACGTTCGCGAAGGCGTGTCCGCAGGATCCTTAATCGCGCCCTTCCGATCGCCTAAATTACCCAACCAACACCCAACTGGCTGCTGCAATGCCTGCCCCTGGCGTGACAGTGTCATCACCCAGCTCAATCAAGCTGGCTTCGATAGCGCTGACGACGGTTAAAATATCGCGATCGCTGATGAAGCCCAAATGACCGATGCGGAAGATCTTGCCTTTGAGGTGATCTTGTCCACCCGCGAGGGCGATGTCAAAGCGTTTTTTCACAGTCGAGCGAATTTTTTCGGCATCGACTGACTGGGGCATGACGGCGGTTACCGCTGGACTGGCGGCCTCATCACTGGCAAATAGCGGTAGACCGAGGGCTTTCATCGCAGCACGGGTAGCGCGCTTTTGTCGATCGTGGCGGGCAAAGATGCTGTCTAACCCTTCGGCTTGCATCATTTTCAGCGCCGTATGCAGGGCAAAGTAGAGATTGATGGGTGGCGTAAACGGGGTGCTGTTTTTGGCAGCCGCTTTCTTGTAGGCTTTCAGGTCGAAATAGAACTTGGGTAGCGTCGCCTTTTCATAGGCGGCCCAGGCTTTTTCGCTAACCGACACAAAGCCTAATCCTGGGGGAATCATATAGCCCTTTTGCGAACCGGAGCCGACCACGTCTAACCCCAGTTCGTCAATGGCTAGATTGTAGGCCCCCAGACTGGTGACTGCATCCACAATGGTCAACGCTTCGCCGTGGGCTTTGACATGCTGGGCGATCGCTTGGAGGGGATTTAAAACGCCGGTGGAGGTTTCACTATGGGTGATAATAACTGCTTTGATGGCTTTGCCAGTGTCGGCGGTGAGCGCACTGCCAAAGGCTTCAGGATCAAGGGGTTTACCCCACTCACTCGTAATCACTTCAGTGTTGAGACCAAAGGCTTGACAGATCTTCGCCCAGCGATCGCCAAATTTGCCGTTACTGCCGACCAACACGCGATCGCCTGGGCTCAAAAAGTTAATGATGGCTGCTTCCATCGCCCCCGTGCCGCTGGCGGCCAACGCGAGCACGTCATTTTGGGTTTGGTGCAACCATTTGAGGGCTGTGTTGATCTCGGCAATGATTTGGGAAAATTCGCCGCTGCGATGGCCAATGGGATGCTTGGCTTGGGCCAGCAGTACCTGTTCTGGAACGGGGGTAGGCCCCGGAATCATCAGCATTGATTTGTCATCCATGAGTTCGCGTCCTTTGTCTCAGCATGACTTTTTAGCATGGCACAGGTGTTTGACAGAGGGGCTTTTTTTTGCAGTCTTCTAAGATCTGACAACTGCCGTTATGCTTGTGCAGCCGTGAGGCGTATGGCTTCTGTTGCCCGACGGTACAGCGATATGCAGCACCACCTAATGTAATGGGGTCAAAGCTATAATGCTCTGACATTCTTCTCACTGCAATCGCCATGGCTCCCACCTCGACCCAAAAGCAACTCTGGGCTCAGCCCATTAGCACCGATAACTTTGCCCCGTTTGGACAGGTGATTTTTCCAAACTCAGACGGTAAAGCCTTTAACACCAACGATGCTCAACTAGACCTATCCCAAGGCACCCCCCGGTTTTACATCATGCAGCTGCAACGCATGGGGCGGAGCTTTCACAAAATTACGCGACACCAGCGCTGTACCCAATGTTTAGGCGCGATGGCCGGCCAGTCCTGGCTGATGGCTGTCGCGCCCCCTGGAGCAGCCCCCTGCCCTCAAGTAGACGCCATTCAAGCTTTTACTATCCCTGGCAACTGCTTCATCAAGCTCGCAGTCGGCACCTGGCACGCTGGCCCCCTATTTGAGCAGGATCAAATCGATTTTTTCAATCTAGAACTGAGTGATACCAATATCACCGACCACGACACCTGCAATTTGCGACAAACGTATGGCCTCGATTACGAAATTATCATTTCGTGAGTGTTCTCTATATCTTGGCGATTCGAGAGAATGCTAAGTAGGGCGCTAATGAGGTCTGATAAATCCGTGGGCACTCGATATAGATTCAGATCTTGGGTAATCAAGGTACCCGTCAGTTGCGCAAACTGCCAGATGTTACCTGTGGTAATCACACCGTAACAGTCTCCTAATTCAGTCATTTCAACCGCGAGTTGAGTAAAGCCACGAGTCAGATCGTCACGTTTCGCTTCGATGACTAGGAGAGTTTTTTGTCCACGAATTAGGTAGTCTAAGGTGCCTCTGCTCCGTTTACCAGAAACCGGATACTCAATGTTAAGGCGCAAATTCAACTGTTCAACGACTCGAAACAAGATTGGAGAAACCAAGGTTTCTCGACGTGCCTGCTCACTTGTGAGGGGCGTGAGTTGAATACGCCGTTCTAAGGAGTGTTGGAACTCGGAGAGATTAGGAACGCTGTAGCTAGGTAAGGAAAGGGGTTGAATTGTCCATTGATAACCCAGTTCAGCCAAGATTTCGTCTGGCGGCTGGTTAAACTCAGCGAATTGACTGAATAGGTAAATCTTGTCGGCTTCTAGAATGGGCATCGCCACAGGGGGAAAGTCATTAGTTAATCCTATTGTGCTTGATTGGGAGCGCCATGACTGGAATCAGACAACTGTGATGTGCTTTAAACGATAGGGGCAAAGAAAAAAAGCCCCAGCCGAAGCCAGAGCTTTAATCAGGGTGCATCTACCACTCCCCTTTACGATGTTTGAATCACCAGCTCCGGATGAATGGGTAAAAAAAAAGCCCTAGCCGGAGCTAAGACTTTAATCAGGGTGCATCTACCACTCCCCTTTACGATGTTTGAATC